>JAABRM010000014.1 GCA_011390955.1 Oscillatoriales cyanobacterium | reverse complement strand
TCTTGTCCTTGGCCAGCAATTATTAATAATTTTGAAAAATTCTGAAAATGATGTCAAGAGATATTTGTCTAATTTACAGAATCTTTAAAAATATCACGGAATATTGAATAGCCAAGAGGCAGTAAAGACAAAAAGAAGCGATATCACAATTGCCGAATAATCCAAGGGTAAGGGTTGGTTGTATTTTTTACGACAATTGTGAAATCATCAGAGGGATGTTTTTTTCCGTAAAATTACGCAAAGATTACTTGAATTTTGGCAAAAATGGTCAAAATCCCTGGGCTGACCCCCCGAAAGTTTCCGTATTTCTACTGATGGCTTTGGATATATGCACATTGATAGGTTGTGGGAAAATCGGGCGATCGCCGATTGATTTGTTGTAGAAGTCCTGAATTAATTTTTATTGTAAGTTATACAAACGTAAGTTGTCAAGGTTTAATTTTACATAAAAGCTTGATAACTTCCCCCCTGGTGTCGGCTCAATAATTGTCACCGGAATTGTGACCTAAATTGATCCTAATTGTGACCCGATGTTACTTCCGAATAACAAATGAGGAGGGCTTTCGGGATTGGCCATGTCACAATTTAAGGCTCCTCCAGTGCTGCCAATTAATGGATCCACTGTCGCCATACTGGATCGCCATATTGTCAAGACTCTTGAAGTGGCAGTGTTGAAGTAATTTCTCTCAGGCTCAGATTGTGGGGAAAGCTGCGGCCATATATATAGATATATAGGCGATCGCTGCTTTGGTATCCGCTTGGTGCGATCGCCCCAAAACAAAAAAAGGTTGCTGCCAAAAAAACCGGGTTTCTGTGGTGGATATAACAGTTAACTGTGATACCAAACAAGAAACCCGGTTGCTGGGTTTTGGCTTCTGGGTTTAAAGGAAGAATCGCCTATTGCTGAGTTAGTTCTTGAATTAACTGTTCAAATTCAGCGATCGAACCAATAGTAATCGCCCGCTTATGCAGAGTCTTTAATAACGCCGCATCTTCCATCAGATTAATTGTCTCAACTAGAGAAGTGGGCACCGGAGAAAACCGGGTTTCTAGGATTTCAATTACATCCTCTTGACGGTTTTTTAGCATTCCTTCTTGGCGTCCTGCAAGAATTCCTTCTTGGCGTCCTTTTTCTATAGCAAAGCGTTCCAGGGGGGTGATATAGGGCATTTTGCTTTCCTCCTCGTAATGGGTGATTTCTATATTAAAAGATTTCTCCAGTTCTTCTGGTAAGGTCATCATCCAAGCGATTAACCGAAATAGCTCCAAAATTTGCTGGCGGCTATATCCTTTTTGATAAAGGCTTTTAGCTACCGCTATTTTCCATTGTAATCTTTCTTGGGAGTTGCCGTTGGTCGCTTGGGTTTTTAGATGCGCCATCACCATGACTGCCATGGGATTAGAACTGGCTTCTAAGGCTGACCAATTGGCTTCATAATCTAATAATTTTACCACGGGAAACTGTATGCTTGTCTGGGTTCCCCAAATTTGATAGTCATAGTTTTGGGGACGCCAAGCGGGGCGTTCGTCCGCTAAAATTACTAAGGTGGCCACGGGCAGACGATAGCGGTCAAAGATGCGGTAATTGTACACAAAAATCCGCTGCTGAAAGTCGGTTTCATATTGACTTTGAATTTCAATATGTATCAAGACTAAGCTTTGAGAATTATCCCGCCGCCAAACTTTTACCAGTTTATCCGCTAGACGATTTCCTAGTTCCGCATCTCGGATGATTTTTGGCAGTTCTTTGTCGAGAAATTCATATCCTCGCGACCAATCAATGTCGGCGTAAGCTTCAGGCAGAAAGAAGGCCATGAATTCGGGAAAATATAAGTCCAAGGCTTCTTTCCAAGGACTGTCATATTCGGCTGGGGTTGAATTAGCCATGTATGATTATGATTGATTTTCTGATACTATTTTAGCATAAGAATTAAGTTAATTTCAATTATTTTATATATTTTTATTGCTAATTAGATTAATTTTTAGCTGTTAATTATTATGGGCGATCGCTTCAAGAAACAAAAACGGTTTGCTGCCGAAAAAAGAAACCGGGTTTCTGTGAGGCATACAACAGTTAACTGTGATACCAAACAAGAAACCCGGTTTCTGAGTTCCGGTTTATGGGTTCTGGTTGCTGCCAAAAAAGAAACCGGGACCCAAGTTGTGGACATAATAGTTAACTGTGATATCTAAAAAGAAACCCGGTTTCTAGGCTTAAAGTAACATAATTTACTCCAAAAACTCAACTAAATGAGGAAACTGACTTACAGTATCAGGAATGCGATCCCAGTCAAAATCATCCAGTTGAGTTATTAAAGTATCAGCATAATCTAGTAACTGCTGACATTGGTGTTCTTTGCCCCAAGTTGCTAATCGTTGGGCAAACCCTTCAACCTCGCGCATGGTTAAAGTTGCCTGGATTTCCTGCCAGGAATTTTCTATTTCTGCTTGTAACTTAACCAGCAGTTCTGGTAAATTCAGCGTTGCGGTAAAACTTGCCGGAAAATCACTAGATTTTTGGGTTGGTTTTTCTGGGGAATGTACCGGAAAAATTGTTTTCATCATTGCGACCAGTTGACCAGCGGTGACGGGTTTTGCTAAGAATCCCTCGCACAGTTGTTTGATTTTGATTTCATGTTCTTTTTCAGCGGAGGCGGTGATCATAATAATAGGAATATTTTGGCATTCCGGATCTTCCTTGAGGAATTGCGCGGTTTCATACCCATCCATGTTGGGCATTCTTAAATCCAAGAAAATTAAATCGGGAGAGTGGGTCATTGCCATCTGAATGGCTTCTTGCCCATCATGGGCAAAAATTAACTGATGGTGGGTATTAGCAAAGTATTCGGTGATTAAGTCTAGGTTAGATTGGAGGTCGTCCACCACTAAAATGGTCATGGGGGCAAATTGCTGGAAGTCATTATCTTCGATAATTGGGGAAATAATTGGCAGATTATCCAAGATTTTCACTGACGGCAAGGTGACGGTAAAGGTACTGCCTTGGTTGAGGTTACTTTCCAGAGAAATAGTGCCGCCAAGGAGTTTAATTAACCGTTGGGTAATGGTTAAACCTAAGCCAGTACCCCCATATTTACGAGTGGTTTGACTGTCGCTTTGCACAAATGCCTCGAAAATTTGTGCTTGCTTTTCTGGGGCAATGCCAATTCCCGTATCTTTGACAATAATTTCTAAACTAATTTTGTCCGGTTCGGCAGGTATAGATTTGCCATAGTTGACGCTGATTTCTATCTGCCCAGCGGGGGTAAATTTGATGGCATTGCCGACTAAATTAAAGAGGATCTGCCGAATGCGGACTTCATCTAATAATAAGCTGAGAGGCAAGGTTTCATCGATTTTTAGGTTCAATTCTAAGCCTTGTCGATCTGCTTTGTGTTGGAAAATTTGCTGAATATCTTCTAGGAGTTGTCGCAGATCCAAGGGGTCTAAGTTAATGTCTAGTTTCCCGGCTTCAATTTTGGCTAAATCTAGAATATCGTTAATTAAAGATAGGAGGGTTTTGCCACTGGTGACGATCGCTTTAATGTAAGATTTGGCTTTCGGATCTGTGACGATTGATTCCAGGATATTGCTAAAACCGAGCACTGAATTGAGTGGGGTGCGAATTTCGTGACTCATGGTGGCCAAAAATTCACTTTTAGCCCGGTTCGCGGCTTCAGCGGCAATTTTGGCTTTTTCTAAGGCTTCATTTTTTTTCGTCAAGGCTTGACGTTGCTGAATTTCTGTTTCCAAAAGAGTGGCTTGGGCGATCGCAATTCCCACTTGGGAAGCCACATCTTGTAGCAGTTGGATTTCCTCTTGATTCCACGGACGAATGCGATCGCATTGATGTAAGGCGATCGCACCATTCGGCTGTTGTTGATAGGAAGTGCGAATGGTCAACATTGATTTAATTTCCAGTTGTTGATAAAAATAGCGGATCGGTTCTAATAAAGAATCTGAGCAAATATCTTCGGTGGCGATCGCCCGATCTTGTTCCAGCACTTGCTGAATATAGCAATTCTCGGCGATCGGGATTTCTATCTGTTTCAGCGATGAATATTCACCGTGAATATATTCTGCCATCAGGGGAATTTGGGGATATGGTTCGCTGGTATAACGGTGAATCAAACACCGACTCACCCCAAACACTTGACCGATCTGAATTGCCGTTGTCGCAAAAATATGTTCGCTACTTAAATTTTGGCGGATTTCATCAGTAATTTGCCGCAATAGTAAAGCTTGTTGATATTGTTGTTCGATTTTTTCTTGGGCTAATTTACGAACAGTAATATCTTCTGCCAAACCCGTAAATCGGCTAATTTCTCCGTTATCGTTATACAGGGGAAATGATTGGGTTCTAATCCAGCGAATTTCCCCATCAGGACGTAAAATCCGATAAGTTTCATCAAAGACCGTTGCCGGGTTAAGGTGATTTTGGAAATTGAGTTTTATTTGGGGTAAATCTTCGGGATGAACTGATGACATCCAGGCTTCGGGATTTTCATAAAGACTTTGGCAACTCATGCCCCAAATTTTTTCATAAGCTGGAGAGATATAAAGCATTTCTCCCTCCACAGAAGTCATAAAAAATACTTGGTGAATATTCTCAGCCACTTGGCGAAACTTTTCTTCACTTTCCTGTAAAGCCATTTGAATTTCTTGTTGTTCCGTGAGATCGATCGCAATTCCGCCAATCCAAATCGGTTCGCCTTCTTGAAATATGGGAAATTTACAAGTCAGGTAATGTTTAGTATTACCATCAGCAAATATTCCCGACTCGATCGCTTGTAAAACTTCCCCGGTTCTGGCAACTATGCGGTTTGTTTCCAGATACCTTTCTGCCATGTTTGGGGAGAATAGATCCCAAAAACTGGTGCGATCGCGCAGCGGTTTATTTTGGTTAAATAATTTTAAAAATAATTGATTACCATAAATAACCATCCCATCAATATCGGCAATCCAGCTTAGTAGCGGGGCATAATTCATAAATGCCTGAAACCGAGATTCGATCGCCCCCAGCCTTTTTTCCGTAAGTTTTCGGTCTGTAATATCGAGAATAGTGCCATAAAGTTTAATTACTTGACCTGCTTCATCCTGAAGTGCTTCTCCTCGCGCTTCGACGTATTTAGTAATGTCATTGTTGAGTAAAATTCGCAAATCAATTTTGTAAGGAGTTCCCTCCTTAATGGCTTTTTTTAAGCATTGATCTAAGCGGGATCTATCTCGGCGATCGATGGATTGAAAATATTCCCGATAGGCAAGTTCTGGGTTGCGGGAGTCAAAACCAAAGATATTAAATAATTCCTCAGACCAAGTGTATTTTTGGGTCGCTAGATTGAATTCCCAACTGCCGATATGGGCGATACTTTGGGCTTTGGCTAAATTAGCTTGACTTTCCCGTAGAGCATTTTCTATTTGTTTTTGAGTGGTAATATCCCGTAGAATTACTGTGAAGATAGTTTGATTGGTTAAGTCCAGCTTGGAAATAGAAGCTTCTGCCGGAAATTCTCGACCATCTTTGCGACGGGCTAAAATATTGCGGCGGCGATCGCCCATTTTGCGGGCAATTTCCGGGGAATTAGCAAATTCTTGGACGTGCTGACGATGGGCAGACATTAATCGCTTGGGGAGAAAAATATCCAAAGATTTACCCATGACTTCCTGTCGCGAATAGCCAAATATTTTTTCTGCCCCTTGATTAAATAAAATAACTTTTTGATTTCGATCGCAGCAGATAATTGCGTCATCAGCAATTTCTAAAATTTGTGTTAGTTCAATGGGAGAATTCTGCAAATCAATGATACTTGATTTAGGTGGGGCAATTTCCTGCTGTTTGCTGGGGGACTGTTGCTCGATCGCGATCGCTAATAACTGGACAATTTCCCGCACCAGTTCAACTTCAAACCAATGCCAATTGCGGCCATCACTGCATTCTTGAGCCAGCAACCAACCCCAGAGATATTTAGGCGGAGTGGTTCCGGCTTGGCTCTGATGCTGATAGCAAATAATGGGGATAATTAAATTACCTTTTAATGGCTCATTATCTTGGCTAATTTTATGAGATAATTTGACTAAATTAATTTTATTTAAATCTTGAATTAAGATAAAATTTGTCAAAATACTAATATTTTGATTTTGTTGAATGAAAGATAGAAAATATTCATAAATAATGTGAGAAATTAACTCACCATAAGATGCCGATTTTCCGCCCTCGATCGCCATTGTTTTTTCGGCATCATTTCCGGCAGATTGTTCCTGGATCGATACCCAATCATTTTTTAATAAAGCTTGGGTGCCTTTGGCGCTAGTTGCTAAAATTTTGGCTAAGGGCAATCCCCGACGAACTTGTCGAGCGATCGCTCGGAGTAAAAGCTGTTTTTGCTGTAACCATTGGCTTGGCGAAATCGTTGAATCTTTGGCCATAATTTTTAGATCGAATAGTAGATCGAGTAAAAAATGATATTAGGCGATCGCAAGTCCAGAGACTTCACAAATTAGAAAGAAAATGCGATATATAATATAAAAAATATCATACAAAAAGTAGGGTGGGCAAAATTTACCCACCCTACAAGCTACGCCCACCGGACAAAGATATCTCTACACCAGTTGCGCGATCGCCGCTTCAAACAGTTGCAAAGCTCGATCGATTTCTGCGGCAGAGACAATTAACGGGGGGACAAACCGCACCACTTTCGGACCAGCGGGAACTAACAGCAATCCTTGAGAAATTGCTGCTTTCACCAGGTCAGTAGAAGCGATCGGGCTATCTGCTTTGAGTTCCAAACCATTAATCAAACCCCAGCCGCGCACTTCCTCCACCAGAGTGGGATATTTAGCGGCGATCGCCTGTAAACCTTGGCGCAACTGTTGCCCCCGGTCTTGGACATTCGCCAGTAAATTTTCGCTGTCCAAAGTATGGCAAACCGCCAAAGCGACCGCACAAACAAAGGGGTTGCCGCCAAAAGTGCTGGCATGATCCCCCGGTTTAAACACATCACAATGGGACTTGCACAACAGCGCCCCAATGGGAATGCCACCGCCCAACCCTTTGGCAGAAGTAAAAATATCCGGTTCAATGCCCAGATTTTCATAACCCCAAAGTTTGCCAGAACGTCCCATTCCCACTTGGACTTCATCCAAAATCAGCAAAATGCCTTTTTCATCGCAAATTTTGCGAATTGCTTGGAAATAAGCCACGTCACCGGGACGGACGCCCCCCTCTCCTTGCAAAGCTTCCAGCATAATGGCCGTCACGCGCCGTTTTTCGCCCCCGTCGAGTTGGGCGATCGCGGTTTCAATCGCTTCCAAGTCATTAAAGGGCACATAGCAAAATCCGGGCACCAGGGGATCGAAATTCTTTTGATATTTAGGTTGACCCGTAGCCGTAATAGTGGCCAAAGTCCGCCCGTGAAAACTCGCATGGGCAGTTAAAATCACTGGGTCGTCAATATTTAACACCGTATGGGCGTACTTGCGGGCCAATTTAATCGCCCCCTCGTTCGCTTCTGCCCCGGAATTGCAGAAAAAAGCGCGATCGGCGCAAGAACGATCCACCAACCACTGAGCCAACTGACCTTGTACCGGGATATAGTACAAATTAGAAACATGGTGCAATGTTTGCATTTGCTGCGTCACTGCCGCCACCATTGCCGGGTGAGCGTGTCCTAAAGTACAAGTAGCAATTCCCGCTACAAAATCTAGATATTCTTTCCCGTCCGTATCCCATACGCGACAGCCTTCGCCTTTGGTCAAAGCAATGGGAAAACGGCCATAAGTTTCCATCACCGCATGGTCAAATTCAGCCGCACTAAAGGAGTTAAACTCCTTTGAGGTCGAGGTGACAGAAGGTTTTTGAGTTAAAGTTTCTGGAGTCACCGGCAATTCCTCTCATCATAATTTCAATGCCTTATTCCGATTTAGTATAGTGGCAAGCGATCGACCAGACTGTTATGTGCGATTCGCATTCGCGATCCGCTGTCGCGGAACCGGACTCTCACGAAATATTGGTTGCTTGTTGTTTGTTGTTGGTTATTTGTTGTTGGTTATTTGTTATTTGTTGGTCGTCGCCGATAGGGAGAGAAACGAACCACTCACCACGAATCAGTCATCAGTCATAACCATCACAAATTGGAGAAAATCCTGTTAAGAGTTATAATGATTCCAGAGTAAATGCTGCGGTATTTGGCAGCATCCCATATTTGGACAAAACAATCATTTCCCCAGTCAAAGATATTATTTTGCGGAGGCTTGAACATGACTCAAGTTACTAACCATCAAACGAATAGTCAAAAATTAACCCAAATTGTCGAAACCTTAATTGACAATAATCCGCTTTACCAAGAAAACTTGGATCGCCAGGAAATGATTCTGATGATTAATCAAAATTTTAATCCGGTAGCCATTCCCGACCTGAATAGTATTTCAGAGTCAGAATTAACCAAACGGATTAAAAGTATTTTGTCTTTAAATTTAGTCTCAGGAATGCTCAATGATTTTACTCCAGAGCAAATGCGACTTTTTGATGAATCGGTGAAGCGAGGGTAAATGGGTTATTTATTAGATACTAACATTGTTTCCGCTTTTCTCAAACAAAATCCAGAAATCGGATTAAAAATCAGAGAACTCAGGTATCAAGGTCAATTTATTGGTATTAGTGGGATAACTTACTATGAAATCCAAAGAGGTCTGCTCAGAACTAATGCTACCAAGAAACTGGCTTTGTTTGAACAATTTTGTCAAGATTATCCCATTTTATTTTTAGACGATCTGAGGATTTTTCAAAAAGCATCAGAAATTCATGCAGATTTAACCCGTCAAGGGAGGATTATTCAAGATGCAGATATTTTGATCGCCGCTACTGCTATGATTCATGGATTAATTTTAGTTTCCCACGATTCTGACTTAACTAGGGTTAAAGACTTACAGCTAGAAAATTGGTTAACGAATTAGTGAGATTAAATTAAATCTGAATAGGCAATAATCAATTAATCTCAAAATATTTTTCATGGTGAATAATTTGACAGCAATTTACGCTGTTATCAAATACACCAAATTATCGATCGAGGTAGGGACACGGCAATGCCGTGTCCCTACTTTATAAATATGGAATCTGCTGTAATTAATCAATTATTTTCATTTGGCTATAATTTAGATAACTGACTAATTAAAATTAAATAGCTGTTGTGGAGTTTTTTATGGTAAAATAGTCAAGTTAACCCCATTGGTTTGATTTACTTGGTCAAATTGGCAAGTCAAGAGTAGCCAAAAAGCAAACAACAACCAACAAACAACGAACAACCAACAACCAACAACCAACAACCAACAACCAATAACATGAACAGTGAAGTAACCGCAGGAATTCTCTATATTGTCGCTACGCCCATTGGCAATTTAGAAGATATGAGTTTTCGGGCAGTGCGAATTTTGCAATCAGTGGATTATATTGCGGCGGAAGATACGCGGCATACAGGAAAATTACTGAATCATTTTCAAATTAAGGTGCCGCAAATTAGTTATCACGAACATAACCAAAAACAACGAATTCCTGAGTTGCTGGATAAGTTGAAAGCGGGAAAAAATATTGCGGTAGTCACGGATGCGGGAATGCCGGGAATTTCCGATCCGGGTTATGAAATCGTAAAAGCTGCTATCGATGTTGGCTTTAGGGTGGTGCCCATTCCGGGGGCAAATGCGGCAATTACGGCCCTAAGTGCGGCGGGATTACTGACAGAAAGATTTGTGTTTGAAGGGTTTTTACCGAGTAAGGGAAAAGAACGCCAACAGCGGTTAGATGTGTTAGAAATTGAGGCGCGGACGATTATTTTATATGAGTCGCCCCACCGCTTAGAGAAAACTTTGGCAGATTTGGCTAATTGCTTAGGAAGCGATCGCGCGATCGCCCTAGGTCGGGAATTAACCAAACTCCATGAAGAATTTTGGCGGGGAACCATTGGAGAGGCATTATCCTACTATCAATCAGTGCCACCGCAAGGGGAATTTACATTAGTTATTGACGGGAAAAGTGAAGCCATTGAAGAAATCTCTGACACCACTTTAACAACCGAGTTAGAAAACTTATTAAAACAAGGAATGTCCCGGTCTGAAGCTACCAGAATTATGGCCGAACAAACCTCGGTTTCTCGGCGCAAGATTTATCAGTTAGCGTTACTAATCCCAGAAAGTAATGAAGAGGAAAATGATTAGCTAATTTTAGCATTAGCCGAATTTTAGCATAATTATCGGAAAATACTGAAGATATCCTCCCAAATCGGCCCGCCGGATGATGGCAGAAGTCTATGGGGGATATCTCCATAATTATAGCGGTTATTGTCCGAAGGAAGTACAGAGGTTTTCTGGATTCCCGCCTATAGCGCTAACGCCCCAGGCTTCGAAGGACGCGGGAATGACAAATTTTTTTTGTACTTCATAACTATGACAGTCGCTATATTTGCTTGTGCGGGGAATTACGGGGATTTTATCGGTTGCCTCTAAACACAAGAATCATGTAATGGGATGCGTATTAATGCGGAAGCAAAACATAATTTTTGCTGAAAAAAGATCGTTAACTCTAAAAGTTTGGTTTACAATAGTTTTGCGAGGGTAAATTCTTAACCGTCTACCGGAAACGCACCAAACTACAAGGAGATAGAGGCGATCGCGCTGAGAGTTATGAAACTTGGACGAGAAATTTGTGGAAATGCCATATTAGCTGAGTCGAGGGAATGGTTAGTCACTAATGGCATTGGGGGTTATGCGTCGGGCACGATCGCCGGGATGCTGACTCGACGCTATCACGGGCTACTTATTGCCGCACTCAAACCACCCGTGGGGCGAACTTTATTACTAACCAAATTAGATGAAACCGTTGAGTACAACGGTCAATTCTATCCCTTATTTACTAACCGTTGGGCTGATGGCAGTATCAATCCCCAAGGAAATTTGTATTTAGAAAGTTTCCACCTAGATGGAACAATTCCCGTTTGGCGATTTGCTTTAGCGGATGCTTTATTAGAAAAACGCATTTGGATGCAGCAAGGGGAAAATACTACCTATATTTCTTATAAGTTACGCCGGTCTACTAAACCGATGAAATTGGCGATCGCGACCTTAGTCAACCACCGAGGTCATCATCACCAAACCCATGCCCATGATTGGCAAATGACCATGACTTCTGTAGACAACGGAGTCTGTGTAAATTGTTCTGCTAATCAGGAGATTGCCTTATATTTACGCAGTTATACTTCCTTCGAGCCAGAGAAATCAACTGGGGTGAGAATCGAACCAGTGCATCGCTGGTATTACGGCTTTTACCTCAATAAAGAACACGATCGCGGCATGGACTACTGCGAAGATCATCTTCAAGTCGCCACTTTTCGGGCGGAACTTCAGCCCGAAGAAACTATCACTATCGTGGCTAGTACGGAAGAATTCCCCACCTTACCACCAGAACAAAGCTTAAAAGCCCAAAAAAAATACCAGAAATATCTGATTAAAAATTCTTGCCACAAGCAAGCAAAAAGCAAAGAGATAAAACCGTATCGTTTAGCCAAAAAAGCACCGAATTGGGTTAAACAATTAGTCTTAGCCGCAGACCAATTTATTGTCAGTCGTCCGTTACCGGATGCCCCAGAAGGGAAAACGATTATTGCCGGTTATCCCTGGTTTAGTGACTGGGGTCGAGATACGATGATCGCCCTGCCCGGTTTAACCCTTTGTACCGGAAGACCAGAAATCGCTCGCACGGTGCTACAAACCTTTGCCAAATATGTCAATCAAGGAATGTTGCCGAATACTTTTCCCGAAGCGGGACAAACGCCCCATTACAATACCGTAGATGCGACTTTATGGTATTTTGAGGCGATTCGGGCTTACTACGAAGCGACGGGTGATGTCCAATTAGTGCGACAACTTTGGCCGGTATTAATAGATATTATTGATTGGCATCGTCGGGGGACTCGATATAATATTCATTTAGATCCCACAGATGGCTTGATTTACTGTGGTGAGTTGGGGACTCAACTCACCTGGATGGATGCCAAAGTGGGGGATTGGGTGGTGACACCTCGGATTGGCAAACCCGTGGAGGTAAATGCCCTGTGGTACAACGCCCTGCAAATTATGGTGGAGTTTGCGGACTTGATGTATTATCCGGCTTCAGAATATCAGCAAATGGCCGAACAAGCGATCGCCGGGTTTGCCCGGTTCTGGAATCCCGAATTAGGCTATTGTTACGATGTAGTTGATGGGCCGCAAGACCATGATGATTCCTTGCGACCGAATCAAATTTTCGCCGTGTCTTTATGTCATAGTCCTTTAACTCCAGCCAAGCAACGCGGAGTGGTCGATAGTTGTGCGCGATCGCTCGTGACCTCCTATGGACTTCGCAGCCTCAGCCCAGATCATCCGGCCTATAAAGGCTATTATCTGGGCGATCGCTTTGAAAGAGATGGGGCATATCATCAGGGAACGGTCTGGGGGTGGCTGCTTGGGCCATTTGTCCTCGCCTATCTTCGGGTCTATCACCAGCCAAAACAAGCTCAAAGGTTTCTCCAGCCAATGGCCGATCATCTAATGGATGCTTGTGTCGGTAATCTCAGCGAAATTTTTGATGGGAATGCCCCGATGCATCCCAAAGGTGCGATCGGCCAAGCTTGGACTGTCGCCGAAGTGCTCCGGGCTGCTGCCTACTTGAAAATTAAACATTCAAAATAGGGTTATTAGTTATTGGTTGTTGGTTGTTGGGTAGGGATTCTTTGGTTACTGGTTATTCAAGACAAATAGCCAATAGCCAATAATTAACAACCTTAAATAATTAATCGCCAAATTAATCGCCAAATCAGAAGAAAATCAAAATGGGAAAACAAGCAAGACTCAAAAAATTTAAGCGGGGGCTCAAAGAAATCAATCGAATCTTCGCTGAAGGAATTAAAACCGGGAAAATCACTAAAACTGACGATGGCAATTTACATTTTAACGATCTAGACACCGCCGGGATTCTCTTTGATAATTTCTTGAGAAATCCGGGAATATTTGCTCAATTTGTGAAAAAAAACCCGCAGGCTTACGATAGTCTCGGAAAGGCCTTAGATAAAGCGTATGAACTGTCTTTAGAACTGCCAGACGAATAGGGGCAAATCATCGGCAAATTTACCATTTTCACAAGAAATAAACATCAACAAATATGTTTATTTCTTGATGTTTATTTATACCTGAACCTGACTCAGATCCCTTGTCCGCTAATGCAAACCAGGGATCTGAAATTTGTGCCTACTCAGAAAAGCCCAATTCTTTTAATTTTTGGGCAAGTGCCCGAGCTCGCGATTCCGCCTCTTCCGCCCGTTGGCGCTGCTGTTCCGCTTCTTGCTTGGCCGCCGTAGCTTCTTGCTTGGCCGCCGTAGCTTCTTGCTTGGCCGCCGTAGCTTCTTGCTTGGCCGCCGTAGCTTCCAGATTAGCCGCTTCAGCCTCCGTGGGAATCCAATTTCCCAGGGCATCATACCAACGCAACCACAAACGGTTAATGCCCGCATATTCTCCCAACCACAAACCCAAGCCAATTTGCAATTGGGGCATCCAGACCCTTGATTGCTTCAGGTCTAATTCTTGGTATTCGCCGCCGGTATTGACAAAAGCTCGCAGTTGATTCGTGTAGCGACTGAACACTACATAATAAGGAATTCGTAAAATCTGCTCATATACTTCCCATTTAGACGGGGGTTGAGTTTGACGAGTTTGGTTTTCACCCAAGTCCTCATCTTCGGTGCCGGGAGAGAGTAATTCTACGACCACAAACGGGCTGACTCCTTCTTGCCAAATTACATAACTCAGCCGCAAATCTTGTTCTTCATATAGTCGAGAAACTCCCACGACCCCAAACCAATCAGGGCGTTTGTACCAGTTAGTGTGATAGAGATCGTAGTACAAGTTCATATCACTACCGCAAAATATTGTCTCTGGAGAATAGTTAGCGGGTTTAAAGGTCAAACGTAGAAGTTCCGGCTGAAAATCGTGAAATTCGTCGGGCAAACCAGGTTCCTCCGGATTTTCGCTAGGTAAATCGTACATGGTGGGCAGGGTTTCCCTGGGAGAGCGCGGCGGTTCGGTTTGTTCAAGGAAATGTTTCGTAAACATATGCTCATCTTTGGTATTATTTCGGTAAACGATATAGTTTTTAGTTTAGCAATGCGATCGCCGCCCGGTTTGGCAAGTCGTTACAATATGGTTTATAAAAGCAACTCATTTAGGCTGATTATCATCAGAAAAATCAATTTTTCCGGCTTAGTTTTGCCTCGCTTGGTTAAAAATTTGGTTACTCATACTGATGACTAATAATTGTTAAACAATTACCGTAGTGATTTGAGTCACATTCAATGATGACAGCGATCGCCTCAACCCTAGATTTGTCAGCTAAATATGATAAATTTGACAATATTTCTCTTTAAAATTGGTGAGAAAATAGTTAAAATAATTGTGAGGAAGATTTTTTCCGAGACTCAAAGAGTCTCTATTGCAGAATCGATTATGTTATTTCATCCTACTTTTGACGATTCCCGCGACGGATCCGCCTCGGAGAATCGCGATCTCTCGGAATCCTTCTACAAAACATTGTTTAAGCGCTTGTGTGAGTCGTTTGACTATTCGACCCAAGCGCTTTTAAGTGAATGCATTTTGGGAATTGCCCCTTCTCCGCTAGGAGAAAATACTTTGTTTATCGTCGCACCTTCCCTGGAAGTGTTAGAAAAACTGATTGCCCGCAGCGATCGCATCCAAAATGAAGTGAGTCGCCGCCTTCCGGGAATTAAGCAAACGGCGATTTGCGTTCAACCACCAGATGCCGTTGGCGATCGGGTGCCGGAAGCATTTCCGCCGCAGTTCCCGCCGCAGTTTATGTTAGGCAAAATCTTCCGTCACTCTGCTGAAGATGAATTAGTCAATTAACAGACAGATCCGTTAACCATCTGAGTACAATTAATCAGGGAAATTTTTCCCAGTAGAACTAATGTGGCCGGGTATTTCCGTTGGGGTAAATCCTTCTTTAGAGCAGATTTGCCCCAACGGAAATCCGATCTCGCCGGTGATTCCAGTTATGCATAAATTTTTCACTGGATCGTTAACAATTGAACGATTAAATATTCCCATTTCCCATCTGCCAGAATCCCTCAAAGGCACTAAACTGGTGCAATTATCGGACTTTCATTATGAAGATTGGGGACTTTCAGAACAGCTACTCTTTGAGGCGATCGCCGCCAGCAATGCAGCCAAACCGGACTTAGTGCTCCTGACCGGCGATTATGTCACTTATAAATCAGACTCAATTTATCATTTAGTCCAGGGACTCAAACATTTAGAAAGTAGCGCGGGAATTTATGCCATCTTAGGCAACCATGATATTAAACCAAACGAATCCCGAACCGAAATAATTCAAGCCCTGACAAGTATTGGGATTCAGGTCTTATGGAACCAAATCGTTTATCCCCTTGGTGACGGTTTAGCCTTAGTCGGTATGGCAGACCTTTACTCTGGTGAATTCAACCCCAAAGCGGTGTTTCCCCATATCCCGGAACAAGTTCCGCGCATCGTCCTGTCCCACCATCCTGATACGGCTGCGATGATGTCTCGATGGCGGATTGATTTACAACTTTCCGGTCACACCCACGGAGGGCAAATTGTCTTACCCAGAATTGGTCCCTTAGCGCCTCAGTTGACAAAAATTCGTCAGATGATTCCCGAACCTTTAGACCGTTGCCTGTCCTTAATCGATAAAAAACCGCATAAAATGATCCGTCATTGGGAATGGAGTCAGGGCTTACATCAAATTAACCAAAATTTTCTCTATGTAAATCGCGGTTTAGGCACTTATTTCCCCGGTCGCCTATTTTGTCCCCCGGAAGTGACGGTGATTACGCTATCGTAGAGATATTTAAGGACTCGCTGAACCCAGAAACCCGGTTTCTAGTAGGGGCGATTCGCTTGCTCGCCCCTACTTGGTTTTTGGCAAAGGCTGACCCAAGAAACCGGGTTTATTCTTGAAAACTTACTTTTGTAGACAAATGAAACTTATTTTAACGGCGGTGACAGGTTTGGCCATTCTAAATTTATTAGTCGCCAGTTGTAGCAGTCAACCAACTACCCAAGAAGTTGTTCCGGCTCAACCGACAATGACGATGAATGCCACAGAAGTCAACCCAGTGATTCTCGCAAATACTCGGTTTGGCTTTAAACTTTTTACGGAACTTTATCGGCAAAAAGCGAATGAGAATATTTTTATTTCTCCCGCGAGTATTAATGCCGCATTGTCTATGACCTATAACGGGGCAAAAGCAGAAACCCAAAGCGCGATCGCTAATACTTTGGAAATTGCCAACATTCCCTTAGAACAAGTCAACCAAGGTCATAGTAATTTACAAAAATCCTTGGCTACCGCAGACCCAAAAGTGCAAGTAAATATTGCCAACTCTCTGTGGTTAAACAAAACCACCGCTTTTTTACCGGATTTTATCCAAAGAGTCGCGGAATCATACAGCGCTGAATTAAGTCAGCTAGACTTTAACGACCCTGAGTCAATTTTGACAATTAACAATTGGGTAAAAACCAATACTAACGATAAAATAGAAAAAATTGTCGATGAAGTTGACCCGAATCAAATTATGTTTCTGATTAATGCGGTCTATTTTAAAGGACTGTGGGCAAAACCCTTTGCTAAAGATGCCACCAAAGAGGCTGCATTTACCTTACTCGATGGTAGCACGAAACAGCACCCATTAATGAATCAATTCGGGGATTATCGTTATTATGAAACCGATACTTTTCAAGCGGTCAGTCTTCCCTACGGTGAAGGACGCTGGAGTTTCTATGTTTTTCTACCCAAACCTAATGTCACTCTAGCCAGCTTTTATGAAAATCTAACCGCTGAAAATTGGGAACAATGGCTGAATCAGTTTAGACTTGTCCCCGGTTCTATTACTTTGCCTCGCTTCCAATTAGAGTATGAAATGGTGTTGAATGAAACTCTGAAAAGTTTAGGCATGGAAGTAGCTTTTGACCCAGAAAAAGCGGACTTTTCTGGCATTACCGCTGAAGATGCTTATATTTCTCAAGTGAAGCATAAAACTTTTCTTGAAGTGAACGAAGAAGGCACAGAAGCAGCGGCATCAACTTCTGTGGGAATTGTCGCCACTTCCATGCCACCACCGCCATTTCAAATGGTGGTCGATCGCCCATTTTTCTCGGCAATTCGGGATAATGAAACCGGGACTATTTTATTTATGGGTTCGATTGTAGATCCATAGTAATTTTCCTCGGAAAATAACGTGATTTTTTGAGGATGATTCCTGGTGGTTTCAACGGCTTAATTTTTGCTGCAACCACTGGGATAAATCCTCTAGGTTATGCAAGTCTAAAATAGCGATCGCCAGTTCTGCTAATTGGTCAACAGATAACTGCTGAATTTGTGCGATCGCGTTTTCCGACACTTCCCCAAATCGCCGTTCAAGTAGACGTAATATTAAACCCATTTGTCCTTCTAAGCGTCCTTCTAAGCGTCCTTCTAAGCGTCCTTCAGCTAGTCCTTCAGCTAGTCCTTCAGCTAGTCCTTCAGCTAGTCCTTCAGCTAGTCCTTCAGCTAGTCCTTGCTCTTTGGCAAAAGTAATTTCACCCCGACGATCTTCAATCCACATTTCTCGTTTTTGCATTTCTTCTAATTCCGTGAGACTGACATTCGCTCGATTGGCAATGTTTAGCGCTTTATCCAGTTCCGGTACTTCGGCCATTTTCGGGGGAATCACTTGTAAATTTGGGGTTTCTTTAAGAAAATAAATCCACTTTTCCGCTAAATGGTCTATCTCTTCTAGAGTCTTATTAAATTTCGGCAACTCCACAAACACCATTTTCAGTTCTTGATTAGGGTAATCAAATAAAGCCCGGTCTTCTTTAAAGGAAAACTTGCTAATCACTTCCGGGCTATTTTTAAACATAATAAAGTCAGTAATTGTCAGGGCAATCACCGGCTTAAGTTGAGAATATCGGGCGCCGGACTCCAGTTGATTCCCATAGGTTTTCGCCAGATTATAAACTACTCTTTTTTCAAAGGCTCCCACATAAAGCAGTTGCATTTCAATAATCACCGTTGACCCATTGTTTAAGACCGCTTTCACATCCAGATAACTATCTTTTAAATCCACGATGGGTCGGGAGTTATAAGGGTCGATGATTTCTAAATCTTTGATGGTTGGTTGTTCATCATAGATTAAGGCATTTAAGAAACTGATGAGAATATCCTTGCTATCGCTGGAACCAAAGATTTTTTTAAAGGCAAAGTCGGTTTTGGGGCTAATGAATTTCATGGGTGTTTCTCCTTGATTGGTTTAGCCTGGGTAATTGGGTGATAATTTGAATTTTTCTTTTAGTTTAGCGTAAATTCAGCTTCTCATCTTCATCTATTAGACAATTCTGGCAAAATAACCGATCGATACCCTCAACTCCCCTTTTTAAGGGGGGCTTTTGATAATGAAAGCCAGAATTGTCTAATGTTGGGTTTCCTTCGTCAACCCAACCTACGAATTATCCTTTGACTACTTTGGCCGCAATGGGCATCCGCCAACCAGTCCCAAAAGCGCGATCGGTGACTTTTAATCCTGGAGGGGCTTGACGGCGTTTAAATTCCGCACGAGTCAGCAATTTGACCACACGGGCGATCGTTTCTGAGTTATGTCCCGCAGCCGCAATTTCTGCTTCTGATTCGTGCTTTTCTATTAACCGATGCAGGATATCATCTAAAATGTCATAAGCAGGCAGAGAATCTTGATCCACTTGCCCCGGTTTGAGTTCGGCGCTGGGGGCTTTGGTTAAGACATTTTCCGGGATAATTTCTCCGGTGTTTTTGCCCTGATGATGACTAATTATTTCAGGACATTGATTTAACCAGTGACAGATAGAATAAACTCGCGTTTTTGGTACATCCGCAATGACGGCTAAACCACCATTCATGTCGCCGTAGAGAGTGCAGTAACCCACGGCCATTTCTGATTTATTGCCAGTGGAAAGCAGCAAGTAACCAAATTTGTTGGCGATCGCCATTAACAAGTTGCCGCGAATCCGTGATTGCAGGTTTTCTTCCGTGACATCACGCTCGCAACCCGCAAATAAACCCCCAAGAGATTTATCATAATCTGCCATTAAATCAGCAATTTTTAACGTATGAGTTTTAATCCCCAGATTTGCCGCTAATTTTAAGGAATCGGTAATGGAATGATCGGAACTGTAGGGAGATGGCATGAGCACTCCCAGGACATTTTCTGACCCTAATGCAGCAGCAGCGATCGCCGCTACTAAAGATGAATCAATTCCCCCGCTTAAGCCAAGCAATGCCTGAGAAAACCCACATTTTTGGGCATAATCTTTCACCCCTAAAACTAAGGCAGCAAAAATTTCCTCATCTTCACTATTTGGGGCTAATTCCACAGAGTTTAATTGGGAACTTGACTGTAGTGAATGTAAAGACTTTTGGCTTTTATTCCATTCTATGGTAATTAAATCCGGTTGAAAAGCCCCAGCCCGAAAGACCATTTCCCCAGAGGGATTAAACGCCACACTGTACCCATCAAAAATTAAATCATCATTGCCACCTACTTGGTTGACATAAATTATCGGAGTCTGATATCTTTGCGCCGCGTGCCGCAGCATAGCTTCCCGGATTTTTTGCTTATTTACTGTATAAGGAGAAGCGGATAAATTAATCATTAAATCCACCTTTTCTTGGGCTAAGTCGGCAATGGGATTACAAGGATATTGCCGTTTGCCCCAAAACTCCTCATCATTCCACAAATCTTCGCAAATAGTGACACCAATTTTTAGATCGCTGCCGTCTAATTTGTCGGTTAAATTAAAAACATTAGCCTGATTTCCCGGTTCAAAATAGCGATATTCATCAAATACATCATAAGTGGGCAACAGTCGCTTATGAAATACTTGTTTAATTTGGCCATTTTCTAACCAAAAAATACTATTAAATAGTGGCTTGCCTCCGGTGATACTCGCTTGGGCATTTTCTTGGGCTGCCCCCACTAAAACTCCCAGGGATGCTGGTAATTGATTAGCCAGAGTTTTCAGTTGTTTTAACATTGCCTGAATAAAACTCGGCTGTAATAGTAAATCCCTGGGAGGATAACCACATAAAGAAAGTTCGGGAGTGAGTAATAATCGAGTTCCTACTTGGGCAGCTTGTTCAGCCGCTTGGAGAATTTTTTGGGCGTTGCCGGTTAAGTCTCCAATGGTCGGATTGAGTTGAGCGATCGCAATTTTCATATTGTTTGTTGTTTGTTGATTGTTGATTGTTCTTTGTTGATTGTTCTTTGTTGTTTGTTGGTTGTTGGTTGTTGGTTGTTGGTTGTTGATTAAGCAATGTTTTATGTTAACATAATTAGTTGGAAAAATGATTGATATATTCCCTGTTTGTTTTTCATTAAATAAACACTAAAGGTTTATCTTTTAAAGGGGCAAATGCTTCTGGGTCGAAGCGATACAGCGTCGCCGGACGCCCCGCACCACGAGAAGCTTTTAAGCCAGTTTCTTCTAAAAAGCCTAGTTTTAATAAGCGACTTCTAAAGTTAGAATAATCGGCAAAATTTTCTCCTAAAACAGTGGTATAAAGTTGATAAACATCGCTTAACGTAAATAATTCTGGTAACACTTCAAAGGCGATCGGGCTATACTCTAACTTATTGCGAAGTCGCCGATGACCATACTGCAAAATCTCCTGATGGTCAAAGGCTAATTCTGGCAATTCATCCAGAGGATACCAAGCAATTCCCCGTCCCCCGGTACTAATTAATTCTGCTTCTTCAAAACGGACTAAAGCAAAGTAACTCACCGATAAATACCGCTGACTCGGTTGGGTTAACTCACGGGGGTCTCTTCCAGGGCCGCCGAAAGTATATAATTGCTCTAAATAGAGGTTTTTTACCCGAATTTTGGCGGATAAAATTCTGTAAGCTGCTTCTTCTAAAGATTCCGGTTCTCTCACCAGAGTTCGGGGTAAGTTCCACTTACCTAAAAACGGTTCTCGTTCTCGCATGACCAACAAAACTAATAAACGATTTTGGGTCATATCCACGGAGAAAATTGCATTATCCACACCCACTTTAAAGTTCGCTTTTGGCGTTGTGGGTAATGTGGGTGGGCGCTGATAAATCGATCGCAGAGGGTTTTCTATAGGTGCTGCCATTATTTGCTGTAATATGCCGTAATATTTTGATATTTGTACAAGTTTTCCCGTTGAATATAGGCTTCAATTGCTGCGGGAATTACCGGGTTAGCATTGCCCCTTTGCCGATATTCCGTGGAAGAAACTGCCGGGACTTGTAAATCATGGGCAATGCTGACAAAAGTGCCTCGGTCTTGAATCTTTTTTACTTGTTCATTATCTACTGCATATCCGGGACGAGGCACAACTAAAATATCTACTTGTGGCAATAATTCCTCAGCCCGATACCAGCGGGGCAATTGGGCAATTAAATCTGAACCAACCACTAAGGTAAAGGAATCATTCGGCCAAATTTTGCGCGATCGCTGAACTGTCTCAATAGTTCGGGGGTGACTAATTTCGGGATAAAACCCCAAATTACTTCGAGAAATTGCCAACTCAGCAATCAATAACCGCATCATCGCTAACCGATGTTCTAGGGGGGTTTGCCCAGATTTCAAAGGGTTATCCGCAGCCCAAACTGCCACGCGATCGAAGCGATCCGCTAACCAAATCAAAATTTTTTCATGTCCTCTAGTCGGCGGATCGGCGCTAGTGCCAAATAAAGCAATTTTTCCCATATTTAATTACCATGTTATTTGTTATTTGTTGTTGGTTATTTGCATCAATAACCACTAACCACTAACCACTAACCAATAACCAATAACTATTTGGGATTTTGTTTAGTTTTCTCGGTCAAAGCTTGCAACTGTTCAGAAATTTTTACCGGAGGAGAAATGGGGTTTTCTAGCTGACGGGCCGTATCCGGCAAAGCGGCTACAGAATTACTCGTCCGACTACTAATTTCTTCCAAGGTTTCTGCTAACGAAACTCGATATCCTCCTTGAAAAACTTGTTGCAATAACGGCACTTCATCCGGTAGCGGGTCTTCAGTCATCAAACCCAGGCGATCGCATTCAACTGCCCCATCCCGAAATCGGCGAAATATTTGCTTGCGTCCGGGATAACTGGGTTTGCCACTAGAGTGCTTCATCACCGGGATACCATTAATCTCCACTAACTTATAGACCCCATTCACCGGATCTCCCGTCACCAAGCGAGTGCCAAACCCATAGCCATCAATGCAAGCGCCCGCTGACTTTAACCGGGCAACTTCCCACTCATCCAAATCTCCACTAGCCAGAATTGGCACCTCTGGCAACAGCGATCGCACCTTCTGGGACAACTCCACCAAATCCCCAGAATCCAAACGCACCCCCGCTAACTCCACCTCACCTTGCTTCACCCGTTCTGCCAACTGACTCGCCGCATTCAGGGTATCGTAAGTATCAATCAACAACGGCGCACCGGGAAAATAAGTATGAAACACCCGAAAAGCTTGCATCTCGCTGCCTTCCAAAGCGGTCAAAGCCATCACCAAAGCATGGGCCATCGTCCCCGCTGGCTTACGGCCTAATTTCAAAGAAGCCAACACATTAGACGTAGCATCCAAACCTCCCGCCAAAGCCGCCCGCGCTGCCCACAAAGAAGCCTGGGGACTAAAAGCCCGTCGGCTGCCAAACTCCAACAACATCGCCTCTGGTCCCGCCACATCTCGCAACCGCGCCGCCCGCGTCGCAATCAGAGTTTGATAATTTAGGGTACATAATAGATATGTTTCCACAATTTGCGCCTGCCACAGAGGGGCCTCCACCCGTAAGAACGGTTCATTGGCAAACACTGCGGTCCCTTCGGGCACAGCCCACAGATCCCCGGTAAACTTGCCCGACTCTAACAAAGACCAAAACTGGATTGGGGCATTGGCGAAAATTCCCGTTGCTTGCAGCGCATCAATCTGATCCTCCTGAAACCGGAATTTTTCCAGATATTCGATCGCCTGTTCCAAACCCATCGCGATCGCATAGCCAAAGCCGGACGGTAAGCGGCGGGCAAATAACTCAAAACTGGCGGGGCGATCGGCCAAACTTTCCCCGACATAGCAAGCGGCCATCGTTAACTGATACAGATCCGTCAACAGGCAGTAATCCTCTGGAGTAATATTCAATTGTGGATTATCTCCCATCATCTCAATCGACTTTGGCCGGGGGATATAATTCCCTTCACTGTCAATTGCCATATCTTGTCGCTCCTGGGTTCAATGTTTTTAATTATAGTAGATTCTACCAAAATTGATCGTTGATAGTTGATAGTTGGTGGTTGGTGGTTGGTGGTTGGTGGTTGTTTGTTGGTGGTTGTTTGTTGGGTAGGGATTCTTTGTTTGTTGGTGGTTGTTTGTTGGTGGTTGGTGGTTGGTGGTTGTTGGCTGTTGTTTGTTGTTGTTTGTTGGTGGTTGGTGGTTGTTGGCTGTTGATGGTTGGTGGGTAGGGATTCTTTTGTTGGTGGTTGATGGCTGATTTTTTTATAACCATCAATTATCAATTATCAATTATCAATTATCAATTATCAATTATGTAAAGAAATGTAACGAATTTCCTCAGTTATCTAAGCAATTTTACATAGACTTAGACGGTTTTATACCCAAAACAGCCGAAAAGTATTGAGATTTTATAACTTCTAATACAAAACATTGCAAACCTATTTACAAAAGCAGATTTTAGTTTAACCTAAAAGTATCAAAGTTAATTGACCAAAAATAGTCAGGAGATGGCTATGAATATCTCTAAGTCTGTTTCCAACATGATGCAATACCTGTCTGAAGCAGTGGCACGGATTTTTGCCCCCAGTGATGATATGTATCCCGTGGTCGGTGTTCAACCATTTGAAGGAGAACCTTGCAAAAAAACCCAATGGGCGGACTAACATCAAATCAACGTTTTTATTCTACGCTTCAGATTTGTAAATATCCGAAATCAATTCCCCATTCATAAATCCTCGAATGGGGTAATTTTTTGCTCAATTATCTTAAATTATTGTCAATTAGACAAGAGTGCTTGTCTAATGTTGCATTTTTAATACCAATTTCAAAAATTCATCCAACAGCCCCTAACATTCTTCGGGTGGGCAGGCATATTTTACTACACCCTACACCCTACACCCTACACCCTACACCCTACTACACCCTACACCCCACACCCTCCGCATGGTGCGTTACGGCTGGAATAGAGGTTAATTGTTGATGTCAAAGTTAGTTGCCAGCCTAACACACCCTACACCTACACCCTACACGACGGCGGCTTCCCCCCACACCCTCCGCATGGTGCGTTACGGCTGGAATAGAGGTTAATTGTTGATGTCAAAGTTAGTTGCCAGCCTAACACACCCTACGTTCTACGTTCTTTAAGCACATAATCCTAGTAAAATAACGTTGTTCACAACATTGAACTGGGAATAATATGAACCTTAATGACATTCTGCAACAATATGCCCAAGGAGAACGGACGTTTCAACGAGTAGACCTGCGGGAAGCGGAAATTCTCAACCAACAGTTACAAAACGTCGATTTTACTCAAGCGGATCTACGGCAAGCGAGACTGGGGAAAACTCACTTTAATCAGGGAATTTTCCGCAAAGCAAATCTGAGTGAAGCCATTCTCTGGGGAACAGATTTTAGTGACGCGGACTTATCTGAGGCGATTTTCCGAGATGTAGACATGAGTGGCGGTTATTTAGTGCGGGCAAATTGTCACGCAGCAAATTTCAGTAAAGCTAGTTTATGTGGGGTTAATTTTCAAAGCGCGATTCTCAAAGATGCCTTTCTGTTTGAGACGGATTTACGACCGAGTTTAGAACACCGCACGGATTTAAGTCAAGCGATTTTAAGCGGGGCAGATTTATGCTATGCCAATTTGCGCGGGGCCCTGCTGGTGGAAGCGAATTTAGATGGGGCAAAACTTTGTCGGGCAAATTTGACTGTGGGCAAGGAACCGGATTATTGGGAAACGGATTTAACCGGGGCAAGTTTGCGCGGTGCCGACCTGAGTTATGCGGATTTAACTGGGGCAATTTTGTGTAATGCGGATCTGACTCATGCGGATTTAACTCGGACAATTCTGAAAGAGGCGAATTTACAAGGGACGATTATGCCTGATGGCACAGTCCATGATTGATTTAAATATGAATTAAAGATGAATTAAAGATGATTTAAACAGGGGGATATTTTCATGGAAGTAAATTCTGTATTATTTACTACGGAAGAGTTAGAAGAGTGGCGAAAAAATTTAGCAGTTGCTAATAGAAATAATATTTTTTGTCATTGTCGCAATTGCGAGGCTGAGTGGGTTGATTCTTCCGAGGATAATCTTTGTCCCGAATGTGGCAGCAGAAATATTGAGCGTATTTCCTGTTGGCAGTTTCCTGATGATTAGTTAATGGTTGTTGGTTGTTTGTTGTTTGTTGTTGGTTGTTGGTTGTTGGTTGTTTGTTGTTTGTTGTTTGTTGGTGGTTGGAGGAAAGAGGAAAACTCTCTCCCCTGCTCCCCTGCTGATGGCGGGCTCCCCTGCTGATGGCGGGCTCCCCTGCTGATGGCGGGCTCCCCTGCTCCCCCGCTCCCCTGCTTCCCTGTTGTTGTTGGTTAACCCAGGAAAACCCAGAAACCCGGTTTCTATTTTAGTTTAAGTCTTCGGCAAAGGTTGACGCAAGAAACCGGGTTTTTTAGCTGCTATGATTAAAGTAAAAACAGGTAAAAAAACTTATGCCCAGCACAACTGTTACTGATACCGGACAAATTGCTATTCCCCAAGAAATTCAAGAATACCTTAAACTCAGGGTAGGGGATAAAATTGATTTTGTGATTGATGAAGAAGGTCAAGTGAAAATCATTGCCCTGAATGTTTCTGTGGACGATTTATCGGGAATTTTACATCGTCCAGGAATCAAAAAAGCAACTGTCGAAGAAATGGAACTTGCTATTTTAGAGGGGGCAAGCGATCGCAGTTGATACAAATATTCTGGTTCGCTATCTGATTAAAGATGATGAGAATCAGTTTGTTAACCCGCAAAAATCTATGGATTCCCGCTTTCGCGGGAATGACAGCTTTTTATTTATTGCTTAAAATATTGTAGGGGCGAAGCATTCCGGCAGATACATTATTGCTTAAAATATTAATTTGACTACCGGAATGCTTCGCCCTACGGTGGTTCTCTTAACCCAGAAACCCGGTTTCTATTTTAGTTTAAGTCTTCGGCAAAGGTTGAGGAAAGAAACCGGGTTTCTTAGGCTGGGAGTTAACTCAGGAAAACCCAGAAACCCGGTTTCTATTTTAGTTTAAGTCTTCGGCAAAGGTTGACGCAAGAAACCGGGTTTCTTAGCACAAAGGTTGAGGAAAGAAACCGGGTTTCTTGGGCTTAATCCACCGCTTCTCCACCGACTACTACGTTGCTAATGCGGAGACTCGGCCCCGCACAGCCTACGGGTAAACCACTTTGGCCGCCTTTGCCACAACCCCCGGACTCATCCCAATAGTAGTCATCCCCGATCGCTTCTATATCTGCCAAAGTGCTGAACACATTGCCGGAAAGGGTGACATCCCGCACGGGTTCCGCGAGTTGACCATTTCTAATCATCCACGCTTCCCCAGCCGTAAAGGTGAACATTTCCCCGTTGGTCATGCCTCCTAACCAATTTCGCGCATAGACCCCCTCGGAAATATCACTAAATAAATCTGCTGCGGGAGTTTTACCACGGGCAATCCAAGTATTCGTCATTCTCACAATGGGCGCATAGTGATAATTCAAACACCGGGCATTGCCGGTAGGGGTTTCATCCAGTTTCCCGGCAGTTTCGCGGGAATGTAGCCTGCCCACTAATACCCCATCCTTAATTAATTGAGTAGTAGTGGCTGGGGTGCCTTCATCGTCATAGAGGTAGCTGCCGCGATGCCCTTCTGGGGCTGCCCCATCAAAAATTTGCAAGTCCTCTGGGCCAAACCGCCGCCCCAAGGTCATTACTTCTAATAAATCGGGGTTTTCATAAGCCATATCCGCTTCGGAAAGATGGCCAAAGGCTTCGTGAACAAATAAACCGGAGAGAATAGGGTCAATCACTACGGTGTAGGTGTTGCCTTTAACTGGAGGTAAGGATAAGGCATTCACCGCCCTTTCCGCAGCGCCGCGCACTTGCCGATCCAAGTTGGTCAGGTCTTCGTAACCCTGCCTGGATCCGGTGGTTTCTCGCCCGGTTTGCACCATTTCTCCGTCGCGGGCGGTGGCGGCAAAGCGCATTTCCATGTCTACCCAAGATTGTTCTAATAAGGTGCCGTCCGAGGTGGCGAGGATAATTCGCTGGGAAATGTCCCCATAGCGGACGGAAGTGGTGGCGATCCGAGGGTCAACGCTATGGAGGATTTCGCTGTAGCGATCGCATAGTTGCTTTTTCGCCAACAGCGGCAAAGTTCTGGGGTTGGTGCCACTCATGGGTAAATTATAACTGGCGACCACGGGCTGCACATAAGCCAGACAGGTGGTGTCATCCCCGACCAACCGGGCAGCAGCGATCGCTTCTTCCACTCTGGCTTGGATATGTTCCAAATTATTGAAACTGGCAAAACCCCAGCCTCCCTTGTAACAAGCCCGAACTTGTCCCCCAGTGGACACCCCTTCGCTGAGGGTTTCAATCTTTTCCCCGCGCAAAAAGATATCGGTGCCTTCTGCGGCTTCTAGGCGAATGGCCAAATAATCAACTCGGTGGGCAAATCGCCGAATTAAGTCTGAAAGTAAATTCTTGGCATCGTCGGTGACAATCATTATTTTTTAACCCAAAAACCCGGTTTCTATTTTATGAATGAGTTTATCGCAAAGGCTGACGTAAGAAACCTAAATCACAGATACCTGTAGGGGCGAAGCATTCCGGCAGATAAATTATTGCTTAGAATATTAAATTGAATACGGTCATGCTTCGCCCTGCGGTGATTCTCAGGGTTAACCCAGAAACCCGGTTTCTATTTTAGGAAAGAGTCTTCGGCAAAGGTTGACGCAAGAAAGCGGGTTTCTTAGGCTTTGGGTGAGGTTCTGCCGTCTTGACAGAACCCCCTGGTAGACGCAATTATGGAATCTGGCAGCGTAGAACCGATTGAACTGGAAGAGGTGGGCGATCGCGAGATGCTGGCTGTTTCAGCCGGATCCGGATCTCCTAATGCCGCTACTGCGTTGCCGATCGCCAGGGTAAGCCATCGTCCGAATAAATTTGATATTTTCCGATTCAATGCCATACCGATCGATATCTTATTTTAGAAATTACAAAAAAGATATTACTGGTTAAATTCCCCTACGTTATTTTTATGGTTACACTTGCTGGATACGAAAATTTTGTTCAGATTCATCATAGCGAGAACTCGCGAGTTTATCGGGCTCGCAGAGTTGAAGATCGCCAATCGGTGATTCTCAAATTTCTCGATCAAGAATATCCGACATCGGAGCAAATTCGCCGCTACAAACAAGAATACCATCTCGCTTGCCAGATAGACTCTCCCGGAGTAATCAAAGCTTATAGCCTGGAACAATGGCAAAGAAGCTATGCGATCGCCTTTGAAGACTTTGGGGCAATTTCTCTCAAACAATTTCTGGAAGAGCAGGAAACACTCCCATTGAAAGAATTTTTAGACCTGGCGATCGCGATTAGCGAAAGTTTAGGCCAAATTCACGCCGCTAATATTATTCACAAAGATATTAATCCCGCAAATATCGTAGTAAATGCCGAAACCAAAGAACTCAAAATTATTGATTTTGGCATCGCCACCCAACTGAGTCGGGAAAACCCCCCTCTGAAAAATCCCCATATTTTAGAAGGGACTCTGGCTTATATTTCCCCGGAACAAACCGGCAGAATGAATCGGGGTTTAGACTATCGCACCGATTTTTATTCTTTGGGGGTGACATTCTATGAAATGCTGACCGGAAAATTGCCCTTTGAAGCGACCGACCCCTTGGAATTAGTCCATTGTCATATTGCAAAAATGCCTCCGGTTTTTGGAATCAGGGAATTAGCAAATCTCTTATGCAGTCAGCAAGGAATAACGAATAACCAACAACGAATAACCAATAACCAAGAACAAATTCTCCAAGTTATTGCCAATATCGTGATGAAATTAATGGCAAAAAATGCCGAACAACGCTATCAAAGTGCTGAGGGTTTGAAAGCGGATTTAGCAATTTGTCGTCAACAACTAGAAGCAACGGGAAATATTGAATCTTTCTCTTTGGGGCAAGAAGATATTTGCGATCGCTTTCAAATTCCCCAAAAACTCTACGGACGGGAAGCAGAAATTGCCACCTTACTAGAAGCCTTCGATCGCGTAGCGAGTCCTCCTGCGTCCACCCTGACCCGTGAAAATAGGGGAGTAGAACTCATGCTAGTCGCCGGATATTCCGGGGTTGGCAAATCATCGTTAGTCCAAGAACTTTTTAAACCGATTACCGCTCGGCGCGGCTATTTTATTTCGGGTAAATTCGACCAATTTCAACGCAATATTCCCTATTCGGCGATCGTTGCTGCATTTCGCGGATTAATCGATCAACTATTAGGGGAAACTGAGGCACAATTGCAAGTCTGGCGAGAAAAATTATTGCAAGGCTTAGGCGCCAGCGGACAAATTATTATTGATGTAATTCCCGAAGTAGAATTAATCATCGGCAAACAACCTTCTGTTCCGGCTTTAGAACCCAACGAAGCGCAAAATCGGTTTAACCTTATCTTCGGCAATTTTATCAGAGTTTTCTGTACTCAAGACCATCCCTTAACCCTATTTATTGACGATTTGCAATGGGCGGATATTGCCAGCTTGCAACTACTAGAAAGACTCTTAATTGACGGACAAACAGACGGAGAAAATAAATATCTATTCCTTTTAGGAGCGTATCGAGATAATGAAGTAAAGGCCGGACATCCTTTACGGATGACTCTGGAAAAAGTTCGCCAGAGTCATCCGGTAATTAATCAAATTACTTTACAACCGTTACCCCTAAATCAAATTGCTTATTTAATCAGCGATACCCTAAAACAACCACCCGAACAGGTGAGTGAGTTAGCCGATTTAGTCTTAGAAAAAACCGGAGGCAATCCTTTTTTTGTTAATGAATTTTTCCAAGCTTTATATCGAAAAAAATTAATTCTATTTAACAGTAAAACAAGAATTTGGCGATGGAAAATTGCCGCCATAAAAGCCAGAAAAATTACGGATAATGTGGTAGAATTAATGGTGAGTAAATTGCAAGAATTACCCCCCATTACCCAGAATATTTTATCTCTAGCGGCTTGTTGGGGAGCCGAATTTGACTTAACATTGCTGAACTGGATTACTCAGCGATCGCCCCAAGAAATTTTTCAAGAGTTAAAAATTGCGCTGAATCAAAATTTGATTGTTTCCCGTGGTGAATTAGATCGAGACTTACTGATTCAATCCTATCAATTTAGTCACGATCGCATTCAACAAGCAGCTTATTCTCTAATTCCCGATGGGGAAAAAGCAGCAACCCATTACCACATTGGACAAGTGGTGCAGCAAAACCTTTCACCCCTAGACAGAGAGGAGCAGATTTTTAACCTCTTGAATCAATTAAACTATGGAATTACCTTAATCGCCGACCAATCAGAACGAGATGAATTAGCCCAACTGAATTTGATTGCTTGCGGAAAAGCCCGGGATGCAAACGCTTATCAATCGGCGCGTGAATATGCCGAAATTGGGTTATCTTTGCTAGGGGAAAATGCTTGGCAAAGACACTATGACATGACTCTGGGTTTTCATAATAATTTGACAGACATATCTTGGCTCTGTGGTGACTTGGATGCTATGGAAAAATTCATCGATCTAGTAATTCACCACAGTCAATCACTGCTAGACCAAGTTCATGTTTACAAAATTCAAATTAAAGCCAAGATTGCCCAAACTAAACTGAAAGAAGCGACGGACATTGCCCAAGAGTTATTAAGAAAATTAGGAGTTAATTTTCCCGAACCGCTGACCCTAAAAGACACGGAAGTTGTCACCGCAGAAATTACTAAATTAATTGGCGATCGGGATATTGAAGATTTGCTTAACTTACCCATAATGACCGATCGGGAAAAAATTGCGACGCTCCAAATTGCCAATAGCGTGATTCCGGCGGCTTATTTTTCTAATTTTCTCTTGTATCCCTTACTAACTTCTTTATCGGTTAAGCTTTCGATTCAATATGGCAATATTCCCGAATCAGCTTTTGGTTATGTCTGCTATAGTATAATTGTTCATAATTTCTGGAAACAGGTAGATACTGGCGTAAAATTTGCTCATTTGGCACTTAAACTCGTGGATAAACTAGATGCCAAGTCCACCAAACCAGAGGTATTAAACATTGCCGGTGTATTCACCGTACACCGCAAATTCCACACTAAAGAAACCCTGCCAATTCTTCAAGAAAGCTATGTGAGATCCCTGGAAGTCGGTCAGTTAGAAGCTGCGGGATATAGCGCTCACAATTTTTGTCTGAATTCTTTTTGGTCTGGTCAAACTCTGACAAGTTTGGAGCCACAAGTGCGGGCTTACTGCAACGCCTTGGCCCAATTAAATCAAGCGATCGCCGCTAATTGGTGCCGCATCCATTGGCAGTCGATGTTAAATTTGCTGGGGCAAGCAGAATATCCGTATATTTTATCTGGATCGGCTTTACAGGAAACCGAATTACTGTCTCATCTTCGGGAAGCAAATGACTTTTTTGGTTTATATTTTTTCTGCTTACAAAAGCTGATGCTTTGCTATCTATTTGAAGAAATTTCATCCGCGCAAAGCTATATTTTTGAAATAAAAAAATATTTAAATGCGGTGGTGAGCACTGTTGGCATCCCGGCGTTATATTTATATGATTCTTTGACCGCTTTGGCGGCAGTCAGTTCCGCATCAGAAGAACTATCGGAAGTGCTGCAACGGGTGGAGGAAAATCAAAGTCAATTGCAACAAGATTGGGCTGATTATGCGCCCATGAATCACCAGCATAAAGTGGATTTGGTGGCCGCAGAAAAATGTCGAGTTTTAGGCGAAAAAGTCGAAGCAATGGAATTATACGATCGCGCGATCGCGGGAGCCAAAGCCAATGAATATATCCAGGAAGAAGCCTTGGCTAATGAACTCGCGGCCAAATTTTACTTAGCTTGGGGGAAAGATAAAATTGCCCGCGTCTATATGATGGATGCCCACTACTGCTATGGTCGGTGGGGGGCCACAGCAAAAGTTAAGCAACTAGAAGAAAACTATCCTCAATTGTGTTCAGCCTCAACGGCTAAAACAGCGAATTCAAGAACGCTGAATACACGGATGACCAGCAACTCGACTAATACTACAATGTTAGATTTGGCCACCACGATTAAATCTACTAATGCCATTTCCAGCGAGATTGTGTTAGAGAAATTGCTGGCAACTTTAATGCATATTATTGTGGAAAATGCCGGAGCAGAGCGAGGAATTTTGATTTTACCTCGTGGCCAAGATTTATGGGTCGAAGCCACCAAGGAACCGGAATCGGATAACGTTTCGGTCTTGCAGTCTCTTGCTCTGAATCAGTTTACCAGACTGTCCGCCAAAATTGTTAATTATGTTGCCCGCACTCGCGAAACCTTGGTGTTGAACAATGCCACCGCTGAAGGCAACTTTACCGACGATCCCTATATTCAACAATATCAATGTCAATCGATCGCCTGTACGCCGTTAATTAATCGAGGTGTACTTCAAGGGATTATCTATTTGGAAAATAACCTCACCACCGCAGCGTTTACGGAAGAACGTTTAGCCTTGTTGCGAACTCTTGCCGGTCAAGCGGCAATCTCTTTAGAAAATGCCCGACTGTATGACGCTTGCAAGCGTTTTGTTCCCGACCAGTTTCTCAGTTTTTTAGAGAAAAAAAGCCTGGTGGATGTTCAACTCGGCGATCAAGTGGAACGGGAAATGACTATTTTATTCTCCGATATTCGCGATTTTACCACCATCTCCGAACAGATGACCCCGGCAGAAAACTTTGCCTTTATTAATGAATATCTCGGTTTCATGGAACCGGAAATTCAAAAACATGGCGGCTTTATTGATAAATATATCGGGGATGCGATTATGGCCTTATTTCCTAATTCTGCCGATGATGCAGTGCAAGGTTCTTTGGCTATGCTAGAACAGTTGAAAAAATACAATTTATCTCGACAAGAAAGAAATCTCCCACCTGTGCGGATTGGCATCGGTTTGCATACGGGAATGTTAATGTTAGGTATTGTCGGGGGAATGGGTCGCATGGACGGGACGGCGATCGGCGATGCTGTGAATCTGGGATCGCGGGTAGAAGGGTTAACCAAAAGCTATGGGGCTTCCCTTTTAATCACCGCTCAAACTTGGCAAGGTTTAAAGAATCCCCTGGAATATGATTTAAGATTTGTTGACAAAGTAAAAGCAAAAGGAAAAACGGAAGCGGTTGGTTTATTTGAAGTTTTTTCTGCCGACCCCCCAGATTTGCGCGAAGCAAAAAACGCGACGAAAGAGCAGTTTGAAAAGGCGATTATGTTATATTACATGGGCAATATTCCCGAAGCTGCCCGTTTATTTCAAGAGTGCGTCAACTATCATCCCGGCGATCGGGCCGCCCTCTGTTATCGCGATCGCTGTCTTGGGGTTTAGGGTGTGGGGTGTAGGGTTTAGGGTTTAGGGTTTAGGGTGGGCCGAAGCCCACCATATATCCACCATATAGGGATTAAATCAAGTTTTAACCCAGAAACCAGGTTTCTATTTTAGTTTAAGTCTTCGGCAAGGGTTGACGCCAGAAACCGGGTTTCCCCACTCAAGCAACCGAGTTTCTGGTACGCAGAATCTTGGCCGCTAACATCGCCGCCCCAAAGCCATTGTCAATATTCACCACCCCCAGACCCGCAGCACAAGAGTTAAGCATCCCCAACAAAGCGGCCAACCCATGAAAACTAGCCCCATAACCGATACTGGTGGGAACAGCGATCGCGGGGGCTTCCACCAAACCCGCGACCACACTGGGTAAAGCCCCTTCCATCCCCGCGACCACAATCAACACATCGGACTCCACCAGGATATGCCGGTTAGCCAATAAACGGTGAATTCCCGCCACTCCCACATCCCAAAGACGCTGGACGCGAAAGCCGCAAAGTTCGGCGGTGACTGCCGCTTCTTCCGCTACGGGCAAGTCGGCAGTTCCGGCACAAACTACCCCAATGGTGCCCGGATATTCCGGTTCTATGGGGGGAATAGCGGTGGCACAAATCCGCGCACTGCGGTAATAGACCAAACCGGGCAATAGTTCATCTAACTGCAAATAAACCTCTGGGTCGATGCGAGTTGCCATGACCACCCGTTCGCGATCGCGCATCACCTGCATAATTTGCCCAATTTGCTCTGGAGTTTTCCCCGGCCCCCAGATAACTTCGGGAAATCCCGTGCGGAGGCTGCGGTGATGATCGATGCGAGCAAATTCCGTTTCTCCGTCGTTGGTGACAGGTTCAAAGGCCAAATTTTTGAGAGTTTCCAAGGCGGCATCGGGCTTGAGGGTGCCGTCGGCGACGGCTTCGAGTAAGGTTTGTAAGGCTTGTGAGTTCACGGCTAGATGTTTGTTGAAATTTGTGGAAATTATTCGCTAATTTTTAGTTCATAGATATTCCAGAATGCACCACCGAGGGCCGAATATTGCACTTCTTGAATGCGATCGCGCACTGCCGACAGACTCAAAGGATTCACCAAATGAATCACCGGCAAATATTCTTGCACTAATTTCTGGGCTGAACCATAGATAGCTTTGCGCTTTTCCTCATCTAATTCTTGGGCTCCTTGGACATACAAATCGCCGAGTCTTTGCTCCCAATCAGCGATTTTTCTGCCCACCAAAGGAGTTTGCCCCGGTTGGCGCGATTGATTAAAAACGTGCAATCGACCATCGGGAGTCCAAAGATTTGCCCCATTATTGGGTTCGACTCCGCCGGTAAATCCAATCAAATGACATTCCCAATCCAAAGAATCCGTCAGTTTGGCAACCATAGCATTAAAAGAAATGGGTTGAAAATCAACGGTAATGCCGATTTCACTCAAATCTTGTTTAATTTGTGCGCCCATTGCCTCTCTAATTTTATTCCCCGCGTTGGTAATCAAAGTAAAGCGAACTCGGTTGCCGTCCTGGTCTAGGAGTTCATTTCTCTGGTTATATTTAAACCCCGCACTTAATAATAACTCTTTAGCTTTTTCGGGGTTGTAATCATAGACGGGTAAGCCTTTTTCTGGGGAAAGATAATAAGGGCTTTGGATGGAAAGATGAGAATTTTGAGGTGCTCCTAGCCCGCGAAAAGTATTATTAATCATTCGCTGCCGGTCTAGACTATAGGCAACGGCTTGTCGAAAAGCCACATTACTAAACCACCGCAACTTAATCGGATCTACTACAGGTTTTTGAGTATCCGCATTCCGACCTTGATTCAGATTAAAAGCCATAAAGGTGGTTCCCGGTGCTTGACCACCATTATAAATGGTAAAATTACTCCGTTTTTCTTCTTGTTTGAGTAACTCAAAATTGTCTGGAGAAACCGAAATAGAATCTAAATTACCAGAGCGAAATCTCAGCAATGAGGTATCTTGAGATTCGACGATTTCCCAAATTACTTTGTCAATGTAAGGCTGAGAATTTCCTTGAGCATCTTTGCGCCAGTAGTAGGGATTTTTTTGAAAAACTAAGCGCTCGCTGGTGGTATAACTAACTAATTGGTATGGGCCATTGCCGATAATTTTTTCCGGGGGTGTATTGGTATTCCAAGTGGAGAGAAACCGCAGATTTCCATCAGATTCTTCCTTGAGGGTAGGACGCAGAATATGGGCGGGTAAAATTTCCTGGCTAGTGGTGCGTAAAAAAGGCGCAAATGGTTCTGGCAGCGTAAATTCTACTCGGCGATCGTCTAGTTTTCTCACTTGGGCTAAAGCGCCACTTTTGCCAATGCGTAAAGTATCTCTAGCACTGGTAGGAATTTTCTCGTTATAGTACAATTCATTGTAACTAAATACAACATCATCAGCGGTCAAAGGTTGCCCATCAGACCACTTTAAATCCGGGCGCAATGTAAATATAAACCGTAGTTTGTCGTCAGAAATTTTCCAAGATTCTGCTAGGGCTGGTTCTACCATCGCGGTGATCCCATTTTGCGTGGTTAAGCCCTCAAAAGTTAGCCCAAAAATATTGGGAGATTCTGTACTGAGAACTGGGTTAAAAGTTTTCGGATCGCTGAGTACGCTCAAGACTAATTGATTCTCAGTTGCGGCTTGACTTTTGAACTGAGCGGGATTACACCCAGAAAGCGCGATCGCGCATAAAATCGCACATACAAAAGTTAGGAGGATGGTAAAACCCCGTCGCCAATAATTACTCAAGAGTTGCATATATTTATTGTCTTCCTTATATTGCATATATTTTATTAATTTACAGCGTTTTTCTGCTGAATATATCACATATGCTGACTAGGGGCGAAGCATGACCGCATACAATCTCTGGAACCAAATAAACAATTTTGTCCCGGAATGCTTCGCCCTTACGGATATTTGTGATTGACCAAGGTGAAAACCGCTTTAATCGCATTTGTCATGGTTAAATATGCTTTGGATTTTTTTTATTTTTGAAATTATCATTAATGCCCATATTTCAGCAAATATAATATAGCACAATCATCACTTTAATTCAAGTATTTTTTAGCTAATTTTTATAAAAATTTACTAAATTAATATTCGCTACAAATTAGCAGAATTAATATTATTAAACATATAAATAGCTAATCAATCAGCCTTAATTATTTCTTGTTTTATCTAGCTTGAATCGATTGCGAATTCGGCTCATGGTGGCTTGACTGAGGCGAACTTGGGTCATTTCATCGAGGCGATCGCACAATTCCAGCAAAGTAGCATCCTGATATTCTCTCAGCAATTCAGCCGCAGTTTCCATTTGCTCTGCGGTTAACTTCGGGGCAGAACCTCCACCGTGGGGTAGTGGGTCAACCTGTCCGCTTTCCCGATATCGTTTGAGCAAATTTTGCACAAAGCCAAGACTGACACTAAAACGCTTGGCTAATTGACGATAAGAGCCTTCTTTATTTTCGTAAGCCTGAATAATTTTTTGGCGCAAGTCACTAGAATAAGCTTTCATTTAGTGGTTTCATCTTTCCCGCTTTAGATAAGGTAAATTGTATCAGACTTACCCGAAAACTGACTGAGTTGTCCCTGGGTGTAGGGAATAATTGATAATTGATAATTGATAATTGATAATTGATAATTGATAATTGATAATTGATAATTATTCCCCACGCCTTCTCTTCCGTAAATCTACTTAAGCTCTCTAGGTGATATTTAAAGTTTCTGTAAAGTTTCTCCCGGCTGACCTGTTGAACTTTATATAAGTTTTGCTTATGTTTACCGATGATTTGCCATGAACTTATGGCGATCGCTATTAAGTAGATTAAATAAATCGAGGATAATTGGGTAATTATACTTAAAAATATCGCCGAATTCATTGATTTATTTGATGCTTATCTTCAGAAATATTAATTGTTACGCCTTTAACTGGCAAATGCTGCCAATTTATCGGCATATATGATTAGTTTTGCTAATCATATTAAATATGAATTAAATATAAAGTTTTGGTAAAGATGTCAGTGGTACGGGGTTTCTCATTCGCCAACTGTCCATAATACTAAGTGAGTTGAGTAAATCAAGCACCAATACCATCTCATTAATGAAATATGAATATTAATCAGCAGCATTTAATTAACAACTTATTTCAGCGATCGCTTTTTTTAGTTGTCACCGTTAGCGGTATTAGCGGGTTTGTTTTTAGTGAAAATAACCCGGCCATAGCTGCTAGGTTATATTTAACCAATTCTGATAATATAGGCCAGCTTGATGCTGATTTGTTAAATTTACCAGAAAATGTTCCAGAGGAAGCAGACCAGAAAAACAATCATCAGCAACATATTAACAATGAAAATCCGCAAAATTTTAGCGGCGATATCAGAAATATCAAAGGATATACAGGTGAAACTTCAAATAGAGAACCAGCCGATGGTTTTATCCTCAAATCCGTATTTCAAGTCATAGAATATGTATCATATTTAGAGGAATTAGAAGAAAATTTTACTTTTAAATCAGCCGAAAATGAGCCGGATTATCCGAAATTTAACCAGACTTTATCTCAGACATTAGATCGGACTTTATCTGGCGACAAAAATTCCGATCGAAATGAAGTAGATCGACTAAGTGCCATCAATTCAAACCCGCTAATTTATCCTGTTTTTATGAGAGAATTACCTGGAAATGGCAATGCGGCAAATTCTATGGTGACAACTCCTCTATCATTTGAAGGTTTGGGGAATCAAGTTAATACGATAGTTTCTCGATCGCCTTTCCAGACACAGCCTATAATTGCGAGGGGGAATATCACTGGAACCACGCAAACCAGCACAGGATTAACCCGTAATACGCAACAAAATTTGACCAACAACTCAAGTCAAAATACGTCATTAGGTAGTAATTCGATAAACTTTAACTCAGCCGGGGGGATAAATACCGGAAATCCTGCCACCACCAGCCCCAGCAGTACCACCCCAAGCACCAATCATAGTCAAAACTTCAACAATAACACCAACAACAACGGGCAAGCGGTGTCAAGAACTGAGGGAAGTTTATCAACCCAGAATATTCAATCCATCCGTGAGAGTAATAATCAGTCCGTACTCGTATTTTTAAAATCGGTTCAAATGGCATTTAATATCCAATTTCATCATGTTTTGATTTTGGTATTTTTGGCGGTGTTTGAATATAAACGAAATCATTCTTAACCAAAAAACCGGGTTTCGCCGAAGAAACCCGGTTTTTCAGTCCCCATGCTTTGCCCCTACATGAGCTTAATATCGTATTTGTGGCAAGTGGCCAGAATCTCTCGTTTGACCGCTTCACGGACGTTATCGGGAGATATGACTATGCAATCTTGGCCATAACGCAGGACTTCTCGCACTAGCCAGAAGGGGTTATTGACTCGGCGAACCACTTGGCGAACGTTGCCGGTGGTTTCGTCGCTGATGTCTTGCCCCACTCTGGGTTCATAAGCTTTGACCATACCCCCATAAAAGTGTAAATACACTTTTAGGTGATCTAAGCCTTCGCTGCGCCAATGGCCGGTGGCGGGTAGGATGCTTTGAATGCGATCGAACCGCAGACAGCGATTATGTCTGAGTTCGGCATAGGAGATGTTTTTGCTGTCTTTGATGTCTTCGGTTTCATCACACCAAATTTGCAAGTAAAACCGCTTCTCATAAAAGTTGATTTCGGCGTAACGCACGGTATAAGCGAGGTCTTGGTCTTGGGCATTGCGATAAAGAAGATGAAAGGGTTGTTGATTTTGGCAATACTCATCGACGGTGACACGCCAAGCTTGATTAGGCTGGCTGACTTGCTGCATCAGGGTTTGACGTTCTTGGGGGCTGAGGTTTCCCTGTTCGATCGCCAGGGTCGTCAGGATTTGGGCGTCTCCCAAGTGACCCGCATCGATTAGGGCTTTGATGGCTTGATTCAAAGATTGTACTTGCACTGAACTGAGGGCAAAAGGTTGTCCTACTTGCACGGTTTGCTCGGCGATCGCGACGATTAGCCCAGAGGCACTGGGCTTTTTTCCCCACAATATCTTGAGTTTAGAGGCGATCGACTCTAGTTTTTCTTTGGTTCCAGGGGGAACCGACAGGGTTAGGGCTTCTTTTTTTCTGGGCATGGCTAAAAATTTTTATACTTTCACTATTGACATAATTGGCTCACTTGTTTATATTGTAAATATAAATAGTGCCTAGCGGTCAATCAGCCGTGATTTGCCATGAAAGAAAGCCTTCCACATCGTCTCCTAGTCCTGATGTCCGATCGAGAGTGGCACTCCTATGACGAATTGGTGGAAAAAATCAGCCATCGCTTTTCTGCAACCATCCATGTTTTGAAAAAACAAGGCTACAACTTTGAAAAGCGTCGAATCGAAGGACAGCGATACGAGTACCGATTAAGCGATCGCTCAGAAGAATAGAAAGATGGGAGTAGTATCTCCTGCTTCCATCCTCAGAAGTAAGAAAAAATTGGAGGAAAACCAATGCTTAGAGATAATTTGCTATCCCGAATTTCAATTAATCCCAATATCTGTTTCGGCAAACCTTGTATTCGCGGACATCGCATTGGGGTGGCGTTGATTCTTGACCTGTTAGCTGGGGGTGCAACCATTGAAGAATTACTTCAGGAATATCCAGGTTTGGAACGTGAGGATATTTTAGCTTGTATCGCTTATGGGAAGGAAATAACCAGAGATTATTAAAGCAAAATTACCGTTTAAATGTCAACCTAGAAAAAAATTATCTGATTCAGCGCATTCTTAAAAAAAGAGTTAATATATGCAAAAACAACTTCGGCTTTTAAACCGGCCACCCCAAAGTTTAGAGGATAATTATTTCAGTAAAATTCGCCCTCAGCTTTATCTGCGCCATGCTCACCATCATCAGTATGGAAGCAGAATAGGAACACCTCTGGCTGAACATTTAGACTCGGCTTGTCAATTTATTCTCACGGTTACAAAAATCGCAAAAGTCCCCGAAGATAAACGCGGTTTAATTTTAGCTGCAACCGCTGTTCACGACTTGAATAAATTAGACAAGCAAGAACGGAAAGTTAAAGTTTTAGCGAGAAACGGGCAATTTTTGCGTGAGCAATTAGAAGAAGCTTGTGTTTTAGATTTGGTTAAAAATGACGATGATTTAGAATTAGTTAGGCGGCTAATTGAGCGCCATTCAGGTCATAATGTTAGCGATGGGGCAATACTTTTTCCTGAAGATCCAAACATTAAACGTTGGGCTGCAATGGTGACGGCGGCGGATTTATTTGACTTAGGAATTCCAGAAAGTGAAAGGTTGCGGAAAGTTCAAAATGAGTTAACAGTTGCTTTTGGGCGGCGTAGTAATCTTTTCCGAATTCGACTCTCGGAGGATCGGGGTTATATCACGGCTTTATTGCTGGGTGCCTGCGAGGAAATTTTGGCGGATTATGAATTAACTCCTTTGGCACTTTTTCCTGATGGGGTAATTTTTGAGGGTTCGGCTTGGCCTTCGGAAGATTTGACCTTAAAAATTGCTTCTCGCTGGCAAGCAAAAATTGATGAAGTTTTTGGGAATAATATTGAACAGTTGGTGCGTGCAACAAAAGATGGAATTAAAGTTTCTCAGCAAGCTATCCAGCAAAATGTTGATGAGGTAGTAAGCAATATTTTGGCGCTTTTGGAAAAGAAAAAAGCCAATTTTAAACTTGACAAAATTAACAAAGATGTGGAAAAATGGGGAGAAGAAGCCGGCACAGACGCATTACAAAAAGCTGTGGAGGTTGGGTTATTGCCGGTGAGCAATGCTGAAGAATTTGGTATTGCCGAAGGGCTAAAAGCTGCTTATTTGAGCTACGGAGAAGCCGGTTTAAAGACAAATCATCGCTGGGAAAAAGTTGCTGAAAAAGTGGGCATTTCGGAACAGCAAAAAAACGTGCTGGAAAGCTTTAACGCTCAATATGGCCGGCCTTTATTTGCGGCTAAAGCTGCGCTGAGAGGACTGGAGGGAATTGAGTTAGCTTTGCGAGAATCTTTTGAATTGAGAAAAGAAAATTCGCAAAAATCTGAGACCTCTGAAGCTTCAGAAGAAATGGTGGCGGCTGTTGCTAGACTTTTGAGTTTACCGAATAGCGGTGCTTTAAATGGCATTGAAGATTTGATTGCATATATTGAAGCAAACCCCCGCAAACGTTGTTCTCTTGGCTCGACTTTTGGCGAAACTGATGCTCTAATTTCTAACAGTATGCCACCGGGTACAAAGGTGCAAGTTTTTTCTAATCGTTTGCCTGGGGGAATCAGTGCAGACCCAACACGACAAGCAGATTCTTTGGCTGCTTTATCGTATCAGCTTCTGGCTGTAGGTGCAAATTTTCCGGGTAAAGTTAAAGAAAATCCGCTTTATTTGCACTTGGCTTTACCAAAAAACTCTTCTCCTGAATTGTTGCGAATTTGGCGAGAATTTTTGCGAGAACTTGCTGCAACAAATGCAGATGGAGGTGTTGTTACGGTTAATCAACTCAAGCTTTATAAAGATAATGAGATGGAATTTACGGCTAACAAAGTTGTGGGTTTTGCCTTTCCAAAACGGCCTAATTTTATTTACACAACAGTTGTTATTCCTTTACTGTGGGGTGATGCTAATTCGTCTATGGCTTTACTTAAGTCCTTGCGATTAGCTTTAGAACTTTCCTTATCTTTAGATTTGGGATTTCCTTTTACACTTAGTGGTAATTTGGAGGTAGAATTATCTGAGGAGAGTTTCGGACGAGTAGAAGGAATACCGGCCTCCCTTCAATTTTTACTCGGAACAGGACAATATAATCGCAGTGATGCTGAGGACATTCTTAAGCGACTTCGGTGCATAGGAAAACTTGGAACGGCTGTTTCTACTATCCAAAAAGCTGATGATTGTTTGTACGATTTAGCACGGGCAACCACACAACCTTTCCGACTTTACTATGTGTTGTTGCGCTGGATTTTGCGCGAACAAGATGAGCCAAATTTGGAGTACAACTGGAAGCAGATTAAAGAACCCTTAAACACTTTACTGGAGAGCCTTATGCCAAATGAAAATACGCTTTTAACGCAATATCTCAAAGAGGCGGCAAAAATTGCGGCTGAAGCAAATCTCAAGGGAAATTCTTTCAAACGTACCTCTTTAGCAGAGCCATTTACAGCTTTTACGACGGCGGTTCGTTCTCATAAATCTTACATGGATTTAGATTTTATGTTTGGGGCTTTAGCACAAAAGTATCACACTCGTTTAGACCGTATCCGTGATTATCAAGTGGGGGAAACTAAGTATGAGCAAATCAAGCAATATTACGCAGTTTTGCGTAAGCTCTATGAGGAAGTTTATCAAGGCCGGCCTGAAAAACTTCTTGCGGATCAAAACAACTTGGAAGCCGCTTATTTATTTTTCTGGCAAGAAGCTTATCAACAGCTACCCAAGCCAAAAAAAGATGAAAAATCTACCGAAAATACTGCGTCTATTTAATTAGGAGATTGCCCCATGTATGTTGAAAAACTCAATGCTTTTCTCGCTCAATGTTACGAAAATTTCCCCAAAGGCCGGTTTATTGGTTTGGTGGTTTTGAGGACGACAAAATCTGAAACAATCTTTCGCACAGAAGGTTCTGGCGAGCCAATGTGTAGCGAATTTGTGCAAGCCGGTGTGCAGGATCAAAGTTCGATTCAACGCTTGGTAATGACAAAACGCAAGCAAGTTGCACCAGAACGTCGGTATGGACGCGAATTTTTACGCTCACACCAACTTTTATACACCAGTAAAGATGGGTCGGTGTGTTCTTTAAACACGAATTCTCCCTGTGAAATGTGTGTTGATTGTTTCCTTTACGGTTTTGCTGCCGGTGGTGGGGGTGCTCAAAAAAGCCGCATTTGGACAGAGGATGCTTTCAGTGTGCTACCGGCAACCGATGTGCTGGGCGATCGCACGATCAATGCTATTTTTGAAACCGGCACAATGCGGGATGAACAAGGGAACGCTTCAACGGCTTTAAACACCAGCGAATACATTAAACCAGGCGTTCATTTTCTCGATGTGGTGACGCTAAAAGATATTACCGCAGATGAGTTGCGTTATGTGATTGGCAACATTTTATCAACCACTCGTTATGGCGCTGTTTCCAGTCGAGTTGGACGGATGGAAAATCAGATATTAGGAGTGTTTGCCGGTCGAGTAGAATTGCCAAGTTCTTTAGAATTAGTCCAAGCACTTTATGATACGTTGCCGAAGCCTTTAGAGCATCCCTTCAATACGGATACTCTTATTTCTGCTACTAAAGAAGTTATTTCACATTGGAAAAATCGGCGCGGAGTTGCTATGCAATTATCTGAGGATGAATTAACCGCTTTAATTGCGGATGTGGATTATCATTGGTCAGAAACTCAGCGGGATGATTTTCTTAAGGGTTTAAGTGCTTCTTATGAATCGTTCCGAGTTGCCCCGGAAGCGAAAAAAACCACCAAAGGCAGCAAAGGTAAAAACAAGAAAAACACGGTAGAAACAGAGAGTTAATTTATGTCTACACTTCCTTTTGGGCAGGCAAAACTTATTGAATTATGGTGTGCAGAACCGGTGTTTTTTGCCTCTAGGGAGTTGTCAGATACCTATTACACTGAAGGGGCGATCGGGAATTATGCTTTAGCCTATGCAATGGGTTGGGTACATTCTCCCTATCGCCTCCAAGGTAAAGCGACAGGAAGACCAACTTATAGGGAAGATTTGCAACCCTTAAGTCAAACTTGTTATGTGTTACCGGCATCTCCAAGCAACGGGAAAGTAAAATTTCGGTTTGAAACATTTAACGCTCTTTCTGATAGCTATTGGTATTCGATGACTAATAACCGAGTTGCCACATCACGGGAAGATTGGGCTTTGCAACGCCTACTTCCTAAAGGTAAAAAACTCAATTCATTTCGAGCGAGCAATTTTCCACAAACGGGACGAATTCGCATGATTGAACGCCAAAATAAATTTCAAACTTTGGTGTTAGGAGATTGCGAATTACCGGATTATATTCGCTTAGGAAAATTTGCCAGTAAAGTCAAAGTGAATGTCTTGGAAGAACTGCCGGTTAGTTTATTGCCGGTGGGTGAGTATAAAAGTGATTTTTATCTTAGCGTTGCTGACTTACCTCCTAGCTTAGAAATCTTGTCTTTTGATTTAATCTCTATGCCACCAGCACCCTTGCTAAAAAACTTGCATTTTCGCGGGGAAGCTTGGCGTATTGGTGACATGACAGTACCGGCAAATTTATACTTTTGTGGTGGAGAAACTAACAAATGACCGCTAAAAATTTAGCTATTCAACTTGAACCCCGCAGCATTCCAAACTGCCTTTCACTCCCCGATGAACTGGCATTTATGGGAAACGCACTTCAACATCAAGTCGATGTATTTGAACAAGCGCGGGATGCAGATATTATCCTTGATTTAGCGCCAACTGGCACGGGAAAAACAAAGGCCGGTTTAACAGTGATGCTGCATAATCCTTCTCAAAATGCTATCTATATTGCTCCGACAAATGCCTTAGTTGAACAGCAAAAAGAAGCTGCCGAGAAATTTGTGCAAGATGCTGGTTTGCCTCATCTTGTAAAAGACGTGACTGCCAGAGAAATTAAATCATGGCCTGATGACAGAGTAGGTAAACGTTCGGGGGAAAAGCTGTATAATGTGCTGCGAAATCCTGCAACAGTTTTTGATGATGTTGAGCCTAACCAGCCGGTTTTGTTAGTCATCAACCCGGATATTTTTTATTACGCTACTTTTTTTGGTTACAACCGACTAGATAAAGTAAACTTGGCATCAACTTTTTTTACTTCTTTTGGCACTGTGATTGTTGATGAATTTCATCTTTATGATGCCAAGCAGTTAGTCGGATTATTGTTTTATCTGGCATATTCGCTAATTTTTGGCTTTTTCCAAAACGGACGCAAAATTGTTTTATTGACCGCAACCCCAGAAAAAGCCTGTGAAGCAGCGCTGCAAAGTTTACAAAAAAAGGGGTTAAGAATTGCTCGCATTGATGGGGAAACCGGCCAGGAAAATTTATTACCCTCCCAAACAGCAGTTAATTTAGAATTGCGCCCACAACCAGATGATAAAAATCAGTGGATTAATGAATTAGCCAATGAGGTCATTAAACGCTTAAAAGAGCAACCGAACCAAAATGGCGCTGTTATTCTTGACTCTTTGGATAATATCAATTTGCTGTCTAAATTACTACAAACAAAAGGTTGTGGCAATGTGACCGGAAGAATCACAGGCCCTGCACCAAAAGCAGATAGACAGCGAGCAATGCAGTGTCAAATTATTTTAGCAACCAGTACCGTCGATGTAGGATTTAACTTTGAACGCAACCCTGCACCGACAAGACAAAATTTAGACTGGTTAATTTTTTCAGCCCGCGATCGCGCCGCTTTTTGGCAAAGGATAGGAAGAGTTGGTCGTGTTTTGGGCAAGTCTGAAACCGATATTCCTTCAGAGGCGATCGCTTATTTACCGGCAATTGCTTGGGAAGAAGGGTTAACCGATATTGATTGCTCTAAAGGACGTGCTGCACTGACAGAAACTCTGAATAATTTATCCTGTCTTGATAAACCTTTTCTTGATGTTTACTGGCGTTCGGAATCATTTTTAGAAATTGCCCGCCCTTTATTAGAAATGGAAGAAATGCTTATAAACCTACCAGGCAAAGATGTCATTCTTCAACTTTTTGAAACTTTGCAAGAAACATTAGGAAGGGGACGTAGTTGGAAAGAATATCGTTACCGGATGCAAATTTTGCGAGCCGCCGAGCAGATTGTTAAAATAGGAGATAAACCTCTACAAGAAGAGTGGAAATATATTAAAGTCGGACAAGCTTTTGTAAAAAAGTTTATCCAGCTTCATTACGCGCATGAATATGAAGAAATTGAAACAGGAATTGCTCCCATAGAAAAGTATGAGGAGGTGTTTCAAAAAGACCCAGATGCGGCTAAAGAGTTAAAAGAATTTGCGGAAATATGGGCAGCAAGTTATGCACCGCTGTTTCAATTCCGCTCAAGTTTGTTTGAAAGTCTGCCTATCCGCGATCCTCATGGTTTTTTACTTGATGAATCAGAAGAGACTGTTTTAGATCCAATTCATCTGTTACGATATTATGAATTTGTGCAAAACGGTGATTACATTGAAATAACTAATCGCACTCAAAAAATTTATCAATTAAGTTTTCGTTTGCGCTACTATGGAAATCAATCAGAATTTGTGAGTAAAGAACTCAATAAATTAACGGCTTTTCGAGATTGCCGAATTAGTCGCACCTTAGAAGGTGCGATCGCACCAACTCCTTTAGTTAAAAAACTTGAAAAAATATTGCTATTAGGAGTCATTATTTGCCCTATTTCAAATGCTGCTGCTTTTTATCAACTGCGACGAGAAGGAATCGTATCTTATCCCATTGTAGTGTCTTGCAATGATAAGGAAAAAGAATACAGATTTTTACCTGGGATTTATGGCATTTTAGCAATGGCTATGAAAAGTAAGCAGGTACGTCTTCCTGATGACGAGCTTTTGATTGTTTAACAATAATTAAAATTGAGCGATCGCACCATTGCCGCCCTAAAATTACCTTTTATAACCCAAAATAACCCTAAATATTCAACCCAAAATAAGCCAATGCCTCACAGTCTTGTCCTCAACATCCAACCTAAATCTTGGATTCCTCCCCAATACCTCACCGGCAGACATTTACACGCCCTATTTCTCACCTTGGTCAGCGCGGGAGATCGAGAATTAGGTGACTATCTCCATGAGCAAAAAAATGATAAAGCTTTCACCCTCAGTCCTTTACAAATTAGCGGAAAAATGCGGAGTGCATTCGGCATTGATTCGTTAGAATGGGAGTACGATCAAGGCATTAGTGGGGGGACTCGTTGCTGGTGGCGGATTTCTTTATTAGATGATACATTGTTTTCTCGCTTGACTAAGCTTTGGTTGAATTTAAACCCAGAGCATTCTTGGCATTTAGGACCAGCAGATTTACACATTACCAGTATTTTAGGCACGGCGCAACCTCAGCAACCTTGGGCAAATTTTAGCTCTTATTCTACTTTATATGAAAAGGCTGCCGATCGCGATCGCCAACTGGCTTTTACCATTGCCACACCGACCTCTTTTCGTCAGGGACAGTACGATGCTTCTTTGCCAACCAGGGATTGTGTCTTTAATAGTTTGTTGCACCGCTGGAATAAATACAGTGGCATAGAGTTTTCCCCTGATTTGCTAGGGATGATTTTTCCCAGTTTTTTTAATATTCGTACCGAAGTAGTGGGGGATTCTCGGAGCACTTTTATTGGCTGTATTGGGGAGATTAGTTTCCGAATTTTGGGAGAGGTTGAACCCACTGCAATTAAACAACTAAATGCCTTGGCGGATTTTGCTTTATATGCTGGTTTGGGACGCAAAACTACGATGGGTATGGGAATGGTGCGGCGAGTTAATTTTCCTCTGGTTAATTGACCGTAAAAATAGGCATCTATGTGAAATGCTCCCTAGAAATAACCCAGAATAGCCGGATTTCAAAAATAGATGGTCTGGGCAAAAACCACCCAGACATCATTTTCTCGATTTTTCCCTAAGATAAGACTGACCCAGGATATCGAATAAACTTAGAGGGGATCCCCTGGTTGCCTTGATTTTGCCAATGATTTTGCCAATGACTCTGTGAATGTCCCTGTGAATGTGCCCTGTAAGACTGATAAAAAGCATAGGAACACCACCAAGCCAATTAGCCATCAGATGTGATAACCTGTGGGCAAAGTCTTCACCCCATAAGCAGATAAATTAAACGGTGGAACCAGGCAAACTCCAAACAATTAGCATATTCACGTCCTTGAATAAAATTCCGTCTTGGGCTTTATTATCCTTGGCAACGAATGGGTTGCTGCTTTTGACGGTCGGTTTGCTGCTGGCAAAAAGTTCAGACTCCTCGGCTGACTGGTCAAAATCGGCCAAATTGAATAATGAACAAACCCTAGAAAGCATCAAGGTATCCCCCAGTCAACTCCAGTTGGGGCCAAAACATCGCTGGAATTATGACCAATGGGTTGCCCAATTGGGCCGGGAAGCCAAAGCGGTGGCGAAAAATCCCCCCGAACGGTTGTTTATTTTAGCAGGGGATTCGATTACTCTTTGGTTTCCCCCTGAGTTATTGCCACCGGGTAAAACTTGGCTGAATCAAGGGATTTCGGGAGAAACTTCTCAGGGTTTATTGAAGCGATTAAAACTCCTGGATGAAACTAATCCCGAAACGGTGTTTGTTTTGATTGGAATTAATGATTTGATTCGCGGGGAGTCACCGGAAACAGTGCTGGAAAATTCCCGTTTAATTATCCGCGATATTCTTTGGGCTCATCCTAATGCTCAAGTGGTGGTGCAGTCAATTTTACCCCACAGTTCAGAAGATGCGACTTGGGAAAGACGCGATCGCCTCTTAGCAATTCCCAATGAGACTATTCGCGAGATGAACAGTCAACTAAAAGCGATCGCTGAAGAAGAAAATGTTTATTTCTTAGATTTACATCCTTTATTTACGGATGCTAAGGGAAATCTGCGGTTGGAGTTAACCACCGATGGTTTACATTTAAGCCGTCAAGGATATTTAGTTTGGCGATCGGCGATCGATTTATTTAGCCAAATGAAATTAGAATAGACTTCTTACTTTCATTATAAAAATCCCCCTTTTTCAGCGAATCCTCTAGGGGTTTGGATCTAGCCAAATAGTGGTTTCATTTTGTAGGGGCGATTCGCGAATCGCCCCTACAGCGTATTAAACACAATTGAAATAACTATAAAATTAGCGCAATAAAAGGATAGTAATCCAGGGAAATTTTCTTGGTTAAAATCAGAGCAAATTTTTGGTTTTGCGTTATAATTGAATTATTATAAATAATAAACGGTTGTCGAAGCAAAATGCAACTTAAACAATTTAAATACCCGATAGAACAAAGAGAAACTCCTGTTTCTCCGAGAGAAACCCTGCCCACCATGTATGACTTACCTAGTGAAAACCCGGAGGAACCTGGTTTGCCTGACGAATTCCATTATCGCCAACCCCCTTTACTCAGTCTGACCTTTTGCCCCCCAAATTATCCATCAGAGGAAATATTTAGTGCTGGGGATATGAACCTTTATTATGATGGGCGGCACCATTCTTGGTATAAACGACCAGACTGGTTTGGAGTGGTCGGGGTGTCACGGCTTTATGACGAAAAAGATTTACGGTTAAGTTATGTGATTTGGCAAGAAGTGGTTGCCCCGACGGTGGTGGTAGAATTACTATCACCAGGAACGGAAAAAGAAGACTTAGGCAGAAGTACGAGATTAAGCAATCAACCCCCGACAAAATGGGAAGTTTACGAGCAAATTTTGAAGGTTCCTTATTATATCGTATTCGATCGCTATACGGATACATTAAAAGCCTTTGAAATCCGGGCTGGGTTTTATCAAGAAATCGAGTTAAAAGAACCCAGAATTTGGATGCCTCAATTAGAATTAGGCTTGGGTTTGTGGTCGGGAGAATATGAAGGACTTAATCGGGTTTGGCTGCGTTGGTATGATGCCGAAGGTAATTGGATTTTAACACCAACGGAACAAGCCCAAGCAAATTTTGAAGCGGAACGGCAACGGGCGGAAACTGAACGCCAACGGGCTGAAGCGGAACGCCAACGGGCGGAAACTGAACGCCAACGGGCTGAAGCGGAACGGCAACGGGCGGAAACTGAACGACAACTGGCTGAAGCAGAACGGCAAAAATCCCAGCGTTTAGAAGAATTGCTGCGATCGCATGGCATTGACCCAAATAGTTTAAACGGCTAGTTAATTAATCTCACCACAAAGGCACAAAGAACACAAAGAAATATCCGCTGTGTTCCTCTGTGTCTCTGTGGTGGTTTATAATGTTATATAAATAAAAAAAATAGGGAAAATTTTTTGCCTATTCTATTTGCTAATCCTAAAGGAGTTAACCGATGAATGCTCACAAAATTGCCGCCACATTTACCGAAGATGGCAAACTTTTGTTGACAGGTTTACCTTTTCATGCAGGATCTACAGTTGAGGTGATTATTTTAGAATCCTCAGATACAACAGAAAGTGCATCGAATCTAACTCAAAAAGCGGAAAATCTTTATCCACTCCAAAATAAGCAACCCTATCATTACGAAGATCCGTTTGCACCGGCTGTATCTCCTGAAGACTGGGAGGTATTGAAGTAATTTATCGTGTTGAAGAACGAATAAGGAGGCGAGCGCATGGCATTGACCCAGATAATTAATCTCACCACAAAGACACAAAGAACACAAAGAAATCTCCTCTGTTTTCTCTGTGTTTCTGTGGTTTATACTGTTATATAATCATCAAAAATGGAGTTATTTATGGTTTCAATTAAAGGCACATTTAATAACGGGGTAGTTCATCCATTAGAGGCGATCGCGGCCAAAGAAGGGCAGCAAGTCATCATTACGTTCGTGGAACAAGAGAATCCCTCAGAAGATTTAGAGGGTTCTGATTGGGAAGAACTCAATCAAATATTAGCAGATTGCCAAGTAGATACGGGCATTACAGCCGTAAGGTTAATCTCACCACAAAGACACAAAGGACACAAAGAAATTTCCTGTGTGAATGACTATAACACCGGCTTTTTGTAAAAGTCGGGGTTCTGAATTTATCAGCAAAACTATTTAATCTTAGCAATGACTTGACCAATATCTTGAGGAGTTGCCCCAGTTGCCAAAATTGCCCGAATCAACAAATCAATTGAAACAGAAGCATCGCCATTTTCAGCGGTGGCAATACGCGGCTGACTTGAATGAATTTTTTCCGCTAGTTTCGCTTGAGTCATTAACTTTTGCCTACGTTCTTTTAAGTTTTGACTTAACGCTAATTTAATTTCGATTAAAATCGCTTCTTCTGGAGTTAACTCTAAGAAATCCGCAACACTGCCCACTTTCCATCCTTGAGATTCTAATTTTTCTTTTTTGGCTGAATCCATTGCATTACTCCTGTCGATCTTTGTCATATTTGCTTAATCGTTTTTTGCAGCGATCGATCGCATTTTGCGGTGTTTCCTGAGTCTTTTTGCTGAATACGTCAACAATAACAATTGCATCGCGATCGATTCGGTAGATAATTCTCCAGTTTTGATCCTCATCCCTAATCCGCAATTCGTGACAATGTACCCCAATACTGGGCATCGGTCTTGAGTGAGGCATACTCAAGGTTTCACCCTGCTGCAACTGCCTGAGTAATACACCCGTTTCTATTCTCGCTGTTTGAGTGAAGGGTGGGGTTTTTACTTCCCCATCCAGCCACACCAGTGGTTTGTCCTGATTTTCCATCCTGGATATATATCATATTTGATATATTTTACCAGCAAACGCTGCCCATCCGTTGCCAAAAATCTCACCACAGAGACACAAAGAACACAAAGAAATATCCGCTGTGCTCCTCTGTGTCTCTGTGGTTTATAATGTTATATAATAGTCAAAAATGGAGTTATTTATGGTTTCAATTAAAGGCACATTTAATAACGGGGTAGTTCATCCATTAGAGGCGATCGCAGCCAGAGAAGGGCAGCAAGTCATCATTACATTGGTGGAACAAGAGAATCCCTCAGAAGATTTGGAGGGTTCTGATTGGGAAGAACTCAATCAAATATTAGCAGATTGCCAAGTAGATACGGGCATTGAAGATTTAGCCCACCAGCATGACCATTATATTCACGGAACACCCAAGCGAGAAGCATACCCATAATGAAAAAAATATTTGTCGATACAGCCGTAAGGCTAATTTCACCACAGAGACACAGAGAACACAAAGGAGAATTGTTTTTTGCGATCGCTTTTTCATCCGCTGCCCATCCGCTGCCAATCCATTATCCCATCCGCTGCCAATATCCGCTGCCAATATCTGGTGGTGCGTTACGTTCCACTCTGTTCCACGCTTCGCACCCTACCGGAACTACCGGAACCATCCCATCCGCTGCCCATCCGCTGCCACCACAGAGACACGGAGGACACAGAGGGAGTTGTTTTTTGCGATCGCCCTGCAATGATATCCTAAAAAACAAAAAATCAAAATTCCCCATCGAAAAATGCCGCAATACGACCTGTATCACGACGAAGTGAAAAATGCTTTGAGCAAAGATGGCTGGACGATTACTGACGATCCTTATACCTTAGAATATAAAGGGCTGCGTTTATATGCAGACTTGGGAGCCGAAAAACTATTAGGCGCACAAAAATCAGAACAAAAAATAGCCGTAGAAATTAAGGTTTTCAACAGTGTTTCACAAATAACTGAACTACAAAAAGCAATTGGGCAGTATAATATGTATCGAAGCATATTGCGTCGAATTAGCCCAGACCGAAAATTATATTTAGCAATTTCTGAAGAGGTTTATCAAGATTTTTTTCAAAAACCGGCCATTCAAGATATTGTCAGCGATCAAACAATCTACCTAATTATTTTTGATCCAGAGCGGGAGGTGATTATTCAATGGCTAAACTAGAACATTATCGTAATCTCATTATTCAGCTTCTCCAAAAGCACGCTGACCATAAACCCAGTCATGGAGAAATTGAACCCTTACTAATTTGCGATCGCATCGCCGATAATTACTTGTTACTAGATATAGGATGGGATCGAACAGGAAGAGTTCATTCTGTTGTATTGCATTTGCGAATTGTTGAAGAAAAAATTTACATTGAGTCCGATGGAACCGAAAGAGGAATTGCTTTAGAACTCTTAGATTTAGGAATTCCTAAAGAAGATATTGTTCTAGGATTTATTCGGCCAAAGCGTCGCCATTTAACGGATTTTTCTGTGGCTTAACTTACAGCGTTTTTCAGATTAATAAACCACAGACACAATATGTAGGTTTGAGAAAGCGAATCAACCCTACATATTGTGGTTCACTTGAATGGAAAGCGCTGTAAATAGGCATGAGCGATCGCCCATCACCCGCGATCGGGGCAACCACGGGGGGATTGCCCCTACTATCCCTTGCCCATCCGTCATCCCATCCGCTGCCCATCCGTCATCCCATCCGTCATCCCATCCGCTGCCCATCCGCTATCCCATCCGTCATCCCATCCGCTGCCCATCCGTCATCCCATCCGCTGCCCATCCGCTATCCCATCCGTCATCCCATCCGCTGCCCATCCGCTGCCAAACTTATGACTAATTCACCACGTTGATTCATCAACAGGCACCAGAAAGGGTAAAATGCTTCTGAGCTACCCCTTTGGGGTCTGCAACATTATCGTTATTTATATTTTTAGCCATAACGATTCTCACTGATTATTTGATAGACCTCTTGCAAAATCAAGGTTTTGATCCCCCCAACCCCCCTTAAAAAGGGGGGCTTTTTGGAATTTTGCAAGAGGTCTGATTAACACCGCCGATCGAGGTTTGTCTTATATCAATCTGGAGGATAGAACCCTGACCACTCGCGTTATTTTAGTTCGTCATGGCCAGAGCACTTATAATGTAGAACAGCGCATCCAAGGCCGTCTAGATAAATCCGTTTTAACCGAAGCCGGTCGCAGCACTGCCCGTCAAGTGGCTGTAGCCTTACAAGGGATTGCTTTTGATGCGGTTTACAGCAGTCCCCTGCAACGGGCGAAAGAAACTGCCGAAATTATCGTTTCTGAGTTAGCCAACACTGACCACCCTGCCCCCGCGTCTCAGCCGATTGACCTATTGAGAGAAATTGACTTGCCTTTGTGGGAAGGTTTACAGCGCACGGAAGTCCAAGAGAAATATCCTGAAGACTATCGACGCTGGAAAGAACGCCCCCATCAGTTATGCATGATGACCGCCGAGGGAGAACATTTCCCGGTGTTGGCATTGCATCAGCAAGCCAAGCTATTCTGGCAGGAAATCCTGACTCAGCACCCCAATCAAACGATTTTAGTAGTAGCCCATAATGGGATTAATCGTTGCTTGCTGAGTACCGCTTTGGGCATTGGCCCAGACCGCTATCATTGTATCCAGCAATCTAACTGCGGCATTAGCGTGCTCAATTTTGCGGGGACTTTAGCGGACCCAGTGCAGTTAGAGTCGATGAATTTGACCGCCCATGTGGGACATAAACTCCCCAAACCCCGCCCCGGTCATCATGGCCCGCGTTTGTTGTTGGTGCGCCACGGGGAGACGGAATGGAACCGTCAGCAGCAGTTTCAGGGCCAAATTGATATCCCCCTGAATGATAACGGCAGAAAACAAGCCGAACAAGCGAGAGATTTTCTCGAAGATGTGCAGATCGATTCAGCGGTCAGCAGTCCGTTGTTGCGCCCTAAAGAAACTGCGGAAATTATTTTGCAAGCACATCCAGAGGTGACGCTGCAACTGGATGCTCAGTTACAAGAAATTTCCCACGGGCTATGGGAAGGTAAGTTTGAGTCGGAAATTGAGGCAGCTTTTCCAGGGATGTTGCAGCAGTGGAAATCTGCCCCGGAAACGGTGCAAATGCCAGAGGGTGAAAATTTACAGGATGTCTGGAATCGCAGTATCCCCGCTTGGAATGCGATCGTGAAATCAACTCCACCGAATACGACTTGTTTGGTCGTCGGACATGATGCGATTAATAAAGCGGTGATGTGTTATCTGTTTGGCGTCGGTCCAGAACATTTCTGGAATTTTAAGCAAGGTAACGGCAGTGTGACGGTGATTGACTATCCTGATGGACCTGATGGTCTGCCGGTGGTGGAAGCTGCCAATATTACCATTCACCTCGGCGGGATTTTGGATCGAACCGCAGCCGGGGCATTATAACATTGGTTGGTTGTTGGTTGTTGGTTGTTTGCTGATGGTTGTTGGTTGTTTGTTGTTTGTTGTTAGTTGATTGTTGTTGGTTGTTGGTTGTTTGTTGTTTGTTGTTAGTTGGTTGTTGATTGTTGGTTTTTGGTTGTTAGTTGTAACTATCAAAAATCAACAATTAACCATCAAAAATTAACCATTAAATATTAATACTTATCAACAATTAACCATCAACAATTAACCATAAACAATTAAACATAAATAATCAACCATCAACTAACAATAATTAACCATAGAATACCTAAACATCAACTAACAACAACGAACAACCAACAACCAACAACCAACAACAATTAACAACCATCAACCAACAACAATCAACCATCAACCATCAACTAACAACCATCAACCATCAACAATCAACAAACAACAAACAACAAACAACCAACAACAAACAACCAATAACTAATAAAAATCTGTGAACAGCCAATTAATCCAACAAGTCCGCGTATTAGACCCAGTTGCCGATACAGACCAAATCGCTGATGTGCTGATTAGCGATCGCACTATTCAGGCGATCGCCCCCCACCTATCCGAAAATATCAGCGCTGATACGGAAATCATCGATGGTCGGGGATTAATCTTGGGGCCGGGTTTAGTCGATTTATATAGTCATAGCTCAGAACCCGGATTTGAGGAACGGGAAACTTTAGGATCTTTGATGCAAGGGGCAGCCGCTGGCGGTTTTACCCGGTTAGGGATTTTGCCAGATACTCACCCAGAGATTGATAATGCCACTGCGGTGTCGGGGTTGCAAGGGAGTCTGAAACAATTGATGCAAAATCTGCCCCAAAATTCCCCAGAATTGTACATTTGGGGGGCGCTGACAATGGGGGTAAAAGGGGAACAGATGACTGAGTTGGCAGAGTTAGCTAATGCTGGGGTGGTGGGATTTGCTGACGGTCAGCCGGTGAAAAAGCTGGGTTTGTTGCGTCGTACTTTGGAATATTTGCAGCCGTTGGGATTACCGATCGCCCTTTGGCCCTGCGATCGCGATTTAGGGGGCAATGGTTCGGTCCGGGAAGGCAGCACTTCCATTCGTTTAGGGTTAGTCGGTTCACCAGCGATCGCGGAAACTTCTGCCCTAGCCGCAATTTTGGAAGTAGTCGCCGCTACAGGGACTCCCGTGCATTTGATGCGAATTTCCACCGCCCGCAGTGTGGAATTAATTCGCGCTGCCAAAGCCAAAGGATTACCGATTACCGCTAGTACCACTTGGATGCATTTATTATTAAATGTGGAAAATATTCGCGGTCATCTTAACCGTCATCCCGTCTCATGTCGTCCGGCCCCGGCTATACCTTACGATCCTAGTTTGCATCTCGATCCACCATTAGGAAATGTGGAAGACCAATTAGCTTTGATTTCCGCCGTTCAAGATGGGGCGATCGATGCAGTGGCGATCGACCATACTCCCTATTCTTATGAGGAAACTCATGTGGCTTTTGCTGAGTCTCCCCCAGGGGCGATCGGGTTAGAATTAGCCTTGCCTTTGTTGTGGCAAAATTTGGTAGAAACTGGCAAATTAACCGCCCTACAACTTTGGCGAGTTTTAAGTACCAACCCCGCCCAATGTTTCCAACAAAAACCCGCAACTGTCACCGCAGGAAGTGCCGCAGAATTGATATTATTCGATCCACAGATTACCTGGGATGTAGAGATTAATTATTTAGCTTCGCGATCGCACAATACCCCGTGGTTGGGACAAGCGATCGCCGGGAAAGTCGTGAAAACTTTGGCTTAAAAATCAAGAAACCGGGTTTCTTGAAGCAACCCGGTTTCTTATTCCTCCCATAAATTGTCATTTTTTCATACTAATAGGACTTACGCAATGACTCTATATATGGGGTATTGGTGCGTTACGCTTCGCTAACACACCCTACAAATAGCATTTATGCGTAAGTTATGACTAATTTACAGCGGTTTTTAGATCGCAGCAGTTTTCAGATTACTAAACCACGATCGGGCACGATATTGACCGGATTCAGATTAATATTTTCAGCAATAATTTGTCTGCGGTCATGCTTCTTCGCCCCTACAAAAATGTGTGGTTGATTCAATAGAAAACTGAGGAATTAGAAACAGCCTTCAACCAAGCACCTCCAGAGTTTCTAAATCAGCATTGAGTTCTTCTTCGTCATAGCTTCGCGAAATCCCTTCTTGCCCCAGAAGGATATGAAAGTCCCATTTGCTCATACCGGCTAGTTCACGAGCTTTACCAAAGGAAAGTATTCCTTTTTGGTATAGACGAATGGCCAGTTCTCTCTGGATTCGCGATCGCCGTTCATCTGGGGGAATTCGGAGGGCTTCAGCCAAGTCGCTGGAAATCTCTAAAGTAAATTTGCTCATGGTGGTTGGAATAAAGGAGGCGATGATCTCGATTTTATATTGCTTTTAACAGAAAGCAATCGGACAACACAATGCTATTTTCCTAAAGACAATTAACTGGATTTCTTCACATCCTGTTGGGCGGCTTTCGTAACTGCTTTAATCGCCCCTAAATCCGGCGCCAGGGTTTCACTCTCCATTGCCAACCAGAGTAAATATTCAATGTTACCCGCAGGTCCGGCGATCGGCGACCAAATTAAGCCCCGATATTGCCAGCCAAATTCTTGGGCAGCTTGTAATACTTGAAAAATCGCATCCGCTTGATCTTCGGGATCTCTGACTACCCCATTTTTCCCCACCCGCGATCGCCCCACCTCAAATTGTGGCTTTACTAACCAGACTACTTCTCGCGGTGGTTGCAACAATTCCCAAAGGGCTGGCATGACTTTGGTTAAAGAAATAAACGACACATCCACCACGCCCAAATCTGGCAATTCTGGGCGATCGCCATATAACTCCTCTTTGGTCAAGTGGCGGATATTCGTGCGTTCTCGCAACACCACTCGCGGATCGTTCCGCAAACCCCAATCCACCTGACCATAACCCACATCAATGCCATAGACTAACCGGGCACCCCCTTGCAGCAAACAGTCAGTAAAACCGCCCGTAGAAATGCCGCCATCTAAACAAATCCGATTTGCTACAGTTATGGGATAAACCGCCAAAGCTTTGGCTAGTTTTTCGCCCCCCCTGGAAACGTAGGGCGATCGCTCCTTAACCTGAATTTCCGCCTCAATTTTCACCTCGGTGCCTGGTTTATCAATTACCTGGCGATCGACCATCACCTCCCCAGCGCGGATCAGCCGTTGTGCCTGCTGCCGCGAAGAACAAAGATTTCGTTCTACTAATAATGTGTCGAGTCGTTGTTTATTAGCCATGCTGAAAATCACCTACCCTGCTTCATCTTACCGCGATTCGCGCAGCGATCCCGAAAGGCGATCGCCCCTGAAATCTTACCAACCCCGTAGAACTCTGCACAATACTGTAAATTTTGTAGCAATTTGCTTAAATCCTGTCAGTTTTAAGTAGGTGAACATAATTAATTGCACTTTTCGTTTTCCGCCAATAGGCTTTGGATTCCCGCCTTCGCGGGAATGACAGCCTTTCTTCTCGTGGGGTCTGTAGTGCATTTATTTCTGCCCACCTACTTAGGAGAAAAAATCACCGATGCACCAAAGCCCTAGTCAAACCACTCCTCAACAAAAACCAGAACCCACGTAAGTGGTTTTTTTGTCCGTAATGTTCGCCGCCAAATTCCCGGCCAAATTCCCGGCCAAATCCCGCAAAAGTCCGCCCCCAGGGTGACTTGTCTTTTTTATACTAACGAGTAAAAATTAGCAGTGATTTAGATCACAAAAAACCTTGTCAAAAATCACTAAAAATAGCGATCGCGATCGCCTTGTTTTCATAAAAATTAACATAAAATAAAGAAACCAAGGGAAAATATCCGTAAAATTACTGTTGACTTATACCAGGGAATGCGCTATGTCTACCGTCACATACCAATCTAATCCAAAAACTTCATCCGATGACCACCCTCCTATGGCGATCGTTAGTGGAGAAAACATCTACATCGTCTATTCCACCGGCACAGTTTCAGCCATTAAAAAAACTCTCACCGATTCTCTAAAAATCAGGCAACTCCTAGCCAATTGCGATTTCTGGGGCGATCTGGCTACCTTCTAACTCAACCTCAGCCAGTCTCAAAATTTCCCCTGGGAAATCTCACTCCCATCCTCATCCAAAATCAATCATAATCAATTAAATTTTCATACTTATTGCCTAAATATCGTTACTTTTTCTGGCGATCGCCGATGAATAACATATAAGCAATTTGATATAAGGGAAAAATTAAAAAATACCGGCATCAAATCGGCATCAAAAATAGTAGACAAGAGTGCAAAATTCTAAAAAGCCCCCCTTAAAAAGGGGGGTTGGGGGGATCGATCCCGTATGAAAGCCAGAATTGTCTAATGGTGTAACTGGTACTGTGACCACCAACTCACCGTTGAGTCCGATCGCCACAGCACCAGCCACACCGATGGTTATTTCCTGACGTCGCACCAGCAATCATTAAAAGATCGAAAGCGAAGCGCTCAACAACGCGAAACTTTTCCCATCCTGACGATTTGCCTTAACCCGGCGCCAGTTCTAACCATTAAACATCCGTCTCACCCAATTCCCGAATCATGTGGTCAAAGGGCTGATCCAACCAATCACCGGGCTGAATTCCCGCTGCTTCCACCGTCGCTTTGACCATATCCTTGAGAATCCCAATCCCCACCACCGTCGGGCCAATGGGCACGCTCAAAGAATTGTAGGTTTCCCGTAAGCCTTGCAGCACGCGCTCATCCAGCACATCGGTGCTGCCAGCCACCAAAGCATAAGTGGCATAGCGCAGGTAATAGTCCATATCCCGCAAGCACGCAGCATAGCGACGAGTCGTGTAAGCATTGCCCCCCGGACGAATTAACTCCGGTAGATCGGAAAATAATTGAGAACCGGCTTGTTTGACCAAAGCCGCAGCATTGGCGTTAATCACCGTTGCTGCTTGGACTCTGGTACTGCCGGTTTCAAAATAAGATTTCAGTCGATCGATCGCATTCCGATCCAGGTAACGACCTGTCACATCATAATTTTTAATTAGGCTTGTTACTGCGTCCCGCATTAAATTGTTCTCCCAAAAATTATCAACAAAAGAGTTACAATTTGTAACTCAATCCATACCTTATGATTACCCGCTGTCAGCGCCAAACGCGACCACCCAGAGTTATTTACCCAAAAAATAGGTAATAAAACTTAGCAAAGTCAAGGATTCGAGAGAATCCCGTCCTCATGGTTGGGTCATCAGACTTACAGTAGAAAATAGTCTACTACAAATCGATTCCCGGAAAAATGCCTAAGTTCAGTGGCGTTAATTAGTTGGTTTTCGCGAACTCCAGATCGGATTAGCGATCGCTCTGCGGAGCCTTCACGGAATTTCTTAAGGTTTTCTCTATATACCCTTAAAGAAATCTGTGATTAAATCCGATCGACGTTGTGACGCTGTTGTACGAATCGGGGAACAACTTGGTAACAATGGATACAAAAATTCTCAAATCTTATTCTAATCTGATTCAGGGATCATCCAAAATCAATCCGGAACTCAAAGGCGGCAGTTACCCTAGACGGATGATCTCCGAAAAGACAAACTTTAGGATCTGGGAATGATACACAGCCAAGTTGCTAAGTATGTAACCACAAAAATGACTCATAAACATTCCGTGTAAATACTCAGTACAACAGCAGCTAGATAGAATAATCGAAATCTAGCTTGACACACTACAGATCTAATGGTATAAATGGCCGCCTTTGCTCACTTACTCCTGAATAGGGAGTCAAACCTCACTGAAGATACAGGGATTTAGCTATGCCTGAGACGCCTCAAGAAGTCTTAAACCTAATTCGCGAACAAGACATTAAAATTATCGATCTTAAGTTTATCGATATGCCAGGAATCTGGCAACATTGCTCGTTTTATAAGGATTTGATCGACGAAGATGCTTTCACCGAAGGCGTGGCCTTTGATGGATCGAGTATTCGGGGTTGGAAAGCGATCAACGAGTCCGATATGTCAATGGTTCCCGATCCAAAAACTGCTTGGATCGACCCGTTCTATGCCGAACCAACTCTGAGCATGATTTGCAGCATTAAGGAGCCTCGGACTGGCGAATGGTACAGTCGATGCCCCCGCACCATTGCTCAGAAAGCTTATGATTATCTGCTTTCTACGGGGATTGGTGATACTGCTTTCTTTGGCCCAGAAGCGGAGTTTTTCCTCTTTGACAGTGTTCGCTTTGACCAAACCGAGAACAAAGCTTTTTACTACGTTGATAGCGTAGAAGGGCGCTGGAACTCTGGGAAAGAAGAAGAAGGTGGCAACCTGGGCTACAAGCCTCGCTACAAAGAAGGTTATTTCCCAGTGGCACCGACCGATACTCAGCAAGATATCCGGACGGAAATGCTGCTGACGATGGCCGAATGCGGCGTTCCCATTGAGAAGCATCACCACGAAGTGGCTACTGGCGGCCAAAACGAATTGGGGATTAAGTTTGCGCCATTAGTCCAATCCGCTGACTATTTAATGACTTATAAATATGTCATTAAGAACGTGGCGAAGAAGTATGGCAAGACTGTCACCTTTATGCCCAAGCCGTTGTTTAACGATAATGGTTCGGGGATGCACACTCACCAGTCGATTTGGAAAGCTGGTACACCTTTGTTCTGGGGCGACGGCTACGCCAACTTGAGCAAAACTGCTCTGCACTATATCGGTGGTATCCTCAAGCACGCTCCGGCATTGTTGGCCATTACCAACCCGACCACTAACTCTTACAAGCGCTTGGTGCCTGGTTTTGAAGCTCCGGTGAACTTGGCTTATTCTAAAGGCAACCGTTCGGCAGCGGTGCGGATTCCTCTGTCCGGCAGCAATCCCAAGGCGAAACGGTTTGAGTTCCGTTGCCCGGATGCTACTTCTAATCCTTATCTGGCTTTTGCCGCGATGCTCTGTGCTGGGATTGATGGGATTCAAAATGAGATCGATCCAGGGGATCCTTTAGATGTGGATATCTATGACCTCAGCCCCGAAGAATTGGCGAAAATCCCCTCTACTCCAGGTTCTCTGCTTGATGCCCTGAAAGCCCTGGAAGAAGATCACGAGTTCTTGACCCGCACTGGGGTATTTACGGAAGATATGATTACCACTTGGATTGAGTACAAGTTGGATAATGAAGTTAACCCCATGCGTCTGCGTCCACACCCCTACGAGTATGCGCTCTATTACGATGTCTAATTAGAGTGAGAATGATTGATTGATTGATTGATTGATTCATGTCACCGCCACTTTTAGGAGTGGCGGTTTTTTTGGGCGATCGCGCCTTATTTTTCAGGACTTACGCATAAACGCTATTGGTAGGGTGTGAAAGCGCAAAGCGTAACGCACCAAGACCCCAGATATAGATTCGCTGCGTAAGTCCTATTTTTCTGGTAGGTATGAACCGGACAACGATGAGCTATTGGTAGGGTGTGAAAGCGCAAAGCGTAACGCACCAAGACCCCAGATATAGATTCGCTGCGTAAGTCCTATTTTTCTGGTAGGTATGAACCGGAAAACGTATGTAGAAGCGAATCGCCTCTACTTTGCCTCTAAGTTCTGGTTTACTCAACAAAAAAGCGCTGTAATGCTCATCAATCAATAAGTATGATAAAATAATTCAGAAAATAATCGATTAAATTTTAAATCAGATTGTCAGTCCATTCTAAATATGCCGATGGTACAGTTGTTCTAAAAAGTCAAAGACCCCTAAGACTTGGAGAACCTAAACCCGATCCCAATGCTATCGGTTCCCATTCTCAGATCAGATGGGATACTACAAATCAACGAATTTACCAACTCCGAGAATTCGATGAGTTTGGACAACCCGTTAGAGATATCGATCTGACCAGTCCGACTTATCCCAATGGCAATTTACGTCCCGACCATATACCACCTCCGCATCAACATCGGTGGATTGTAAATGCCACTGGTGGCACTCTTATTAGAAGTAAAAACCCAGAATATTTATGAAAGTTGAAAATAAATTTATTCAAAGTTTATCCCCGGAAACTGCTCATAAATGGGCAGTTACACTGTTTTGTGATTCTCTAGAAACAATCGAGTCAAGAGCGATCGCAATTGTTAGATATTTAGCCCATAAGTTAGAATCACCTCATGCTTGGATGATTTCTGATATTGACGCGACCGGGGAGTTGGGCGATCGCCTGACTCAGCAGGGAAATAATCTGGGCAATTTACAACTTACTGTTTCAGAACTCTTGGCGCTTTTACGAGAAGATGGGCAAGTGATAGAGTTAGAAGCGACTTTAGTTGCGAGTCAGCAAGAATTGTTTAAAATTTTGATTCGTGATGGCTATTCAATTGATGTTTTAGGGACTGGTGATTTATTGCCTAAAACAGTTCTGGGGGATTATGAAATGTGCGATCGCGCCTTATTTTTCTGGTAGGGATGAACCGGGAAACGATGAGAAATGTCACCGAGAAAATTTACCACAGAACTCTGCCGGACACAAAGGGAGATTTCCAGAAGTGTTTTTTGTGTTTTTAGTCCGTAGGTTGGGTTTCGTGGACGGTGGACCCAACCTACGAATATTATCAATAAAATAAACCGGGTTTTGGTTTTTTACCACAGAGACACAGAGAACCCAGAGGAGAGATTTTAAACGGCAGCGATCGCTCCTTTATTTCTTATACAGCTTTTAGATTTAGGCGATCGGCCTGGAATATTGGCAAATATATAGAGACTGAAAACCAATGACAATATATTTTTTGTCAATACAATAATTTAGTAAACCCTGCTTGTTCAAAATGACGATCGCTTGTTAAGGCTTCAGTCATCCCATATTTTTGCATAATAATAAAACTCGAACAATCTACTAGACTCCAGTGTTTGTCTTCTCGTTTGCTTAAAAGTTCCCAGGCTTCTCCATCGGTGTTAAAATCAATATGAATAATTTCAAGGTAGGGAGATTTTTTTAAGCTATTCACAAAGGCAATAATACTTTTTCTGGGAATACGAAGAGGGCTATCGAGAAGAGCAACTAACTCGGTGACAATATAATTAGTTGTCATCATATGCCGTTTCTGGCTCCGACAATTTAGATAAATTTGTGCGGTTTTTTGATGAAAAGGCTGATTGGCGTCAATTAAGTTTGCCCATCCTGATGTATCTACAAATATTTTATTCATCGGTTTGGTTTAAAAATTGCTTACCTAAATAGCGATCGTGATTTTCTCCCCAGTCTGGGATATCACTATGAATAAATCCAATAAATTCTTCAATCGGATCGTCATCAAGGTTATTAATCGTGTTTTCCAACCATTGAGTAGCGATCGCTTCTGGAGAAGTTCCCGCTTGATTGGCTGCTTTTTTTAGACTTTCATACAGGTGATTTGGCAGTTGTAAAGTTAAAGAATTCATAAGGTTTATTTCTTGGAGTTAATTTTGATGGTTAGGGCGATCGTGCCGATTTGCCGATTTAATGATGTTTTTTCTAGTATAACAGTCCGTAGGTTGGGTTTTGGTTTTGTACCACAGAGACACAGAGAACCCAGAGAACGAGAAACACCATGCTTCGCCCTTACCGTATTCTATTAAAATGAAAACCGCTATCAGCCCGTGGTAAAATTTACCACAAAGTCCGTAGGTTGGGTCCGCCATCGACGAAACCCAACTTCATGTTTTTTCTAGTCCGTAGGTTAGACCCTGGGAACGAAACCCAACAACTTTGTTTTTCTAGTAGAACAGCCTGTAGGTTGGGTTTCATGGACGGTGGATCCAACCTACGAATATTATCAATAAAATAAACCGGGTTTTGGTTTTTTACCACTAAAACAGTTCTGGGGGATTATGAAATGTGCGATCGCGCTTTATTTTTCTGGTAGGGATGAACCGGGAAACTATGAGAAATGTCACCGAGAAAATTTACCACAGAGACACAGAGGCACGAGTAAAATTAGTCTTTGTGGTAACTTTTCTTTGGCCGCTTTTCAAACCCTCCAACCTTAGAAACACGGCGGTAGTGTTATTTGATTCAGTAATTGTATCCTAAAGGACAAACCAACTCACATCCATATAAGCATTGCCGTACCGCTCAGTTAAATATGAATAAACTGTATGCCAACCAGTTTCTTGTGGGGTGAAAATATAAAAATGATCGGCAGATCGTCCTCGGCGATGATCGAAAACATCCCATTGAGGAGTAATCCAGGTATAATTACTGGGGTTATAGTAAGACTCAGCCGTCAGAAAAAGCTCATCATCTGCGTTGGCACGAAATGCATAAATTCTTCCCGCTTCAAAATAAGCGTATGCGCCTGCCACAGCTACAAAGTTATCGCTCAAATCTCCGGCAGCGGCTCCCAATCCCCAATTAAGATTAATCCCATTTTCGTCACCATTGACTACGGTTGATCCGATCGGACTACCCCATCCTTGGAAATTATTCAAGTCGTAAATCCATAAGCCCCATTGCTTACTTAATTCTACGGAAATGTTAGAATTGCCAAGTGTCAAAGTAGTCATATCATCTTCAGTTTTCCACTTTGACAAGTCTTCAGCACTCAAATTGTTGCCGCGCACCAGTTGAGAGAAAATTGCTCCTTCATCCCCAGGAGCATCTACGGCGTTAATCCGAGAATCTATAGAATGGCCGATTTCTTCCAGCAGAACACTGGCAATATTTTCGGGATTACTGGCGTGTTGTAGGAGAAATTCTTGAGAAATATAAGCAGTGTTGGTTAGCGCATCAAAGGCACCCTGATTTCCGGCTAATTCGTCAAGATTTGCCATTTTGATAGTTGGCAGAGATTGGGCATTAGCCAATTCTTGAATTAAAGATTTGGCGGCATCGAGATTAGCTGCTTCCCCAAAGGCAGTGGTAATTTTATTGGCAAAATCAGCATCGGTTAAAAAATCTTGCAGTTGGTTTACGGCACTTTGTAAACCAGTAGCCAAAACCACATTCAGATCCGGCATACTTTGACCGCTATTTGATTGACCTCCTAATAAAAGATTGCCTCCACCAATATTCATAGACTGTGGAGTGGGGTTGTCGGGCAATTCTGGAAAGTCTGGTAAGTCTGGTAAGTCAGACGGTCCGGGTTGTAATGGTTGTGGGACTAAAGGTTCAACCAACAGCCGTCCTTCTTTGGCTCCAAAATTAATGATATGGTCAAATAATTCCTCTCCCGTATCTAACCCAGCAGCAGGTAAGTCGGGATTTGCCGCTTCATAAAAGCTTAAACTAACATTAGTAGAGAATCTACGCTTTTCATTGATACCAGCATTAATTAAATGGTCGAGTAACTGTCTTTTGTCGGTTAAGCCCGCTGCCCCTAAGTCTGGATTAACCGCCTGATAAAAATCTAAGTCAACATAAGGAGAAAATCCTCGACCTTCATTAATCCCAAACTGAGTAAAGTGGTTAAATAGTTGGTCAGGATTGAGTAAACCCGCTGCGGCTAAGTCGGGATTGTTAGCAGAGTAGTAGCCAGCATCAAATACTTGTGAGAGTTCTAGCATAATATATCTCGCAATATTTCAAAAAAATTGATACTCTTAATGATTTCGAGATGACTCTGATTTTGAAGCGGTGAACAATATTGAAAAAGCCAACATATGAGGACACGGCAATAAGTGTCCCTATTCGCAATATATTGGCGTCACAAAAAATGCGATCGTTTCTCGATAAAAATCCACCAGGAGAAAGACAGCATTGCTACGTTATCAAAAATGCAGCAAGACCGGACAAACCCGGTTTCTCTGAGTTAGTTAACCGGAGCTAATAATTTAAATTCATTTTTTTATTATCTAATAAAAATTCAAAAAAAAAGTGACAAAAAAGTAGTACAAAAATGACCAATAAGTGACATAAAAGTGATATAAAAGTTATATAAAAGTGACCTACTAAGATAGATTTGCCCGATCGCCCGTTTCTTAGCCCAGGGTGGATCCCCCAAACCGCCCTTAAAAAATGGGGCTTAGAAGTGGATCCCCCAAACCGCCTTTAAAAAGGGGGGCTTAGAATCAGACCGATCCAAATTCTTGTATCCAACCTTGAATTATGTAGGGGTGATTCGCGAATCACCCCTACATAAACATCGTTATAATGTACGATTTTTGTAGGGGCAATCCCCCCGTGGTTGCCCCGATTATTTGTGGTTGCCCCGATTATTTGTGGTTGCCCCGGTTGCCCCTATCCGTAAAAACTTTGAGAAATTCCCCGCAGAATGTAAATGACTTTTGAAGGACTGTCACCATTAACCGCTGATGATGCATTGGCGATCGCTGAATTTGTCATGGACTACGATCGCTTCAATGAAGTGCAAGAAATCGTGTTTCGTCAATCTTGGGAAGGCAAGTCTTATCAGGAAATGGCAAAAGTCACCGACTATGATGAAGCTTACCTAAAAGCGGTGGGGTTTAAACTGTGGAAAAAGCTTTCTAAAAAATTTGGGGAAAAGGTAAAAAAAGAGAATCTTCAGGCAGTGATTAAACGATATTTAAAGCACCATCATGTAATTTTACATCGCCCTCAAGTAAGTGAAGTTAATTTGAGTGGATCTAAGGTAAGTAATGCAGTTGTGGGAAATTTGCATAATTCTAACTTATGTCAAACAGATTTACAGATAAACGACAAAGCGAATAATCGCGAAATTTCTTCTAATATCCATGAATGGAATGGGCTGCATATGGGGTCAAAAGCCGCCGTCAAAATCGCCGAAACTCTGGAAAAGGAGAAAATTGTCTTTTCCCCGAATTATCCCCTACGCTTGACCACATCAGCAGGGAGAAAAACCATCATTTTTGATTTTTTGATATTTGATCTAGGTAAGTCTGGCATTCTTTTAATTGACGATCCGGAAATTCCCAATCCTCTGGATGAAGCGGAAATCGTCAATTTGATTCAATGTCAAGGGTTTGAGAAAGTGAGACATTACCCAGCCCGTTTATGTAATGAACAACCGGAAACAGTGGTAGCCGATTTTTTAGGGTTTTTGCGAGGAGAATAAAACTAAATATTGTGGCTTATTCTGGCTGATAATAAACTGCCCAGATGCGATATTTTTGAGATTTAAATTTACTATATATTTGACCATTAATCTGTGATTTTTGAGTAGAAAAAATCAACTATTTTTATATGATATGACCGTGAATCAGTATATTGCTATAATTAAAGTGAAGTTATTATGAGAAATAAGTGAATTATGATCGCCATTTCCCCACAACCGGCAAAAATGACCGTCGAGGAATGATGAACCGGGAAACGATGAGAAATGTCACCGAGAAAATTTACCACAGAACTCTGCCGGACACAAAGAGAGATTTCCCTGTGTGTCCTCTGTTGTTAAATATGGAAATTAATGGATGCTTAATCTGGGGAATATTGTTGACCCAGTTCTCGGAGTAATTTAGTCAAACTATCCTGCTCTGATTCATTGGTTAACATTTTGACTAAATCTGCCATCTTGAATAAGTCCTGCTTAAATTGCTCATCAGATAGCTGTGACACTAATTTTTCCGGGAAAAAACGGACTAAATCAGGATTATTAGACCATAGTTCCACGACATTCTTTAATTGGGGGAATTTCTGAATTGACTGATTGTTAGTTAAAACAACTAGAGCATCTTTTAGCTTAGACAATTGACCTTTGTTGATTCGGTCGGAAACCAGATCGCCTAACTTCGGTTGAGCATCGGTAATCTTGACTAATTTTTGGATCTGGCGTAAATTACTTTTGTAATTATCGTCAGATAAAATCTCAATTACCTGGCTCAACTGAGACAATTCTTCTTGTTGTTGTTTGTCAGCAAACAGCACACCTAATTGTTTTTCTGTCTTGACAAATGTGGCTAAATCCTGGTAATTAATAGAGTTATTGTTCCAGATAATTCTGTCATCAGCAAACGCAATTCCTCCTTGATAAAACCCAGCACTGGTATCTATCAAAGCAATAACTTTTTCTTTATCGTTGTTGATAGATAGCCATTTTTCTAAAGCCTTTGAGAGCTTATCCAAGGGAATATTAGGAGCAGAGAAAGCATTGGTAAAGCTGTATTTTCCCTGTACCTGATTTTGCAGAAATTGTTTGATATCACCGGGTATTTCTTCTTCCGTATAGGTGTAGGTTCGAGTTTCTACCTCGGAAAGCACTGATTGATCCCGTTTCTTGGCATTTTTGAGGAATGACCAAACTAAAAATGCTGTACCGGATGCCACCGCTGCCGCACCGCCAGTAATAACAGTAATTCCACCAAGAGCCGCGATCGTCGCAGTAGTTGCCGCAGCACCGGATAAAGTTCCGGCTACTCCCAAAGCACTCGCCGCAGTCCAAGCGGCCAAAACACTTGTAGCGCCAGTAATTGTTCCTGTTCCGATCGCAATTCCCAGGTTTTTTTGGTCTTCACCATCCATTTTTGAGACTAATGCGATCGACAGCATTCCGGCGGCTCCGATCAGGGCGGATCCTCCGGTAGCTACAGCTAACCCACCGAGCATTCCCAAACCCCCGGCAGCCACAGAACCACCACCCAAAACAGCTAACGTGGCATTGGTCGCCGCCCCTCCAGATAATGTGCTAATTAGAGTACCCGTACCTGCTGACGCTCCACCTGCACTGAGTAAATTTGCCGATACCGGGACGATCGCTCCTCCGATCTTTCCAGCGTTTTGCACTTGGTTTTTGACCTTTTCACCTTCCTGGACAAGCACCTGAACTGTTTGCTTGAAGTCTTCTTGATTATCTAAACTCTGCTTGGCGATCGCATAAACCGCTTTAGCATTATCTGGAATATCCGCTTGAGCGATCAATGAGTTTAAGGCTTTTAAGGTTTCTGTATCTTCTACCGTCTTGCCGTCGCGTACCTGCTGATAAATTGACAGGTAATTGGCTTTTTGTTCTTCGGTTAGTTTTGGACTTTGCGAAATCTCGTTGACTAAAATAAGATCGACGGTTAAAGCCCTTGATGTAGCACTGGCTAACTGATAAGTTCCCTTAATTTCTGATGGCAAGTTTGAACCAGCAACAATTGCATCTAAAACCGTGAGAGCGTTAAAGTCAGGAACAGGTTCATCCGCACGCACATAAGCAAAAGTTGCTCGAATTAGTTTCTTCTCTTCTGGACTCAGTGTAAAGTTTTCTAAGGTAGAGTCAATGGTTTTCTGAATCCCCACTAAACGCGAATTGGTACTAGCAAGTTGATAGCGTTCTTGAATCTTGCTGTCCAGCTTAGAAGAAGCGATCGCATAATCCAACAAATATAAAGCGCTCAGATCGCTAACATACTCACCATCCTCAATTTGCTCATAGACTAATTTACATTTTTCTTGGCTTGATTCTGGGCGAATAAATTTGGTATTTTTCTCAATTTCTTGATAGATTTTTTCTTTGATTCCAATGCTTTTGTCATACAAGGTATGCAACACAAGCGTAATATCTTTACCCTCTAAACCACGCCCCTTGATAGTCATCGCTTGGCCATCTTTGATTTTGGCGGGAATGTTCACCGATAAGTCATCTCCCGATCGCAGAGTAACGATCTGCTTTCCCCCATACCGAGCAGTTTGATAAGGAATAAACATATGATAAGTTTCTAATAAAGTGTTGCTGTTGCCTAATCTTTCGCTATCGCCTTTAGCACTCATTAGAGGAGAACTATTTTGTTTCAGCATAACTAATATCTGAAGAAGTATGACGGTTAATTCTAGTTAAGCATCTGGATGTATAACATTGTTTCCCTGAACCCTGACCAAGCAGGAATCAAATCTAAATTTTTTAGCTAGATTTCAACGATTGGATCGAGGCTATTCTTACCGCTGACTGGCAAACAGACCATAGAAACCGGGCTTTTAGCAAGTCTGACTGGATGAAAGCCTATATTTTGCGTTGATTTACTCGATTTTTCAGTTAGTTCCCGGATCCAAATGACTAAACCCATCCATAGCTATGTTCTCATAAAAAGTGACATAAATGCTATTAATCTATTAAGTTAGCAAATTCTATGGATAAATTCTATAAGGACAAATCGTGGTTGTAGGAGCGCAAGCATGGCGCCCTCACACCGATGGCGCCCCGACAAGTATTGTAGTATTGTAGGGTGGGCAAAAGTCTAGCATCATATATGGTAGGGTAGGTAAATTTTTTTGCCCACCCGAATAATTTTAGATTCTAATTATTTGTATTGTAGGGTGGGCAAAAGTCTAGCATCATATATGTTAGGGTAGGTAATTTTTTTTGCCCACCCGAATAATTTTGGATTCCCGCCTTCGCGGGAATGACATAGTATTGCAGGGTGGGCAAAAGTCTAGCATCATATATGGTAGGGTAGGTAAATTTTTTTGCCCACCCGAATAATTTTGGATTCCCGCATTCGCGGGAATGACATAGAATTTTGGATTCCCGCATTCGCGGGAATGACATAGAATACAGCAGAGAAAAGCTATAATTAAAGTGAACTTACGATGAGAAATAAGTGAATTATGATCGCCATTTCCCAACAACCGGCAAAAATGACCGTCGAGGAATATTTCCAGTGGGAAACCCAACAAGACCAGCGCTATGAATATGTTAATGGCGAAGTCTTGGCGATGACTGGAGGGACAATTCCTCATAATGATATTGCCTTAAATTTATATAGTGCGTTGCGCCCTCATATGCGATCGCGGGGTTGTCGGGCAAATGTGTCCGACGTGAAAGTACAAGTCGATACTCAAGGCCGTTATTATTATCCTGATGTGGTGGTTATTTGTGCGCCCCAAGACCAAAGTGCCCGTAAATTTATTCAATACCCTAAACTGATTGCGGAGGTGCTTTCTGAAAGTACCAGCGGCAGAGATCGGGGAGAAAAATTCACCAATTACTTGACAATTCCCAGTTTACAAGATTATCTTTTAATTGATTCGGAAAAAGTCTCCGTTGAGCGGTACTCTCGCGGGGAAGGGAGAATGTGGCTTTATTATCATTATCTCCCTGGAGATGTGATGACTTTCTCCTGTTGGGAATTAGACTTGCCCATTGAGCTTTTATATGAGGGGATTGTTTGGGAAACCGAGTAATGTTTTGAGAGTTTGATTTGTTTTTTTCACCATAAGGAAGCGATCGTGCTATTCTGATGATTCACAATGCCTGAATTACTTTTTCTTAGGATACATGGTTACTCGCACGTCCGATCGCATTTCTGCCCGTCCTTTTCTCAAATGGGCTGGGGGTAAAAGACAGTTGATTCCCCAATATGAGCGCTACATCCCCCAAACTTTTGGCACCTATTATGAGCCTTTTTTGGGTGGAGGAGCGATGTTTTTTCATTTATTACCGAATTCAGCGGTTTTAACGGATATTAATGAAGAATTGATTAATACTTATTGTTGTGTCCGGGATAATGTAGAGGAGTTAATTTCTCTGTTGTCAAACCATCAGGAAAAGCATGAAAAATGCTCCCATGATTATTATTATAAAATCCGCGAATCTCAGCCGAGGGATAATTTGAAACGCGCTGCTCGATTTATTTATCTGAATAAAACTTGCTTTAATGGGTTATATCGGGTGAATTCTCACGGAAAGTTTAATGTGCCAATGGGTCGCTATAAAAATCCGAAAATCTGCGATCGCGAAGGATTAATAGCCGTATCGGAACTATTGCAGAATACTACCCTGGAAGTTGCCCCATTTACGGCGGTTATGGAAAGAGCGATCGCCGATGATTTTGTTTATTTTGACCCACCTTATCATCCCATCAGCACCACCAGCAATTTCACCGCTTATAGTCGTTATGCCTTCAATGAACCAGAACAAATTCAACTGCGAGATACTTTTAAACAGTTAGCAGAAACCGGGGTAAAAGTAATGCTATCAAATTCTGACTGTGAGTTTATTAGAGAAATTTATGCTGAATTCAATATTCATAAAATATCCGCATCTAGGGCGATTAATTCTCATGGGAAAAAACGCGGTAAAATCTCAGAAGTTTTGATTACTTCATATTAATATTTGTTGTTGGTTGTTGATTGTTGGTTGGTTGTTGGTGGTTGTTTGGCTGAAAACGAAGAACAAATAACGAATAACCAACAAACAATAACCAACAAACAGGAAACACACCATCTGCCCACCATCGGCAGGGGAGCAGAGGAAAACAATTGACAATTGATAATTGACAATTGACAATTAAATCAAATTAACAATTGATAATTGACAATTGACAATTAAATCAAATTAACAATTGATAATTGACAATTAAATCAAATTAACAATTGATGATTAAATAAAATTATCAATTGTTAATTATCAATTATCAATTATCAATTATCAATTATCAATTATCAATTATCAATTATCAATTATCAATTATCAATTACACCCCAACCAACAACAAACAACCAACAACAAACAACCAACAACAAACAACCAACAACAAACAACAACCAACAACCAACAATTATGATTTCAGCCTTACAGTTTGAGTTTATGCGAAATGCGATCGCTGCCGGTATTTTAGTTAGCATTGCCTGTGGGATTATTGGCACCTTTGTAGTAGTAAATCGCATTGTATTTATTAGTGGAGGAATTGCCCATGCTGCCTATGGAGGAATTGGCTTAGGTTATTTTTTTAAATTTAATCCAGTTATCGGCGCGATCGCTTTTAGTCTGATTGCTGCTTTGGGTATGGGCACGGTGCAGCGAAAAACCACCCAAAGATCCGATACAATTATCGGGGTAATGTGGTCATTAGGCATGGCTTTAGGGATTATTTTAGTCGATCTCACTGAAGGCTATAAAGCGGATTTAATGAGTTACTTATTTGGCAGTATTCTCACAGTGCCTCGCAGTGATTTAATCATTATGTTGGCCATTGACTTAATCATTGGTTTGCTGGTATTTTTATTTTATAAAGAATTACTGGCGATTTCCTTTGATGAAACCTTTGCCACGGTGCGGAATGTGCCCGTAGATGCGATTTATCTGCTGTTAATGTGTGCGATCGCGCTCACCGTAGTAATGATGATGCGAGTGGTGGGATTAATCATGGTGATTGCCTTATTAACCATGCCCGCTGCCATCAGTGGAGAATTCGTCAAAGACCTGAAAAAAATGATGGCAATGGCCAGTTTTTTAGGCATAGTATTTACTACCACAGGACTAGGGTTATCCTACTTTTTAAATCTCACCTCTGGGGCTACCATTATTCTAGTCTCTGGAGTAGCATATTTACTGACTTTAAGTAGCAAATGGCTCTGGAAAAACCAGAAATCAAAATCCGCAGATGTTAGCCTTTAATCAGGGAAATCAGCAGGCGTATATTACATATAATCTTGTTTTATTAGCGGATATTTGCTGATCTGACATCATCATAGATTTTTTCCAGAAACAACCTGAAAAGCGATCGCGCCTCTGTAATTCAGCCTTAATTCCTATTTGGGACAAAAAAATAGAACGAGGCAGAAAACAATTTTCTCCTCGTTCTTACGTTGAGTTAAACCGACAATATTCATATTAGAAAGAATTCGGCATCCCAACTCACGAAATTAAAATCAACCCGCCTAAACCATTGACAATGCTTTTGGCTCAATTTCGCTCACCACCTCACTAAAATTGGTGACAGGTGGCTTGACAAACAAATGACCCATCTTTTCCAAAAGTGCTTCATGGGCAGCGGTTTTATTTGCTTCCATATCTGCCGCGCTTTCCCAAAAAATAATTGCAATTCCTTTATCGGTTCCGGGTTCTTGTAACAAATAAGCCCCATCAAAACCTTCTTTAGTATAGGTGGCCACAGCCTGCTCATACAAATTTTTGGCTTCTTCAAACTTACCCGGTTTGAATTCTCCGATCGCGACATAAGCATATTGACGTTTCAGAAAATCGTGAAAATCTGACATAATTCTTTTCTCCTTATTTTATCCTGGGTAGTTCAGATCCGGGCAGCGCTCATTCCCTTTACTGGGGACAATCTCGATCCGATATGGCGAAGTAGCACAGTCCTGGATCTAACACGGTGAGTAATTATACCATTTAACCGAATTATCAGTAAAAAATAGACTACCCTACGGTTGGCAAATTTGCCAATTTGTAAACAAGATATTAAGAAACTTTACAGTCAGACAAAAATCCTGAAATCCTCACCGGCATTCAAAAAAACCGTTCTAAAACTCAGCTTTTGGTGTTTCCTGGTTTACACAAATTAGCAATAATCAAGAATCATCAATACTTCTTAACAAAACTTCATAATTACTCGCCGCAAATTTGCAGCAAAACCGTCCGTTTTCTCGGCCCATCTAAATCCAAAAATAACACCGACTGCCAAGTACCCAGTGCGAGTTTTCCCTCGACAACAGGAATCACCTCACTGGTATTCAGCATCATAGCCATTAAATGAGAATGAGCATTAATCGGTTCATCCGGAGGCACATCCCGCAAATGCAAATCGTTATGGAGATATTTGGCATTTTTGGGGGCAAGTTTTTCCAGATGCACTTTAATATCTTCCAATAATCGCACCTCATCCTCATTAATAGCTAAAGCGGTGGTCGTATGTCGGGAAAAGACTAAGGCTTGACCATTTTTAACCCCCGTTTCTGTGAGATATGCTTGAACTTTTGGGGTGATATTATAAATGCTAATGTCGGCATCGGTTTCAATTTCGATGATTTTAGTAAAAAATTTCATTGGTTTACCTCTATTAGTTGGTGTTTAGTCAGGAAATCATCAATTCTATTCGCTGCAATTTCGCAGGAATATTTTATGATTTTAAAGCCAATCACCGGACGCTACGAATTATATGCTACCATAGTATTATAGAAAATACCGAATCGAGCGTTTTTTTTGACTACTGCTGCTTAATCATAGCCCATTATTGGTCAATTCTCAGCATTGGGGATAAATTGATCGGCGATCGCTTCATTAAAATCTTTTGCACAAATCTTTAAATTAAGGCGATCGCCCAAATGTTCAGAAACCGGGTTTCTTAGTATAATATTCGCTTTTCTAGTAAAAATTGTTATAGAAACCCGGTTTCTTAGTCCTTGCCGATAACTGAGAAACCGGGTTTCTGTGGTGGAAATTACAGTTATCGGTTTTAAGCAGATAAGAAACCCGGTTTCTCAGTCCTTGCGGATAACTTAGAAACCGGGTTTCTGTGGTGAAAATTTTCGGAATCATCGCTGTCTCGCAAGTCCCGTTTAAAGCGCGGAGTTAAGGCGATTTGAATGGGTGAGGGTTCACTCTGCATCAATGCCCTCCCACATTTGTGCAAGGGGGATAGTCTGTCCGGTTAAGGCTTCCTGTAACCCTTGCCGAATGCCTTCTCTGGCGATTTCGGTAGGAGTCTCATCCGGGTCTTCCTCGTCTTCTTCCATGATTAAGACGACAACGCGGACTCGCTGAGGTTTGGTGACATCTAAGGTGCGATCGAGGATGAGTTCTCCTCTCTCGTTAATAGTGGCTGTGGTTTCAATTGCTTTCTGCGTGATGGAGTTGTTGAATAGGCATTCAATCTATTTCTAGTTTAGTCTAGGGATTAGACAAGAGTGCTTTTATACCGATCTCGATACAAGCCATATAATATCCTTGATATTTCTATAAGTTTTTCTGTCTCCCGGTTTTGCCGGAATAGGGGCGGCTGGGTTCGACAGGGGGCGGCTACAAGCGATCGCCGAAGCCCGGTTTAAGTGTTAAGTAAAACAATGGCCAGACAAGCTAAAAATAGCCCTAATAGTTGGGTAGAGGTCAAAACTTCGTGAAAATAAAATATCCCCACTAAAACCGTGCCAATCATAATCAGAAGATTTACCAGAGAACCGGCAATTCCCAGGTCGATTTTCTGATTTAATATGCCAAAAATTAAATAAGTTGTGGGCGAAAGCAGACAAACCACCGCCATGCTTTTCCAATCTCCGGTTTTGCCCCAATTGGCGCTTAAAGAGTCGCAAAAGGTGAACAAACCACCACAGCATAATACTAAAGCCCAAATCCAGATTTTTTCCATAAAATAATATTGTTGACAAAGATTTCCCAGTAGGAGCGCATTTTTGCAGCAAAATCACTATTGTAATTATAGCAAAGTTTAAATTGGGATTAATAAATATTGGTTAATTATTAATATTATACCTTTAAAATGTGACCCGATCGCGCAAATTTTCCAACATCTTTGGCCCAACTCCCGGTACGCGATCCAAATCCGCCAAAGAACTAAACCGTTGACTATTTCTCGCAGCAATAATTCGTTGGGCTAACACTGGGCCAACCCCTGGTAAAGTCTCTAATTCTTCCTGGGTAGCCGTATTTACATTCACTTTTGCACTGCTTGATAACCCGGTATCTTCCGCTTGATTCCGTGAAGTCGGGGCGGGACAATCTTTTGCTGCTTGGTCAATTCGGCGCTGAAGACTCGGTGAAATTCCCAGGGTTGCCCCTTGGTAGAGGCGATCGAATTCTCGGACAAAATGCGCCGCCACCGTGGGATTAGTAATAACTAAGACAGTTTCATCATTATTATAGTTGGCATTCGCCGACCAATTATGAGAACCAGTAATAATCGTTTCACCGTCGATAACGGCAAATTTGTGATGCAATAAATCTCCCGGTGGCAGTTGGGGAACGCCTACAGTGGTAATGGGATTTTGCCAGGGCTGGTTATCGATCGGATAGCGACACTGTGGATCCGGCAAGGCTACCCCTAACATATCCAGACCTTCGCTGTAGTAACGATAGGCAAAACTCGCATCGATGAGCGATCGCACCATCACCCCTTGTCTATAGCGCGTTTCCAGCAGATCCACCAGCCTTTGTTCGGCAAAAACAAACAGGGCTAAATCGACGGAATTGGTTGCGCTAACCAAAGTTTGGCCAATCAAACCATTGGTACTTTCGGCCCAAGGAACTTTTGCCCCAGTAGGGGAAAATTGCAACGTAATCCGATTATTGCCCACCGGCAAAGGATCGATCTGTCGCGGCGGTTTTTTTACCCCAAACCGACTATCGGTTTTACCTCCAGGGCCATCCCCCCACATTAGGTTAAACTCTTCCTGAAAACTGGCGGCTAATTCAGGACTAGCGATTTTCAATAAATTATTCGGATTACCGCGACTATTCGGAGAGCGAAAATCCCCGTGAATATCACTGGTGGTGAAATTTGCGGAAGTGACAATTACCGTCGATCCATCTACGACCACAAATTTATGATGCATTAAGCCACTGCCCTTGCTGCCATCAGCGGTATCATCGATCGCCGCAACTCCTCCTTGCCGCAAAATAACCAGGGCATCTCCTTGGGCAATTTCATCGGGGCTAAGTTTTCCGTCCCCATTCCGATCTACTAACTGGCGAAATTCTTCATAACGATGGCGCGATCGCTCATCCAGGGCTTGCACCTCCCCAGGGGTAAAATCACTAAAAGGGCGACTATAGTTATTTTCCAAAATCACCCGCACCTGCACCCCCGCTTGATGACGTTCCACCAAAGCAGCAGCAATTTTCGGCAAGCGTAACTCCTGCACTGCTACCTCGACGGTGGAATTGGCAGCGGCGATCGCCTCCACGATCGCTTGTTCCAAATCATCCCCAAAACGCTGCTGGGGTCTGAAGGGTTCCTGATATTCAGCCCCTTGATGCTGATTAAAATAGACCTGGACAAAAGGGTCTTGGGGCAGTGGGGATAAAAGCTTTGGCTGACTAATTGGTGCCTGACACCGTTGACAACCTGTGACGGTGACTGTCAGAAAGGCAGTCCAGAAAATACGTCGATAAATCCGTAATATTACAGACAAGGGACAGATGAGAACTCAGTAAAAAGTTAACCATTGGAATCATGGGTTCCCGGGCAAAATTACCGGCACAGCCACGGGTCTTAAATCAAACTCCTCGGCAGGTCAGCACTTTTTCGGGATCGGCACCGTAGGCTAAGTTTTCTTGGCTGGTGGATGGTTTGCCCTCTGACGAAGAAAGCCGGAAGAAAGCCGCCTGAGAAAATCAAGCACCACGGACTGTCTGAGATTAACACAAAAACCACGGAAAAAATCTTGCTTTGTGCAAAAATTAGAGTACGATAATATTTGTATCTTGCTGACTTGCGGCTACGGCAGAAAGAGTCCTGATTCTTTCAAGCTGTAAAGTGTCGCTGTAGCGATCGTCAAACAGGATTGGGTTAGGCATTACGCCAAATATACAGGGGTAGATTAAGAGTAATTACTCATTACCTCTGGAATCTTATTGAGAATTAAGTTAGGTTATTTAGCCCTGTTTAGGGCGGTCTAGATTCAACAATGCGGCAATATTGTCCGGTTGAGGATTTTGGTTGATTCCTAATCCTTACTTTACATAACGCAATGAATCTACAACAAACTTAATCAAAAAACCCTGCTTGACTGATTCCCTGTTAAGAAGTGTTAATTCTCAATCAGAATGACTTGTTGAGTTGATTGGTGAAAGTTATGCCGAGAAGAAAAAAAACATTTACGTGCGGTCATAAGGGATATGGTCAAATATGCCATCGTTGTGCTCAGTTAAAAGCGGCACAAGAGGAAGCCATTCGATCCCTAGCAGAAAAAAGACAACAAAAACTCGAATGGGAAACTAGCTTTGAAGAGGATCCCATTGATTTAAGAGCGTTACCGGAATACGTGGTTTTGAAAGCTCGAAATATTATCGCGGGTCTTAACGATCAACGAAATTATCGAGATTTTGGCGGTAAGCGTTTGCGCCATAATCGTCAAATTATTAGTATTCCCGTGACCCGCAACTATCGGATGATTTGCCACGATAATGGATCGATCGCGATTCCTCAAGCAGTGTTATCCCACGAGGATTACAATGTGTGCAAACCCGGTGGATAGAAACAATTTAGTCAGAATTATGAACAAGCAATTAACCATGATCGATCTCGCTCAAACTCTTTCAGTCCCGATGATTTCTCAGAGGTTTTTCTCTCAAGTTGTCGAGATTTTTAGTGAGAGGAGCTTACGCTTGAACTCTATTGATAGGAATTGCGATAGATTCCATAGAGTCAGGCAGGAAAGTCTGTATAGACTTTTAAGGTTCATTAGTCCAGGTCCAATCTGGACGATTTAAACATAATGGTTGTTTGTTATTGGTTGTTTGTTATTTGTTATTTGCAGCTAAATAACAAATAACGAATAACGAATAACCGATAACGGATAACCAGGAAAAAGATGCAGATTTATTTAGATTACAGTGCCACAACTCCCCCCCGTGCGGAAGCGATCGCGGCAATGCAAACTGCGTTACTCGACCAATGGGGCAATCCCTCCAGTATTCACGAGTGGGGTGGACGTTCCAGCACTTTGGTGGAAGTCGCCCGAATGCAGGTGGCGTCATTGTTGAATGTGGTGCCAGAGGCGATCGTGTTTACTTCAGGGGGCACGGAGTCGGATAATTTGGCGATTATGGGGGTGGCCCGACGTTATGCCCAACCGCAACATCTAATTATTTCTCAGGTGGAACATTCCGCAGTGAGTAAGCCGGTGGAATGGTTGGAAAAGTCCGGTTGGCAAGTGACTCGGTTGCCGGTGAATGCTCAGGGACGAGTTAATCCCGCAGATTTAACCGCAGCGATCCAAGAAAATACGGTATTGGTGTCGATTATTTATGGCCAAAGTGAGGTAGGAACCCTACAACCGATTCAAGCTTTGGCGGAAATTGCCCGATCGCGCGGGGTTTTATTTCATACGGATGCGGTACAAGTGGCGGGTCGCTTGCCTTTGGACTTAGAACAGTTGCCCGTAGATTTACTGTCTTTGTCCAGTCATAAATTTTATGGTCCCCAAGGGGCTGGGGCGCTTTATGTTCGCCCTGGGGTGGAGTTAGTCCCCTGGCTTTGTGGGGGCGGTCAGGAAGGAGGCTGGCGATCGGGAACTCAGGCAGTGGCGGCGATCGCTGGTTTTGGGGTGGCGGCAGAATTGGCAGGGACAGAAATGGCTACGGAAACCCCCCGGTTACGCAGTTTGCGCGATCGCCTGTTTGACCAATTGGCGGATATTCCCGGTTTAACCCCCACAGGCGATCGGTTGCACCGTTTACCCCACCATGTCAGCTTTTGCCTCCAAGAAAATATCGATCCAGCGGACACAAGTGCGGTCAGTGGTAGAGTCAGTGGTAGAACCTTAGTTCGGCAAATGAATTTAGCGGGCATTGCCATTAGTTCGGGATCCGCTTGCAGCAGCGGTCAACTAAATCCCAGTCCCGTCTTGTTGGCGATGGGATATTCGCCGCAAGCCGCCACTGCCGCCATTCGCATGACTTTAGGCCGTCATACCACCGTGGAGGATATTGACTGGACCGCAATGGTATTTAAGCAAGTTTTACAACGGTTAAGGCCAGAATGCGCGATTACCGTAAGGGATCCGCTGCACGGCATCGCTCGTTAATGGTTGTTGGTTGGTTGTTGGTTGTTGGTTGTTGTTGGTTGTTGGTTGTTGGTTGTTGGTTGTTGTTGGTTATGGTTATGGTTATAATTATTGGTGATTCAAATGGCCTGACGACCTTTTGAACGACAACCTTTTGACCAATAAAATTACTTACTTTGCCTAAATTTTAAACTTATTTAAAACTTATGATCCAGACCAGAGTAACTCAGGTAGAACCACAGTTTATTTCCTACCAACATTTTCAAGGGGATATCCCCATAGACTTAGAAAATGATACGTTTATTTCGTTGACGAGAAATCAACCATTAAAAATTTACTTTTTAGGTTTTCAACCTGCCAAATCGATTCCCGAAATACCTCGTTGGTTCTTACAAAAATATGCTCAAAATTCAATGACTATTCTCGATCCATTTGCCGGATCTGGGACAACAATTATTGAATCATTGAAACACGATTGCTCAGTTTATTGGTTGGATTATCAACCTTTAAGTCGGCTAATTTGTCAGGTTAAAACAAGTGATTTTGCGGTGGCAGAAGTGCGGGAAGAAGCGGCAAGGATGATGAGAGAAGCGATCGCGGAGAAATTTGCCCCGAATACGGTTAATTTTAGCAATAAAGATTTTTGGTTTCAACCGTCAGTCCAAGCCGGTTTAGAAATTCTCAAATCTTTGATTTCAAAATCTAATGTAAAAAATCAACCGTTATTTTGGTTAGCTTTCGCCTCCACGGTGAGAAAAACTTCCAATATGAATGATGGAATGCTCCTGGCTGCCCGTCGGACTCACATTGCAGAAATTCCCCAGCGATCGCGAGGAGATGTTTTTAGATATTTTCAGTTTTACTTAGATAAAGCCATTGATGCGGTAGCAGAATGGCAACCAATTTTCAAAGAATCAAAAGGAACCGCCAAAGAATTACCTTTGCATGATGCTAGAAATTTAACCGGCGATTTTCGTGCGTCTGCGATCGTGACTTCTCCTCCTTATATTAATGCGATCGATTATGTCTGGGCGGCAAAATTTGAATTACACTGGCTAGGATTGGTGAAAAATAATACAGAAAGATTAGATTTGTATGCTAGAGAAATTGGCACAGAACGAATTCCTAAAAAACAATGTCAAGAACTGGGTGAAACAGGACATCCTAATTTAGATCGGTTTATCGAGGATATTTACACGGGCAAAAAATACCAAGCAAGTAAAGGTCAAAATCAACTCAGGGCTAGAGTTGTTTATCAGTATTTTATGGATATGATCCAGCATTTTCAAAGTAGTTTTTTGCGGTTACGTCCCGGAGGTTACTACTGTTTTGCAATGGGAGATGTCAGTAAAATTTGTGGCGTAGAAATCCCCGTAGCTTCTCTGTTAACCGATCTAGCGAATCAAGTAGGATTTAAGGAAAAATTTAAATTTCATTTAATTTTGAAAAATCGGAAATTAAATTTACCGAGAAATCTAGAATGGGCTGGGAGTATCAAACATGACACTATCGTAGTTTTGGAGAAGCCTAATCGATGAATGATCCTAAATCAAAATCTTTAGAGGCGATTTTACAAGAATACCAACAGTCATTTTCGGCCAAACTCTTTGGGGAGGAATCTGCCGAGGAAGATGATTTGATGCTAGTCTTCGGGTTGACTCAAGGGATGAAGGCGGAAAATAAACAATATTGGGGCAGAGAGTTGGGAATGTGCTGGCAACGTTTGGTTCAAGAATTGTGCAGGCAAAAGTGTGCGAATTTTGCTGAGGGGATCCGAGAAGGAAAAGATGAGATATGTGATTTAGTAATTGGCAATCATGCCATTGATACCAAATATAGAATTGGTTCTGGTGATTCAGGTACGTTAAAGAAATTCAAGAACTATGCCGCAAGGCTGCAAGAGAAAGGATATGAACCGATCATGCTGATTCTTCGGGAGGATAATTTACCGAGCGCGATCGCTGCTTGTACTCAGGGAGGGTGGACGGTTAAAACCGGGGCAAAAACTTATGAATATATTCAACAAGCTACTGGGGTAGATTTGCAGGCTTGGTTGAAGCAGAGAAGAAATCAATATAGAATTAGTCCTTGAAGTCTCAAAACCCACAAAACCCAACCAAGCCAAGTTAAAAGTTAAAAATAAATAAAGTAAAATTATGGTGACAATCCCTAACAGTATTGAAGAGGCATTAGATCAAGCAAAGACGGCGACCACTGCCGCCCTCAAAGATGGCTTGCACCGTCTGCAAGTAGAAATCCTGATTCCAGAGTTGAAAGTTCAGGATCCGGCTCACCAATTTATTCCCATCTTTGAAGAGTACAGCCCGCACCTGAAAGTGTATTTTCCCGATCCGGGGGCGGCGGCTTTGGCTCGACGGGATTGGGGTGAAACCCCTTATACCGTGCGGGGGATGACGGAACCCAAAGGCAAAATTCAACCAGACGATCGCCTATTTTTCTTTATTGAACCTTCGGCGGTGGAAGTGAATGATTTGGAAAAGATGTGTGAGGAAGCAGGCGATCGCCCCGTGGTGCTATTCATCCCCAAACTAGAAAGTATTACCACCATTGGCATTGGCTACGCAGCCCGACAACTGCGGGAGCGCTTCATCAGCACTTTTGAATCTTGCTATTATATCCGTCCCCTAGAAGGGGCGGCGCTATTTCGGTGTTATCCGAACCCCTGGCAAGTTTGGCTGGAAAAAGAAGAAGGCTATGAACTGATTTCCGAAACCACCCAAAAACCAGTGGGAGAAGTGTTGGAAGGGATATTGCAAACAGCCACTTCCCCATCGGTGGATCAAACAGAAGCGACCCCAGTAGCTACACCCCAACGGAAAAAACCCGGTTTATTGACCAATCTTCAGCGGTTTTTGCGTGCCTTGAGCCAGTGATCGCGCCATAATAAAAATATGAGTCAACTCAAATGCTAAATTTTTCCCGGATGAGTTGGGATGCGGTGGTGCAACTGTTGGTGAAACTACCGATGATGGCGATCTAGGAGGCAGAATTATTAATATGACCCATCGACGTATTTTTATTGGTGACGTGCATGGGCACTATGACGGTTTGATGAAGTTACTAGAGGCGATCGCCCCCGATCGAAGCGATCGAATTTACTTTGTCGGCGATTTAATCGATCGCGGACCGAAGAGCGCCCAAGTGGTCAAATTTATCAAAGAAAGCTCCTATCAATGCGTATTGGGAAACCACGAACAACTCCTCCTGGAGGGTTTGCGTCAAAATAAAATTAATAAAGCCGCATTCCAATCTTGGCTTTACAGTGGTGGACATACCACGGTAGCGAGTTATGGCAACCCCCAACAAATCCTGGAAGATATCGAATGGATGCGAACTCTGCCAGCCTATATTGATTTAGGGGATATTTGGTTAGTTCATGCGGGAGTTCACCCGGAACTGCCCATTAAAGCCCAAGGGCCGGAAGATTTTTGTTGGATTAGGGATCAATTCCATCAAATGCCTAAGCCATATTTCCCCGATAAATTAATTGTCGTTGGTCATACAATGACCTTTACTTTTAAGGGCATAGAACCGGGTCAACTCGCGATGGGTCAAGGATGGATTGGCATTGATACGGGTGTTTACAATTCTAAGAGTGGTTGGTTAACTGCCCTAGATATTACTGAACGAAAAGTTTACCAAGTCAATGTTTTTCAAAGGTGCATTCGCACCTTACCTCTGGCTCAAGCAGTGAAAAAAATTCAAGGCGATCGCATGGCGGTTCATCGTTAAAAACACGCACAAACTTTAAGCATCAAATGAGAAAAGTCGGGAGATATATCTCCCCCTTTTCCCCGAAGCGGAACCATCAGGCTATTATCATTATTATCATTATTAATATCATATTTTGCGGCTTTATAACTGGGAAATGACATCCAAAATTTCGGCGGGGCGATCGATTAAGAAATCTGGATGATGTGCGGCTAAAACTGAACGAGAATTAAACCCCCAACTCACCCCAACCACGGGAATATTTACCTTTTTAGCTGCATCAATATCGCGAGTTTCGTCGCCAAAATAAACTATCTGTTTCGGGGATAAGTTTTGGGTGTGTAGGAGTTTATGCAGCACTTTAGCTTTACCAAAAATCGTCGCCCCACAACAGATGATTTTAAACAAGTGGTGCCAATTATTTATCTGAATAAACTGATGAATATTTTCTGAGGAGTTAGAACTGACAATTCCCAGGTCATATCCCATTAAGTTAAGAGTTTTTAAGACTGAATCAATTCCTTCTATGGGCTTAACTTTTGGCAGATTATGATTTAATTCATTTTTGATTAAATGGATTAAGATGGGAATTTTTATTAAGGGTATTTTTGAAGTTTTAATAATGTCTCTGGAAGTTAAATTTTGCAGGGTTGTTATTTCTTCATCAGTGATTTTTTTATAGCCAAATTCATTAGAAAATCGATTAGTAATTTCGATAATAGCATCTAGAGTATTGGCTAAAGTCCCATCAAAATCAAAAATGAGAATTTTTTTAGACATTTTAATCCTATTCAAGCAATCTATTATAGCAAGTTATAGCAAATTGTAGCAAGTTATAGCAAATTGTAGCAAATTATAGCAAATTATAGCAAATTGTAGCAAGTTACAGCCTGCTCATAATCCGCGCTTTGCCCTCACCCCGTACCCCTCTCCCAGCCCCCCTTTCAAAGGGGGGTAGGGGGGATGGGCTGCCGTCGATTTAGGGTGAGGGCAAAGCGCGGATTATTTCTGAATAGGCTGTAAATAGGATTGCTATAACGGGGGCAGGAATGACAGGTTTTTTGGTATTTAATAACTCTGATAATTTATCTAAATGTATTTTCAGCAATTGCAATAATTAATTTAACGATTAATTTGACGATTACTTTTAATATCGCATAAGAAATGGGTTAATCGATGCCGATAATTTGGTCAGAAAAAACTAGAGAGAAAACCATCAAGTAAAAAAACTTTCATAGTAATTAGACTTGTTGATTAATTCTTGGTTTTTAGTGAGGGGAAATATGGCGCGAACTGTAGTGCCTTGTTCTGGAGAACTTTCGATAGAAATACGACCCCCATAGAATTCGGTTAGCTCTTGGGCAATGACTAAACCTAAACCGGAGCCTTGTTGCTCGTAAAGCTTGCGTTCAAATTGGACGTAAGCGCCTACATTAGCAATTTGTTGGGCAGTCATTCCCCGACCGCGATCGCACACAGTCAAGATAAATTCTGGTGGATTGATGCGAGTTTTCACCGCTACGGTACTGCCCGGTTGGGAAAATTTAAAGGCATTATCAATCAGTTCTTTGGCAATTTTGCTCAACCAGTTTTCGGCAACGGGCAATGGGCTATCTTCCATATCTAAATGTAAATCTTCGGTGCGGTTAAATTCCTGGGCTTTCTTTTGGGCTATTATTTGCAAAATAAACTGAGTCGATCCGGTTTCTCCCATCAGGAAAGATTGGAGTCGTTGCGGATCTTGACGCATAATTTCTAGTTGTGCATGGAGTAAAAAGTTTTGAATGGTGCGATGCAATCGCCAAGCTGAAGTTTCGATCATTTCTGACATTTCTTTGATCTCATCGGCAGTGATGTCTGCCGCATGATCGCTGAGGAGTTTGGCAAAACCCAGAATGCCATTTAACGGGGTGAGTAGTTCGTGGGGCAGCGATCGCGTTAAATTTTTGCGTAAATCATCTAGTTTTTTCTCCGACTGTTGCTGCAAAAGCACTTTTTTTTCTAAGCGAATTTTCACGGCACCGAGTAATTCCGATCCCGTAAATGGTTTGCTTAAATAGTCGTCCGCCCCCAGTTCCATTCCTTGGCGCATATCTTCTTTGGCGGCTTTAGCGGTGAGAAAAATAAACGGAATCACATCCGTTGAGGGATTGCTGTTTAACTGACGCAACACCTCATAGCCATCGATTCCAGGCATCATAATGTCACAAACGATCAGATCGGGATGGTGGGCGATCGCCAAGTCGATTCCGGTTTCCCCATTGTCTGTATCAATCACCTGATAATCGTGGGCTGTTAGTAGCTGAATAATAATATCGCGAATGTCGTCTTCGTCTTCTATAATCAAAATTTTATTCATTGTTGTTGGTTTGATGCATATTTAGGATGACGGCAAAATTAGCAAGCAATCAATAGCATACAGTTAGACGGTTAAGTTGGGATAGGTTAAACGAGGATAGCATTAAAATAATCCGGGAATTAGGCCAGTCAGATGGATCGACTGGAAATCTAGAGGGATATAGGTAATGGTGACTAATTGGCGGCGGTCAGGGGTTAGTTAGGTCATCAATTAAGCGGGATATCTTTTGGCAGTACAAGGGATTTGAATTAATCTGGCTGTGGGAATATCTGATTAGCTATAGTCCAGAGTCAGGGGTGGCAACCCTTGTGGGATCGATACCGGGTTATGGGCGATCGCGTAATGATAATTTAACCGCTTTTGCTCGATTCACCGGATAGATCGTCAGTAATTTTTACCCCAGTCGATATCGTTTCAATCGACTCTTCACTGCCATGACTAATTCTTGGCTGGTAAATGGCTTCATCAAATAATCGTTCGCCCCCAAATTCATCCCATAGCGAAAATCTTGCATCGTATCTTTAGCCGTTAAAAAAATAAACGGAATTCCTTGAGTATCTCGATTCTGACTCAGTTGCCTAAGAACATCATAGCCATCCAATTCGGGCATGAGTACATCACAAAGAATTAAATCCGGTGAAAGTTCTTGGGCTAACTTAACTCCGATTTTACCATTTTCGGCAGCGATGACCTCAAACCCTTCTATTACCAGAGTTTCTATAATTGTATCCCGGATATTTTCCTCATCTTCAATCGTTAAAATTTTTACCATAGATGAATATCTCCTATTGTGAAGGTAGAGTGACTATTACCGTAGTCCCCGAATTGACAATACTATGAAATTCAATGTTTCCCTGGTGCATTTGAATAAAATTTTTGACAATCGAAAGTCCTAAGCCTGTTCCCGGAATTTTTCCCACATTTTTCCCACGATGGAAGGTTTGACACAAATTTTCTAAGTCATCGGGAGGAATCCCGATTCCTTCATCTTGGATTTGGAAGATGGCGGATTCTTGGTTTAATGTAACCTGAAAATAAACTGGGCTATCTGGGGCGGAATATTTGCAAGCATTCGAGAGTAAGTTTACCAGAATATGCCGCAATATTCCCGAATCAAGTTTAGCATAAATTTCCGGATCGTTATGGCTAAAATAAATATTCCTACCGGGATGCAGCGAGTCTAATTCGTCTAAGATTTGAGTGCAGAACTTGACCAATTCAATTTCTTTAGGATGACAAGAAATCTTTTGGGATTGAGCATTTTCCAGGAGCAGGATATCTTCCAGCAGGTAATTCATCTCCTTGACGGCTCTTTGAATTCGTTGAAAATGTTTAATTTTTTGGGTTTCTGATAAGTTTTCGCTATAGTTTTCCAGCAAGCTGCTTGAGCCTAAAATGCTGGTTAAAGGGGTTCTGAATTCATGGGAAGCGATCGCAATATATTCAGATTTCAGTTGGTTTAATCTTTCCGCTTCTTGCCTCAGCTTATTCGCCTGCCTTAAGTCATTTTCCGTCTTAGTTTGTTCCTGGTATTTACTTAAGGCGATTTCAATGGTTGCTTGTAGCTCTTGAATCTTAAATGGCTTTAAAATATACCCAAAAGAACCAGTGGATTTAGCCTGTTTGACAGTGCTAATATCCGCATTAGCTGTTAAATAAATTACCGGAATTTTATAAGATTTCCAAATCAGATTTGCGGCTTGGATGCCATCAATTTCTCCCTGCAAAAAAATATCCATTAAAATTAAGTCTGGATGTTTTGTCTCCACCAGAGAAATCGCTTCTTCACCAGAAATTGCCGTGCCAACTACTTGGTAGTTGAATTTTTCTAAATTTCTGGCAATACTTTTGGCAACAATCAATTCATCTTCGACAATTAAAATTTTAGAGAATTCCATAATTCTAAAGCTTTTGCAGCCAGTATTTACCTAATATAAGCAATATAGACGTAGCCAGAGATATTAAGTCCGTTGTCAGGTTATAAGGTGTCAGGAATCGGGAGTCAGGGGTTGGTCATTGCGGGTGAAATCAGTCAAAAGCTGAAAGCTGACGGGTTGTTACTGTCATGGTGACAGTCGGTTCGGCAGCAATCTTTCGCAATCTTTATGATTGTTGATTTTTTTTAATCTGGGAAAGAGTCAGCTTAAACCGAGTTCCTTGGGTGCAGTTTAATTCTATTTTACCCCGTAATTGCTGCGTTAAGGTACAAACAAGCTGAAGACCGAGTGAAGATTCTATATTCTGAAAGTCTAAAGCAGGGGGAAAGCCAATTCCATTATCAGAAATCACAAGAATAAAGTGATCTAAATCACTGCCTGGGTAAATTTCTACAGATATTTCCCCAGGGGTATCCCCCGGATCGCTTTGGGGAAAGCCATGTTTCAGGGCGTTGGAGACTAATTCATTGATAATTAAGCCACAGGGAATCGCCGTGTCCAGATTTAAAGACAGATTACCAATGTTGATCTTTGGTTTAATTTTATGTTTGCCCCGACCATAAGATAAAAACAAATGATCGACTAAACTTTCCACATAGTCCGCAAAGTTAATGTGAGATAAGTCATTAGATTGATAGAGTTTTTCATGGATCAGCGCCATTGATTGAATGCGGTTTTGACTATCTTCAAACTGGGATAGTAGGGCAGGGTCTTCGATATATTGAGACTGTAAGTCCAGCAGACTAGAAATAACTTGTAAGTTATTTTTGACTCGATGGTGAATTTCTTTGAGCAAGACTTCTTTTTCCTTTAAAGAAGCTTGGATTAAAGCTTTGGCTTGTTCCCGTTCGGTTAAATCTTGGGTGTGAACCATTACTAAGTCCGGGGGAACAAAGACATAATTAATGATTAAATACTTCGGTTTACTGCTGGGGCTGAGTTGATCCCAGTATTCTCGCTGAAGGGTCTGTTGATTTTGGAAGCATTTCCAGAAGTCTTTGATGATTTGGGGATGGTCTTTGTACATGGTACTGACTTTGATTCCCCGTAAAGCAACGATTTCTCCTGCGGTGATGGTTTCACTGGCATGATTGTAATCAATTAACATTAAATCGTCTCCTACTTTTTGCCATGTATAAGTAGGGACAGGAATCCCTTTATATTGGGCGGTCATTTGGGATTCTCTTTGTTGGATTTTTTGTTCGGCGATTTTCCGTTCGGTGATGTCAATCCGAATGGCTAAGTATTGGAAGGGTTTTCCTTGGTCATTTAAAAATGGGACAATGGTGGTATCTACCCAGTAATCTTGGCCATTTTTGCGTTTATTTTTGACTTCGCTTTGCCAAATTTTCCCTTGAGAAATGGTAGACCATAAGTTTTTAAAGAAATCTTTTGGATGATAACCAGAGTTGACGAGGACATGGGTTTTGCCGATCGCTTCTGCTTGGGTATATCCAGAAATTTCACAAAATTTTTCATTCACATAGGTGATTACCCCTTTGGGGTCAGTGATGGTGACAACGGCAAATTGATCTAATGCTTGTTTGTGGTAAGCTAATTCTTGGAGCACTTTTTGTAAGTTTACGGCGGCTTGTTTGCGATCGCTAATATCTTGGACTACACAAAGGAAATAATCTGGATCTTCAGCGGATTCGCTCACCAGAGAAACGGTGATATTTACCCAAATAATGCTCCGATCTTTTCTTAAGCAACGTTTTTCGCTGGAAAAAGTTTCGATTTGGCGTTGGGAAAGAGCTTTTAGGGATGTATAAAGTTTGGGTAAATCCTCTGAATAGGTAAAGTCAACAATAGTTTTCTGGACGATTTCATCTTCTCGATAGCCTAAGATTTCCCGAAATTTTTGATTGCTTTTTAAGAAATGACCCTCTAAATTAAATAGGGTAATGCCGACCGCTGCTTGTTCAAATATGGCGCGAAATCTGGCCTCGCTACTTCGCAAGGCTTTTTCCATTTTTTTGCGATCTTCAATATTCCGGCAAACACAAATTAAATCGCCATTTTGGGTTAAGGTTAAAGATATTTCTTCCACAAAGGTACTGCCATCTCGCCGTTGAGCGATCGCCTCTCCCCGCCAGTAGTTTTGTTCTTTTAACTGGGGGAAAATATTTCTGACTAATCGCTCACCTTCATCGGCAGAATAAAAAGTGAGCCAGTGTTTACCCATTAAGTCTGCCGCATTTTCATAGCCAAACATTTGCACGTGAGATTGGTTCAAGTATTGATATTTATTATCGGTTAAAATGGCAATGCCGTCACTGGCGGCTTCTACGGCGGCTAAGAGGCGTTGAAATTTTTTCTCCGCTCGCAGGCGATCGCAGATTTCTTGATTTAATTGATAATTTAAATGTTGTAACGCTGCGGTGCGTTGTTCTACCCGAATTTCTAGCTCTTCGTTAAATTGCTTGAGCGCCAGTTCTGCTTGATATTTTTCGGTAATATCAATCCCGGTGGCGATGAGATATTCCACCTCACCTTGGGCATTAGTCAGGCAAGTATTAGACCAAGAAATCAAGCGGAGTCGTCGATCCTTACTCACCCAATGATTTTGGTATTGATTGGGAAAATCACCCTCGTTTAACTGACGGATAATCTCTCTAACTCCATCCATTTCTTCGGGCAATAATAAGAAATCCCAAAAACATCTCCCCACGACTTCATCAAAAGTATAGCCAGTGGTTTGTTCGCAGGCTTGATTGAATTTGAGAATTCTGCCTTCTCGGTCGAGAACCACCACCAAAGCCCCAATCACATCTAAGATCGCCGATACTAAATTATGTTGTTGGGCTAGGGCTTTTTCCGCTTGCTGTCGTTCTTCGAGTTCCGCTTGGACTTTTTGTAACAGGGTTGATTGTTGAATCGCGATCGCCAATTGGGTGGCCAATTGTTCCAATAATTCCATCTGTGACTCTTGCCATTGTCGCGGGCGATCGCATTCCCCGGCAATGAGAAATCCCCAATATTTCGGCGGTTCAGATAAGTTGGAATTTGTCCCGGAAAATTCAGCAGTCGATTTATCTTCCTGACTGGTTTGAATAATTGGCACCAGTAAACTCGCTCGAAATCCCAACTCTTGCCAAAGGCCAATTTCCACTGGTGTGAGGCTATCTGTATAAGTATCGGCGATCGCCCTAATCCCCGGATGGAAATTACCGGATCCGGTGGTTAATTCCATAAATACGTCACAAATCCGGAATGGCAATGGCGTCTCCGATTCCCTCTCCACTGAGAGTGTAGAAATTCCGCCTTTGTTGGTGCTATCGCAGCGATAAATCATCACGCGATCGCAAGCCAATAATTGTCGAACTTCCTTCACCGTCGTCGCCAAAATCTCCTCTAAATTCAAAGACTGGCGAATCCGTTGGGCCACCGTTGCCAACAAACGCTGACAATCAGCCTGTGCTTGAATTTGCGCCGTGCGTTCTTGTACCTGTTGTTCTAAAAAAGTTTTGCAATTATTTAACAGTTGAAATTTTTCCTGGGAAATCTCCGAGACTTCTTGATGCAGCAGGTGAATCATGCTAAACATTTCCTTCGGTTCAAGCACCTGCATAATGCTGCTTTGAGTCACAATTCCCAGCAGTGGCCCCAACCCTGTGGCAGAAAGGGTCGATTTCCCTGGGGATTTTTCCCGATCGCCCCAAAATCGACTCGGTGGGGTATCTGTTTGTTGACAAACCAGCAAATGTCTGACCCGATGTTGGTGCATTTTTTGATGCACCAGCCATAAAGAATCTTCCGGCCCCACAGACCAGACGGGGGTACTCATCACCGTTGCGGCGGAGATTTGGTCTAAATCCAGTTGCAAGGTTTGAAATTGGACAATATCTCTTTCGGTAATAATCCCCACAGGGGCGATCGGATCTTCGGCCAATCCTGAGTCACTCATCCGATGACCAATGACAACACAACTGATTTGATGTTGGTTCATCAGTTGCGCCACTTCTCGGACCGATGCCGTCGGTGGTGCAGAGATCGCCGCCGCAGTCATTACTTCGGCGACTCGGCGCAATTTCAACAAATAGGCAGTTTGCAGGGCTTCGCGCATCCCTTCTAAACTTAAAACCCCCAAAAATTCATCGGTTTCTGTCAAAATGGGCAAATGGCGAATGCGATGTTCTCGAAAGAGATTCAGCACTTGAAAAATATCGTGTAACTGGGTTTTTCTGGCAGTAATCAAATCCTGGGTCATCACTTCGGTGACTGTCAAACCCGCTAAATTCATCCCTTGGGCAGCAAACCGAACTAAGTCTCGTTCTGTTAACAATCCGATCGGCTTTTTTTGGTCAACCACTACTAGATAACTGACCTTGGATTGCTCGATCGCCTCGGTCATCTTTAACGGTTCTAACTCTGGTTCTAACTCTGGTTCTAACTCTGGTTCTAACTCTGGTTCTAACTCTGGCCAAGTGCAGCGATTACTTTCTTGCTGCATCATGGCGATCGCTTCTAATAGAGGAGTTTGTGGCGTCACCGTCACCGGATGGTAATCAATGGCTGTTTCTAATGACACGAGAATCGGTGAATTAGGAAAAACTGACATAAAAAATGTTTTAGGTAGAATTTTATCGGTGGGATGTTTTAGGTAAAACGTTGTCGGTGGGATGTTGTCGGTGGGATCGGGCTTATTTTCTTTTAGATTAACTTGTAGATTAAACAACATACCATCCGCCATTAGGCGTAACTTTCCTTACTTTCTACAGGCGATCGCGATCGTGAATGCGCTACGATCGGATTTTGCTCCTAGGCATGACTAAGTATTTATATTGTAAGGTGGGCAGGCATTTAACCATCATATATAGTAGGGTGGGTAAAATATGCCTGCCCACCCTACGAATTAAGTATTTATATTGTAAGGTGGGCAGGCATTTAACCATCATATATAGTAGGGTGGGTAAAATATGCCTGCCCACCCTACGAATGTGAGGGGCTGTTGGATGAATTTTTGAAATAGGTATAAATAGAATGAATCAACTTTGGAATCGGCGTCAAACTCTCTGGATGCTCACCGGGGTTACTGGTAGCTTACTGTTGCACGCTTGTACCTTTGGCAACCAGAAGAATCAAAAAACCACCGCGATCGGTTTAAATCCTTGGGTGGGTAGCACCCCCCTGCATATTGCCAAAGAAAAAGGTTTTTTTGACAAGCGCGGTTTAAACTTAGAAGTTAAAATATTTAGCGGCACCAGCGATGCCAACTCCGCCTATATGTCCGGGCGTTTAGATAGCTGGTGTCCGGTGACATCGGAAGCCGTAGCCCTGGCAGCGAAAGGCGGGGCAGCCTCAGAATTTAGAATTGTTTTAATCCAGGATATTTCTAACGGGGCTGATGGAATTTTAGCCCGGAATAGGATTAAGAATTTGGCAGAATTTAAAGGTAAAAGAATTGCTGTAGAACAAGATAGCGTCAGCCATTTCTTTTTGTTAAAAGCCCTAGAAACAGTCAAATTAAAGGCCAGTGATTTTACCCTAGTTAATACCCCACCGGATGCCGCTGCTGCTGCCTATCAATCGGGGCAAATTGATATTGCGGTGACATATTCTCCTTATTTAACTAAGGCGCAGCAAGCCCAACCGGACGGTAGGATTATTTTTGCCTCTTCAGGTTTGCCCGGTGCGATCGCTGACCTCTATGTTTTTTCCCCTCAATTTATTCAAGACAATCCTCAAATTGTCGATGCTTTTATCCGAGGCATTTTTGATGGATTAGAATTTTTGAATAGCAACCGAGAAGAAGGAATTGCGATCGCAGCAACAGCGATCGGAATTAGTCCAGAAGAACTAACCAACGATCTCCAAGGCATTAAACTTCCCAACCTAGCCGAAAACCTAGAAATTCTCACCGATCGCAATAGTAACGCATCTCTATTAAAATCCATGCAATCTCTGGCTGAATTCCTCAAAGAACGCAACCAAATTCAAATCATCCCTGAGTTAGAAACGTTAATTGAGCCTAAATTCTTGCAAGGGATTCAATCCGAAGCCTGAATTTTGTTGGTTGTTGGTTGTTGGTTGTTGGTTGTTGGTTGGGGTGTAATTGATAATTGATAATTGATAATTGATAATTGATAATTGATAATTGATAATTGATAATTGATAATTAACAATTGATAATTGATAATTTGATTTAATTATCAATTATCAATTGTTAATTTGATTTAATTGTCAATTGTCAATTGTCAATTGTTAATTGTTCTCCCATCAAGCAGCCAACTGCCTATTGTCACCAATAACAAATACGCAATTACTAACTGATATGCGATCGAAATCACTACAAGCTGGTAATATCAGACATAAACTAGCGGAGATTTAGGTCATACTTAAGTATGACCCAAATCATCGGATTTGCGCGATCGCATTCACCGGGTTGGGCGATTGAAATCACAGATTTTTGACCAAACATATCTGATAATAAAAATATAAATAAAACCGCAAGCACCAAATTATATAGCTTGCATTCGGGGGAGTTAACAGTGAACCAGCAAAGTAATGCCAATTATTCACCAAAAACTCAGGTAAAATCTAGCGGCCTAATTTATCACATTTACGCCGCCCAAGAACCGATTAAGCTGGAGAATTTTCAATTCAGCTATCGCGGGATGACTTATAATCTTCTCGATCGAACCGAGCAAAATAATGTCAACCCTAAACCTTAAACCCCGACTTTCAATATCGCTTTAATATACCAAAAATAAAATTTTCCTCTGCTCCTGACTATCTAAGTTCCTCAACAACTTGACAACCTTGTCAAGTTGTTTCTTTTTTGCCCCTACCCAACCCCAATAAGTCCTGTGTTAAAATAAAAAAATTACTTAAACTCTTTTACCGGCTATGCTACTAGAATATAATCCTAGAGATTGCTTGCCCTCCGCTGAAGATTTACCCGATTCTGACGATACACCAGTGGATAACCAACTACAACATCTGATTCCTGGACTATTAGAAGCCATTCTCGCGTTAATTTGGTCAGAAAAAATGGACTGGTTTTTTGGGGTGGATATGGGGATTTATTCCGATCCGCAACAACCAGCGATCGTTCCCGATGGATTTCTCAGCGTAGGAGTACCCCGGATTATTGACTCAGATTTACGGTTATCTTATGTCTTGTGGGAAGAACAAAAAACACCGATTCTGGTGTTAGAAGTAGTCTCCCAAACCCGTCGGGGAGAATATACAGACAAGAAAGAAGAATACGCCGAACTGGGGATTTTATATTATGTAATTTATAACCCATTGAGAAAGAGAAAAGCCCGGTTAGAGGTGTATAAATTAGAACCAGAAGGTTATCAATTATTAAGCGGTGAACCTGTCTGGTTAGCTGAAATAAATTTAGGTATCGGTCGCAGTGAGGGAACCTACCAAGGGATTACTAGAGAATGGTTATATTGGTATGATGCCCAAGGACAAAGATATTTAACTCCAGAGGAGAAAATTTTAAAATTATCAGCAAAACTGAGAAGTTTAGGAATCGATCCAGAACAACTTGATACCTAAAATGGAATTCGATCATCCCAATCAGCATCCCTGATTGGGATGATCCCCCAACGGCATTTAATTTTTATTCTATAAAACATGGCGAAATCTATGACCGAAACTCATCCGTTACAACGGTTATTGGACTATACCGAAAAATATCGCCAAAAGATTTGGCTGGCTAGTCTTTACTCTATTTTAAATAAACTATTAGATTTGGCACCCCCCGCATTAATTGGCGCGGCAGTTGATGTGGTGGTGCAAAGAGAAAATTCGGCGATCGCACAGTTGGGAATTACCGATATCTTTAGCCAGTTTTTAGTTTTGAGTTTAATTACAATTATTGTTTGGCTATTAGAGTCTCTGTTTGAATATGCTTATGCCACATGGTGGCGGAATTTAGCCCAGCAAATCCAGCATGATTTACGTCAGGATGCTTATCGTCATTTGCAGGATTTAGAATTAGCTTTTTTTGAAGAAAGCAGTACCGGCGCTTTGCTATCTATTGTCAGCGATGATATTAATCAGTTAGAGCGTTTTTTGGATATTGGGGCTAATGAAATTATCCAAGTAATGACTACGGTGGTGGTGATTGGCGGGGCATTTGTTGCCCTGGCGCCGACGGTGGCATGGATGACGATTTTACCGATTCCTTTGATTATTTGGGGGGCGATCGCTTTTCAGAAATTACTCGCCCCTCGCTATGCCACTGTCCGGGAAAAAGTCAGCTTGCTCAATAGTCAATTGGCGAATAATATCTCAGGAATTACCACGATTAAAAGCTTTACCGCTGAAGATTATGAAATTCGCCGGATTACTAAAGAAAGTGAGGCATATCAACAAAGTAATCGGCGGGCGATCGCGCTCAGTGCCGCATTTATTCCCTTAATTAGAATTCTGATTTTAATTGGATTTACGGGAATTTTACTGGGTGGGGGCATGGAAGCCATTAAGGGCAATTTATCCGTAGGTACTTATAGTGTTTTGGTCTTTTTAACCCAGCGCTTACTTTGGCCTTTAACCCGATTAGGTCAAACTCTCGACCAGTATCAAAGAGCAATGGCCTCGACAAATCGGGTAATGAATTTATTAGATACGCCGGTACAAATTCACTCCGGCGATCGCTATTTACCCGTAGACTCGGTTCGCGGTGAATTAGCATTTGAAAATGTCAACTTTGCCTATAAAAATCGGCTGCCCGTACTGCAAAATCTTTCCCTGCATATTCCCGCTGGCCAAACTATTGGCATTGTCGGTGCTACCGGGTCGGGAAAAAGTACCTTGGTTAAATTGTTATTGCGACTTTATGAAGTGAATTCGGGAACCATTACTCTCGATGGCATTCCGTTACAAGAAATTCATTTAAAATCCTTACGTCAAGCTATTGGTTTAGTCAGTCAAGATGTGTTTTTATTTCATGGCACCGTAGCGGATAATATTGCTTATGGTAGTTTTGAATCTAAACTTGCAGAAATTGTCGCCGCTGCCACGATCGCCGAGGCCCATGAATTTATTATGCAGTTACCGGATGGCTATAACACCATTGTCGGAGAACGGGGCCAAAAGTTGTCCGGTGGTCAGCGGCAACGGTTAGCGATCGCCCGCGCAATTTTGAAAAATCCACCGATTTTAATTCTTGATGAAGCCACTTCCGCAGTGGACAATGAAACCGAAGCAGCGATCGCTCGTTCATTAGAAAAAATCACCAAAAATCGCACCACAATCGCGATCGCCCATCGTCTTTCCACCATTCGGAATGCGGACTGTATTTATGTCATGGAAAACGGCCAATTAGTCGAACAAGGCAAACATGAAGAACTCCTACAGCTTCAGGGGATTTACGCTAAATTGTGGGGAGTTCAAACCGGAGTAAAAGCAACCTAGAAACAAGGGGGGGGTTCAGAAACCGGGTTTCTGTCGTGAAAATCACGGTTATCTGTCAGGGGCATAAAAGAAACCCGGTTTCTTATCTTTGTGTCCGGCAGAGTTCTGTGGTGAAAGTAAACCACAAAGACACAAAGACCACGAAGAATATCTCTTTGTGTCCTCTGTGTCTTTGTGGTAAAATTATCTCTAAAAATACTTGACAATCTGTTAATAAATGGCTAATATATAGTCATAAAGAATAATTCAGGTTTATTGGGGCCGGAAAAACATCCAACAAGCCCAAACGATACCTGGGACTACCCGGCCCGGAGTGGTTCAAAAAATAAGCGCAAAAACCCCTTATCCTCTCCGGGTCAGGTAAAAGCCCTAACTCGTTTCCAAACTCACTTCGGGAAGCCCTGTGAGGGGCTTCCTCTTGCTCAGAAATACCCAGAAACCGGGTTTCTTTTTGGGATATTACAGTTATCTGTTTTAGGCATAAAAGAAACCCGGTTTCTTAGTCATTGTAAGTCCTAAGAAATCGATATCGCCTCAGTGGTGGAAAAAGGCTGGCCAACTTTGCCGGTGTTTGGATCGGGCAAAGGTTGCATTGATAAACTCATCTCATTCATTTCCACTGTCCCAAAAATTGTGGCAAAAGAAACATCCGCTGCATCTCGTCCAGTGCCAATCCGAATAATCCCAGTTTGGGGCACCAACCGGGTGGGATCGAACAAATACCAGCGATCGCCTAAATAGGCTTCAAAACAAGCATGAAAATCTGGAGGATTTAAGCCATAAGCATAAGAAGTAACAAAACGAGCGGGGATATTTAATGCCCGACAAAAAGCAATTCCTAAATGGGCAAAATCTCGACAAACTCCCACTCTTTCTGTGGCTGTATCATAAGCAGATGTATGCGGGTTACTACTCCCAGATAAATAGGTCACTTTCTCATAAATCCAATTACAAATTCCCGTGACTCTAGAATATCCCAGAGATAAATTCCCAAATTCCGAAAGCGCGAGATTAATTAACTTATCAGACTGGCAGTAGCGACTCGGTAGCAACAGGGGTAAAATTTCCAACGGTAAATTAGCCGGAGTGACTTCTCGGATCTGATGGGGATCCTGAAAACAATGGTTAACTTTTACGGTCGCTTGATAGCTGACTTCCATTTGGCATTTCGGAGCATTTAATCGCAAGTACCGATTGCCACTGAAAGGAGCATTATACTCTTCTATTTCTAATCGGGGATAAATCTGTAATTTTTCTTGTTCAACTTGCTGATGCTGATTATGAACCACCCCAATGTTAAACACAAATGTACTCGGTTCATAAATGCTGTAAACCAGGTGACAACCCAATTCAAATTTCATCATAAACTTGGCTCACTTAATCTTATATTAATCTTTTGTAGTTACTTATTATATCCCTTTGTTCTGTCTGCGTATGGTGGGACTTGCCCACCATACATGATTTTCCCGGTTAAACTGGGTTAAATTTGCCATATCTCTATAAAATGTTTAGAATGACAGCAAACCTAGGATAAAATTTTTCCATGAGTCAACTGTCTAATTCCCGTCCTTTTAAGGGCTTTGCTCCTCGGTGGCTGTATTCTTTCTGGAAATTCTCTCGCCCCCATACCATTATCGGCACCAGTTTAAGTGTTTTCGGACTATATGCGATCGCGATCGCCTTAACTCCCTCTGCGACATCTCCTTCTATCTTACCACTAATTACGGCTTGGATTGCCTGTTTATGTGGAAATATTTACATTGTGGGATTAAATCAACTAGAAGATGTAGAAATTGACAAAATTAATAAGCCTCATTTGCCCATTGCTGCGGGAGAATTTTCCCGGCAACAAGCCCAGCTAATTGTCAAGATTACGGGACTTTTGGCTCTATTATTAGCGGGAGTGGGCGGCCCGTGGTTATTGGCCACCGTGGGGATTAGTTTATTGTTAGGTACGGGGTATTCTCTGCCACCAATTCGGTTAAAACGGTTTCCCTTTTGGGCAGCTTTTTGTATTTATACGGTTCGGGGAGTAATTGTTAATTTAGGGTTATTTTTACACTCTCTCTGGCTATTGACTGATGGCAGCGATAGATTTAATTTCGATCGGCATTTTTATCAGCTTTCGATTCCCCCAGAAATTTGGGTATTGACTCTGTTTATTTTAGCCTACACTTTTGCGATCGCCATTTTCAAAGATATTCCCGATATTAAAGGCGATCGAGAATATCATATCACCACATTCACGATTCACTTTGGTGCCAAAGCGGTGTTTAATTTAGCCCGTTGGGTGTTAACCGGATGTTATCTGGGCATGGTCATCTTGGGATGGTGGTTTCTGCCCGGAGTTAACCCAATTTTTGTCGCGATCGCCCATATTATAGCTTTAATCATCCTCTGGTGGCGCAGTTTCCAAGTTGACTTAGAAAATCAAGCCGCGATCGCCGCATATTATCAATTTATCTGGAAATTATTTTTCCTGGAATACTTGCTATTTCCCGTCGCTTGCTTCTTGGCTTAAATAATATCTGATTTAAGATACTATTTATGTGATTTATTTTTTCAATAAACCCATGAAACGCAGACAGTTAGTGACGAATGCAGCCATTGGGGGGGCGATCGCGGCCACCATTGGCGCCTGTGGGCCAGCCAGTGGGCCACAAGTCAGCGCCGATAGTTTGCCTAATATCACTTGGAACATGGCGACCAGTTGGCCAAAATCCTTAGAAACCCTATTTGGCACCGCTGAATTAATGACCAAAAGAGTCGCGGAAATGACCAACGGGCGATTTAAAATTACCCCTTATGCAGCCGGTGAAATTGTCGGCGGTCTAGAGGTCATGGACGCGGTACAAACGGGTTCCGTTCAATGCGGTCATAGCGCCAGTTACTATTATATTGGCAAAAATTCTGCCCTCGCATTTGGGACAAGTATTCCCTTTGGACTAAATGCCCAGCAGCAAAATGCTTGGTTATATCATGGGGGTGGACTGGAACTGATGCAAAAAATTTATGCCACCTTCGGAATTATCAACTTTCCCGGCGGAAATAGTGGGGCACAAATGGGGGGTTGGTATAAAAAAGAAGTCAAAACTGTGGCGGATCTTCAGGGCTTAAAAATGCGGATTCCCGGTGTTGGGGGCAAAGTCATGGCCAAGCTAGGGGTCAACGTGCAAAATATTGCCGGAGGTGAAGTTTATCTCGCATTAGATCGGGGGGCAATTGATGCCGCTGAATGGGTTGGGCCGTTTGATGACCAAAAACTGGGCTTAAACAAAGCGGCTAAATTCTATTATTATCCGGGGTGGTGGGAACCAGGGCCAAGCTTTGATTTTCTGATTAACTTATCGGCGTGGAATCAACTGCCGAAAGAGTATCAAGAAGTGTTAAAAACTGCCACCTTTGAATCTAATCTTTGGTCTTTAGCCAAATATGATGTTTTGAATAGTCAGGCATTGACGGAACTAATTAGTTCGGGAACGATTTTACAACCTTATTCGGCAGAAATTATGCAAGCTGCCCAAAAAGCAACCGAAGAGTTACTCAATGAAGAAGCCAGCAAAAATCCCACTTTTAAAGAAGTGTATGAACAATGGAAAGCATTTCGCCAACAAATTTATCAATGGAATAAAATTAATGAGCTAAGTTTTAGCCAATTTGCGTTTGGTTAAAGTAATTATAGAAAATGTCATAGTTATGAAGTACAAAAAACCTGTCATTCCCGCGAATGCGGGAATCCAGAAAACCTCTGTACTTCATAACTCCGCAAAGTGCTATATACAAAATCCGCTTTTTTCCAGAAAAAATGGGGGATATATAACCCACAATTTTAGAATAGAATTACGACCAAATTTAATTGCCCTAGGGATATTTTCAGGATCGGATAGTTGGCGATCGCCACCAGAAAATTGATGGCTCCACAACATCCGATCTTGATGAAAATTAAGCGCTCATTTCCAACATCCGCTGAATCGGTCGCAAAGCCGCAATCCGAACATCTTCTGGTAAAGTAATTTCTGGAGAGCGATTTTTCATGCAAAGATATAATTTCTCTAAAGTATTCAGCCGCATATAAGGGCATTCATTACAGGCACAATTACTCGTAGGCGGTGCCGGAATAAAGGTTTTATCCTTAGCTTGTTTAATCATTTGGTGAATGATGCCCGGTTCCGTGGCAATAATAAAACTTGAACTAGAACTTGCTTGGGCATACTTCAATAAAGCGGTTGTTGAACCAATATAATTCGCATGACGGAGTACCGGCGGTTCGCACTCTGGGTGAGCGATAACTTCCGCTTCTGGATGTTGAATTTTCAGTTGGACAATTTTCTTTTCAGAAAAGTTTTCATGGACAAGACAGCTACCTTGCCAGAGCACCAAATCTCGCCCGGTTTGTTCCATCACATAACGACCAAGATTGCGGTCTGGGGCAAAAATAATCGGTTGATCTTGGGGAATTTGGCTGACAATTTTCACTGCATTAGAGCTTGTGCAAATAATATCGCTCATGGCTTTAATGTCAGCAGAACAGTTGATATAAGAAATTACCTTATGATCTGGGTGGGCAGCTTTGAATTCCGCAAAAGCGTCTGGGGGACAAGTATCCGCTAAAGAACAACCAGCATTTAGGTCGGGCAAGAGCACCAGTTTGTCAGGGTTGAGAATTTTGGCGGTTTCCGCCATAAAGTGAACCCCAGCAAAGACGATCGCATCCGCGTCGGTGTTGGCAGCCCTGCGGGAAAGTTCCAGGGAGTCGCCGATATAGTCCGCAATGTCTTGAATTTCTGACTCTTGGTAGTAGTGGGCGAGGATGACGGCGTTGAGTTCTTTTTTCAGGGCGGCGATCGCTTCATAGAGGTTATCCGGCACTTGGTTGCCTGCGGTGGCATCCCGTTCTAGAAATGCAGTGGTAAACATAGTTGGTGGTTGAGTTGAGTGAGTGGTTGAGTCAGTGGGTGAAACCCTACTTTTTGCCTGTGTTTGGTAATTATAGTAGTTTTTACCAAAATTGGCGAATCTTTTGATACATCTGAGACCCCCCCCAGCCCGAACCGCCAACCAATAACCCTCAACCCCTATCGATCGTTATTTCCTGTAGGGGCGCGGGCGACCACCGCCATCGGATCCCGCCCCTACTTGTAGGGGCGAGCAAGCGAATCGCCCCTACAGCATTGTATCAAGCGCAATTGAAACAACTATATTCGGGAATTTTCTTAAATACTCTTATTCCAATACTCTAAACCCGTGACAATGACATCTTCTAGCCACTTTTGGAAACGGGGAATCAAATTTTCTGATTCATCAGCGTAGGAAAATTGAAAAGGGGAATCGGTTAAAGGCTGAAGATCGCTAATAGTAGGTTCCCCTTCTTCACCATTATCTCGATGATAAGCACAGGCATTACAGATAAGTAAACCACGGTATTCATGGCCGAGAACATGAAAAGAAAGAAGAACGGTTACGGATGTTTCTATATTAATCACCAACTGAATCCAAGTGTGATAGTTCCGCAGGTTGGCAAAATATCCTAATTGTTTAGCGGTTTCCACCACTTGATAGCGATGGTAATGAGATCGCCGATCGCCAACGGGGGCAGCAATTGTGAAAACTGCCGCATCACTTAATAAATTTTGGACAGATAGTTTAATGTCATCAGCAATTTCCTGGAAGCGCTGAGAAGCGATATCAAATAAAATGGCAGCAAAACTTTCCGATTTCTGACATTTTTCCTGAACCGAAGCTAACTGATTTTGTTGCAATTTATCCGCGATCGCCGCCAGAATGACTTGGGTTCTTCTAGTCTCTGATAGCACTTGCTCTGATAAACCAAGGCTTCTTAAAAATGCTTGCTTTTGACTCTTCGCAAAAAGGTTAATTAAACTCGACAAGTCACCGCGATTCGCTGGCGCGATAGCTTCGCTAACGGCATCTTCCAAAGCGGCAATATAAACGGCGCGATCGTCACGGGTAATCACCAAAGGAAACCAACTCGCTTGAATGAATACTAAACTCGCTAAACAACGAGCTACCCGACCATTTCCATCTTGAAATGGGTGAATTTGGGTAAACCGATGATGCAACCAAGCCGCCTCAATTTCAGGAGTAACTTTTTGTTCTCGATGTTGATGATGTAATGTTATCAATCGATCCATTTCCGATGCCACTTGTTCGGGAGGACAATACTCGTGAATCGTGCCATCAGGTCTTAGGGGGTTATTCGGTTGACGTTTCCAGTCGCCTTTAATTAAAGAAACCTTAAAGATTTTTCCCTGTTGATTTAAGGCTTCTGTGCTGTCCTGACTCTGAGTTAAAACTTGATGTAACTGCTTGATATAAGAAGTGGATAGATTTCTTTGTCCCCCAACAAAATCAAATAATCCCTCAATGGCAGCTTCTTGGTCTTTAATCAGGGAAACTACCTGTTTAACCGGAATATCTGTGGCTCCGTGAGGAATTAATGCCTCATTAATTCCCTGTTCGATTAATAAACGAGTGATGCCGCGATCTATGGTGTACAAACGCTCAATAATTCCCGTTTCAATCGCGATTTCCCGTCGGAGTTTTTCGCGCTCAGGTTTGAAACTCTCCAGATTGACGCAAGCGATCTGCTTGCTCGTTCCAAACCGTGACTAAAGGTGGCAGTTCAACACTGGCTAAATCTTGCCAATTGGATGATAAATCTTCGATGGGTTTCCACAGCATAAAGTTTACAGTTACATACTGACAATATTGTAATACCATTTACCAAAATTTACAGCGTTTTTCTGATTCAGGACTTACGCATAAACTCTATCTGTAGGGTGTTGTTCCGATCGGTAACGCACCAAGACCCCAGATATAGAGTCGTTGCGTCCTAAGATTAATAAACCACGGTAGGGGCCGCAAGCATTGCGCCCCTACAGATTCAACAACAACCAAAGAATCCCTACCCAACAACCAAAGAATCCCTACCCAACAACCAACAAAAAATAACCCCCCTGACAACAGCAGGGGGGTTTGGGGCATCATTAGGAATAACTGATGCAAAAATAAGATAAATTGCCGGTCAAGATTTCGCGGATTTTCTAAGCCGCAACCAGAGAAGCTAAGGGATTAGGAATCGAAGCAGAAGGGGCATCAAATTTGCCCACAGTCACATATTCTAAACGTAATTTCAACCAGATAATAAACTGGGGATTCGTAGAAATCACCGCCACCGATGGCTGAGGCACTTTGGCTTTAATTTCCTTCATTTCCGGGGCTTCCAGAAATGCGGGTTGTTTGACTAACCAAAAATCAATTTCTTTTTTGGTTTCTTCGTAGTGGCGAGTGCGTTCTTCGAGCACTTCTGCAAAAGGTTCCTCTTCTAACAAGAAACGTTGACTTGCGACGACATAATGATAAGTTTGCATAGTTTTTGGCAAATTGATTGACGATTAATATATGGGTTGGTTGTTGGCTGTTAGTTGTTGGTTGTTGGTTGTTGGTTGTTAGTTGTTAGTTGTTGGTTGTTGGTTGGTGGTGGTTGTTGGTTGGTGGTTGGTGGTGGTTGTTGGCAATCAACAAAGAACAAACAACAAAGAACAATCAACAAACAACAAAGAACAAAGAACAATCAACAAACAACAAAGAACAATCAACAAAGAACAAATTAAACTTCGCCTCTGATGGCTTGTTTCATTTCTCGGACCGCTCGTTCCATGCCAACCAGGACAGCACGAGCAATAATTGTATGTCCAATATTGAGTTCTTCCATGCCTTCGATGCAGGCAACAGGGTAAACATTCCAATAGGTTAGACCATGACCGGCATTGACGCGCAAGCCCATCTGACGAGCTTTTTGGCATCCTTGAGTGAGAATTGCCAATTCTTTCACCTGGGCGATTTCGCCTTTCGCTTCTGCATAAGCCCCAGTATGCAGTTCAATGAATTTGGCTCCAGTCTTGGCGGAAGCTTCGATCTGTGCGTCATCGGCATCAATAAATAGGCTGACGGGAATGCCCGCGCCTTGTAATTGGGACACGACCTCGGTGAGCCGATCGCATTGACCGGCGATATCCAGCCCGCCTTCGGTGGTCACTTCTTGCCGACGTTCCGGCACCAGGGTTACATAGTCCGGTTTAATGTCGAGAGCAATTTGCACCATTTCCGGGGTGGCTGCCATTTCCAAATTCAAGTGAGTCCGCACCGTTTGCCGCAACAAACGCACGTCACGGTCTTGAATATGGCGGCGGTCTTCCCGCAAATGCACCGTAATCCCATCAGCGCCAGCGAGTTCCGCCAACACGGCGCCCGCTACGGGGTCAGGTTCTACGGTTTGTCTGGCTTGGCGAATGGTGGCAATATGGTCAATATTCACGCCAAGTGTAGGTTGTTGGGACATTTCTCTGTACGGAAATTTTTACTTAGATTTTAACGGAAAAGCGGCGCCTGGGCTGAGTAAATTTCACCAGGTAAAAATTACCCGTTATTTCAGCAAAAGCTTAATAAGCGAATGAACCAGCCCAGGCGACAATTACCCCTAAGATCGAACCGACCAACACTTGAAAAGGTGTATGGCCGAGAATTTCTTTGAGACGGTCTTCAGTAATTTGATGATCTTCAAATAATTCGATAATTTGGTTCAGGACACGAGCCTGATCGCCAGCCGCCCGACGAACCCCAGCCGCGTCGTACATGACAATCACCGCGAAAATGGTTGCCAGGGCAAACTCAGTGCTTGACCAACCCACGGTTTGACCGATACCGGCTGCCAGGGCGGTGACTAGGGCTGAATGGGAACTCGGCATCCCGCCAGATTCAATCAGTAAGTGAAAATTAAGCTGGCGATTTTTCACCAACTCGAAAAAGAGTTTTAAGAATTGGGCGAGTAAACAGGCAATCACCGCAACCAGCAAGACCCGGTTGTCGAGGATATGGCCAAATTCCTTCATGGGAGGTTGCACCTTTTGTGAGTTTCGATGAGGGGGCGTTGAACAGCCTAGAAAAATGTTACCCTGTAGCGGTTCTAATCGGATAGTTATATCAGAACACGAGCCGCACACAGGAATGTCAGTCTGTATTGCCTAGTAAGTTCGACTGGTGATAAAGTCCGCGATCGCGCATAAGGGCATCCCCTGCGGACCAAACGGTGCTAACTGGGCTTTTGCCTCGGCAACTAGCTGAATAGCCTGCCGTTCCGACTCTTCTAGCCCCAACAAACTGGGATAAGTTGCTTTTTGGGCTGCCAAGTCTTTCCCGGCACTTTTACCTAATTGCTCTTGGGTTTGAGTGATATCGAGAATATCATCAATAATCTGAAAGGCTAACCCAATATTTTGAGCATAACAAGAAAGTCTTTGCAAGGTTTCTTCACTAGCGCCGCCCAAAATCGCCCCACAAAGCACGCAAGCTTCTAATAAAACCCCAGTTTTATGGGTGTGAATAAAATGCAGGGTTTCCAGAGAAACATCTGGTTTGCCCTCAGACTCGATATCCACTACTTGACCGCCGACCACTCCAGCGGCGCCAAAAGCCCGTCCCAACTGGGTAATCACTTTTAATACTCGTTCTGCTGGGACATTTTGGGTTTGGCTGGCGACAAATTCAAAAGCTAAGGTCAACAAACCATCTCCGGCTAAAATGGCAATGTTTTCCCCATAAACTTTATGATTGGTCAGCTTGCCACGGCGGTAATCATCATTATCCATTGCCGGTAAATCGTCGTGAATTAAGGACATGGTGTGAACCATTTCTAAGGCGCAAGCGGTGGGCATGGCCATGTCAATAGTTCCGCCTACCAGTTCACAACTGGCTAAACATAAAATCGGTCGTAAACGCTTACCCCCAGCCATGAGGGAATAGCGCATTGATTCATAAATTTTTTCGGGATATTCGACTTTAATCGAAGCATCTAAAGCCGCTTCGACTAGCTTTTGCCGTTCTTTTAAATAGGCAGATAAATCAAATTCTACATTAGTCGAATTGGTTAATAAATTGTCTGTTTCTCCGATCATATTCTTTGTTGTTTGTTGTTTGTTGTTTGTTGTTTGTTGTTGGTTGTTTGTTGTTTGTTGTTGGTTGTTGTTGGTTGTTGGTTGTTTGTTGTTGGTTATTTGTTCTTTGTTCTTTGTTCTTTGTTCTTTGTTCTTTGTTCTTTGTTCATGGTTGGTTGTTGTTATTTGATTGTTCATTCATTGTTCTTTTTTATTTATGGTGACATTTCCACCAATAACAAACAACAAACAACTAACAACAAATAACCAACAACAACCAACAAACAACCAACAACAAACAACAAACAACAAATAACTAATTAAATCTTAAATCCCATCCGCTGACTGTAGCTCCAAACGGTATTTTCTAACAGCATGGCTACGGTCATTGGGCCAACACCACCGGGAACCGGGGTGATTAGTTGGGCGACTTCTTGGGCGGATTCAAAGTGAACATCGCCAGTCAGACGGGATTTTCCGGCGGCATTGGTGACGCGGTTAATGCCTACGTCAATGACCACCGCACCGGGTTTGATCGTGTCCCCGGTAATCATTTCCGCTCGTCCGATCGCTACTACTAAAATATCGGCGCTGCGAGCAGTAGCCCCTAAATCTGCGGTTCTGGAATGGGCAATAGTGACTGTGGCATTGGCTTCTAAGAGCATCAGGGCGATCGGTTTGCCTACCAGAATACTGCGACCAATTACCACCGCTTGTTTACCCTTGGGGTCAATATTATATTCTTGCAGCATCCGCATCACCCCAGCGGGAGTGCAACTGCGTAAACCCGCTTCTCCGCGCATCAAGCGGCCCATATTGATCGGATGTAGTCCATCCACATCTTTATCGGGATCGATTTGGTTGAGTAAAGTTACAGAGTCGAGGCGATCGGGGACCGGCAGTTGTAGCAAAATTCCGTCTACCCGATCGTCTTGATTTAATTCCGCGATCGCCCCTTGGAGTGTAGCCAAAGAAACATCTTCGGGAAAATGCCGCCCAAACGAAGCTATTCCCACCTTGGCACAAGCTGTTTCCTTATTCTTCACATAAGCCGCACTTGCGGGGTTATCCCCCACCATCAATACCGCTAGACCAGGGGGACGGGTATTTGGGGGGCGGCTGTCAATGCGCGATCGCAAATCACCCTGAATTTTTTGGGCGAGAGCTTTTCCGTCTAAAATTTTGGCAGTGTTCGAGTCCATCACAATTCAACCTGGGTTGAAATCCTCGCAAGCTGTCCTGGGCATTTAACCGCAGCATTTCTCTCCGGCACGACTCAGCACAGCCTGACTAAAATTGCCTTATTAGTTTCGCATATCCCGTCGGACTTATCGCAAAGAGCGGGCGAAATTACAAGAGAGGAGATGAGGGGCCTGCCATCGGCGGAGGGAATAATTGATAATTGATAATTGATAATTGATAATTGATAATTGATAATTGATAATCATGTTTAATTGTCAATTGTCAATTGTTAATTGTTAATTGTTTTCCCCGTCTCCCCTGCTCCTCTGCTCCTCTGCTCCCCTCTTGCCTAGAGAATATAATTCTTTCGCTCTAAGGCTAAAGCCGCTTTAACTCGTTCATATTCTGCGGCTGCTTCCGAGACAAGACCAGAGGCTTCTGGGGTTAGAGGGTGGCCTTTTTCTCTCCCCGCACGACCGATCGCTTCCAATTTCTTGCAAATATCGCCCAGGTGCATGGCTCCCAGACTAAAACAGATGGATTTCAGGGTATGGGCATTATGTTCAAGACTATCTGCATCCTGATTTTCAACTGCACTGCCAATTTCTGTCAGCAGTGGGGGAGCATCCTCTAAATAACTATCAATCAAATCCAAGATAAATTCTGCGGCATCGGGATCGCTGGGGTCTCCTAAAGCGTGGAGAACACTGCTATCAAAGGCTGGGGCGCGATTCCCGTAAGGGATCCGCTCTCGCGAATCGCTAGACGCAGTGGCAGAATTGGTTAAACTTTCATCTTGATAATTCATTGTTTTGCTGGTTCCTGTAGTTTCTATTGATGCGGTCGATCCATTTAGCATTTCGGTTGTTTCTCTTGACTGATTTGCGTAGCAGGGTTGCGAGCAGTTTTGCAGTGCTTGACTCAATTCTTCTAGACGAATGGGCTTACTCAAATAGTCGTGCATCCCAACATCAAAACACTTCTGACGATCTTCTATCATGGCATTGGCGGTCAAAGCAATAATATGTGGAATTTTTGCTCGATCCCACTGTTGATAAATTTGAGTCGTGGCTTCTAATCCATCCATTTCGGGCATTTGCATATCCATCAAAATCACATCATAATCTTGACGATACAAAGCCTCTAGGACTTCCAATCCATTCGCCGCCACATCAGCCCGATAGCCCAGACGGGCTAAAAGATTGATGGCGACTTTTTGGTTGACGACATTATCTTCTGCTAACAAAATCCGTAACGGATGCTTTTGACCAAGGGTTGAATCAATTTTTGGGGGATCTGCGAATGCATCTGGGGAAACTGGGACTTGAGTGCCAAATATTTTCAGCAACACATGATAAAGATTAGATTGTTTAATTGGCTTGTACAAAAAAGCCGATAAACGCAACTCATCCGCGTTAAATTCCCCGATTTCTGACATAGCTAGGGAGGTTAAAACGATCAGCGGTAAGTTTTGGCAATGGGGTAATTGGCGAATTTTTTTGGCCAAAGTTAGCCCATCCATTTCCGGCATTTGCATATCCAGAATAGCCAAGTCAAAATTTTGTGCTTGGGTTAACCAGCCGATCGCCTGCATACCAGAAATCACCGTGAATGCTTCCATTTTCCAAGATTCTACCTGCAAAGATAACACTTTACGATTGGTGGGATTGTCATCCACAATCAGCACTCGTTTCCCATCTAATTGCGGATGTTCATCTTGGAGATAAGCAGGGGCGATATCCTCACTTTCCCGAGCCACAATTTTAAAATAAAAAGTCGATCCTTGTCCCACAGTGGTTTGCACCCACATCGTCCCCCCCATCATTTCACTGAGGCGCTTACAAATCACTAAGCCTAATCCCGTACCGCCATATTTGCGCGTTGTGGAAGCGTCCACCTGGCTAAAGGGTTGGAACAAGCGTTCTATTTTATCTGGGGGAATGCCAATGCCGGTATCTTTGACGGAAAATTCAATTTCATATTGTCTCAAGGGGTTTTTACCCAGTTCTTCCTCACTAACTTCTAGTTGTTTTGTGGTGACACCGACGACAATTTCGCCTTTTTCCGTAAACTTAATCGCATTGCCAATCAAATTGACTAAAATTTGCCGAATTCTCGTGGAGTCTCCTAAAATTGCATAAGGGGATTTGGGATCGATATGACAAGTGAGTTCTAATCCTTTTTTCCCTGCTGGCATACTTAATAATTTTAGCGCATCTTCTATGCATTCTCGTAAGTCAAAGGGATAATATTCTAAATCCATTTTTCCCGATTCAATTTTACTAAAATCGAGAATGTCATTGATAATGGTTAATAAAGAATCGCCACTAATTCTAATTGTTTCTACCCAGTCCCTTTGTTGTTCGTTTAAATTGGTATCCAGTAATAAGCTGGTCATGCCAATCACCCCATTCATTGGCGTTCTAATTTCATGGCTCATGGTGGCTAAAAATTCACTCTTGGCGCGGGTGGCTTCCAACGCTTTATCCCGCGCTTTTTCCAGTTCTACGGCAGCTAGTTTTCTTTCCAGTGCCGTACCTACCCATTGAGTCATTAATTTTAACAGTTCGTGATTCACCGATGGGGAATAATCTGGATTATTTTGGCTATTATCGGGGCTATAATCAATTTGTGTCCGGGAAAAATTTAAGGTGCCATAAACAGAGCCATTAACGATGACTTTGGCTCCGAAATAAGATTGCACTGGCGCTTGGTAAGACGCGGCAAACGCGGGATTTCTAAACCAATCGTTGCCAGTGGATTTAATATAAACTGATTCAGCAGATTTAATGGTTTCTCGGCAATAAGTATGATTTAAATCAAAAATTGTCCCCGGCTGAATGACATGATGCAAGGAATGCACCGCGATCGCATGGTATTCCTGGTAATCGGAGTTATTTTCCGCTGGTTTGATCTGAGCTAAAATGCCAATTTCCATGTTAAACCAACGGCAACCCATCGCTAATAATTCTTGCAAGCGTTGTTCAATTGTTCCTTCTTTCGCTGCCGTCACTTGATACAGTTCTCTAATCATAGATTCACTGTTTCTTAAGGCTTGCTCTGCTAGTTGGCGATCGCTCACTTCTTTTTTCAATTCTTGATTAGCTTGGGAAAGTTCCTCGGTTCTTTTTTCTACTAATTCTTTAATTTTAACCGTCCGATTAATGTTACTCAAAAAGTATAAAGCCAACAATAAAGTAAATAGCATCCCCGTCCCCAAAATTCCCCAGTCAAGCAAAGTGATTTGATGGGAAGTATAGCGAGAATTTGGCAAGCAGACAATTAGCCATTTTCTGCCAGAAACATTAATCAGCCTACTATATTTTAATGATTTAGCTTTGGCGGTAATTGCCTCTGAATTTACCTCTAAATTATTGTTTCTAATTGATTTATCTTGGTTAGCGGCGATCGCATTGGCATCGTCTAGGCTAATCTCTGATGAGTAAAAGTGTAAAAGTTCTTCCCCATCTTTCGCGGATTCATCGAAAATATAAATATCAATTATTTTATAATCTTCTGTAAAATTTTCTAAGGATTTTTTGATGAGATCGCTAATCTTAAAACCCCCAGCCACAAAGCCATTTAAAGAATTTCGGCGATTTTGTAAAGAATTAAGTAAAACATTTTTTTCATAAATAGGTTTAAAGAAGAAAACTCCGAAATTATCGCCAGTTTCTTGCACCAGTTTAATCCGAGGGGTGGCCACAGTTTCCCCGGTATCTCTTGCTTGATTTAATGCCATCTGCCGAATCGGGTCTGATGCCACATCAAACCCTAAAGAAGCATGATTTTTTGGGTACGGTTGCAGATAATAAATGGGAAAATATTCCGGGCGATCGCCTGCCCTGACTTTTTCTCCCAGTCCCACTTCTTCCCAAATTTGAAATCGGGGATAACCTTGAGACCGGATTGCTTGCTCAAATGCCAGCCGGTCTTGGAGCTTAACTCGCGGAATCCATTCCAAGGCTTGAATACTCGGATAACGCTCCATAAACGGTTGAACAAATTCCCGAAACTCGTCAATATTCACCTCATCAGACGCACGGTAAAAACTTTCTATCGATAAGATTAAATCTAGACTCTGATTGATTTGCTGCTCGATCGCCGTCACCTGCAAACTAGCTAATCGGTCAAATTCTTCTTGTTGCTTGGCTTGTTCTAAATTTCTGATGGTAAAAAAGCCCACCAAGGAGAACACCGAACCCATGACCATAGTGAGGGCGATCGGCAGATATTTTTGGGGGGATTTAATCTTAGTAATCCTCTTCATTTTTTGGTTGTTGGTTGTTGGTTGATTGTTGGTGGTTGGTTGTTGGTGGTTGGTTGTTGGTGGTTGGCAAGTTGTTTGTTGGCAAGTTGTTTGTTGTTGTTGGTGGTTGGTTGTTTGTTGGGGAAAGTGAATAATGAATAATGAATAGTGATATTTCTTTTGTAGGGGCGTTCTCGCATTCGCCCCTACGACTTTTCACTTTTTTCCCCAACAACCAACCAACAACAAACAACTTGCCAACAACCAACCAACAATAAGGTTTTATTCCACCCCTTCAATGGGGGCAAACCCCTGGCGTTGAATATTTTCCGTGATATTACGGGGTTCTAGGAATTGCAGCAAGTAATCTGGGCCGCCAGCCTTGGAACCCACCCCGGACAGCTTGAAGCCGCCAAAGGGTTGCCGAGAGACGATCGCCCCGGTAATTCCCCGGTTAATATACAGGTTTCCCACTTCAAACTCCACTTTTGCCCGGTCGATATGGGAAGGAGTCCGGGAATATAAGCCCCCAGTTAAAGCGTAGTTTGTCCCATTCGCCATTTCTAAGGCTTCGGAAAAATCTTTTGCCCGCATGACCGCTAACACGGGGCCGAAGATTTCCTCTTGGGCAATGACCGCATCAGGTTTCACGTCGCTAAAAATCACCGGGCCAACAAAATAGCCGTTGTCAGGGCTGGGCATTTCTAGGGCTAAAGTGGCTTCCCGTTTGCCTTGTTCGATATATTCGCGAATGCGGGCTTGGGCATTGCCATCGATCGTTGGCCCAACTTGGGTACTGGGTGCTTCCCCCGGTCCAATATTCAGCGATCGCGTGGCTTCCACCAAGCGAGTGACAAAAGCATCGTAGACAGGTTCCAAGACGATCGCCCGCGAACAAGCAGAACATTTTTGTCCACTATAACCAAAAGCTGAGGCCACCACCCCGGCAACCGCTTGATCCAAGTCGGCGCTTTCATCCACAATCACCGCATTTTTGCCGCCCATTTCCGCAATCACCCGTTTCAGGTGTTTTTGCCCCGGTTCTAAGATCGCGGCTTCTGCATAAATCTGACTGCCTACTTCCTGCGACCCGGTAAAAGTAATCATGTGGACTTCGGGATGTTTCACCATATAAGTACCCACGGTGGAACCTTTCCCCGGCACAAATTGGAACACCCCGGCAGGAATGCCCGCTTCGACTAAAATTTCGGTAATTTTGGCGGCAATTACACTGGTGACAGCCGCAGGTTTTAATAGGGTACAATTTCCGGCGACCAAGGAAGCCACGGTCATGCCCACGGGAATGGCTAGGGGGAAATTCCAGGGAGAAATAATCACGGAAATGCCACGGGGTTGATAGTGATAGCGGTTAGTTTCTCCGGGAATATCATAGTTATAACCTGCTTCCAACCGTTCCATTTCGTCCGCATAGTAGCGACAAAAGTCGATCGCCTCGGAAACTTCTGGGTCGGCTTGCCGTAAGGTTTTGCCCGCTTCCAATATCATCCAAGCCACTAACTCATGGCGGCGTTGTTCCATAATTTCGGCAGCTTTCCGCAATACCCCAGCCCGTTCCCGGACGGGAGTTTTCCGCCATGCGGGAAAGGCAGCTTTGGCCGCACGAATGGCATTTTCCGCTTGTTCAATGGAAATCATGCCGATTTTGCCAACTACTTCGCTGTAGTGGGAAGGGTTGACCGAATCAACAGTTTCCAGAGTCTTCACATATTCCCCATTAATCAACGGTGAATAGGTCTTACCCAGTTGTTGCCGGACGGTTTTTAAGGCTTGTTCGGCTTTTTGCCGCAATTCGCTCTTGGCATAATCGGTATCTGCCGCATTGGGGAATGCTTGTTTGCCGTGATATTCTTCTTTGACTTGGGCTTCGGAGACAATGGGGGCGGCTAATAGTTCAGAAATCGGTCGGTCTTCTTGGCTTTGGCGCAAGAAAGAACTATTGGCGGTATTTTCTAATAGCCGCCGAATTAAATAAGCCATTCCCGGCAGTAAGTCCCCGTAAGGGCAGTACATCCGCACCCGATAACCCCGTTGGACTAAGGCTTTAGCCAGTTTGTCCCCCATGCCGTAGAGCACTTGCATTTCAAAGCGACGGCGGGGAATATTCAGGGTTTCGGCGATCGCGATTGCATGAGCCTGCGATCGCACATTATGGCTACCAATAGCGGCATATAAATATTGATGATTTTCCATCAACAACTCCGTCATCCGCTCAAAGTTCGCATCGGTGGCGGTTTTATCATTAAACACGGGTTGCGGCCAATGGTGTTGCTGGGATTTAATCGTTTCCTGATCCCAGTATGCTCCTTTCACCAAGCGCACGGTAATCGGGTTGCCCCGTTGTTTCGCCCACTCGATTAAATCTTGCAAATCTTTGTAGCTATCTCGCAAATAGGCTTGCAAGGTGACGCCGATATCGGTGCGATCGCGATACTCTTCCTCTAGGAGCAGTTTTTTCAGAATCGACAGGGTAATATCCTTATATTCATACTGTTCCATGTCAAAGTGAACTGCTGCCCCGACTTTTTTGGCATGACGCAACAGAGTATGAATGCGATCGCTCACCATCAGCGTACTGCCTTGGGGGTCTACCGGGTCAAACTGAGAATAAAAAGCCGTCAGTTTCACCGATACTTGGACTTTCGGCAACGGTTGCCCGTCTGCCTCATCAATTTCTGGCACCTTTGACCACTTTTGGGCGATGGTGGTAAGCTCATCCATCAATTCCAAATAGCGATTTAAATATAATTGAGCTTCGGACTCAGTAATCACCGCCTCACCGAGCAAATCCATCGTAAACGCCATCTTATCTTTCCGCAGACCTTCGATGGTTTTAATCGATTGCTTAATATTTTCCCCAGAAATATATTTTTGTGCCAGGGTTTTGACTGCCGTCGCGACCGTAGTTGCGGCCATTTTTCCTGCGGGAGAGTCCGTCCCAGTAAAACTCAGCAGCTTTTTCAGGGCATCGGGTAACTCTACTTCTTCTGTAGTCAGGTACTCTTGCAGGTGACGGGCAATTTCCGGCTGACTGCGTAATGCGGGCAGGCAGTCAATAAAGCGAAAGAGTTGCACCCGTACCCCAGGGTTGCTCATCGTCCAATCCAGCAGCTTATCATCCCAGCGCATTTGGTCTTGTAACTGGGCAAAAAACGAGCGTTTTTCCTGAGTTGCGGCCAAAAGTTCTTTGGCAATTGCTTGAGTTTTCGTTTCGTAGGTCGTGTTATTTTTCGAGAGTTCTAAAACCATAAGTATCCACTAGAATATATGGGACAACACTAGACAAGAAACCGGCGATGGCCTAAATTATTCCTGACTTGATTCCCGAATTAATTGTACTTCCTCTGTGACCCTCTGTGACTCTGTGGTAGGGATTCTTTATTTCTTTATCACCACAGAGGCACAGAGGGTCACAGAGAGAAAACCTGTAATTTCGATCATATATTTTTTAACCAATATGTTCTTAACTCTCAGACTCGATCGCCAACAAGTTAAGCGTTTGTGTCAATGCGGAATCTATCGCGCTTGTTTAATTATCCTACAATTGAGCCCGATCGACAATTTGGCGATCGCGCAAATTATCCCAGATAATACCCTACCGAATAATTCCCAAGTGCAACAAAATGGCGACATATTCACCATTGACGGCGGCACCACGGCGGGGCAAAACCTATTTCATAGCTTCCAAGAATTTTCTCTAAATCCGGGAAATGAAGCCTATTTTAATAATAGCACTACTATGAATAATATTATCACCCGAATTACGGGAGGAAATCCTGCCCATATTGACGGATTAATTCGCGCTAATGGCAATGCTAACTTATTTTTAATCAATCCCAATGGTATATCCTTCGGCCCCAATGCCCAATTAGCGATCGGGGGTTCATTTATTGCCAGTACCGCTGAGATCATCTTATTTAGCGATCGCAGCAGTTTTAGTGCTAAAAACCCGGAAATTAGCTCCCTACTAACGGTCAATGTTCCCATCGGTTTACAGTTTGGCTCCAACCCCGGTGAAATTCAAATTCAAGGGTCAGAAAATGCCATTGTTTATAATGATTCTTTCCGGCCAATTTTTAGCGATCGCCCTGTGGGCATAGAAGTTTCACCCAATAGCACCTTAGCCTTAATCGGCGGAGAAATTAACTTTCAGGGTGGCCATCTCACCACCAGAGGCGGTCGGATAGAATTAGGTAGTGTTGGCGGAAATAACCTAGTTACATTGGTTCCCGTTAATAATGGTTGGACAGCGGATTACACCGGAGTAGAAACATTCCAAAATATTCAATTATCCCAAGGGGCATCCATAGATACCAGTGGAGAAAGAGCGGGTGATATTCAAGTTCAAGGACAGTCAATTTTATTATATGGTGGTTCGGTAATATCAGGCAATCCCCTGGGTGATTTAGTCAGTGGCGCTATTACCATTAAAGCTGTTGATGCTGTAATTGTCAGCGGGGTAAATTCCTTAGAATTTCCCAGTTCTATATTAAATGAAGTAGATATTGTCGCCAGTTCTGATGGCGGCTTGATGACCATCGATACCGACAGATTATTAATCGAAAATGGCGGAGTGATTTCCGTAGGAACCTTTGGCAGTGGAGATGGGGGCGAATTGCTAGTTAATGCCAGAGAATCTGTGGAATTAAGAGGATTTAGAACTGGGGGAATTCCCAGCTATTTACTGAATGAAGCAAATTTTGAAGGAACCGGAAATAGCCGGTCTTTGACCATTAATACTCAGCGGCTAATTATCGAGGATGGCGGTTCATTGGCTGTGGGAAATTCTAACGCAGTTGGTCGAGGAGGAGATATTATTATTAACGCTTCAGAATCCGTAGAATTGTCTGGAGTGAATGGCTGGAACGCCGGAAGTGAAATTTCTATTAGAGCATATAATATTGCCACCAATGTAGCCGGGAGTATTTGGATTAATACTAATCGCTTAGTTGTGGCAAATCAAGCCATAATTGGCGGCAAACACGCTGGTTCAGGAGATGGAGGTGACTTGACAATTAATGCCAATACTATTCTGCTGGCAAATCAAGGGAGTATTACAGCGAATACAGCCTCTGGTAATGGCGGAAATATCAATTTAAATGTTAGGGATGGTTTATTCTTACGCAATCAGGGTCAAATTAGTACCGAAGCTGGTGGGACGGGCAATGGTGGCAATATTGCCATTAATGCGGCTACCATAGTAGCCTTAGAAAATAGTGATATCGTTGCCAATGCTTTTGCCGGAAGTGGCGGCCAAATCAACATTAATACTCAGGGAATTTTTGGCACTGAATTTCGAGAAGCATTAACCATAAATAGTGATATTACGGCATCTTCTGAGTTTGGCTTATCCGGGACTGTGGTGATTAATAATCCAGCGGTAAATCCGACTAGAGGGTTAATCAAACTTTCCGAACGAGTCAACGACCCCACCGGACAAGTTCAATCCGGATGTGCGGCAAGCAGAGGAGGTTCTTTTATGATTACTGGACGGGGTGGTTTACCGGAAGATCCTACCCGCGAACTTCAGTGGCAAACAATTTGGCAAGATTTACAAGATTTTTCTCAGTTGCCTCGGACTCCAGGGAAGATTTCTTCTGTAATGGGTGAGGTTTTTCTGGCAACCAGGACGCCAATTCCGATCGAGGCAACCAATTGGCAGATCAATGCCGGTGGGACGGTGGAATTAGTGGCTATTTCATCAGAGTCACTCGGCGCGATCGCCCCAATTGGTAATTGCGGCAACCAAGAAATCGGGTTGCGGCGTTAACCTTGGCATTAACTTAATTTTGCAGTAAATAAAATCTCCTGATTTTTGAATTTTATTTGTCGATCTTATGATGAATATGAAACCCAAAAAGTCTCCAATTATTCCCTTAGTGTTTTCCGCTTTAGTTTTTTGGCCAGTTTTTAGCAGCAATTCCCAGGCGATCGCGCAAATTATCCCAGATAATACCCTACCGAATAATTCCCAAGTGCAACAAAATGGTGACATATTCACCATTGACGGCGGCACCACTGCGGGGCAAAACCTATTTCATAGCTTCCAAGAATTTTCTCTACCCACGGGAAATGAAGCCTATTTCAACAATGCAAATACCATCAATAATATTATTACCCGAATTACCGGAGCAAATATTGCCCAGATTGACGGATTAATTCGGGCTAATGGCAATGCTAACTTATTTTTAATCAATCCCAATGGCATATCCTTCGGCCCCAATGCCCAATTAGCGATCGGGGGTTCATTTATTGCCAGTACCGCTGAGAGCATCTTATTTAATGATAGCACATTTTTTAGTGCCAAAAATCCGGAAATTAGCTCGCTACTAACGGTCAATGTTCCCATCGGTTTACAGTTTGGCTCAAACCCGGGCAGCATCCAAGTCCAAGGATCGGAAAATAAGATTGTGTATGATGATAGCTATAGACCTTTATTTGGCGATCGCCCAGTAGGCATTGAAGTTTCGCCCAATAGCACCATAGCCTTAATCGGCGGAGAAATTAACTTTCAAGGCGGTCATCTCACCACCAGAGGCGGTCGGGTAGAGTTAGGCAGTGTTGGCGAAAATAACACCGTTAATTTAATCCCGGTTACTAATGGTTGGACTGCCGATTATAGCCAAGTCAAAAATTTCCAAAATATTCAACTATTGCAAGGGGCATCCATTGATGCGGGGGGACAAAGAGGGGGAGATATTCAAATCCAAGGACAATCAATTTTATTATATGATGGGGCAGTCGTAGCGGCCAATCCCTTGGGAGGATTAGCCAGTGGTGCCATTATTATTAAAGCTGTAGATTCTGTAATTATTCGCGGAGTTAGTTCCTTAGATTTTCCCAGTTCTATATTAAATGAAGTCGATATCGGGGCGAGTTCTGATGGGGGTACTCTCATCATCGACACCGGGAGATTATTGTTAGAAGATGGGGCGGTAATTTCCGTAGGCAGTTTCGGCGCGGGTGATGCCGGAAATTTAATTATTAATGCCAGAGAATCTGTAGAAATGAGGGTAAATAAACCCGACGGAGAATTGTTTGCATTTATCGGCAATGAAGGCAACCCGGAAGGCACTGGTAGCAGCAACTCTATTACGATCGATACTAAACGTTTGATCGTCGAAGATGGCGGGTTAATTTCTTCGGCAATTTTAAATCCGGTTGGCAATGCTGGAGATATAATTGTTCATGCTTCAGAATCTGTAGATATTTCCGGCACTAACCCGATATCTGGGCGAAGTGGCATAACAGTTTTAGGCAGTGAAGAGGCTACAGGAAGCGCTGGGACAATTGTGATTAATACTAATCGATTAACCGTAAAAAATCAAGGAGAAATCGAGGGGATTAATGCCGGTTTGGGAGAAGGAGGCAGTGTTAGCATTAATGCCCATAGTATTATTCTGGAGAATCAAGGAAGTATTACAGCGAATACGACATTCGGTAACGGCGGAAATATCAATTTAAATGTCCGAGAAGAACTAATCATGCGCGATCGCAGCGAAATTAGTACCGAAGCTGGTGGGACGGGCAATGGCGGGAATATTGCCATCAGTGCGGCTACGGTGGTAGCTTTAGAAAATAGTGATATCGTGGCCAATGCTTTTGAAGGCAGTGGCGGCCAAATCAACATTAATACTCAAGGCATTTTTGGCACGGAATTTAGAAAAGAATTAACCATAAATAGTGATATTACGGCGTCTTCTGAGTTTGGCTTATCCGGGACGGTGACGATTAATAATCCAGCGGTAAATCCGACTACAGGGTTAGTCAAACTTTCTGAACGAGTCAATCACCCAGAGAGTCAAGTTGAAATGGGATGTGCTGCGGCAAGAGGAAATTCTTTTACGGTGGTTGGACGAGGTGGGATTCCCGAAGCTCCCGCAAATTCCGTTCCCGGTTACACAATTTGGCAAGATTTACAATATTTTGGCCAAGTTTCTGATAGTTTTGGCCAGGTTTATCGTTTCATGGGTGGGGATATTGTCGCCAGCATTAACTCGCCAATTGTTGAGGCAAATAATTGGCTGATTGGTGCTAATGGAGTGGTGGAATTAGTGGCGGTTTCACCAGAGTATAGAAACTCTGGGGTATTGGTTCCCTGTCAAGGACGTTAGAGAGGAGAGAGGAGAGAGGTTCTTATACCAATTTTAAAAAAATTTGCTACAATTATAAGGTTTATTTGGGCGCAAGCCGCCGCGCCCAAAGAAGTTGCATGAATTTTTGTCAATGGTATTAGGATGACCCATGACAAAAGAGTAAACAAAAAACCCCTAGCACTTGAATTCATGCTAGGGGTTTTCACTGCCAATCACATATTTTTTCCACTCTTGATGCAAGCCACTCGTGACATATCTTGTGACTTCAAAGTAGAGGCTGCTGTGCGGTTTGCGGGGATGATGGGCCAGAGGCATATTGGCTTCTTGGGGGGTGCGGTTTCCTTTTTTGACATTGCAACGAATGCAAGCAGTCACCAAATTTTCCCAGGTATCTCCACCATGACGCGATCGCGGCAGGACGTGATCCAGAGTTAGGTTATCCCCAGAATATCCACAGTATTGACAAGTATGATGATCTCGGTAATATATATTTCGACGAGTCAGGGGGATCTCTTTGTAGGGCAGTCGGACGTATTGACGCAGCCGAATGACCGTAGGCAGGGGAAATTCAGCATAGATATATTTGCCGTTATGTTCAAGTTGCTCGGCTTTGCCTTTGAGCAATAAAACCACCGCTCTTCGCCAGTTGGTGATATTGAGCGGCTCGTAAGAAGCGTTAAGAACGAGAACCTTACTCATTGATTTTGCTTAATTTTAGGGGTCTTAAAAGTAGGTTTTCCCCCGATGCTAACACAAGTTACAATTTTCGGCTGGTTTATGGCCAATTTGATCTCCAGGGCAAATAACAAATAACAAATAATCAATAACAAGTCATAATTTATGATTATTTATGATTGATTATTTATGATTGATTATTGATTAACAATATTCACTTTCTTCCTAAGTAGAACCAGGGAAGGAGAAAGGTGTTATCCGCCAAAACCAAAGAGGGTAAATCCTGCCCAATATTTCGGTTCTGGGAATTTTTGCTTGGTGACGAGCATGGCTTGACGTAAAGATTGGGCTTTGTCTCCCGTGGCTTGAAAATCTTGATAGAACTGTTTCATCAGTATGGGACTGGAGTCGGTCGGGGGCAACCAGAGAGAGATGATTAATGTGCTGGTTCCCGCGATTAAAAAAGCCTGGGAAATGCGGAAAACCCCGTCGCCCCAAATTTGACCCCGGGAAATATCGCAGCCACTTAAACACACAAGATCCGCCCTTAAGGGCAATTGGTGCCGATCGCAACTCAACTGAAAAATATCTCCCAAGGTCAAAAAACCATTTTTCCCTGATTCACTTGGCGCTAATGCCACGACTCCTTCCATGCATTCTGAGGCACCCAGGCAACCATGAGTGGCTAAGTGAATAATTTTCGCCTGGGGCATTTGGGCCAAAACTACTTGTCGTGTAGCGGCATCATTGGTTAGGGGGACGACCTTGAGGACTTCAGCCACCGCTTTGGCTTCCATTTCTGCCCCCGGTAAGCGAGTCATATAGACCGGTGCTTCCCCAAAGTGCAGGGAAAAACCGGGCATTGTGGGATTGCCCACGACTAATGCGGGATAAAGATTTAGGGGTAATTTGGCACTGGGATCCGGATCGCGATCGCCGGTTAAAGTTGTCTTTGGGTTTAAAGGAGTAGTGACTGCTTCATCTCCGGGCAAATCCATCCGAGCAAATGTTTGTTTTTGTCTTTTCTTAACTAATTCTAGTACCTGCAAACTTGGTGTACTGAGTAAGGTATGTTTTTCTAGCAAATATTGGCCATTTCGATCTTTTAGAGCGCCAAAGGGCAGCAAAAATAGGAAATCTTGGGGAATAATTGTCACTCGTGAGGTCGGATTAGTCGGCAACCAATCCGCGATCGGCTCAATGAGAAACTGATAAAGTAGTTGTAGTTGTTCATCCAAGGAATAGCGGCGAAAACTGGCGGGCAGCGTGGATAAGTAGTCTTCCCCGACCGCGATCGCCTCTCTAACTGTCCTGACTAAATTAGCTAAAGAAGTCTGATATTCTTCCAGTAAAAGTTTTAAGTCAACTTCTTGAAACCAAATTTTACCGTTCGGTGAAACCACCCAAATCAGTAATTCGGTTGCATAAGCGTAAATATCATGCATTCCCCAGTGACTAGAGTTCCCCTGATAAAATTTGTTGTAATCATAAATCAGGGAATATTCTACTAAAGTCGATGCCTGAGATTTAGCAATTTGTTTAATTTGATAAATACTCAGGGGGGAAACCGATGGCAAAAAAGGCGATCGCATGGATAAATGGTTGGTCAAAAAATCCACAAATCCTTTTGCTCTTCCTTGTTCTGATACTTCCAACGCCTTATCAACTCTTTGCTGTTCGATTAAAACCCGTTCAAATCCGCGATAAATATCGGGAGGCTCTTGTTCTGTTGTATATAAATTCATTGTTTTGCCTGCCCATCCCCATCAATTATTTTTTAGTCAGCATTTCTAGCGGTCAGCGATCGAAGATTAGCCGGAAAGTCTACAGCAATTTTTTGCTGGATTCAGGATCGGACTGGTCAGCGTTCAGACCCGATCGTTTAACTTTTACGCTGAATCATATCAAGTCCGGTTCTCATAGACTGACTATAGTAATCCCCGAAAACACTTGTGGATTCCCGCCTTCGCGGGAATGACACCGGGCTTTATAAAACGGTTTTGAGAACGGAATTTGGTATCATTATCGCTGACGGGTTGATTTACAGAAGCGATCGGGCGAAGTCTCTCAGGCTAATCTCTAATCGCTGCCATGTTTTATACTTTATATTTTATACTTTATCCCGTTTTTTTTACAATTAACCAGATAAATTAACCAAAATTTCTTCCCGAAAAAATTTCCCCATAAACTCGTCATAAAACTCCCTTCAAAATCTTTAATTTTCGTTAAGGTGTTTGTCAATCTCCCTTTCATAACGAATAACGAATAACACATAACGAATAACAGCAACAAAAAGGATTCACCGACTTTCGCTGATAATATACATGAAGCAATCATACAATCAAGGCTCCCAAGGTAAATCTTAAATAAATCTTATGACTCTCATTTCTCTGATTGGGTTTTCAGCGGCAACTCTAACCACAGTTTCCTTTTTGCCCCAAGTGATTCAAGTGTGGAAAACTAAATCCACCAAAGATATCTCTTTGGGAATGTTTTCGATTTTTTCTACCGGGGTGTTTCTCTGGTTGATCTATGGCATATTGATTAAAGACTGGGCTATATTTGCCGCTAACTTTGTCACTTTAATTTTAGCTTCAATTATTTTAACTTTTAAACTAAAATATAAATAGATTCGCCCATTTATTTATCTAGCTCGAATTTAGCTTGAAAAACCATGACAGAATCCTTGTTTGATGCCGAACGTCTCTTGTTTACTCCTGCCACTCCCGATCGCGATGCGATTCCTTTGGTATATGCTTTTCCCAATGAATATACTATTGGGATTACCAGCCTGGGTTATCAAATTGTTTGGGCAACTTTTGCCGGTCGGACTGATGTCCAAGTCAGCCGATTGTTCACCGATCGCCACGAACAAATCCCGCAAAATCCCGAATTATTGGGGTTTTCTGTATCTTGGGAATTAGATTATGTTAATATTTTAAATCTCCTCGAATCTTTAGAGATTCCCATTCGCGCTGACCGGCGAAAAGATGCGGATCCTTTGGTTTTTGGCGGTGGCCCAGTTTTGACCGCAAACCCAGAACCGTTCGCGGATTTTTTTGATGTCATATTACTCGGTGATGGGGAAAATCTCCTGGATCGATTTATTGATGCATATCAATCAGTGAGAACCGCCGATCGCCTGACCCAGTTGCGGCATTTGGCTAAAGTTCCTGGGGTTTATGTCCCCAGTTTATATGCAGTGAATTATATCAGTCTCGATGGGGCGATCGCGCAAATCAAACCCCTTGATGGAGACATTCCCCCAACCATTACCAAACAAACTTATCGGGGGAATACTTTATCGGTTTCTTCAGTGGTGACAGATAAATCCGCATGGCCCGATATTTTTATGGTGGAAGTGGTACGCAGTTGCCCAGAAATGTGCCGGTTTTGTTTAGCTAGTTATCTAACTTTACCGTTTAGAACGGCAAATTTAGAACAGTCTTTGATTCCGGCGATCGAGCGCGGATTGCAAGTCACCAACCGGATTGGGTTACTCGGTGCATCGGTGACTCAGCATCCAGAATTTAATAGTTTATTAGCATATTTAAGCCAGCCTAAATTTGACGATGTGCGCTTAAGTATTGCCTCGGTTAGAACTAATACGGTTACGGAAGATTTGGCCAAAATTTTGGCAAATCGGGGGACGCGATCGCTGACCATTGCCGTAGAAAGTGGGTCAGAAAGACTGCGGCAAATTATTAACAAAAAATTGGCGCAATCGGAAATTATCGAAGCAGCGGTGAATGCCAAAGCTGGAGGGTTAGCGGGTTTAAAACTTTACGGGATGGTAGGAATTCCTGGAGAACAACCAGAAGATTTAGAGGCAACAGTTGCTATGATCCAATCGGTAAAAAAAGCCGCCCCTGGTTTGCGCTTAACTTTTGGTTGTAGCACTTTTGTCCCCAAATCCCATACGCCTTTTCAGTGGTTTGGGGTGAACCGTCAAGCGGAAAAGCGGTTAAATAAATTTAAAAAAGAATTCGGACGCATTGGCGTAGATTTCCGCCCAGAAAGTTATAATTGGTCAGTGATTCAAACCTTAATTTCCAGAGGCGATCGACGGCTTTCTCGGTTATTAGAATTAGTCCGACATTACGGCGACTCTCTCGGCAGTTACCGACGGGCTTTTAAAGAACTCCGGGGACAAGTGCCGGAATTAGATTTTTATGTCTATGAGGATTGGTCCCAAGAAGCTATTTTACCTTGGCAGCATATTCAAGGGCCATTACCCGTGGAAACCTTAAAAAAACATTTAGCCGAGGCAACAACTTATATGAATTAGTCAACGGTATAGTATTTTAAATTAAGCTATTGGTAGGGTGTTGTTCCGAGCGGTAACGCACCAAAACCACATGAATTAGTCAACGGTATCGAGTAACTTTTGTGTTTTCTGATTAAACAGGCTTAATGGAGTGATAAATTAATGGAAAATACCGCCGAATATTTTTGTGCCTATTGTGGGGAATCTAATGTAACTTTTGTGGATATTAGTGCCGGGTTCCACCAGTCTTATGTGGAAGATTGCCAAGTTTGCTGTCAACCGAATGTATTATATATTCAGATTGATGAGGAAACGCTGGATATTGAAATCAGCAGCGAACCGGAAAGTTGAGATTTCAGCGATAAGCGATCGCTGTTTTGTTAAGTAGGTGAACATAATTAATTGCACTTTTCGTTCCCTACCGTAAATCCTTGGATTCCCGTCGGAGTTTACCCCCGCGAAGGCCGCCATCGGCGGGAATGACAGTTTTTCTTCTAATGGGGGTCTGTGGTGCATTTATTTCTGCCCACCTACTTATAGCGGTTATTGTCTGAATGAAGTACAGACGTTTTCTGGATTCCCGCGCAGGCGGGAATGACAGGTTTTTTTGTACTTCATAAATATGAAAAATTGCTATATTGACCGTGAAATCAGACCAAATTCGGTTCTCCCGCACCCGTTTATCAAGCCATCTGTCATTCCCGCGTTAGGCGAAGCCCATGCCAAAGGCTATAGGCGGGAATCCACAACCGTTTTAGGGGATTATTGTAGGGGCGAGCAAGCGAATCGCCCCTACGGGAGAACCGGATTTGGTATCGAACCCATAGATCGAACCCATAGATCGAACCCATAGATTAAACTGAAATTATGCCCAAATTTGTCTATACTTCTGCGATCGATGCCCCCGTGGAAACTGTCTGGAATTTTCACGAACAACCGGATATTTTGCAAAAACTAACTCCCCCTTGGCAGCCGGTGAAAATTGTCCGCCGGGAGGGGGGTTTAGATGTGGGGGCAATTTCCGAATTTTTGATTTTTATCGGCCCGATTCCCGTGCGTTGGATTGCCCGTCATACCGCTTGCGAAAAAAATCGCTTATTTATTGACGAACAAGTCTCTGGGCCAATGGAAAATTGGCTTCATCGCCATGAATTTGTCCCTGAAAATGGCCAAACCAAGCTGACTGATGCTATAGAATTTTCTTTACCCGGTGGTTGGTTGGTAAATCTGCTTTTAGGGGGGTTTGTTGGCGATCGCTTACAAGCTATGTTTCGTTATCGCCATGAGGTGACAAAAAAAGAATGTGAATCTAGGGCGTAGGGTTTTGTGATTCGTTATTAGTTATTCGTTATTTGTGAGGCAAAAACTAGACAAATAACAAGTAACAAATAACGAATATTACAAAATTATTAACAGCGATCGCGATGAATAACAAAATCAGCTACAATCTAATCTAATTCAAGCGCATTGGAGTGGGTCGGTGCTAAACGCGGCACAACAATTGCCAGAACAAATGGCGAGTTATTCTACACAGTCACCCCAATTATTAGATCCAACCTTGCTCAGAGCAGCCAGACTGCTTTATCGTGCTTATCAAGAAGTTCATCGAGAACGGATGGATCGCCCAGTGGGGGTGGCAATCGATCGGTTGAGTTATCGGGGACAGCTAATTTTCCAACCCAAACCGATCTTATTGTTTACTGAATCTTTTGTCCCGTTTGAGCAAATTGAGTCCGGACTTTATTAAGTCAATACCGGGGCATCTGCTTTATAAAACTTAAAATCAAATGGAATTTATCTATTATTTGGTGCCGATCGCGATCGTATTTATTTTGGGTTCGTCCATTGGCAGTTTTCTCAACGTCGTCGTCTATCGGGTGCCCGCTGGTTTATCCATTTTGTGGCCTCCGTCCCGTTGTCCCCAATGTTTGCATAAACTGGGCAAAACCGAAAATATCCCGGTTTGGGGTTGGGTTCGATTGCGGGGACGTTGCGCTCACTGTCGCAGTCCCATTTCCATTCGATATCCCCTGGTAGAAGCGGCAACGGGTCTATTATTTGTCTTAATTGCTGGGACTTCTTTTGCCACTCCTGTGGACATGGTGGCAAATTGGGCATTTTTTAGCTGGTTATTGGCCCTATCTTTGATTGATATTGATACCATGACCCTGCCCAACCCGTTAACTCAGTCTGGGTTAGTTGTGGGTTTGGGATTTCAAGTGGCGCGGTGTTTTTTAGTTGCCCCCAATTTTGCCGCCGGACTCCACGATTATTTAATGCCAGGAATTATCGGCATGGTGTTAGGAATTTGGCTATTAGATATTATTAGCCTCGTGGGGTCGATCGCCTTTGGACAAACGGCAATGGGGGCAGGAGATGCCAAACTCATGGCCATGATGGGAGCCTGGTTAGGCTGGAAATATATGCTTTTGGCGGGTTTTCTCGCTTGTATGATGGGGGCATTTCTCGGCGGGGGCGCGATCGCTCTCGGTTGGTTAAATCGCCGACAACCCATGCCTTTTGGGCCATTTTTAGCGATCGGTGGAGCCATCAGCGCTATTTGGGGCGATGTAATTTTATCCAGTTATTTACGGTTATTTTTTCCCAGCTAATCAAAAGTTACTACAAAATTAGTGATTTTAGTGATTTTAGAAATATAAATCTCACCGTTATATTTGTCCGATCGCTACATATTTATTCTTCCGGTTAATCGGCTAATTATTGGGTTTAATTGCCGAAAAGTTACTGTTAATTAGACTGGCGCGATCGGGCAAAAAACATGGTTTTTTATTTGCCAAAAGCTTTAAGAAAAGTGGCTACAGCCCCGTCCGCAATTCGCTGAATTTCCGCCTCCGTCGGATTGGTTTTGATGCCCAATAATTGCTGATAAAATAGGTCAGCTTTACAGAGTTCAATGAATTGGTCAGCGGCTAATTCTATGTCCGCGATCGCCAATTCCCCATTGGCCACCGCCCTCGCCATCACATCCATTAAACGCTTTCTCCCCACCGCCGGACCAGAATTATAAAATGCCCGACCGAGTTCAGGAAATCGCGATGCTTCCGCGATCGCAATTCTAAATATATTCTGGGCAAAAGGAGACAGAAGTAAAGCCACAAAATCAAGGGCAATGCCACGGAATAAAGTTTCTACGTCTTCGGCATCTCGATCGACCTTAAAAATCCGTTGGGTTTGCTTTTGGCATTCCCCATGTACCACAGCGATAAACAACGTCTGCTTATCGGGGAAATAATTATAGATTGTGCCTTTAGAGACTTGGGCGCGGCGGGCAATTTCTTCTACGCTTGTCCCCTCATAGCCCAGTTCCAAGAAGGCGCTTCTTGCCCCTTCCAGAATTTGACAAGCCTTGGGGCTGCTTAAATCGAGGGATTGTAGGGTTTCCATGTTTTGTTTCTCTCTGATGTCATTTCTTATACTAAACGGTTCGCGAAATCTTGACATTACCTAGTTTTTAGTTTATAATCAAAAAAATGACTGAACGGTTCGGTCATTTTGGGCAACAGGGAGCAGAGGAGCAGAGGAGCAGAGGAGCAGAGGAGCAGAGGAGCAGAGGAGCAGAGGAGCAGAGGAGCAGAGGAGCAGAGGAGCAGAGGAGCAGAGGAGCAGAGGAGCAGAGGAGCCCGCCATCAGCAGGGGAAAACAATTGATAATTATCAATTATCAATTATCAATTATCAATTATTAATTATTAATTATTAATTATCAATTATCAATTATCAATTATCAATTACACCCCAACCAACAACAACCAACCAACAACAACCAACAACCAAAGTGAGCAATCATCAAAACTATGAACAACCACAAATCACCCCCAAAATTATCATCGAATGGTTCCAAAAATATCCATAATTATCTGATAGTGGATGAAGCCCGCCACGATAAAAATGGTTCGGGTAAAATCGCAATTTCCCCCACAGACTCGATGGCAAAAAATAGCGAATTACCCACAGATTTAAACGAAGATATAGTCAATATAGAAGAGATTTTTACTGTTGACGATCGCCCCTTTGAAGTATCAGAAAAACCAGCGGCTAAAAAGTTTTCTTTATTCAAAATTATGCTCTGGGCTTTGCCACTTTTGGCGATCGCCCTGGGTATTGGCGTATTTGCGTCTCGGCGCCTGTCCGACCCAGTGGCAGTCCCAGAACCCACCCCAGTCACCATTCCCGCCGGGGCAAGCAACGGCAACGGATCGCCCCTACCAGTGCGGGTGGTGCCAGCCAAGTCAGGGGCAATTCAGGAATGGGTGCATAGTGATGGGTCTGTGTCTGCTGTCCGGGGCAAACATTTGCGGTTTGAAGTGCCGGGGACGATTACTTATATTAAAAAGGTCGATGGCCGGGATTTGCGGGAGGGAGATTATGTTTATGAGGGCGAACTTTTGGCCCAAATCGACGATCGCAAACTCCAAGCGGATTTGGTTCAGTCCAATGCCGCTATCTGGCAAGCCCAAGAACAACAAAGCGTTGCCGTTGCTAACCTTGCTCAAACGAGAGCGAATTTAGGCCAAGCCCAAGCCACGGTGGAACAACAACAAGCAAATGTGGCTCAAGCAAAGGCTAAATTAGGCCAAGTTCGGGCGGGTTTGGCCCAAGCAGAGGCCAGGAAGCAACAGGCGATCGCCAATGTTCGGGAAGCGAAAGCTAATCTGGAAGCGAAAATGGCCGATCGCGACTTAGCAGAGGTGGAATTGCGACGGCGACAAGAACTTTATGATGAAGGGGTGATTTCCGCCAGCGATCGCGACGTTTACCAAAACAGACTCGACAACGCTAAATCCGCCGTCAATGCCACCCAAAGCCGCATTCAAGCCGCTGAAGAAGAAGTAGCCGCAGCGGAGAGTAACATTCAAGCCACCGAACAAGATATCGCCGCAGCGGAAAGCCAAGTGCGGGCAGCCCAAAGCCAAGTGCGGGCAGCGGAAAGCCAAGTGGAAGCGGTGCAGGGCAGTATTGCCGCAGCCGCTGCCCAAATTGATGCCACCAGCGCGGGAATTGAATCAGCCCGGGCGCAGTCAAATCGCGCTAATGTCACCTTGGAAGATACGGAAATTAGAGCGCCTTTTGACGGTATGGTGGCTTTTTTGAATATTCGGGAAGGGGATTATTGGTCGCCGCAACAGTTAAGCAGCCAAACGGCGCAAAATGTGGTGGAAACCGTGCCAATTATTTTGATTGACCCCAGCGAGTTTGAAGTCCAGATCGAACTGCCCGCTTTTGACGGCACCCAGGTCAGCCCCGGTCAAACCGCTTTTGTGGTCTTGGATGAGGACTTAAATAGCGCGTATCGCGATTCTTTGAATAACGAAACTCTGATTACTGTTGCCAGTGCTGAAGGCGAGGTGTTTTCTGTTAGTCCTTCGGTGACTCCTGGGGGTCGGGCAATGAATGTTAAAGTCAGAATTAACCGCATTAACCCAGAAAAGCAATCTCGCCTCCGCAGCGGCGCCCGTGTTTCCGCATGGATTGCCATAAAAGAAGCGGCAAATACCACCGTGATTCCTTCAAATGTCATCGTTTACCGGGATCGACAACCCTTCGTCTTTGTTGTCCAAGAAAAAGATGGCAAACAATTTGTCGAACAGCGCCCAATTACTATTGGGATTAAAGGCATTTCTCAACAAGAAATTATTGAGGGAATAAAACCGGGCGATCGTCTGGTTTCCGACGGCAAAAACCTTCTGGTCAACAATGCCCCAGTAGATGTGATTAATTAGTTGGTTGTTGTTGGTTGTTGGTTGTTGGTTGTTTGTTCTTTGTTGTTTGTTGGTTGTTGGTTGTTTGTTCTTTGTTGTTTGTTGTTTGGGTAGGGGCGAAGCATTCGGGCTAAAAATATCCGGGAAAAACCGACAATTTATTTACCCGAATGCTTCGCCCTGTAACCCAGAATTGTACCTCGTAGGGGCGAAGCATTCGGGCTAAAAATATCCGGTGATCTCCGACAATTTATTTACCCGAATGCTTCGCCCTGTAACCCATAAATAAAATTTCGGAATCAATCGGCAAATATTTGGGCAAAGCATTCGCGGATAAAAATTGACGATTTTACCGAGAAATTTGGGCGCGAATGCTTTGCCCCTACAATAGACAATCTGAAAAAATATGGGCGAAGCATTCGCGGATAAAAATTGACGATTTTACAGATAAATTTGGGCGCGGTAAGCGAAGCCATGCCGAAGGCTATATGCTTTGCCCCTACAATAGACAATCTGAAAAAATATGGGCGAAGCATTCGCGGATAAAAATTGACGATTTTACCGATAAATTTGGGCGCGAATGCTTCGCCCCTACAATGGGACACTGCTATGACTAAAACTCCTCCCTCTCCTCCTCCTTCTCCTGTGGCCAAATTTTTCTTTCTAAATACGGTATTTGGCCTATTGTTATGCTTTTTATTTGTGATTGGGGGACTGATCGGGGTTTCTTCAATGGTTAAAGAAGGCGACCCAGATATTAATATTGCGATCGCCACTATTCAAACGATATGGCCTGGGGCTGACCCAGAAACCATTGAGAACCAAGTCACCGACAAAATCGAAACCGAACTCAAATCCCTCAGAGGACTCAAAGAAGTTACTAGCGCTTCTTTTGATGGGGTGTCATTAATTAAAGTAGAATTCCAAGCCAATGCCCCGGTCAGCGAATCGATCGCCCAAGTTCGCGCGGAAGTGGACGAAGCCAAACCGGAATTAAGCACAGAAGCGGAAGAGCCCAAAGTCACCCAAGTCTCGGTACAAGATGCCCCCATTCTCACCATTGGTTTATATGGTGACATCGATATAGCGGTACTCAGTCGCGCCGCCGAGAAAATCCAAGATTTATTAGAAAAAGTCCCCAATGTCCGGGAAGTCAACCTAGGGGGCGAACGGGAAGAAGTCATTCACGTGCAAATGATCCCCAACAAGCTGACCGCTTTGGGCATTTCTCCCACCACCGTCGCCCAAGCGATCCAAAGAGGCAATATTGATATGCCTTGGGATCGGGTAGAAAGTGATGAAATTGGGTCGCAAATCCGTCTATATGGCCGCTTTCGTACCTTAGAAGATTTACGCAATTTACCCGTAACTCGGATTTGTGGCAGCGATAAATGCGAGTCAGAAGATCGGGTGGTTTACTTGGGGGAAATTGCCGAAGTCCGACGGGACTTGGAAAGAGAAAAAAATCGGGCTTTTATTAGTTTTGCCGGGGCAGAATATCAACCGGCAATTAATATTGATGTGGTCAAGGTGCCGGGGTCGGACACTGTTAAGGTGGTGGATAATTGCTTAGAGGCGATCGCCCAGATGCAACAAAACCCCAGCCTCTGGCCACACAGTATGGAATACCGAGTCATTGCCACCGATAAAGATATTATCCTCAGAGATTTAAATCGCTTATTTAGTAATGGTTGGCAAGGAGTTTTAGGGGTATTTTTAGTCTTATTAGTAGCCTTAACTTGGCGTGAAGCAATTATTGCCGGTTTATCGATTCCTTTAACCTTTTTGGCTACCCTGGCGATCGTCTGGTTACTGGGCAACACCCTGAACAAAATGGTGCAAATTGGCATGATTCTGTCCTTGGGATTACTCGTTGATGTGTTCATCCTGATGATGGAAGGAATGCACGAGGCGTTATTTACGGAAAAGTTGACCTTTAACCAAGCCGCCCTGAAAACTGTCAGAACTTTTGCCATCCCCGCGCTGTCCGGGCAATTAACCACTATCTTGGCAATGGTGCCCTTAATGGCGATCGGCGGCATCATGGGTAAATTTATCCGCATTTTGCCAATTACGGCGATTATCTGTTTATCCATGAGTTATATTATTGCCCTGTTGGTAGATATTCCCTTATCCCGATATTTATTGGATCGGAAGGGTAGAGGCAACAAAGGAGAAGATAAAACCAGTTGGGTCGATCGCCTCAGCCAATTTGTTTCCGCCAAATTTGCGATCTGGCTGCAACGGATCGTGATCCCCAACAAAACCCTTGCCCGCTTGTGGGTATTGGGTGCGATCGGTCTATTTGTCTGTACCTTGATTCTCGTTCGCAGCGTACCGGGAACCCTGTTTCCGGACGGAGACGACACCGCCTTAAGCGTAAACGTGGAACTGCCTCCCACCACCACCCTAGAAACTTCCCAAAAAGTCGCCGACGACCTGGGAGAAATTCTGCGGGGTAAAGATTATTTTGAAAACGTGGTCAAATTAGTCGGTCAACGCAGCAACCTAGTGGTCGAAAGTGGCATGAAACCCAGTGATGGCAACTATCTGGTAGGTTTTTCCGCCTCATTCCTGCCCCAAGAAGAACGGGAAAAGAATTCTTTTGAATATGCCTCTGAGTTACGGGCTGAGTTGAATGCCGCCATGCGGAACTATCCCGGTGCTGCTTTGGTGGTGAATATTCCTAAGCGAGGGGAAGGAGGCGATCCGATCGCCGTGGAAATTAATGGCACAGACATGGACGAACTGCGGCGGATATCGGGAGAGGTACAAATCGCCCTGCGGGAAATTCCTGGGGCGGTAGACGTGCGGGACGACCTGGGTTCCTTGCGACCGGATATCAAATTTCAGCCCAAACGGGAAGCGATGGATTTTTATGGCATTGCCGCCAATGACTTGGCCATGCAAGGACGTTATCTGATGACCGACAACGATATCGCGGATTTTCCCATTGGTGGCGGTCAAGAAGATTTGGAAATTCACCTGAGTACCGCATGGCCTTCCCGGGGCGGTAGCGTTGGTGGCCCAACCCGCCAGGATGAACTGGCGATGATTCGTTTGATTACTCCCAATGGCCCAATTGCGGCGAATCAAATCTTAGAACAAATTCCAGGGATGTCGCCGTTATCGATTACCCATAAAAATGCCCAACGCACGGTGACGATATTGGCCAAACCCAAGGGCCGCACCGTCGGAGAAATTTTGGCGGATTTAGAACCAAAATTACAAGAAATGAAACGTCAATGGCCAATTGGTTATGACTACAACTTTGGTGGAGAAGCAGAAACCACCCAGGAAACTTTTGCCTCGGCTAAACAAATGGCGGTTGTAGCCTTATTTTTGGTGTTTGCGGTCTTAGTGATTCAGTTTGGTTCTTTTACTCAGCCATTTATTATTATGCTGGCTATTCCCTTTGGGTTAATTGGCACTTTTGGCGGATATTATTTACTATGGATGCCCATTTCTTTTCCCTCAGTGATTGGGATTATTTCTCTGACGGGAATTGTGGTGAATAATTCCATTGTGATGGTGGATACGATGAATACTTATCTCAAAGAGGGGATGAATGTTCGGCAAGCGGCAGCCAGAGGTGCAAGCGATCGCCTCCGTCCCATTCTCAGCACCACCATTACCACCATTGTGGGGGTTTTGCCTATGGCCTTTAGTGACCCAATTTGGTTTCCTCTTTGTATGGCGATCGTCTTTGGTTTAACCTCATCTACTTGTATTGGCTTATTTGTCACACCGGCTTTATACTTACTCTTGACACCGCCAGAGAAAGCTCATCACTGAGTTAGTAGGGTGGGCATTGCCCACCATCAGAATGTTAGGGGCTCTTCCATTGGGATTTGCTATCTTAATTAATGCGGGAGGAAATTAATCATGCCTAAATGGAAATTAGTGACGGAGTACACATTCGACAGCGCCCATTTTATTCGGGATTATGATGGCCCCTGTGGGCGAATGCACGGCCATAGTTATAAGGTACGCATTGAAGCGTCATCCCAGAAACTCCACTCTTCAGAATATTGCCCCCATGAAGTGATGGTGGCGGATTTTAAAACCCTACGTTGGGGGAAAAAAGATGTCACTAAAGGGGGATTAGATCACTGCGTTTTGAATGACGTGATGCCCCCCGATTATGATACTACGGCGGAGATGATTGCTAAGTATATTTATGAGGAAACTAAGCGGAGAGTCCCCGCAGGAGTCGAGTTAAAAGTAGCGGTTTCTGAAACCCCGAATTCTTGGGTAGAATATGAGGATGATTAAATTCATTTTAGATATTTGTTGATTGTTCTTTGTTGATTGTTCTTTGTTGATTGTTCTTTGTTGATTGTTGATTGTTGGTTGTTGGTTGTTGGTTGTTGGTTGTTGTTTGTTGATTAAATCTGCGCGATCGCCGAAATAATGGAAACGGGAACTTGACAAAAATATTGCCGATAAAATTGTTCTTCTTGCAAAGCCGCGATCAAATAATCCATCGGAAAATAATTCGCGGTTATTGTGGCTTTTTTATCGGCAATCCGCCGAAAAGTTATCCCGGTTTCTAGTTCAGATGCTTCCCGGTTAGAAATAACCTGAAAACCCAGAGATGCTAAGGTGCTTAAGCCTATCTCTAAGGCGCGATCGCTGATACTTAATTCCAGGCAAAGTTGCTGACGAGAAATGCTTGCCCCGGTCTGGCTGAGATGGTCAGCAATTGCGATTAATTCTTGACATATTTCTTGGGGTTGGGGAATATTATCGCCCCCATAAGCCAAGACCACCACGGGCAAATTTCCCGGAGTTTCTTGACTTTTGGCTAACTTTAACTGTTGGGTTAACTGTTGGTCTAAATCTTCCCAACTCGTAGGACAATTACGGATAATAATTGCCGAATTAAAAGACTCATCTATAGGCAATTCCCCATCAGAGTAATTCCGATAATCTAAAATTTTTAACCCTGGATTTCCTAAATTTACCACCGAACTTTGCCCAGATTCAACTACTGGTTTAACCGCAATTAAACGCAGTTCGCACTTTTTCTTGTCGGGGTTATAGTCTAATTCCGCGATCGCATCACAACGCCCCTGAGATGGATTCTCTGCATTCTGAGGAATATCTTCTTTGTAATGTCCCCACCAAATCCCCGGAAAATCCAGATCGCTGGAGTCATCTTTGATGTTAAAATATGTCTTAATATAGCTAATTTTTCGCCCTTTATTATCTTTAATTCTTTGATTCCAGACTTTTTCAAACCAACAGTTTTGCATCAGGATTTTCGGCGAAGGGTTGCCCATACCGCAAGGTTCGAGTAACTTTAATTCTCGGAATAAACTTATCCCTAAATCTGCCACTTGACAAATAATATCTGCTTGGACTATTGGCCGTCCTAGGCGGTTATTGCCTTCAATTTGTTGCCGCAATTCCCGGTTAATCGCTTCGGTAAATAGGGGAATATTTTCGGCGGGCAAACTCAACCCAGCGGCAAAAGGATGGCCGCCAAATCGGTCTAATAAATGGGCTTGGTTTTTGACTAATTGATACAGGTCAATTTGATGTACGGAACGGGCAGAACCACGGGCTAAAACTGCGCCCATACTTTCCTGGTTTTCTTGGGTTTGATCGGTGGTTAATAAAATTGTGGGACAGCCGTATTCTTGGGCAATTTGTCCAGCGACTAAACCCAGGACACCCACGGACCATTGGGGGTCTTCTAAGACGATGACTTTAGTAGTAGAAATGTCAATTTTTTCTAGTTTACTTTTGGCTTGGGCGAGGACATTTTTTTGCAGTTCTTGACGACGGGCATTGGCTAATTCCGCTTCGCTGGCGAGTTTTTGACAAAGGTTGCGATCGCGGCTGGTGAGTAATTCCACACAAAAAGCCGCATCTCCATGAATGCGACTCACCGCATTAATTCGCGGCCCAATACCAAAGGAAATATCTGTGGGGCGATCGCCGGTTTTCTGGCATAATTCTAATAATCTACCCACTCCGGGACGCCGCCATTGTGACGGTGGTTTCTTAAATTCTTTCTCTAAATGTTTCAGACCAATTTGGGCTAAATAGCGGCAATCTCCTTTTAATTCCACCAAATCCGCAATTAAACCAATTGCCACTAAATCTAATAACTCTTCTAAAGGTGCTTGGGGAATATTTGGCGCGGTTAAATAGAGGGCTTCAATGAGTTTATACGCCACCGCTACCCCGGACAGATGAAACATAGAATGGTCTGGGGGCAAATAACGGGGGTTAATAATTGCCACTACTGGGGGGCGATCGTCCAGCAAAGTATGATGATCCGTAATAATTACATCAATTCCTAACTCATTAGCATGGTTAATTTCTGCTAAGTTAGTGCTGCCCGTATCGCAAGTCACAATTAAACTAATCCCTTCTTTAGCTAGGCGATCGATTCCCGCAACATTTAACCCGTGGGATTCGGTGAAACGATTGGGAACATAGTAAATAAGTTGAGTATTCTGGGGGAAAAATTCTCCCAGCCCATCCCACAACACGCAGGTGGAAGTAATGCCATCCGCATCAAAATCTCCCCAAATTGCCACTTTTTCCCCACTACTGGCAGCATGGAGAATTCTTTCCACAGCCCACTGCATTTCCCAGCCAAATTCAGCAGGACTGGAAGGCTTAAAGTTTTGGGAATCGACAAATTGGGCCAGAGTTGCCCCATCTTGGATGCCCCGCTGCCAAAGCAGTTGGGCTGCATAACGCCCCGAAGATCCGGGGATATATGCTTGCACTTGTTCCAGAAACCAAGTTGGGGGCTCAATTTGGGGTTGGAGAACCCATTCAGTCTCCAAATTTTGTTGGGGGGACAGATCGCTCATCAGAAACCAGGTTTTTTAGCAGTTTCTTCAATTTTATCAGGTTACAAAACTTTACAAACTGGGTTTTAGTCCGGTTTTCGCCGATCTGGTCAGAAAAGATCGAAAACTCAGTTGCTAATTTTCGGGAATTGTCACTCATTCACCTGTGGTTTATTTTCAGGCGATCAATATTCAGCGATCGCCTGAAAATTTATCTATCTGTTTTATCTTTAGGCAGCCCGGTTTTTGCCCTTTGCTGCCCGGAGGTGATTGCTGGTATAAAACTTACGCATAACCAAGATTTAGAAACTTTGGAGAGTAGGTGGGTAATGCCCAGCAAACTTAATCTTTTAGTAGTTATTCGTAGGTTGGGTTGAGGAACGAAACCCAACCTACAATCGAAAAAAAATAATGATGAACAATATGGAGTAATCAAACAAATGATGATGAGTAATAGAGACAGAATTAGTAAAGGTTTAGAATTGCTAAATCAGGGATTGTATCCCTATGTTGAACAGCAAATGCAACAAGCTTATCCCGATGATTGGGAAACTCAGGCCAAAAAAGAATTACCAGATTATAAAAGTACGAAAAAGAAGGATATAAAAGAGCGGCTTAGTAAAGATACTGGTGCGCTATTGACGGTTATCTCTAAGAAATGGGATGATCTATCCCAAAAACGTCTTGATAACCCAGAAAAAAGAATTGTTGAAGAACTGATTGAAACCCGCAATTATTGGGCACACGGAGATGAATTTTCCGCAGACGATACTTATAGTGCTATTAATGGCATGGTGCGACTGCTGAAAGCAGTAAAGGCTGACGAAGAGATTATTAAAAAAGTAGAAAAGCATAAGCAAGAAGTCTTGCGTATTCTTGTTCAAGAGCAAAATCGCCAGAAAAATCGGCAAACTAAAGCGGCAGAAGAGCGAATTCGAGAAAATTTGGCTGAATTACTAGAAAAACTCCCGTTTCAGGATGCGTCTTTGCTGCAAGATGCTTTAACTCATCGTTCCTATCTTTATGAAAATCCTAAACAAGTTAGTCAAGATAATGAGTTGTTGGAGTTTCTGGGTGATGCGGTACTGAATTTTCTTAGTGGCGAATATCTTTATGAGAAGTATAAGGAAGAAAAAGATGAAGGTGATTTGACTCGGTTGCGGTCTGCTTTGGTAGAAGATAAGCAGTTGGCAAAATTTGCCGAGCAATTAGAACTCGGTAAATGGATGCGGTTAGGAAAAGGCGCGATCGCTGATGGGGCAAAAGATAATTCATCCGTATTGAGTAATACCTTTGAAGCGATAATTGGCGCTTATTTTCTGGATTCACAAATGAATGACGTCCGAGATTTTGTGCGATCGCTGTTTGATTCGGTCATAGAGGAAATTATTGCTGTTTCGCCTCAAATTGATGACTATCAAACCGATACACCGCAAATTGCGATCGATCCGAAAAATCAATTGCAACAATGGGTGCAGAAAAACCAAGGCGCGATCTTACCTCAATATCGAGTCATTAAAGAAGACGGCCCACCGCACGACAAAACATTTACAGTGCAGGTTTCCATCAATGGTAAAGTTTGCGCCCAAGGGACAGGTTCTACCAAAAAAGAGGCGGAAAAACAAGCTGCTGGAAATGCTCTAAAAAAATTATGATTATAGGAAACATCAGCGAATAACATCCCGATATAAATTTTCCTGTAGGGGCGAAGCATGACCGCAGTAATTCTTAGGTTGGGCTGGGAAACCAAACCCAACTTACATACAATTTGTTTCACAAATTGTGACTAATTCACCTGGGGTAAATTTTCAGGCGATCGATATTCAGCGATCGCCGGGAAATTTGCCTTTTATCTGTTTTATCTCTAGGCAGCCCGGTTGTTGCCTCTTACTGCCCGGAGGTGATTTCGCACGATATTCCCCGGTCAATCTTCGGAAAATCTACCATATATAGTATAAATAATACCATATAATACGATATAATACTATATATACTATGATGCGATCGCCGATCTGAATCAGTGGTTCATATATTGTCATTTCATCCTAAATCAGTCAAATGTCACAAAAACTCACCGTCAGTCTTTATGTTGACAACCAAAACGTCAAAATCAATTTAGAACTCGCTAATCTATTGCTAGTATTTGCCAAAATTCTGGGCATTGTCAAGCAGGCCAAAATTTACGACTTTTGGCCGAATAACGGCAAAAATGCGGTCTTGGAGAACTTAGCAAATCTAGGATTTCAGTGTATTTCGGTTACTTCACCGATTAAAGACTGTGCGGATTATCAATTAGTCTTTGACTCTTTGACTGATTTCGACGCAAATGGCTGGCCAGACCTGGTAATTTTAGTTTCAGGAGATGGTGACTTTTGTCCCTTTGTGAATCACCTGAAAAAAATCGGCATCAAAACCATCATCTTTGCCAGAAAAGGCAATGTCAAAAAACAATTGATGGACTTAGCGGATGAATTCCACTTTCTCGATGAACTGCCTGAGTTAGTGGTGATTCAGGATGACCCTGAAAGTCAGCCTATTTCGGAAATAGCGGCACCAAAAATGGATAATTTAGCGAATAAATTACCAGAGGTTAACCCGCAAGTATCTTCCTTACCCGATCCGAATTTATCCGCTGAGTATATTACTTATGAACAAGCCATTGAATCTCTAATTGAAGCCATTAATACCGCATCGATCCAAAATAATCCTACTACTTTCAGTGCCCTTAACCTTTTGATGTGTAGTAATCCCAATTACCCCAGCTATAAAGGGGTAGCTTCTATCCGCAAACCGGATGGCAGTAAATTTAAAAAGCTGACTAATTTTATTGAGTCGGCGGTAAGTGATGGTAAAGTCAGAATTCAACAAATTGGCAATGTTAAGCAAGTCTTTTTAATCGACCCAGCAACCCCTGAAACAGCATCATATATTTCTGATTCAGAAACTCAACCAATATCGGCTAATTCTATTAATTATCAAGCAAGATTGGCTGGGTATATTCCTTATGATGAAGCGGTGAATTGTCTGCTGGAAGCGATTAATACTTGCTTACTCGAAGGTCATATTACAGATTTAAGCTATATTGATAGCTTAATGCGCTACAACCATCGGTTTCCCAATTATCAAGGGTTTAATTCTATCCGCAAACCTGATGGCAAAAAATTTCCAGGATTTTTAGAGTTTATTCAGGCGGTGGAGAAAGATGGTAAAGTGATCCGAAGGAAAATTAAGAAAATTCCAGCACTTGTTTTAGCGACTCAAAAAGATTCAGAGATATATGATAATCTAGGCAAATCAAAGAGTAACAAAAAAACAGCCCGAACCATTACTTACGAAGAAGCAACCCAGTGTCTCCTTGAAGCAATTAAGGCTATATCTAAGAAAGGCAAATGTACTCAGGTAAGTCGTCTTGACAGCATAATGCGATCTAATCCACGTTTTCCTAATTATCAAGGGGTGAGTTCTATTAAAGGACACAATGGTAAAGTTTTTTCTCAACTTAGTAAGTTTATTGAGGCGGTGGAGGAGGATCGCAAGATTCAAGTTAGAAAAAGTAAAAAAAGAATCAAATACATCGTTTTACTTTAATCATCAATATCAGTTATTCGCAGGTTGGGTTTCGTTGCTCAACCCAACCTACGAATAATGGCCATTTTCCTGCTATGATATTGACCGATAAATTTGCTATAAATGAAGCTACTCAGTAACAGAAGCACTAACAATGTCAGAACTGCCTAAATTTAAAAATCCGTCACTATTAGATCAAGCCTTAACTCACCGTTCTTATGTGAACGAACACTCAAAAATTGCGGAAGATAATGAGCGTCTAGAATTTCTCGGTGACGCGGTACTCGGTTTTCTGATTGGGGATTTTTTGTACAAAAATTATCCCGATATGAGCGAGGCCCAATTAACTCGGATGCGTTCCGCTTTAGTGGAGGAAAAGCAATTAGCAACTTTAGCACGAGAACTAAAATTAGGGTCAAAGATGCGCCTGGGTCAAGGGGCAATTAAAGATGGAGCCAGGGATAATCCTTCTTTACTTTGTGATACGTTTGAAGCGATCGTCGGCGCATATTATCTGGACTCTAATATTACATCAGTTCGGGCTTATATTAAACGGCTATTTACTCCAGTGGTAAAAAGCATTGCCTTGCCCCAACTTGATGAAAATCCCAAACATTTGATTGACCCGAAAAATCGGTTTCAGCAATGGGCTTTGGACAAATTTGTGAAAAATCCTGAGTATGTGATTGTTAAAGAGTCTGGACCAGATCATGCTAAGGAATTTACGGCGGAAGTGCGGGTGAATGGTAAGGTTTTTGGGTCGGGAATAGGTCGTCGTAAGCAAGATGCGGAAAAAAATGCCGCAGAAAATGCGCTGAAAAAGTTGAAAATTGACGGTTAATTGTTGTTGGTTGTTTGTTGTTGGTTGTTTGTTGTTGGTTGTTGGTTGTTTGTTGTTGGTTGTTGGTTGTTTGTTGTTGGTTGTTGGTTAAATGCTCCTCTGCTCCTCTGCTCCTCCGCTCCTCTGCTCCTCTGCTTCCCTGATAGCTGTTTATGGGAAAAAGTAAACATTTTTTCCCGATATTTTACCCCGGTAAGCGAAGCTATGCCGTCAGGCTTTATGCTTCGCCCCTACAGGAACTTAATCGCGCTTACAAATGGTGGAAAATTGGCATTTTTGACATTTGCCTGAGTTGGGGGGAACTTGGGGAAATTGTTGGCCATTTTCATAGTCTTTTAACCAGCGTTTTAACTTGGTTAAAAGTTGGCCTAGGTCTTGTTTGGTTTGTTCGTGTTGCTGTCGATCGCCGATAAATGTTAAACATTGGCTAGACCGCGATCGCTTATCACGATGCCCATCACTATTTTTTCCATTGCCTTCGTCTCTTGCTGACTCCACAAACCAATAAGTCATCGATAGCTGTTCTGGCAAATAATCGGTGGTTTCTGCTAACACCAATAAATAGAGACGAGTTTGCCAATTTTCCGCCACTTTTTGCCGGACAGCGGGACGGGGATAGGTTTTCCAATCAATAATTTGGGCGCTGTTTTCCGCCGCAATCAATAAATCATAAATAACCGTGAATAAAAAGTTATCAATTTGCCAGGTTCTCAGGTGTTCTGCTTGACGAAAAGTGGCAGGGTTGGAACTGGGTAAAAAAATCTCCGGCGCTTTTTGGGCGATCGCCTGCCAAGACTCCCACATTTGTGGTTCCGCCTCAAATAAAGGTGCTACGGGTAAACCTAATTCTCGCTGTTGCATCAGCAAGTGAAATTGTTTTCCCCAAGTCAACTTTTCTTCTTGGTCTGGACTCATGGGGGAACTGAGTTTTTCTAGATAAATTAGCTGAAACTTTCTCGGACAAGTTTCTAAATGATTGAGATAAGTTTGAGATAGGCGAATTAGCATATTTGTTGGTTGTTGGTTGTTGGTTGTTGGTTGTTGGTTGGTTGTTGTTAGTTGTTGGTTGTTGGTTGTTGGTTGGTTGGCGAACAGTAAAAACAAAGAACAAAGAACAAAGAACAAAGAACAAAGAACAAAAAACAATCAACCAACAACAAACAACAAAGAACAATCAACAATCAACAATCAACCAACAACCAACAACAAACAACAATTAAAGTAACTGCATCACTGCTTGCCATTCGTCGGAATTAAGCTTATAATTAGTGCTATTCGGCGCCCGGATAACTAATAACTTTTGCAAGAATGGGTCTTCTTTTAATGTACTGCGTAATAAGGGCTTTTCTAAGATTTTTTTGGTGAAACGAATTTTCGCTTGGGGCTTAATTCCTATGCGAGTTTTATCCAGCCAATAGTCGCGATCGCTTACTTCAGAACGGAATTGGGCGGGCTCAATAATTTGGGCGATCGCATAGATTCCTGCATCGTTTCCAGCCATCCAAATTATCACCTCATCACCCACGGCGATTTCCTTACCGTAGCGAGTCACTAACCATAACATTTCCTCAAAATCTTGAATCGCCTGAAGCACTTTATAATATTTAGGATTGCCTTGAAATAGCCAGTAAGCCATAACATCAATACTCCGATGAAAACTTCCTAGAATTAATTATCTCACCATTATCTCACGATTTGCTGCCAATATTTTAAAATATTTTGGATTTTTTTCGGCAACAAAACCCCCGCATTCGCGGGGGCAGGCTCTAAGAAGCCTGAGTTAAACATCGGACTAACTCCCGAAATCCGTCCACTTCTTTTTCCTCAGTTATATAGGCGGGGGTATGGGTCAGCCGAGGCAGATATTCCCACAAATTCCCCACCCCAACGGAAAGGGGAAATAACGCCGAATTAAATAAGCTTTCATCGTTGGGGCTATCCCCCACGGTGATGACTTGTTGGGGTGAATATTCGGGAAAATGTAAGGATAATAACTTTTGTAAAGCGCTGCCTTTTTCTTGAGTAGCCAGTTTAATGTGACATTGAATAGAACTGTAAGTAAATCCCCAACCAGATTGTTGACAGAATGCATTGATTCTTTGTAAATCTTCGTGGCTAAGTCCGCGAACATCAAATGTCCAATCGGTTAAACGAAACCGATTATCGGCACTTTCTTGAAGTTGGGGAAATTCCTCTTGCAAACTAGCAAAAGTTTGGGCTAACTTGAGTTTATGTTCTGACAGGTCAGCGATCGCGCTTAAAATTACTGGCGGATCCGTTTCTCGGTGAGAAAAAAATACTCCGCCATTTTCCGCGATCGCCCCCACCACGGGCAAATAGGTGGCCAAACCATTGACCCACCCTGCCGATCGCCCGGTGACAATCAAAACCGAAAATCCCGCATCGGCCAAATCTGTTAAACTTTGGAGTAAATCAGCGGTAACTTTCCCGCATTTTGTCAAAGTACCATCAAAATCCGTTGCCACTAAACGGACATGGCGGTGAAAATTATGGGCGATCGCTGCCGATAAAGGTAAACAGGTCATTAGGTCGAATCTACTAGAAATATTGATTCTGGTCAGATTTAACCTTAACAAATTTGGTTGTTAGTTGTTGGTTGTTGGTTGTTGGTTGGTTGTTGGTTGTTGGTTGTTGGTTGGTTGTTGGTTGTTGGTTGTTGGTTGGTTGTTGTTGAACAAAAAACAAAGAACAAAGAACAAAGAACAAAGAACAAAGAACAATCAACAATCAACAATCAACAATCAACAAATAACGAATAACGAATAACGAATAACGAATAGCGAATAACAGTAAAATTATGAGTGCTGGGTATTTTCACTTTTAATTGCAACTATGCAACGGAATTTGATATGATTGAAAGCAGGTGCTGGATGGTCTTCTCTCCCATAACAACTTAGCGGCGATCGAGACTTCTGGACAAAAACAGCCAATCCTAAACAAAATCATGGATATTTTGGATCTGGGCATCGATCAAAAATTGATGTAAAAATAGACAAAAAGGAGCGAATTGATTACTATGTTAAATTTTCCGACCAAAAAAATTCTTGATTTCTTAGTGACATTCAACCCTTTCAACAAATTTTCTCCTGATAGCTGTCCAGCTTTTTGAACCCCGATTATTTGAGCCAAATTGGTAACTTTTATCCAAGTTTCTGACCAGTCACTTTTTTAAAATCATACCCATGTCAAACTCTGTCATTCCGAGCCAACCGATATTAGCCCAAGCCACGAAACCACCAGAATCCCCGGTGAGTAATTTACTCACAGATTACCGAATTTGGATGGGAACCTCTGGAGTGTTTTTCGTTTTGATGCTGCTATCTTTTTTATATGCAAATATGCAAATTAAAAGTTTGAAAAAAAAGATGCAGTTTGAAGATTTTAAAAATAAAGAACTCAATAAAAAGATGAAAATGGCTCTTTCTACCATTAGTAAAATGGAGAAAAATCCCGACCTCATCCACTCTAGAGAGTTTAACTTAGATTATTTACGGTTGCGGATGGAAGAAGAAAATTTCCACTTTGCCATTGTCAACCAAATTAAAGTAAAAGTTAAAGAGCAAATTACCCTGGCTTTACGTCCCAATATGGAAAATAGAGGCGCCGGACGTTTAGTCGAAGAAACCTTTGATGTCGAGTATGAAACCGGCGAAATTGCCAAACCCGAAAAGCGCGTTTTATTCCGAGTGCAAATTAAACTAACCAAACTGCCAACTCAAGCTACCTCAAAGACGATTAGTCAAATCATTGATTGTTTGGAAACCTATTTAACGACTAAAGAAGATCACGATACTTGGCAGCCGACAATTCAAGGTCGAGTTGCTTATATTCATTGGGATCAAAAGGCCAAACCTACACCTTTGTTGGTATTAGAACAATCCAATGAAGGGGTGAATGTCACCTTCCGAACTACCACCCGAAGAGGGGGAGCAAATCCTTTAGGAGGTGATACCCAGGATCAAGAAGGAATGACTGGGGGTGCAACTGGCAAAACTAAGCAGACAAAACCCACCGGAAAAACTGCGCGAAAACCAAAAGCAGCAGGACGATCGAAAGCAACCGGAAACCGTTAATTAATCGGTTTGACTGTTGACCTTTGAATCTTCACTGCCTGCTTGTTGGTAATTTGTGCCAGGGATTTGCTTTAAGTAGCAGGATTTCAGCAGATCGATTCCGAGTGATTCAACTCAGAAGCGATCGCCTCTGGCCCGCTAACTAAAATCCTCCAAAAGAAATATTGAATCGTGATAGAAGGGTTTAAGGGAAAGATTTAGTCGCGATCGTTCCCTGTGGCGCGTTCATGCATTGACACATATTCCGCATTATGAGAACCCGTGTAAATTTGCGTGGGACGATAAATCCGGTTTTCATTCAGTTGTTCTTTCCAGTGGGCCAGCCAACCAGCGACGCGGGCGATCCCAAAAATGGGGGTAAATAAGTCTGACGGGATTCCCAATTTGCGGTAAACCAGACCAGAATAGAAGTCCACATTGGCATAAATGCCCTTTTGTCCCATTTTTTCGTGAACGACTTTTTCTAGTTCCAGGGCAATCTCGTAATATTCGTCATGGCCAAACTTCTCAAACAATTGTTCGGCCAAGTGTTGTAAGATCGTCGAACGAGGATCTTTTACCTTATAAACCCGGTGTCCAAATCCCATAATCTTGGATTTGGTTTCGATGCATTTCTCCACATACGGGCGAACATTTTCCACCGAACCAATTTCTTCTAACATTGCCAGCACTTCTTCATTCGCCCCACCGTGCAATGGGCCGGCCAAAGTACCTACCGCAGAGGCAATCACTGCATACGGGTCAGTCAGGGTCGAGGCGGTGACTCTAGCGGAGAAAGTAGAAGCATTAATCGTATGTTCCGCGTGCAAGGTTAAGCAAATATCAAATATTCGGGCGGAGAGGGGGTCGGGTTCCCGTTCCGTCAGCATATAGAGAAAATTGGCGGAATAGTCCAAATCATCACGAGGCTGAACGGGATCGTTCCCCTTCCGCATCATTTCAAAAGCGGCAACCATTGTCGGGATTTTGGCCAATAGTCTCACCACCGCATCCCGGATATATTGGGGATTATCTAAGGCTCGCCGAGAGTAAAATAAGCCCAGGGCGGCGGCGCAAGCTTGCAGTGCGTCCATTGGGTGGCCAGTTTCGGGAAAGCATTTCATCATGTCCCGAATCCGATATTTAATCCGTCGGTGGTAGCGGATTTCATGCTCAAAATCTTGGAGCTCTTGCTCGTTGGGCAGATGCCCCCATATTAGTAAGTAGGAAGTTTCTACAAACGAACTATGGTTAGCTAGGTCTGTAATGGGAATTCCCCGGTATTCCAAAATCCCGTTGAGTCCATCCACGAAGCTAATACTGGAGAGAGTAACTGGGACACCTTCTAGGCCAGGTTTGAACTCGAGATTTCTTTTAGCGTTGTCGCCTGACATGGTTAAATCTCTTTCATCTAATTGAATATGAAGGTAACTTACCAGAAACTTTTGGTTACTTCTGATTTCATAAGGATTTTTTTGCTTTTACGGATCAAAAAGTAACAATTTCGGCGGAGTGAACCAAAATAACTCACTCCGAGCGATCGGCGAACCCAGGTCTGGCAAGGTTAAGCCGATAATTCCCGCTTTTTTCACCACCAGGGAGTCGGTGACTTTGCCCCAGAGTAAAATTTCCGCCCAGTGGCCTAAGTTTGGCTGATGCCCGACGATCGCTAAAGAGTTACATCCTTCTTCTTTCTTGGGTTCTAGCCACTTTAGCCAATCTTTGATGTCTCCGGCGGGCGCTAGGTGAGGAGATTCTTCAATTTTTGCTGACAAACCTGCCTCTTGAAGGATTTTTGCGGTTTGTTGGGCTCGCAGTAAGGGACTGGTTAAGATCAGATCGAAGTGAATCTGCATTTTATGTAATTGTTTGGCGACTTTTGCCGTTTTGCGATCGCCTTCTGGGGTGAGGGGGCGATCGGCGTCGTGGGCATAATCTGCCGGTTCTGCGGCAATTCCATGCCGAATCATATACAGTTGCATCAGTGCTTACCTCTTTGTTACTTACCCATGATACAAATTATTTGCATCTGTTGATAATCTATGTGAAGAAAATATCACAAAGGGTCAAAAGAACACAAAATTTTTTTAGTAAATATGCTGCATGGGAGTATTCGGCCAAATTTTTTACTGACAGATATCATATTTCACGAGAGCGAATTGTTTCCACTTGAATTGTGAAATATTTTCATTGCGATCGCTTCCCCCAAACCTCCCCGCCGGATCTGGGAAGCTTAGGGTTTATTACATTTGTTTACATTGCCAAGATAAATACTATAGAAGTGTTATCATAATAATGATTGACTTATTTGAGATTTAATGCTGCGGAAGCTACCGCCAATCAATTATAAATTAACCGCTGATTTTTATCAACCCATTGAACCTATGACAAACGTTACCCAACTGACCTTAAATTTACCAACGGATTTACTGCAAAATACAGAAGCGATCGTGCAAAGTGGAATCGTCAAGAGTCTTGACGAGTTAGTGATTATAGCTTTGCAACATGAAATTATAAAAATTCAACAAATTCAACAAATTCAGGCAAAAAATAACTCTTTACCAGCAAATACTCAGGAAGCAGATGATCCCATTTGGGGACTAGGGGAAAATCCTGTGGTAGGTGGAGTTAGTGATGCTTCGACAAATATAGATCAATATTTATATAATTTTTAATGATGAATTTATTTCTTTTAGATACCAGCTATGCGATCGCTTTAGAATTAGCTGATGACCAAAACATCAAATCACTGTGACAATCTCCCGATGACCAGAAAATTTGCCATCCGGCTACTAATCAGAATATTCCTCTCGATTATCTTCTGGCTATTCCTAGAAATCACTGAATTTAAACTCAGCATTAATTTACCAACTATATCACCACCAATAGGCAGCGATCGCGTAGCAGAAATCGCCCAACAAGTCACCGTAAGAATTTTCACCAAAGATAGTGCCGGTTCCGGGGTAATTATTCAACAGCAACAGCAGAATTCTACCATATTATATACAGTATTAACCAATCGCCATGTAGTAGAAGATTCAACGGGTACTGACTATCATATTTTAACCCAAGATGGGGCAATTCATCCCGCCCAATGGATTTATCCAGAGAAATTTGCCAACTTAGACATTGCCCTAGTTAACTTTAGCAGTTCCCGGTATTATCCCGTAGTCAAATTACTGGAAAATCGCCAACTTTGGGTCGGGGATTTGCTCTACGCTGCGGGATTTCCTAATTGGCAATGGCATGACGAAACCCAAACCAGAATTAACAATACTCGCGACTGGGGATTAAAAGCATTTCGGTTAACCACCGGCAGATTAGCCATGCAATTAGACCGTCCCCTAGAAGAAGGATATCAAATCGGTTATACTAACAATATTGAATCAGGAATGAGTGGCGGCCCGATTTTAAATCAGCATGGTTATTTAGTGGGAATTAATGGTCGGTTAAAATATCCTTTAGGGGGGATTGATACTTTTAAATTTACCGATGGTAAATTTCCCCGTTGGAAACAGTTTAAGCAAATGGAACGATTAAGTTGGGGCATTCCCATAGAAACCGTATTGGGGTTTCTTGATTCTGGGAAACCCAGAAACCGGGTTTCTTTCTTGCTACCAACAGTTAACCCTGAGATCCACCACAGAAACCCGGTTTCTTTGCTGGGAAACCGAGAAACCGGGTTTCTTTTCTTGCTACCACAGTTAACCCTGATATTCACCACAGAAACCCGGTTTCTTTGCTGGGTGGCAAAAATAGCGATCGCCTTGTAAAATTAGCATAATTTAGGATAATCTAAATATAGATCACCTTTAGCATATTCAGGATATTTTATTAAATGGCAGCAGTGATTTCGGAACATATTGAAATTACTCCGGGAATCTGTGGAGGCAAACCTCGGATTGCTGGACATCGAATTCGAGTTCAAGATATCGCCGTTTGGCATGAACAAATGGGAATGTCTCCCGATGAAATTGTCTCGCGGTATCCGACGATTACTTTAGCCGATGTCTATGCAGCATTGGCTTATTACCACGATCATTTTCAGGAAATTCGCCAACAGATTCAAGAAAGTCAAGCATTTGTTCAAGAATTGCAAGCAAAAATTCCTTCTAAAGTCCAGCAAAAATTAAGAGGGCAAAATCTTGGTCAGGATTAGATTTCATCTAGATGAACAAGTAGAAAGATCCATTGCCGAGGGATTAAGACGACGCAACATTGATGTCACCACTACCCCAGAAGCAGGGCTTTTAGGGGCAAGCGATCGAGCGCAATTAGCCTTTGCGATTTCTCAACAGCGCGTCATCTTTACCCAGGATGATGATTTTTTAGCAATTCATCAACAAGGTTTAGAACATTGTGGGATTGTTTATTCTCACCAAAAGAATCGATCGATTGGTGAAATTGTGCGAGGCTTGATTTTGATTTGGGAGGTACTCGACTCATCGGAAATGGAAAATCATGTAGAGTTTGTTTGAAACCGAGAAACCGGGTTTCTTTTTTGCAACCAACAGTTAACCCTACAGCGGTTTTCAGATTACTAAACCACGATCGGGCGAAGCATTCCGGTATTTGGATTAATATTTTCAGCAATAATTTGTCTGCCGGAATGCTTCGCCCCTACAAATCATTGTGGTATATTTAATAGAAAACCACCGTAGAATGTAGGGGCGAAGCATTCCGGCAATAAGTTTATGACTTTAAAAGATCACCTATATACCGGAATGCTTCGCCCGAATATTCAGCGATCAACCGTCGAATGTAGGGGCAAAGCATTCCGGCAATAAATTTATGACTTTAAAAGATAACCTATATACCGGAATGCTTCGCCCGAATATTCAGCGATCAACCGTCGAATGTAGGGGCGAAGCATTCCGGCAATAAATTTATGCTTTTAAAAGATCACCTATATACCGGAATGCTTCGCCCTAATATTTAGGCCATAAAAAAATAGATTAACCCATCAATCAATCGTCGGGGTTAGGGCGAAGCATGACCGGATTCCTGCGGTCATGCTTTGCCCCTACAGGATAGGATTAATTTTATGGTTTTTTCGGAACAACAACCTAATATCCTCTCAATTTTTTTAAATTACTCATCGCATTTTGATACCAGATATCATCCCCTTGTTGCTGGTACAATGCGGCAGCTTTTTCATAATTCTTTATCGCGGTTTGAATATCTCCAGTAGTCTCAGCAATTAAACCCAGATTATAGTAAGGATGAGCATAGTTCCGATCCAGTTCGATCGCCTGGTTGTAATCAGCGATCGCTAAATCATATTTTTTTAAGTCATAGTAGGCAAGACCCCGATTATTGTAAGCAGCACTGTCGCTCTGATTTTGTTCAATAGATTTGGTATAATCAGCTATAGCTAAAGCATACTTTTTTAATTCATAGTAAATATTACCCCGGTAAAAATAAGCGTCAGTTAAACTACTATTTAGATTGATTGCTTTGGTATAATCCTTGATGGAAATTTGATGTTTTTTTAATTCTTTGTATGAATTTCCCCGCCGATAGTAAACCCAAGCATTGTTGTTATTCAGTTCGATCGCCTTGTTGTAATCAGCGATCGCTAAATCATATTTTTTTAAGTAATAGTAGGCAAGACCCCGACCAGTGTAAACTAGCCAAGCTTCAGGATTATTTAGGCGCAAAGATTCAGTGTAATCAGCGATCGCTAATTCATATTTTTTCTGTTTATCGTAGACATTACCCCGATTATTGTAAGCATAAGCAAAGTTCGGATCCAGTGCGATCGCCTTGTTGTAATCAGCGATCGCTAAATCATATTTTTTTAAGTAGTAGTAGGCAAGACCCCGACCATTGTAAGCCATAGCCAAGTTCGGATCAAGTGCGATCGCCTTGTTGTAATCAGCGATCGCTAAATCATATTTTTTTCGTTTATAGTAGGCTAGACCCCGATTATGGTAAGCATAAGTATAATTATTATCCAGTTGAATAGCTTTCTTGTAATCAGCGATCGCTAAATCATATTTTTTTAACTTATAATTTCTTAATCCTTGACTACAATAATCCACAGCAGATTTATTGTCTTTTCCTATAGATTTGGTAGAATTGGCTGCTGAATTAAATTCTGGTTTTTTATATTCCACTCGCCGGTTATAGTGAATGATCCTATATATCCAAACAAAAACCAGCACAACCAGCACAACAATAACAAAAATGATTCCCCCAATAGCTATTCTTAACCGCATAGGGATGTTTTGCCAGTTGAGCATAGTGATTAATCTATCGATATAATCACCATCATTTTTCTCTTCTTTCTCTTCATTGGGAAATATCTGAATCGGAATCCCTAAATTCCACCCAGTTTTCATGCCCCTTTCATTGAGATCGCCTTGTCCGTGAACTCCGACAATTTCCCCTCGGTCATTCAACACTGGCCCGCCACTCATTCCTGGTTGAGTAATCGCATCATAAATTAAAATATAACCATCTTTGGGTTGCGGCACTCTCCCAATAATTTTGCCCGAATTAAACAACAGAGTCCGAGTCGGAATTGCTTCACTAATCCCAGGAGCACCCACCACAAGAACGCTAGTTGCTTCCACCATCTTTTCCGAATCCCCCAACTTCGCCACTGGGTAACTTTTGTCACTGGTAAAAGTCAACACCCCTAAATCCACCTCTGGCAAAGGTTGAGTAATCGTATCCCCTTTCACCGGATAGCTTTCTTGGTCTGAGGTCAAAATTAAACAAGTCCAACTTTTCTCCACCACATGATAGGCAGTCAACACCGAATAAGTATTTCCTTCTCGCTTAAAAATAGCCCCCGAACCCGCACCGCAGCCATCAATAATCACCGTAAATTCCTTAGCTTTCTTGGCGATTTTTTCCTCACTCAAAGGCAGACTCAACTCATTTTCCACTACCGAACAGCCACTCAATCCGCCAATTACCAGCCACCCCAACACCAGCCCAACTTTTTGCCAACTCATTATCGGAATCACTCCTCACCACCTAGCTGAAAATTCTGGCACCTCACCCCTCTGTAAAGGCGACTCGCGAATCGCCTCTACAGCTTTACAAACGGGTCTCACTAGAAAAAGCGCCATCCACCAAATCCTCTAACAACAGATATTGACGATCTCCTTTTTCAAGAATCGGAACAACCGACCCTTGATTTCTAGCAAACTCAGCGATTTGAGCCAGCACTTTTTGAGGCTTTTGGGCATTGTCCTGCTTCAGAGTAAACAGCATATTATTCGCCGTGCAAGTTTCTGGGGAAGTGGCCACACAAATCACCGTATAGTTACCGACCGGCCCATAGGTCAAAGCCAGATTACTCAAATACCCGTTATTGTTTCCCACTGCCTTATTCAGTTTCTCGGTGACATGATTGCAGCGTTTTTCCGGTTTCCAATTGTCGCCAAATTCCGTAGTCTGCCAAATCAGCAAAGGCTTAATGGTTCTTAAATTATTGCGTTGGACTATTGTAACCCAACCATCTTGGGTATCTTCCACACAGAGAAACTCGGTTTTTTCTGACGGGTTAGCAGAGTTTGTTTCAGTTGTCGTGGAAGTTGTCGTTGAAGTTGAACAAGCCATCAACGCTGAAAGGGCAAAAGTAGTGGCCAGCTTTGGCGCCAACTGCCAAAAGTATTGAGGGTTCATGGTTCACTCTCACTGAAAGATTTCTTATTATTTTACCGAAATAGTAATTAATTCGATCGCAGGTGAATCACAAATTTTTTATGTCAGAATAAAGGTTAATCATTTGAGGACACGGCATTGCTTTTTGAGGACACGGCAATGCCGTGTCCCTACGAGGATAATTTTGGTAGGGACACGGCATTGCCGTGTCCTCTTCAGACTCAATACTTTTTGAGGA
>JAABRM010000060.1 GCA_011390955.1 Oscillatoriales cyanobacterium | reverse complement strand
TCTTTAAGCAGTGGGGCGGTAGAACTCCAAAAGCCAATGGCAGATTATTAGATGATAAAATTTGGGACGAAATGCCCGAAGCTTGGAAAAAACACCGTCAGCGTTGGAAAAACGTCCCGGTTAAATCTAGGCAAGTTGATAACAAAAAATCTTTTACTTCGGTGGGAAAGTAACTTTGATATGATCCGCAAATGTAGTCTGACCTTTATTTTTTCGGCGTTTACTAGATGGTGGGTCTACAGTTATTTTACCTTGAGATTCTAATTTTTTTAGAGCTTCTTTATAATTTGTCTTGATGTAGCGTTTGCCAACATGATGTTGCTCATAAACTTCAAGCATGGTCATAGTTTTTCCGGCAAATTTATCAAGCAACATATTTTCTAGATTGTCAAGTGGTTGGGAGTCAAGTATTGAAAGCTGGACAGGCTTTTCGTCGTATTTAAACGATGGTACACCTTGAATTATTGTAGAACTGTATGGTGCCATAATATCTTTCATAATCTTGTGACCAAGATGATTCTTAGATACAAAAATAATATAATGGCTAGTTTGATCTTTATCTTCGTTCTTAAAGCAAAAATCTTGAAAATATGAACCACCTACTTTTTTTAAAGCGTCACCGATCGCCTGAACAATCCTTGACTCTCGTTCATCAGGTGGCAAATTGACCACTTGTTCTCGAAGTAGATCCGCTTGGTCTTTGCCAAAGAGATCGTTCATATGTTTTTCGACTCGTGGGTTACGCAATCCAGGATTAACCCGGTTATAGTTAAAGAAAAATATGCAATCGCACCCCCAACCGGCGATCGCTGAACTAATTAGTTGAAGTGACAAGCCTTTGTAACCCCAAGGATCGATAAAAGAAAGTATCGGACATCGATATTGTTTAAAAACACTGATGATTTCTGATCCTACTTCTATGTTTAATACTTTGGGTTTATGTTCTAAGGTATTGATGCCATCGAGTGAGGCGATCGCTTTTTGAAGAGATTGGGTATGATTAGAGTTAATATCATTAAAGATGCCGATCAGCATTTGTTGCATATCTGGATCGGCGATCGCCCGTTCCAAAATCAGTAATGGTGTAGACTGAGTGCCATCTTCGTAGCGGCCCGGCCCAGAAAATAAATCAACGTATGCAATATTTTTGTTTTTTTCCTTAGCCTGGGGGATAATTACTTTTGCCCAAGCCCCAAAATATTTAGTGACGATTTCAGTTTTCACTAAAGACTGTTCTCTGGGCTTGTTAAAAAAATCACTATTGCTCATAATTGGGTTTAAACATTCAGATGAGAATAATTAGATTATAGCTGAATCAATTGGAAATCGGCAAGATTTTGCATCTTTTTCTACTCTCTTTGTGTTCTCTGTACCTCTGTGGTGAAAAATTACACTCCGAAATAGCAAGAAACCGGGTTTATTTTTTGCCTCCCACAGTTATCTGTGATTTCCCGAAAATCAACCCGGTTTCTGTATTTGGATGCTGACGGGGTTTTTCCTCTTCTTCAACCCATGCTTGTTTAAGATTTACGGAGAAAATTCATCGTTTGATCATTTTTAATCAAGTCATGTTGCTGTAGATAATATAAGCAAACTACTATTTGCTGCATATTGAGAAAAATTCTCTCCTTCATTTCTCCATCTTCAGACTGCCACCTAACCCTTTTGGGAATGCGAAATAAGTCTGATGATAATGGATGATTCTGAATTTTATAAAATTCACTCGCTGGATCGGGAACAGAAAAAGCCACTAAAAGATCGTAAGCACTGACTAGATTATTATAAAAATGAATTGTGGAGCCTAAGTAAGTATAATTTTCTACCATTTTCTTTAAAAACCCTCCGATGTATTGCTCACTAACAGATAATCTTTGGCATATAAAAGCGCTTTTTGATAGGTTCCTTTCAAAAATTGAAAAGCGTCTTCATTGCCACCGCGATCGGGATGAAACCGCAAGGCTAATTCTCGAAAAGCTTTTTTTATTTGGGCTGTTAAACAAAAGGGTTGTAGCCCTAAAACGGCAAAAGCTGTCATCACTTCTATTTGCTCTGATGATGTTTCTATTTCTGAATATTTTTTATATGCCCAATAACGCCGGACATATAATTCTTGGCTTTCGAGCCATTGATTATGCTGTTCTTTCGTCCATCTTTTTGTAGCTTGAGAATTGATAATTTTTCTTTCTTGACTATTCGCTTTTTTCAGAGTCACTGGATCGCAAGATTCTCGAAATAATCCTGAAGGTACTTTTTCGGCAACTTCTCCTAACCAGTCAGAGTTTTTACTAATAAACTTAGAATGACCCCAATAAAACTGTACCAAATACACATCATCCCAGGAGGTCACTTGCCGCACTGATCTTCTCTCATTTGGATTAGGACGGTTTTGAAAGTAAATATTGATCAAAGCACAGTCGCGATCAAATTGGGTTAGCATAATTAGCTTTGGATAACTCCTCTATATTCAGTTTAGCATACAAGTCCGTCAGCTAAATATATTTCCTTTTTTATATGATTTGAGACGCACGTCATTATCTTTTAAGAAAAGCAAAGAACCTGATTCACTAACCTCTGATAGTAAAGCACTAATCCCAACAGCGATCGCATCCAGAATCGCTGTCTTCCCTTTACCATTATCCCCAATAATTAAAGTATAGGGCGATGAGAGTTCAAACTCCTCGTTTTCAAAGCATTTAAAGTTCTCAAGTATGATTCGGTTAATTTTCATAGTTTTCTCCAATCCTTAAACAAGGCTAAATTTGACCGTTGATGACTGCTAGAGACTATAATGATTTCAGGTTGACAATTTGCTGGGGTTCTATTTCCTCGGTAATCAGCGGTGATTGGGTTGTCCCAATAAATTGTATCATGGGAAATATCTGCCGAAGCTTGTTCATTATATTTTTTTCCAATGCTGAATCTAGACGCAATTCTAAGTCATCAATTAATACCACTCCAGGGGTTTGCTCGATCGCTTCTGCGTTAAACTGAGGGTTGAGATTAACGCAGCGATAGGCAATATCCGCGACCATTCCTACTAAATTGCGATCGCCATCATTGAGCATCCAAAAAGTTTGCATCCCGCGATCCCTCGTTTGAAACAGCAGTTCATTTTCATTAAAATCGTATGTCACCTCCTGTACATTGTCCGAACAGTCTGCGATCGCTTTTTTAACTGCAATAAATATTTCTAAAGGTTTTCCCTTATCTCTGGCGCTAAATTCCATCCAACTCAACCAGTTCCATAGCTTAGTCGTATTCGCTGGCGGATTCAACCAATTTACATATCCTTTACTTCTCGATCCAGGTTTATCTATTGTTACTTGTTTTAATAATTTGTTAGGCCAAAAGCGATCGGCGCTATAATAAGCAACGATTGGTAACAGAATCTCTTTTCCAGCGCTAGATTGTTTCTGAATTTGTTGGCCAATTGTTTGAATTTTTTTGGCGTCCTTCATCGTAGTTCGGCTGTTTTCCTTTTCTATGGTGCGCTTCCAATCAATTTCTTGCCCATTTACTATACCTTGACAACAAATCTCCACCGGATACTGTGATGTTGGCACCTTTCCTGGTTCATTACCTATTCGTCGCACATCTTCTTTATGAATATTACGAGATGGAATATCGCTAAACCCTAAAAACAGGGAACCAGCAGCGATCGCCAATGCTTCCATTAGGCTAGTTTTGCCACTGCCTTTATTTCCCACAATTAAACAGGGGTCAGTTAAATCGCAGGTAAAATGATCGAATCCTCGGAAATTCTGAATTTCAATTCGCTGAATTTTCATGGTTATTTAATGCTGAAAATGACTTGCTAAAATAATTATACGATCGAAAGGTGGGCAATGCCCACCCTACGTTAATTAATTCTCACCTAAACCATAGCCACCGCCCCCTGGAGTTTCAATAATAAACATATCTCCGGGATACATTTCTACTGCCCCGGTACTGTCTAATTGTTCCACTGTTCCATCGCGACGTTGGACATAATTTTTACCCAAAGCCCCGTCACTGCCACCATTTAAACCAAAGGGAGAAATAAGCCGATGATTCGATAAAATACCGGCAGTCATTTGTTCTTGGAAACGCAGGCAACGAATCACCCCATTGCCGCCGCGATATTGTCCTTTACCACCACTATTTTCCCGAATGGCAAAACTTTCTAATATCACGGGAAAACGCCATTCTAAAACTTCTGGGTCAGTTAACCGAGAGTTGGTCATGTGCGTATGCACTGCATCCGTTCCATTAAAGTTTTGCCCAGCCCCAGAACCGCCACAAATGGTTTCATAATATTGATATTTTTCATTACCAAAAGTGAAGTTATTCATGGTTCCTTGGGATGCGGCCATCACCCCTAATGCCCCATATAAAGCATCCACGATCGCCTGAGAAGTTTCTACATTTCCGGCAACCACCGCAGCGGGATATTGGGGATTTAGCATACAGCCTTCGGGAATGATAATTTCTAATGGTTTCAGGCAACCAGCATTGAGGGGGATATTGTCATCAACTAGGGTGCGAAATACATAGAGAACCGCCGCTTTACATACCGCAGCCGGGGCGTTAAAATTGCTATTTTGCTGGGAAGATGTGCCGGTAAAGTCGATTTTAGCGCTGCGGGTGGTTTTGTCTAAAGTGACTTTTACCTGGATGGTTCCTCCGGCATCCATAAGATAGGTAAATTCCCCATCTTTGAGGACGGCGATCGCACGGCGAACGGATTCTTCGGCATTGTCCTGCACATATCCCATATAGGCTTGAACGGTTTCTAAGCCGAAATGGTTGACCATGTTTTCTATTTCTTGAATTCCCCGTTTGTTGGCGGCAATTTGCGCTTGTAAGTCGGCGATGTTTTGGGCAGTGTTGCGGGCAGGATATGGGCTGGAGTTGAGTTTTTCCAGTAGTTCGGTTTCTTGGAATTTGCCGCCAGAAACTAGCTGGAAATTGTCAAATAATATGCCTTCTTGGTCTACGGAGATACTGTTAGGAGGCATGGAACCGGGAGTAATTCCGCCAATGTCTGCATGGTGTCCACGAGAGGCAAGGTAGAAGATGGGCGCACCGGATGGGGCAGCGGATGTGGCAGCGGATGGGTTTTTGGTTTGAGTAATAGCTTGGTCGGCGGATGGGGCAGCGGATGGGTTTTTGGTTTGAGTAATAGCTTGGTCGGCGGATGTGGCAGCGGATGGGTTGTCGGTTTGAGTAATAGGGTTGGCAGCAGATTTTTGGGATGATTCGGTTAGAAATACCGGGGTAATGACGGTGATGTCAGGTAAATGGGTGCCGCCATTGTAGGGGTTATTGGAAATATAAACATCCCCCGGTTGTAGGGTGTTGTTTTTGTCTTTGATTAGGGCTTTTACGCTTTCACTCATTGACCCAAGATGGACGGGAATATGAGGGGCGTTGGCTACTAATTGTCCGTTTTGATCGAAGATGGCACAAGAAAAGTCGAGGCGTTCTTTGATGTTGACGGAGGAGGCGGTGTTTTGCAAGGTGATGCCCATTTGTTCCGCGATCGCCCGAAATAAGTTGTTGAAAATTTCCAACATTACCGGGTCTGGTTTGGCAGCGATCTGGGTCGTTTTTGGGGCAACGGGAGAGGAGGAAATTGTCGTTTCTTTGGTGAGAATTAAATGATTTTTTTCGGTGATTTTCGCCTGCCAATTGGGCGCGATCGCATTCGTTCCCGTTGCTTCAATAATAATCCCAGGGCCGGTAATTATATCTCCCGGTTGTAACATATCCCGCTGAAAAACCGGGGTATCTTGCCAGATACTTGCCACATACATTTTTACGGTGGCAATGGGTGAGGGAGGTTCGGGACTGTGACGATAAATTATGGGGTCTTCGGGACTATCCATAATTTGCACCACTTCCACAGAAACAGCCTCAACAATTAGGGCTTTTTCTGGTTGAATAAAGCCATAACGTTGCTGGTGGGCGGCTGCAAATTCGGCTTGCATAGTGGCCACATTTTCGGTAAAATCCACAATCAAAGATGAATCCGTTCCCTGATATTTTAGCTGGACTTTGGGGAAAACTTGGCAATCTCGAGTTTCTGTTAAACCACTGATATCGTTATTGGCGATTTCTTGTTTACCTTTTGCAGCTAATTCAGCGAATATTTGCTGCAATTCTGATAATAATTCTGGGGATAATGGCGCTTCAATTGCCCGTTGCTGAATCACGCGAACATCCGCCAATCCCATGCCGAAAGCCGATAAAACTCCAGCATAAGGATGGATAAATACTTGTTTCATGCCTAAAGTTTCGGCAATTTGGCAAGCGTGTTGTCCCCCGGCGCCGCCAAAACAACAGAGGGTATATTCAGAAACGTTATAACCCCGTTGTAAGGAGATTTTTTTGATGGCATTGGCCATATTTTCTACGGCGATCGCTAAAAATCCGGCGGCTACTTGTTCCGGGGTGGAATTGCTCCCAGTTTTGGCGTTAATTTCTGTAGTTAATTGATGAAATTTTTGCCGGACAATTTCCCCATCTAAGGGTAAATCCCCATTTTTGCCGAACACTTTAGGGAAAAATTGCGGCTGAATTTTGCCTAACATGACATTACAATCGGTGACAGTTAATGGCCCACCTTGGCGATAACAAGCAGGCCCAGGATTTGCCCCGGCAGATTCTGGCCCGACCCGATATCGTGACCCATCAAAAAATAAAATTGACCCCCCACCGGCTGCTACCGTATGAATTGACATCATGGGAGTTCGGAGGCGAACTCCAGCAATTTCTGTTTCAAATTCTCGTTCGTATTCGCCGTTATAATGGGCTACGTCGGTGGAAGTTCCCCCCATGTCAAAGGTGATAATTTTATCAAAACCGGCCATTTTACTGGTTTGAACTGCCCCAACAATGCCCCCCGCAGGCCCAGATAAGATGCTATCTTTGCCTTGAAATTTTTGGGCATCTGTTAACCCACCATAAGATTGCATAAACATTAATGTTGGGGCGGATTGGTTGTCGGAAAGTTGTCCCGCAACGCGATCGACATAGCGGCGTAAAATAGGAGAAAGATAGGCATCGACTACGGTAGTATCTCCCCGACTAACTAATTTCATTAAGGGGCTAACTTGGTGGGAAATGGAAATTTGCGTAAAGCCAATTTTGCGGGCAATTTCAGCAATTTGCTGTTCGTGTTTCGGATAGCGATAGCCATGCATTAATGCGATCGCGCAAGAACGAATGCCGCTGTTATATGCTTGCTGCAATTGGGCAATTAATGGCGCTTCATTTACGGGTTGCAATTCTTCCCCGTGGGCATTGTAGCGTTCGGTTACTTCGATCGCTTGTTCATAAAGCATTTCTGGCAGAACAATTTCCCGCGCAAAAATATCCGGGCGATTTTGATAACCAATTCGCAAGGCATCCCGAAATCCTTTAGTAATGACTAAAACTGTGCGATCGCCTTTCCGTTCTAATAGGGCATTTGTTGCTACGGTAGTGCCCATTTTCACTGCGGAAATCAATTCCCCAGGGATAGGTTCATTGGTGGGAATACCCAAAATTTCTCGAATTCCCTGACAAGGGGCGTCACTATAGCGATCGGGATTTTCCGATAACACTTTATGAATCACTAATTTTCCGTCGGGACGTTTGGCAACAATATCGGTAAATGTGCCGCCGCGATCGATCCAGAATTCCCAGGGATTTTGATTGGTAGAAATATTACTCATCATTTTTTGTCCTTAGAGAGAATATGTAAAAAATACTAGCAAATTCTACAAATAATGGTAGCCACGGGTTTAAACTCATGGCTACCATCACGAACAACCCAGAAAATAGAACCAAAAACCGGATTTCTGAATTAAACCTCTGTTTTGATGCAGGCATTGATGGCAGAAACCCGGTTTCTTTTCAGGGGCGATTCCGCTTTGATCGGACGCTAAAAGCGAATCGCTTACTCAATAACTCCTTCCTGCTGCAATATTGCTTCTAATTGCGGAATCAAAGGAGGTAAATAATTTTGGATGGTATGCCAAACAATATCTAGTTCAACTTGGAAGTATTCATGTGCAATCACGTTACGCATATCCCCCATTAACCGCCAGGGAATCTGAGAATAGTAGGTCTTGATTTCGGTGTCAATATTGATAGCCGCTTCACCAATGATAATGAAGTCATAGAGACAAGCATTGGCAATGGTATCATTAGCTTCAAATTCGGAAAAGTTTACCTCTGCTGTGCGCTTTTCTATTCGCTTAATTGCAGCTAAAATATCACGAATTCTATCGATGGATTCTCTAGAAGGCACAAATCGCCTCCTTTAAAACGCGATCGCGCAAGTATGGCTTCAGGGAGTCTGAACTCCCCATATCCACGGAACAACCTAAAACATCTTCTAAATACAAACGCACTCGACTCACATCAAACAGTCCAATGGGGCGATCGTCAAATTCCACTAGAAAATCCACATCACTATCTGGTTTGGCTTCATCTCTAGCCACGGAACCAAATAAGGCTAAAGATTTAACTCCCATTGCCTGTAATTCGGCTTGATGTTTGGCAACGATCGCCAATACTTCGTCTCGCTTCATAAGAGTTAAAAGGGTAATTCACAGTTTTTTCTGAATCGTCTAAATTATATCGCATCGAAAACAGCGATCGCCGACTTGTCAGATAGATGCTGGTTGCTGTGGCGATCGCCAAATAATCGGGATTTTCTGATATTTATTAATCACTAATTGTCCGTCGGGACGTTTGGCAACGATATCGGTAAATGTACCGCCGCGATCGATCCAAAATTCCCAGCGATTTTGCTTTGTCATATCACTTACGCCAATTCTATTGTCAATAAAATTATATTATGATATCATAAGGTGAAATACCTTTTCTAGTGGCTTTGTTTTTGGGTTCTGCGGCAATTTTTATTGCCGTTGTTAGTTAATTCATAAAGGAGTCGTGCAGTAGTGACAATCTATGAACCTAAATAATAAACAGCGCAAAACCTTAGAGTTAATCTTTACAGACCCCATCCCCGCTAATATTAATTGGCAGGATATTGAAAGTCTGTTTACAGCCCTAGGCGCTACTATCGTTCAAGGTAAAGGGTCTAGAATCGGGGTAAAATTAAATCAGGCTAAAGCAGCTTTTCACGAACCTCATCCCCAAAAAGAAACTGATAAAGGAGCAGTGAAATCAGTGAGAAAATTTTTGCTCAATGCAGGGATAGAACCCTAGGAATTAGAAAAACAAGTGTTACATGGTTTTTCGCCATGTAGTCTCAAACTTTTTTTTGATTACAGATATTTTCATCAAACATTAATTAACTATGTTCACTTACAAAGGTTACACAGGTCAAGTTGAAGTCGATGCCGAAGCAGATATTCTATTTGGCACAGTCCTGGATATTAATGATGTCATCACATTTCAGGGAAAAACAGTAGAAGAAGCTCGTCAAGAATTCCAAAATTCAGTGGATTTTTATCTAGAATTTTGCCAAGAATTAGGGGAAGAACCAGAAAAACCATTCTCTGGAAAGTTGCCTTATCGCACGAGTCCCGAAACTCACCGGAAAATTTTTATTGCGGCGAAAAAAGCGGGCAAAAGTATTAATGCTTGGATGGATGAGGTGTTAAGCGAGATGGCTGATAAAGCACTGAATGCTTAAAAGAATCAGAAACCGGGTTGCTTAATTAAATCTCTGTTTTCATGCAAAAATTATCATAGAAACCCGGTTTCTTTTCAGAACCAAAAACCGGGTTTCTTATCCGCGATCGACAGTTATCTTTTTTATCTGCCAAAGAAACCCGGTTTCTTGTCTTGTTCAGGGGCGGCGTCGATAATAATTAAAAAAAAGTGATATCATAATCTACGATAAGAATTATAGGTAAGCAATCATAAGAAAAGTCGTAGCCTTGCAGTGGTTGTTTATAAAGAAGATGATATGTATATCGCCGAATGTCCTGAAATTGGCACAGTGGATCGAGGAGAAACGATCGAACGGTAAGCGAAGCTATGCCGTAAGGCTTTTCGCTGGTCTCAGAGAAGCAACACGACTTGATTTAGAAGAATTTGCTAAAATATTTTTATCAGTGTTTCGCAGAGAAAAATAACCATCTATGATAACTAACCTTGAGATAGACGAAAAGCTGCTTAAACAAGCCCTAGCATTAAGCGATAGTTTAACAGAAAATCAATTGATTTCAGAAGCTTTACGGGAATATATTCAACGTCGCCAGCAACAGAAAGTGCTGGATTTGTTTGGCACTATAGACTATGAAGAAGACTATGATTATAAACAACAAAGGCAAGTCCGATGAAAGTTGTTTTATTTTAACAATAACGAAATCTCAGCCAAAAACCGGGTTTCTTATCCGCGATCGACAGTTATCTTTGTCACCCACCAAAGAAACCCGGTTTCTTGTCTTGTTCTGGGGCGATATCCCTCGATAATAATTTCAAAAAAAGTGCTATCATAATCTCCGATCGCAATTGTAGGGAAAGAATTAGATGAAAAGTCGTAGCCTTGCAGTGGTTGTTTATAAAGAAGATGATATGTATATCGCCGAATGTCCTGAAATTGGCACAGTGGATCAAGGAGAAACGATCGAACAGGCGGTAAGCGAAGCTATGCCGTAAGGCTTTTCGCGGGTCTCAGAGAAGCAACACGACTTTATTTAGAAGAGTTTTCTGATTCTGAAATATCTCCTAGATTTGTGACTAGCATTGAGGTTAGCTATGCCTAAAATGCCGCGAATTTCTAGTAAAGAAGCAATTCGAGTGCTGGAACGTTTAGGATTTGAGCAAGTTAGGCTTTCCCGGCAGTCATGTGGTGATGAAGAAAGAAACTGAAGCGGGAAAAATTGGTATTGAATATTTATGACGTTTCCCGTTAAGCGCTATATGTGCTATATGTATTGAAATCCCGGAACCAGAAACCGGGTTTCTTTTTCGCTATAAACAGTTATCTTTGTCACCCACCAAATAAACCCGGTTTCTTGTCTTCTTTTTCGCTACCAACAGTTATCTTTATTACCCACCAAAGAAACCCGGTTTCTTTAAAAATCGCCACAGTTTAAAACCCGTGGCGATTCACCATTAAAACGTTAAAACCGTCCGAATTGATTTACCTTCATGCATCAGATCGAATGCCTGATTAATTTGGTCAAATGGCATCACCTGAGTAATCAAATCATCAAGGACAATTTTGCCGTTCATATACCAATCCACAATCTTCGGTACATCAGTGCGACCTTTTGCCCCACCAAAGGCACTACCCCGCCAATTTCTGCCAGTAACTAATTGAAAAGGTCGAGTAGAAATTTCTTCCCCAGAACCGGCTACCCCAATAATGATGCAAGTGCCCCAACCTTTATGACAACATTCGAGGGCTTGACGCATCACTTTGACATTGCCAATGCATTCAAAAGCATAATCTGCCCCACCATCCATTAAATCAACCAAATAAGGAACGAGATCCCCTTCAACTTCTTTGGGATTCACAAAATGAGTCATACCCAATTTTTCCGCCAGGGCTTTTTTTGCTGGATTCAAATCTACGCCCACAATCATATTTGCCCCGGCCATTCGTGCTCCTTGGATGACATTTAATCCCACACCCCCAAGGCCAAAAACTACCACATTATCACCTACTTGAACTTTGGCCGTATTAATCACAGCGCCAATGCCCGTGGTGACACCACAACCAATTAAACAAACTTTATCTAATGGGGCATCTTCGCGAATTTTGGCCACGGCAATTTCTGGTAATACCGTATAGTTAGAAAAGGTCGATGTTCCCATGTAGTGATAAATTTTTTGGCCGTTTACAGAAAAGCGGCTAGTGCCATCGGGCATTACCCCCATGCCTTGAGTTTTCCGAATAGCTTGACAGAGATTTGTTTTGCCGGATAAACAAAATTTGCAACACCGACATTCCGGGGTATAAAGAGGGATGACCCGATCGCCTTTTTTCACACTTTTAACCTCTGGCCCGACATCAACCACCACTCCAGCGCCTTCGTGACCGAGAATTGCCGGAAATAGTCCCTCTGGATCTGCCCCAGAAAGAGTGTAAGCGTCCGTATGACAAACGCTGGTAGCTTTAATTTCGACCAAAACTTCGCCCACTTTTGGCCCTTCTAAGTCAACCATTTCGATGCTTAAAGGCTGTTTGGGACTATATGCAACGGCTGCTTTTACTTTCATTAATTTTATCCTGTGATTTTGCTTATAGCGGTTCTTGTCCGGATGAAGTACAGAGGTTTTCTGGATTCTAGCGGGCGCGGGAATGACAGGTTTTTTTGTACTTCATAACTCTGAGAAGTGCTATAAAATTCAGCCATATTGTAAAGCTGCTGAGGCGTGGGGAATGCTAATTTTAGTTAAGACTTAATTAAGACGCTGATATCTGCTAAAAACCAAGCATCAACTTTCCGGCGACTGACCGGCATTAACAATCGGTTGAATATTATTTTCAGAAGTCAAAACCACTAACAAATTATTAATCATCTTGGCTTTGCGATCGTCATCTAAGGCAATAATCTGTCGATCGCTGAGTTGATTCATCGCCATTTCCACCATACTCACCGCCCCCTCGACAATTTGCTGACGCGCCGCAATAATCGCTTGGGCTTGTTGACGACGCAACATCACCTGGGCAATTTCCGGGGCATAAGCCAAATGAGATAGCCGAGTTTCCAGCACTTCCACCCCGACCACTTCTAAGCGGTCTTGCACTTCTTGTTGCAGGGCCGCCGCCACCTCCACCGGGCTGCCTCTGAGTGAGGCTTCGCGATCGTTGCCGCTATCGTAAGGATAACGAATGGCCAGGGAACGAATGGCCGTTTCACTTTGAATGGCCACAAATTCCTCGTAGTCTTCAACGTCAAATAGGGCTTTTGCGGAATCAACTACTCGCCAAACAATTACCGCAGCAATTTCAATCGGGTTGCCTTGGGCATCATTCACTTTCAGGCGATCGCTGTTAAAATTACGCACTCGCAAAGACAGCAATTCTTTCGCGGCGAATGGGTTCACCCACCAAAACCCAGCGTCACGCACTGTACCACTATAGTTACCCAAAAAAATCAACACCCGCGCTTGGTTGGGTTCTACGGTGATAAAACCCGTGAAAGTAATCGTAGCCAAAACCAAAAAACCTACTCCCAGTAAAGTTGGCGGCGCCACCTGCCCCTGGTTTAATTGGTTGACCAACTCGGTGATATCCCCGGTCAGCCATAACCCCACCCCGGCTAAGGCGATCGCCCCCCCAAGGGCCATAAACCCATTGATTTTAATCGCCGGAATTTCTTGCATCATTTTTCATCACCAGTAGCGACAAGACTATGCTATCCCACACTGTCCCGGTGTGGCCCTCACCCCAGGCAGGGCGTGAACCGTCAAAGTCCGAAGCGCTACTCTAATCCTCTCAACGGTTCGCCCGTTCCCGTCAAAGATCCTGTCTTTCTTTCCCGCACATTATAGCAATGAGCGCAGTAACTTTCGTTCGAGGTTGCTCACCAATAAATCCTTACTTAAAGAGGGTTTCAGTCCCCTACACCCTACACCCTACACCCTACACCCTACACCCTGCGCGTAGCGCTATAATTCCGCAATTATCCTACCCATATAGGGATCATCGAGATCGGTATCTAAACTAACCCCGGATGCGATCGCCACCCAGGGGATCGCTCCAGATATCTGCCAATTTGGCAACATTATTTCCCTGAAAAAGAGTTAAGATGTAACAAAGGTGACATTAGAGGTCACAAAAAAGGTAACAATATTTGATCTCTAGTCAAGTTCTGGCTTATAATAGTGATATCCGAAACTGAAATGATTTGATCTGAATTATCTCTCAGTGAAAGTATTGCACCGATCGGTGAAGCTGCTTAAATGAATCGATACCGATGGCGATTCGGTTACATTTAATTGTTCAGGGAACCTCGAAAAAATTAGCCAAAAACATATCCCAAAATCGCGATATTTTGGGGTTAATATTGTTTTTGAAAAAAAATAATCGATTGAATTATAGGGCTTGCAGTTAAATTTCACTAACTCAATGTGATTCGCTTAAAAATAACGAACAGCTACAGATAATCCGATAACGGAGGGGCTATTATGGTTAATTTACAAATTGCCGCAGGAATCACTTCCAAGGAAATTATTAACTTCCTCAAACAGGAGCAAATTTTGCCAGAAGTGATTGTCAGAATATTATCCACAAAAATTGTTAAAGAATTTGCTGAAAAAAAAGGAATTACCATTAATTTAGAGGAAATTCAAGCTGAATCTCATCATTTTCGCTCCCATTATAATCTAGAAACTACTTCTGATTTAATCGCTTGGTTAGTAAATCAAGGAATATTTTATGAAGACTGGGAACAGACGATTTGCGATCGCTTATTAGCCCAAAAACTAGCAAACCATTTATTTGGTGACCAAGTTGAAGCATATTTTACCGAGCATCAAACCGAATTTCAACAAGTATTAATGTATCGAATCGTCGTGCCGTTTGAAAGGGTAGCTGCGGATTTATTTTATCAAATAGAAGAGCAAGAATTTAGCTTTTTTGAAGCCGCCCATCTGTATGACATTGACCAGCAGCGCCGATTAACTTGTGGTTATGAGGGTTGGGTCTCTATTTCTGAATTACCGGCAGAAATTCTCGATGCTATCCTGAATGCTAACTTGGGAGAAATTATTCCGCCGGTGAAAACTGAATCCGGATATCATTTGATGTTAATTGAAGAAATCAGTGAAATTGAATTAACCCCAGAAATTCGGGAAAAAATCCTCAATAAATTATTTCAAAATTGGTTAAACTTGGAAGTCCAGTATCGGTTACAACAGTCTCAAATTCAGGACGTGACTCATCAATCTCTGAAGAGTTATTTATCCAAAAACTCACAACAAAAATTATAGTCAGCCCATACAGCGCTTCGCGCTCTAGGGAACAGGGAACAGGCAACGGGGAACAGTTTGTAGTGCGGGCATTTTGAGCATCGGAATGTACTCCATAACAAAGGAAAACGCTGTAAATCTGTTAGCAATTTTCAAGATTAAACGGTTCGGGACTCCTGACGAATCCTAGGGGCGATTCGTGAATCACCCCTACAGAAGAACCTGATTTGGTATTATTCTCACCAACAATTAAGACCCCAATGGTAAACTCACCATTACGGTGGTTTGTTCGTTGAGAACACTCTCTATCTTTAATTCGCCTTGATATAATTCAGTCAGTCGCTTAGTAATGGCTAATCCTAAGCCAGATCCTTGTTGTTCATAGAGTTTCCGTTCAAATTGACTGTATGCTCCCACCTGAGCAATTTGCTCTGGGGTCATCCCCCGACCGCGATCGCTCACCGATAAAATCAACCTGCGATCGCGTAAATGATTTTCCACCTTTACGGGTTGTCCCGGTTGAGAAAACTTGAAAGCATTGTCCACCAGTTCGCCGACAATTTTACTAAACCAATGATCGTCTATAGACAAACTGGTATCTGCCAGTTGTAAATGTAAATCATTCAGTCGGTTGAACCATGTTGCCTTCTCGTGAGCCACCGCATTAATCGTTAAGTGAGTCGAAAGTGTTTCTCCCTGCAAAAACGCTTTGAGGCGGTCAGGATCTTTGCTTATCAGTTCTAGTTGGGCATAGAGTAAAAAATTTTGAATTAGCTGATATAACCGCTCGCCGGAATTCTTAATATCTTGCAGCATTTGCCGGACTTCTGTCGGTTCCATATCTTCATAATCTTCAATCAAAAAATTAGCAAAACCCAGAATTCCATTTAAAGGGGTCAACAGTTCATGGGGCAGAGTTCGGGTGAGATTACTCCGCAATTCATTTAACTTTTCTTCAGAATGTTGCTGAACAGCGGCAGATTTTTTCAGCCTGGTATTCACTGCACTGAGTAACTCATCACGGGTAAAGGGTTTGGTCAAATAGTCATCAGCCCCTAAATCCATGCCCTCTCTCATATCATATTTCGTCACTTTTGCGGTGAGGAAAATAAAAGGAACGGTTTCCGTAGTTGGGTTTTCTCTTAAGTTTTTGAGAACGGTCAACCCATCCATTCCGGGCATCATTACGTCGCAAATAATTAAGTCTGGTTTTTCTTGGATCGCCAGGTCTAAGCCGATTAAACCATTTTCGGCTTCGAGAACGTGGAAATTTTCGGCTTCGAGAATTTCCCAAATAATTTCTCTAACGTGGGCTTCGTCTTCAATCGCTAAAATTTTAGGCATAATTATTAGTTATTTGTTGTTAGTTGTTTGTTGTTGGTTGTTTGTTGTTGGTTGTTGGTTGTTAGTTGTTGGTTGTTTGTTGGTTGTTGTTTGTTGTTTGTTGTTTGTTGTTTGTTGGTTGTTGTTGGGTAGGGATTATGCATGTTGTTGGTTGTTTGATTTAAATAACCAAGAACCAAGAACCAAGAACCAAGAACCAAGAACCAAGAACCAAGAACCAAGAACAAAATTAGATAAATTTTAATAATTCGGTGGGTGCTAAGGAGATATTTTGCTGAATTTCATCACATTTGTATTTGTGTAAAGTTTTGATTTGCGCTTCGGTTTCCACCCCACTGGCGATCGCCTTTAATTTTCGCCTGCCAGCAATTTGGATCAAAGCCGCGATCGCTGGCTCATTTTGAGACAAATTACTCACCAAACGGCTGTCTAGCTTCAAATTATTTAAAGCTAATAATCCCAAATCCCCAAAAGTACCAGAACTATGGACTAAACCAAAGTCGGAAATGGTGACATGAGTTCCCAGACGTTGCAACCCTAGTAATTTCGAGGCCATCAGATTTAAATTTGTCTGACTAGCCATCGTATCCGCAGAAATCTCTAACTCCAAATAGCTGGGATCTAATGAAACCGCCTCTATTTGCTGAGAAATAACTTCCAACAACGACGGGGACATAAACAATTGTGGCGGCACATTCACCGCCATTCGGAGTTTCTTGCGAGCTTGTTGCCACTGTTTGGCTTGCTCGCAAGCGATCGGCAACAGCCATTCCGCGATCGCGAGTCTCAGACCAGTTTTATCAGCCAGCATGGCAATATTTCTCGGAGAAACCACAGTCCCCGTTGGATCTTGCCAATATACCACCGCCTCGGCCCCAACAATTTTTCTCGTTCTAATATTAATGCGGGGCTGATAAAACACTTTCAGCATTTTACGCTGCCACGCGGTTTGGAAATATCCCGCCGTTTGTAAATCCTTAGCGGTATCCGCCCCAAACAAAGGCCGAACATAGATTTTGCAACGATTTCCCCCCTCTTTTTTGGCTTCAGTCATGGCCATACTCGCTTGCTGCCGCAGCGGGTCGAGGGTGTTGGCTTGGGGATAAAAAGAAATGCCAATCGTACCCGTAACCGGAATCATTTTACGGTTCACATTGTATGGTTGGGCGACTTTGGTTAAAAGGTTTTCTGCAATACCCAAAGCTTGCTCCTCTCGACTGACCGGGGCAAGAATTACCGCAAATTCATCTCCGGGCAACCGCACCACTCCCACCCCTTGAACGGTCTGGACAAAATCGGTCAACCGTTGCGCCAATTCTTTTAAGATTAAATCCCCATTTTCATAACCAATCGTATCATTAACCTGGGCAAAGCGATCTAAACCTAAAAGCAGAAACGAAATCAGGGTTTGCTGGTTGTTGGTTTGCTGGTTGTTGCTGTTTGCTTGAGCTTGCTGTAATGCCTCCTGGAAATAATCCCCCAAAACTAACTGATTTGGTAAGCCCGTGAGACTATCAAACTGTTCTAATTGTTCCAGTTTTTGGGATACTTCAGCGAGTTTTTGATTTTGCTGGGCGACTCGCGCTAAACGAGCATTAACTGCATCCATTAATTCATCGCGAGTAAAAGGTTTGGTCAGGTAATCATCGGCCCCCAAATTCATCCCTTGGCGCATATCTCCCTTGGTGGCTTTTGCCGTGAGAAATATCACCGGAATATGTTGAGTAGTGGGGTCATTTCTTAAGTGGGCGATCGTCCCGTAACCATCCAATGCAGGCATCATTACGTCGCAAATAACTAAGTCTGGCTGTTCTGCGGCTGCCAGTGTCACCCCCACTTGACCATTATTCGCTTCTATCACTGCGAAATCCTCCGCTTCCAGGATTTCTAGAATGATTTCTCGGATATGAGCTTCATCTTCAATCACTAATATTTTGTGCATATATTTGTTGTTTGTTGGTTGTTGGTTGTTGTTTGTTGACTGTTGGTTGTTGGTTGTTGTTTGTTGGTTCTTGGTTGTTGTTGGTTGTTTGTTGGTTGTTGTTGGGTAGGAATTATGCCTGTTATTGGTTGTTTGATTTAAATAACCAAGAACCAAGAACCAAGAACCAACAACCAACAACCAACAACCAATTAGAGTTTCTGGTGTTCCTGAAGTAAAACCTCTATTTCTGATGCCGGTAAAGGCCGACTGAACAGATAGCCTTGGAATTCATCACAATGCAGTTCTTTGAGAATACTGAGTTCGGCTTCGGTTTCCACTCCTTCGGCTAAAACTTTCAGACTTAAGGTATGCCCCAGAGAAATCATTAACTGAACCATCGCCTGTTTTTTCGGCTGCTTATCCAGGTTGTGAACAAAAGAGCGATCGATTTTTAATGTATCAAAATCAAAGTTGTTCAAATAGCTTAAGGAGGAATATCCGGTGCCAAAGTCATCGATCCCAATTTGCACGCCCATATTTTTTAGTTGCTGAAAAACATTAGTAGCCTGTTCGATGTTTTGCACCACCATACTCTCAGTTAATTCTAATTCTAAATACTGAGGAGATAAGCCCGTATCCATGAGAATTTCTAGTAATTTAGACCCAAAATTGGGTTGTTGCAATTGTTGGGCGGAGATATTGGCGGCAACGCGCCGGAAAGAGTAACCCATATTCTGCCATTTTTTGGCGTTTTGGCATACGGTTTTCAGTACCCATTCTCCCAGAGGGACAATCAAGCCTTTTGCTTCCGCTATGGGAATAAATTCCACGGGAGAAATCATCCCCCGTTGGTGATGCTGCCACCGTAACAGGGCTTCTAAACCGATAATTTCTCCAGTACGGATATCGACTTGAGGTTGATAGTGTAGCTGAAATTCTTCTCGTTCTATAGCTTCAGTGATTTCGCCGGTCATGGTGATAATTTTGTCAGCGGTCATTACCACTTGTTCAAATCGCCCTTGCCACCCCTGTGTGGGAGTAAACATAAGCTCTGAATCAGCATAAATTAATTGATTTAGTTTTTGTTCTAATTCATGCATTTTCTCCTCTATTTGACTGATTTTTCCATCGTAGTAATGCTGTCGTTCTGCTTGTTTTTTTAGTCGAGTTTTGACAGCGGTGACTAATTCATCTCTGGTAAAAGGCTTGCTGATGTAGTCATCGGCGCCGAGTTCCATGCCGAGACGCACGTCATTTTTTTGGGATTTGGCTGAAATAAAGATAAAGGGAATGGCGGCAGTTTGCTCGGTTTCTCCTAGGCGTTTTAACACATCATAACCACTGAGGTTGGGCATCATAATGTCGCAGAGAATTAAGTCCGGGAGACATTGTTTTGCCAAGGTGATGCCATCATAGCCTTCTTCGGCTTCGATTACTTCAAATTCTTCACATTCTAGCATGGTGCTGATGACTTCACGAATCATAAAGTCATCTTCGATAATTAAGATTTTTTGATGTTCTAGCATGGTTTTGGAGATAAAATTCAAGTAGGGTGGGCATTGCCCACCTATGATTAACTAAAATTAACGTGGGGCGGGCATTGCTACAATTAACGTGGGGTGGGCATTGCTACAATTAACGTAGGGTGGGCAATGCCCACCTATAAATGCGGCTATGAGTTAATAAGTGTAAATTGATGGCAGGGTGACAATAAAGGTTGTGCCTTTTTCCAATTGACTTTGACATAGGATTTCTCCTTGGTGTAAATCGACGGATTTTTTGACAATTGATAAACCTAAGCCCGTCCCTTGAATGTTGCCAACATTTTGGGCGCGATGGAATGATTCAAATAAGTGCTTTTGGTCTTCTGGGGGGATGCCAATTCCTTGGTCTTCTATTTGGAATTTCACCTGGTCTTTTTGTTCAATTGATACTTGGAAATTTACGGTGCTGCCTGCGGGAGAGTATTTGATGGCATTGGTGAGCAAGTTGATTAAAATATGCCGCAGAATTTTTTCGTCTAAGTTGTAAGCAGCAGTGGCAGCTACAGAATTAGTAGGACAACTTAAGGCGATTTGGTGTTCTTTGCCGATACCGAGTTTTACTTCTTCGACTAAGGATTGACAGAATTCACAGATATTAATCGGCGTTGGGCTTAGTTCTAGTCTGCCGGATTCCATTCGCCCTAATAGGAGGACATCATCTAGTAGTCCAGTCATGTGTTTGACGGTGCTGTAAATGCGATCGAGATATTTCATTTTTTTATCTTCGTCCCATTTATGACCGTAATATTTGAGGATTTCGGCGGCTCCTAAAATTGTGGTTAAGGGGGTGCGGAATTCGTGGGAAGTCATGGTGATAAACCGCGATTTGAGTTCGTTGACTTCTTCGGCTTTGGCGAGGGCTTTGCGAAGTTGTTGTTCGGCTTTTTTGCGATCGCTGATATCTCGGCAAACACAAATTAAGTCGCCATCTTCTGTCAGAGTTAAGGAAAGTTCCTGGGGAAAGGTGCTGCCATCGACTCGTTTACCGATCGCCTCTCCCTGCCAATGTTTCTGCTGGGTTAAAATAGGGAAAACTTCCCGTTCAATGCGATCGACCTCATCGGCATCGTAAAGGATATGCCAGGTTTGGCCGAGTAGGTCCGCTGCACTAGGGAAGCCAAACAATTGGGCATGGGCTTGGTTGAGAAAGACATACCGATCGTTGTGCAGAATGCCAATGCCATCAATGGCGGCTTCGATCGCGGCTAACTGTTGTCGCAGCCCTTCTTCGGCGACTTTGCGATCGGTGACATCAATCCGAATGGCCAGATATTGTAACGGCTTGCCCGCTTCGTCCAAAAAGGGGACGATGGTGGTGTCCATCCAGTAAAACCCGCCATCTTTGGAGCGATTTTTGACTTCGCCGCGCCAAATTTGCCCAAGGGCAATGGTTGACCACATTTCCTTAAAGAAGCTGGGGGGATGATAGCCAGAATTGACTATTCGGTGGGTTTGCCCGATCGCCTCCGATCGCTCGTACTGAGCAATTTCACAGAATTTTTCATTGACATAAGTAATGATGCCGTGAGGATCGGTCATCGTCACAATCGCCATTTCATCCAAAGCCTGCTTCTGGTAGGCTAATTCCTGAAGTGCTTGGTGCAATTGGGCTTGGGTTTTGCGCCGTTCGGTGACATCCCGGAAAATGGCTTGGGCGGCGGCGGGCTTGTCCTCCCGATAACGACAGGTGATATCCCCTTCCAAAATCACCTTGCGACCATCTTTGCTAATAAAGGAAACTTCTACCGCATCGTAGCGATCGCATTTGCCAGTGCGTAAGGCATCCCACATTTCTCGGCACTGGTCGTGATATTCCGGGGCGATCGCATCCAGATAACCAAGCTGGGGAATTTCTGCCAGGCTATATCCCAAGGTGTCCAGCCACGCTTGATTCACATAGATGAAGCTACCATCGGCCAAAGACACACTTTGGATTAGGTCATTGGTACTATCAAACAAGTCTTGTAGCTGTTCTTGGCTATCAGCTAAAGCTTGCAGAGCATTCTGTTGAGATTTCATCAAACTCGCCTGAGACACCGCCACGGCGACTTGATTCGCCAGTTGTCGGGTAAGCTCTTTTTCAAAGTCAGTCCACAGGTGAGGGGCGGTACAGTGGTGGGCGATAATAAACCCCCAGAGTTGCCCCCAGAGTTTTTGATTGTTCTGGGCTTGACAGATCGGCACCACTAATTTGGCTTGGATTTGCCAAGATTCTAAGAATTCCCGCAGACAAGGCCAGTTTTCCCCATAGCAGGTGTTGATATCGCTAATGGCGACGATGCTGCCATCAAGATATTTTTCCTGGCATTCCGGGGGAAAGGTTTCTTCGGGAAATTCCATATCTAGCAGCTTGGGATACCTGCCCTCGTTGACGGTTTCGGCGACCACCCGCCCAATGCCATTGCTCAAGACTTGGTAAATTAAGACCCGATCGCACTGAAGAATTTTTTGGATTTCCGCCACGGTGGTTTGGAGAATTTCCTCTAAACGCAAGGATTGGCGAATTTTTTGGGTAATTTCCCCGAATAAGCTGGATTTGATATATTGCTGCTCTAGTTCTGCGGTGCGCTTTAAAACTTGTTGTTCCAAGTGTTGATTCAGTTGCCGCAGGGCATCCTGGGCTTGACGGCGCTGCTGTAGTTCCGTTTGGGCCTGGTGGTAAAGTTGGGCTTGTTGAATGGCGATCGCCAACTGCACCGCCAACTCATCCAGCAGTTCCAATTCCTCTTCCTGCCAGTGACGCGGCCCAGAACATTGATGGGCAATTAATAAGCCCCACAGGGGACATGGCGATGTTCTGGGTTCTTCCTCTGATAAGGGCAGATCCCCCCAACCCCCCTTCAAAAGGGGGGCTTCGGAAGTCGTTCCTGGTTCTTCCTCGGATAAGGGCAGATCCCCCCAACCCCCCTTCAAAAGGGGGGCTTCGGAAGAACTCCCTTGAACCCCCCTTTTTAAGGGGGGTTGGGGGGATCTCACGGGCAACAAGATCGGCACCACCAGATTGGCTTTCACCTGAAATCGAGCCAATAATTCGTGATAGCAACTACTCAGGTCAGAGCGATCGATATCATCCAAGGCGGTCTTAACCCCTTGTTGATAATGCAGGGCGCCGCCAGATGTAAAGCAAGTGTCCTCAATGTTTATCCCCAGAGTCATCGGCCAACCAGAGGCGACGGACTCAGCGACAACGGTGCCATTTAACTCCGCATCAAACTGATAGACCAGGACGCGATCGCAGTTAAGTAACTGGCGCACTTGTTCCACCGTAGTGTTGAGGATGTCCTCTAAATTCAAGGATTGGCGAATCTGCAAAGCGATTTGATTTAGCAGCCGTTGGTATTCGGCTTGAGACTTTAACCGCGCTTCTGCCAAGAGGCGTTCTTCCACTTCCCGTTTCAGCCGTTGATTGCTGGAAACCAGCTTCACCGTGCGTTCTGCCACTCGGTTCTCCAAATCGATCGCCAGTTGTTGTAATGCGGATTCAACTTGTTGGCGCTGACCGATCTCGTCCTGGAGTGCTTGGTTTTTCTGGGCTAGTTGCGCCGTATTCCTTTCCAGGGCTTCATTGGCGGCAGCTAACTCTAAATTCTTCGCCTGAAACGCGATCTCGATCTGTTTCCGGCTAATGGAATAGGTAATACTGCGAGTCAGCAAATGATCGCTGACTTGTTGCTTAATCAGATAATCCTGTGCCCCCATCTGGATTAACTGGAGGGCTAACTCCTCATCTTCCGTACTGGTCAGCACCACAATGGCTGAATTCGGCGCCGACTGCTGCATATTCTGCAACGTATTCACCCCGCGACTGTCCGGCAAGTTGAGATCGAGCAAGATGGCGTCAAAGGTATTTTGGGTATCTTGCTGCAAACAGCCCAGGGCTTCCGCCAGGGTTCCGGCGATGGTCAATTCTATGGGAGGCTGGGGCGAACGCTGCAATTGCCGCTTGACGATCATCCGATAGGTGGGATCGTCTTCCAGTAATAAAACTGATATGAATTCCCGTTTTTGGGCAATACTGCTGCCGAAATAAGCCCGATTTGCCGGTGATATGGTTTGAGGTTTGGGCGAACGGGTACTGTTCTCTTGAGACTGCAACAATTCTAAAATTTGAGTTAACTCAACAGGTTCTAACAGGCGCAAAATCGTCGTTTGGGTGACAATGCCCAACAATTCCCCCTGAGAACCCGTAATCACCAACCGGCGAATCATTTTATTTTGCAAGGTTTGATGAGCCTCAAACAGATTGGCATCTGCATTTATCGCGTGCAACGGCGCAGCGATCGCCGCTTGCGCTGAAGTCGCGGCGAGTTCCAAACCTTCCTGGACCAGATTGAGCCGTTGGAACTGGACAATATCTCGCTCAGTGACGATGCCCAAGGGCTTCATCAGGCTTGGGGAACCCGCCAAAGGCTCGGCAATCACCACACAACTCACCCCACGATCTACCATTAACTGAGCCACCTCCAGCAAAGAGGCGGTTGGCGGGGCTTGGATCGTTTCTCGGTTCATCACCTCTCCCACCCGTCGCAGTTTGAGCAGTTCTATCTGTCGCAGTCGTTGGCAAACCAAGGTGGCAGAGGTTAAGCCGATCAACTCCTCCGCGTCGTTGACTATGGGTAAATGACGAATCCGATGCTCTTGAAGTTGGTTCAAAACACTGAAAATATCCCGATAAGCCGATTGTTTCAGGGTAATCGGTTCCCGTGTCATCACCTCGCCAATAGTGACAGCCTCAAGATTTACTCCTTTCACGGCCAACCGGACGAGATCCCGTTCGGTAAACAGACCGATCGCCTTGGTGCCCTCTCGCACCAGAACACAACTGCCCCGGGCTTCCGGGACTCCAGTGGCTTTCAGCACTTCACTAGCTTCAGCGCATTGCAGGTGCATCAGATCCACCACTTGTATCAAGGGAGTATCTGGCGTGACGGTCAGTGGATAAGGATCGATAATGGCTTCTAGTTTTAAGGAAGCAATGCGAGAGTTGGGTAGGTTCATGGTTCCTTAGTCATCCCTGTAATCATCAGCTTTTGGTTGATTGTTGTTTGTTGGTTGTTGGTTGTTGGTTGTTGTTTGTTGGTTGTTGGTTGTTGGTTGTTGTTTGTTGTTTGTTGGTGGTTGGCGGTTGGGTCCTCTCGTTCCCAGGCTCTGCCTGGGAATGCCCTACGGGGGAGGCTCTGCCTCCTGTCACTGCTGTTACTTGACACTCTGGCAAAGCCTCGCTGATTGCTCCAGGGAGACCCTGGAAGGGAAACCTGGGAAATTCGGATGCGCGATCGCCTGTTAACCTGGTCGCGATCGATGCATCCAGTTGGGTATGACTGGTAATAGTTAACGGAAAGGCCAGATAGATACTCTTGTCTGGGAATGTATCTTGAGCGACGGGGTAATAGCGTTAGAGAAGAGCATGGTGTTTTCACCCTGATTAATAATTGTGATTTTTTATACTAAATATACTTTTTAGAGTAGAACCAGGTAATTTTACCTTTATAGTAAAATTACCTGGTTCTATGGTTTATATTCTGTTTCCTATTTTATCATATCGCCAGTTAATTGCCAGTTAATACGGTTAATAGTTGCTCGACTACCCGGTGCCAGGTGAAATGTTTCTCGATAAATTTCTCCGCAGATTTACGGGCATGGGTTCTGAATTCTGGATGCGCGATCGCCCATTCCATTTGTTCGATTAAATGGTCTAAATTTGGCATCCGTAAAAACACGGTTTCCCCGCCAATATTCATCGGTTTAAGTTCACTGCTAATTTGTAAAGCAAAATCCGGCTGAGTAAAATCATCAGTCGGGCCGCCCTGAGTACAAATTACTGGTAAACCACAGGCAGCAGCCTCTAATACTGGCAGATTAAATCCTTCCGCTAAATAAGGAGAAAGATAAATATCTGCCGCTTGATAAAGTCGAATAATTTCGGGAATTGAGAGATTCTGATTAATATAAGCTAACCGAGATTCGACCTTAGCGGTTTCCGCTTCCGTAAGTACCGCTTTGGCAGCAGCAGTTAAAAATTTGGTAGACTCAAATAAGTTCCCGGCACCTTTTAAAATTAGTCGGGCTTGGGGATATTTTTCTACTATTTTGGCAAAGGCTTTTAATAATGGTCTAATTCCTTTATTATCCGACAAAATGCCAATATTTAAAAAAACAAAATTATCCGCAATGCCTAATTGCTGCCGTAAAGCGTTGCGTTGATCTTCTGGCAAAGGCTTATATAAATTAGTCTCTACTCCGCAGGGAACGACTACCACGCGATCGGGTTCAACTCCACTCCGTAAAAATCCTTGTCTTGACCAATGGGATGGGGTGATAATTGTTACATCAGAATTTGCTAAGGCTTCGGTAATAGAATTAGCCCCAATTCCTGATAACATGGATTTGGTGACGATGCCCGCTTCCGTGGTACAAAATACACAGGTTTTTTTGGCGTTTCCTGGTTGGAAATTATAGGGAATGGCGAGTCGCAAAATCCCGTCAACGGTTTCCGGTGGTGGGGGCGGAATTTGCTGCAATTTTTGGGTAGCAATGGGGTCGAATAAGTCCGCCACAGGTTGCCATGATGACCGCAAATAAGCAACATCTCGATGAAATATTTCTATATGAGGGCGATCGCACATTTCCAAGAGTTGAAACTGGTTCACCATTGCATAAGAATGGGTGATATTTCGCCATCCTTCTACTACTATTTGATACTTTTTATTTTGGTTATATTGGTTTTTAGGACTGCGATCGTTGTCGTTATTTTTGGTGTAGGGGCGCAATGCTTGCGCCCTGGTATTTGAAGAACGATCGACCATTAACACGGGCAATAATTTATCAATTGTATGTTGCCAAGTGAAGCGACTATGCACCCATTTTGGTCCGGCTTTTCGGGCGCGATCGCTAAATTCTCGCTCGTCCATAATTTCCTGCATTAATGCAATTAAATGGTCGAGATTTGGCACAACACAAAATCCTGTAATTTCTTCTATGTTCACCGACGTAACTTGACTGGAAATCCCCCAAGTAAAATCAGGATGAGTAAAATCATCCGTTGGCCCACCTTGGGTACAAATCACCGGCAAACCACAAGCGGCTGCTTCCAATACCGGCAAATTAAAACCTTCCGCTAAATAAGGAGAAACATAGACATCAGCAGCCTGATAAAGTTCCGCCATTTGAGCCGAAGAAATATTTTCTCCCTGATAAATCACTCGTGGCTTTATTTTGGCAAATTCCCTTTCGGTTAAAACATTTTTGGCTTGGAAAAGTTCTTGCCGAGAAGGAAAAATGCGATCGCGGCCTTTTAACATTAATCTGGCTTCGGGATAGCGATCGCTTACCTGGGCAAAAGCTTTTAATAAGCCATCAATTCCTTGGCGTTGATTCCACATTACCCCACTATTAAAGAAAATAAAATAGTCATCCCACCCTAATCTTTGCCGTAATTTTTTGCGTTCTTCTAAAGGTAATGGTTGATAAATATTGCGATCGACCCCCAAGGGGACAACCACCACCCGGTCTGGGTCAGCCCCACTATAAATAAAACCATCTCGTGACCAATTAGAAGCAGTAACAATCGTCGTATTAGAATTAGCATGGGCTTGTGGGAAAGATGTTACTTTCATTCCTGTGAGAATACTCGGAGGAACTATGCCCCATTCGGTGCAACCAAACATTACAGTCCGTGGGGTTTTTGCTGATGCCAGATTAAACGGACAATACATTCGCAAAGTGACATCTGCCTCACAGTCTGGTGGAGGAGTCGGGATGGCATTTAAAGCCATTTCTGAGGCAGGATCTAATAGTCCTTTTACGGGTTTCCAGCTATCCTGTACAAAGGGCATATCTCGATGAAATATTTTCAACTCCGGTCGTTTCAACATTTCCAAGAGTTGAAAATGATTCGCGATCGCATAAGAGTGGGGAATAAAGCGCCAGCCTTCAACAATTATTTTCATAGATATTTGCATGGGTATTTGCATGGGTCTAGAGAAAATTACAGATTGTGTTATGATTGGTTATTATAGAGCGGTGAAAAAATAAACCTTCTTGGCTTTGAAGTAAATCTCAACATCCCCTGATGACTTTGTACCTTTACAATATGTTCACCTACTTACCTGACTCGTCCCCAAGAATTGAATCCTTGGAACTGACAAAGGTGTGTACTGCTCTGGTGTCATTGTTTATGATATTGTTTATGATATTGTTTATGATATAGAATAAAGTAGCCCTAGGGTAATCTGCGGTCTATATCGGTTAAACTATAATCATAAACAAAACTTATCATATTTTATCCTGAACATTCAAAGGATATCCATCTTAAGCATCTGAGACTAAATAATACTAACATTTGCCCATTAATACTCACAATAACAAAATATAGGAGATTATCTATGAATGCCTACAAAAAATATGTAACCATTGATAATCCTCATTGGTGTTATCCGATTTACCTTTTGTTCCCGGTCAAAGGGTAGAAATTATTATTTTAGCTGAAGAAAATAGCCCTGATTCTCCCTTGGAGGAATTAAGGCAAAAAATCGATCGGGCAACCGAACAAATTTTAGCGGGTAATGTAACTGAAGGGGAATTAGTTTTTGAGCAGTTACAACCCAGATTAAGAGATGAGTAGGGATTTTTAGTCGGTGATTACATGATTTTTTAAGTTTACGGGCAAGTCGCGATCGCATAACAATAGACATATAGCTATTTCAATTGTACTTGAGACAACACATCAGGGGCGCCAGCATTGCTTACCTACAGCAAATCAACAAATATCGTAGGGGCGCAATGCTTGCGCCCGCAATGCTTGCGCCCGCAATGCTGGCGCCCGCAATGCTGGCGCCCCTACATAATTGTATTAATCTTAATTGAAATGACTATAATGCGGCGGCACAATTGTCGGAATTGAAGCCAGAACAAGGAGAAAGTATGAATTCTTGGGCATAGGAGAAAAACATGACCGACACACGAGAGACCAATGACCGTAGATACTCGCTTGCGGTTTTATCGACAAGATCCTATGGTCAATGTGGATCCCTAATAGGTTTTCGCCTTGGGTCTTGATTTAAAAAAATGTGATTTATATCACACAAATTTGCAATTTAGGGTATAATAATAATAAGTAGAGGATAAAGGATCGGGATAAGCTTTGAAACACCTGTGTAAAAATGCTGATTCTACCTGATTATTAATCAATCCCTAAAAATTAGAGGTGAAAACTATGATTAAAAGCACTGAATTTATTCATCCTCATAGCCATTTCTATGGCCATTTCACTCCAGAAAATGTTGAATTTCATAACCGGATGGAAGATTTTGTCCAAGAAGCAACGTTAATTTCTAATTTAGCGGGCAATGGCAAGATGCCTCTGGAAAAAGCTTATGCTGAAATTGAAAAACTCTGGCAACAACTGGGTCAGAGTAAAGAAGAGTTAAAGATTGGGAAATCTTTGGCTGAGGTTAGATAAATATCTCATAATTTAGAGGCTAGTAAATATGCCGTTACTCCCAGATTATTGACTGAGCGCGAATAAAAAACCCGGTTTTTATGAAACCGGGTTTTTTATGTAAATTACTAATTTGCTGGACAATTTGCTGGACAAATTGTGATTGTGGAAAAGCGATCGAGAAGTTAACTTGAGGTGACAATCCAGAAACCAGCAATTTCCTGGGAATTGCTTTGGCTGAAACATAATGACACTCCAACAGACATACTGGGTTTCATTTTCTGGGATTGTATTAGCGATCGAGTAAACCGGAAAATTTCCAAGTCATATAAACCGCAAAGGCTCTACCTAAATCGTTCATAGCTTGCTCGAATTCTTCTGGCTGAAATTCAGTAGAAGTTTTCGGTTGAGCTTGAGGTTGAGATTGAGTTTGGGTTGGGATTTGGGCTTGGATTTGGGCTTGGATTTGGGCTTGGGTTTCTTTCGAGGTTTGGTTAATCATAAAATAACTCTGGTTTAAATCGTTAAATATATCTTCACTCTAAGAAGGCAGTTTTCGGGATAAATTCATGCCAGTTTTTAAGCTGTCACTATTTGCGAACATCTCTGGGTACGGTTTTTTGTACTATCTAAAATCAGAAATTATCCCTGATGGAAATGTAGTCGGGTGGCATTGGGTAAAAAATTCTCATTCCGGTGGTAAAAGCGATCGGGCAAAAGTGATACGATCGCACCGATCTAATCATTTCAGAGGGATTTTATGACTACAAACAGTAAAACCATTACCCTGAGTCAATTTTTAAAGTTCATCGGTATCGCTGACACGGGAGGACAGGCAAAAATGATGATTCAATCGGGGGAAGTTTTGGTCAATGGTGTGGTGGATACCCGACGAGGAAGACAATTAGTAACCGGCGATCGCGTGACCGTGGGTTCACAAACTTTCGAGGTTGATGTGAATTAATGGTAAGGCGATCGATTGTTTTTTTACCTGCTTACTTTATTATATCACGGCGGTTTCTAACATTTGGATGGTGGCGTTATTTGCATCAATTTCCACGGTAACACCAATGGGAATGGTAAATTTATCGGGAAGATGGCCGATCGCCGACCCATACCAAGCGGGAATCCCTAACGGTTTGATGATATCTGATAAAACTTGGGGTAAAGTCAGGGAGGGATCGTCGTCTTCCCCAGGGGTACAGTTGCGACATTGAGCAAAAATAAACCCAGCAATTTGGTCGAGGATGCCCGCGATTTTTAGCTGAGTTAACATTCGGTCGATCCGGTAGATATCTTCGCCAATTTCTTCCACAAATAAAATGGTTTGATTCCAGTCCGGTAAATAAGGAGAACCCACCATTGAAGTCAGGACGGATAAGTTGCCACCCACAATCCGTCCCCTGGCTTTTCCAGGGGCGATCGCCTCCCCAGAAATTCTCACCGGATTGACCATTTTCACCGTCCCTCCATTAAATAGAATCCGTTGGAAATATCCTAAAGAAAACTGATTCCATTCAGAAGTGCCCACCGGCCCATGAAAAGTCACCATACCACTGCGGGCATAAATCGCCAATAATAAGGAAGTAATATCGCTATATCCCATAATAATTTTGGGATTTTGGCGAATTAAATTATAGTCCAACAAAGGCAAAATGCGATTGCAACCCCAACCCCCCCGCAGGGTTAACAACGCTTTGACGGAATCATCCGCAAACATAGCCTGAATATCCGCAGCGCGATCGCGGTCTTTCCCGGCTAAATAACCGTATTCATCTAAAATATGCGCCCCTCGCTTCACCTTTAATCCCAACTTGGCTAAGGCTTTTTCTGTATATTCAACATCTTCTAAATCCACCGGACTCGCGGGATTAATTAAACCAACCGTATCCCCGACTTTTAGTTTTGGCGGTTTCAGGATATGGTCAGGGATACGGTCAGGCAATGACTGATTTGTAGCCGCCGCAGGGAGTTGACTGGCCAACAAAGAAAGTCCCAATAACTGAAAAAATTGACGGCGATTAGTAATTCCTTGACGTAGTTTAAACATACAATAAATCCTTCAATTATCCCCATTATTATACCATTGACAAAAATTCATCCAACAGCCTCTAAGACTCGTAGGGTGGGCAAAAAAATTTACCCACCCTACCATATATAATGGTGGATGCCCATCCTACAATATAAATAAGTAGTGTAAACATAAAATAAATCCTTCAATTATCCCCATGATTATACCATTGACAAAAATTCATCCAACAGCCTCTAAGACTCGTAGGGTGGGCAAAAAAATTTACCCACCCTACCATATATAATGGTGGACTTTTGCCCACCCTGCAATATAAATAATTTGAAATGCGATCGGATTATTTCTGAGCAGGCTGTAGCTGATATTTTGCAATTTTGTTTATTAATTAATAAGCTTATTTTAATTTAATAAAAATCAGCAGTAAATCGATTTAAGCATAATAAAATTCTGGAAAATAAAAAGCTGATGGCGGTTTTTTATTTTCCAGAATTTTAATCCCAATTTAAAAGATTATTTCTACAATTGCGAGTTTAGGTTAGACCCAATGCTGTCGCCCATAATATTGCATTTTTAATTGAATTAATTGAAAACGATATAACCCCTATTTTCCTGGAGCCAGCCTGGGAAATAACTCGTCATTGTAGCAATAATTTTTGATGCAAGGGTATTAATTGGGATTTTCATAGAAAACATAGCTAGTGGAGTAGTCGCTAAACTCAAAGTAAACCCGTTTTTCTCCGGGGTCTACTTGATAGTTTTGATTTTTATCCAAGTAGCCATAGCCAAATCGATAGGGACGAGAGGTGCTCGGATCGCTGGTTCCCTGGGCGGTGGTTAGCTTATCGATTTTAATGAATCGATTTACCAGCTTATCCCCAGCATAAATATCTAAAACGCCATCAGTTCCCGTCCAGTTTTGGATATTGCGTTGAAGTTGGTTTTGGGTTTCCTGGGTGCAGCCAGTGGTCAATAGACATAGCAGCAAAACTATGGAGATATTTTTAAGATTTTTTAACATAATTGATGGGGTGTTGAAACAGGTCACTAGCTATATTATAATCGGTCTAACTTCAATTATGCTAGTTTTTCTATGTCTGAGTGAATGCTTGCCAAGGGTTAATTGGGGGCAATTATGCTTAATCTAGAGGAATGGTCGGAATTGTCCCTGGGTTTTCCTGTTTGGCTAAGTATTGACTCAGGGTATAAACCATATCTGCACGAGTCATTAAGCGATCGGGATTTAAACGATTGTCTGTCGGGTCAATGTTTACTAAGTCTTCAAAAATAGCGCTCGCGATCGCCCGTCTTGCCCAGTCAGGAATGCGATCGCTATCTGGATAAGAATTCAGAATCCGGGAAATTTCGGCGTCACCGAGGTACAAAATCCCATAAGCTTGGGCAAATGCGGCCAAACCTGCCGCCCTGGTGACAGGTTGATCCGGTAAAAATCTTCCCCGTTCATCCAGATGTAGAATGCTATTTTTCAGCACAATCTGAATATTCTTAACAGCCCAATGGTTATTGGGGACATCGGACAAGGGAAGATTATTTTCTTGTTCGGAAATTCGTTGATCTAATCCAAAGGTTTTGACTAAAATTGTGGCCAGTTGCGCCCGACTCAAGACTCGTTCTGGATGAAATTGACCATCGGGATAATTTGTCATCAATCCCATTTCGATAATTTCGGCGGTGCGATTTTCGTAGGTATCGCTACGGGAACCGAGGACTTCTTGGGAATGAACCGCTAATGACCCCGCTTCTAAGCAGAACACCAAAGAACACAAGCTGATAATTTTTCGGCTAAACACGCTAATTTCTCCTATTGGCATAAAATGTTTTTCTTATTTTAACAAACCTCCTAATCGTTAAGTTAATAAAAAAGTTAATAAAAAAGTCAAGAAAGTCGCGATCGCAGTTATCTTGACTCTTGTTTAATTAAGCGAATTTAATTAATCGAATGAGTAATGTTTTTTTACCGCTTGGCGAATTTTCCAAGTACAAGACATTCCCGCCGGAAATTTCACCAAATCACCTTTGCCCATTTCCACAGGGGTGCCCTGGTCTGGTGTCACCACTACATCTCCTTCTAAGAAATAGCACCTTTCACTCATATCATAAGCCCAGGGAAACTCAGACACTTCTTTTGTCCAAATCGGCCAACTAAAAATATCCAGTTTTTTCAGTTTTTCCTCACTGGGCTGATGTTCAACTTGAATCCGCATTTTTTCCCGCCTCCTATTTGCCAAGTTTACTAATATTTTGCCCTAGGCTGACACAGAAAACAAGGCTTGACCGTTGCCCGGGTTTGGAAGAGGGTGTGCTCGGTGGGGTGTGCTCGGTGGGGTGTGGGGAAAAATTAACAATTAACAATTAACAATTGACAATTGACAATTAAACAGATTGATTATCAATTATCAATTATCAATTATCAACTATTCCCTACACCCTGCACCCCTGCTCCCCTGCACCTGCTCGGAAATTACTCAGCCCAGGGAATTGGGGCTGGGTTGCCTTCTTGTCGTTCCAAATACTGACTTAAAGCATAGGCCATATCGCCTCTGGTCATTGGGTCTAAAGGTTTGATTTGATTATTGGGATGGAGATTTACAAATCCTTCGTAAAGAGCAGTGGCGATCGATTTTCTAGCCCATTCGGGAATTTGTCCGGCGTCAGGATGTTTAGCCAAGATTTCATTGATATTACTTTGGGGAAATTGAAACACTCCATAAGCTTGGGCGAGAATGGCCAAACCTTCGGCGCGACTGACTCTTTGATTGGGGAAAAACATTCCATCCCGATAACCATTCATCACCCCGGTTTTTAGGACGATTTGAATATTTCTATAACCCCAATGAGATGAAGGAACATCTTTGATGGCAAAGTCGTCCGTTTCTCTCACGGCTTGACGTTTGTCTAATTCAAAAGTATTGACTAATAATGAAGCCAGTTCCGCCCGACTCAGAATGCGATCGGAATTAAAATTGCCGGTAGGATCTTTGGTCATTAATCCGGCGGAAACCACTTTTTCTACATGAGAAAAATCTTCGGCCTTGACTAAGGTTGGAACTTGTAAGAGGACGGCCAAAGATAAAATGGTGAATAAGCGCTTCATCATGTTTTTGAGTGTTTGTGAAATGTAGGACGATTTTGGTGGTTATGAGGATTGACTACAGCAAGCAAGAGAAAAGTTCCGGATTTTTGGCGCAAAATATTTATAATATATAAGTAATACATAATAAATATATAAGAAAACTATAGTGGGTTCATTAAAAATTAAAATTATGATAAATCTGAAGCGTTGAGCAATTGGCTGGCTGATGGTGGTGATTTTACCATTTACAGAAATTCATCCACCAGCCCCTAGCATTCTTCTGGTGGGCAAAAATATTCACGCCACCCTACCATATATGATCCTACACTTTTGCCCACCCTACAATATAAATACTGGCTGATGGTGGTCATTAGTTGGGCATTATAGATCGATGCTTCGATCGCTGGTTCAGATATGGTCAGATATGGGATTTCACCCTGGGATGAGGGTTATTTTTGCCTGACTACAAGGAAAGTTTTGCGGATTTCGGAATTTGTGACAAAATTTTTTCCCTGGCGGCAACAGTAGCCAGGGAACAGAAACCTGCGGAAAAATCAAATGCTGGTCTGAGAAAGCGATCGCGATGACTCAGCCGATCGCTGCTTGAATCACACCTTTAGCAATTCTTTAGAATGTTAAGAATTAATACAAACTGCCGCGAGTGATTGACATGAGTTAACGAAAAATGTATTCAATAACATTCAACTAGATTCAATTGTCGTCTATCAATATAAGGGGAAAGTTCCTTGATTTATTCAACTTTACTTGCAGTGGTTCCCAATACCCTGGAATGGAGTCCCACTGTCGCCATCGTTATGATCATCTGCAATATTGTCGCGATCGCCTTCGGTAAATTCACCATTAAATATCCCAGTGTTGGCCCGGCAACCCCCTCCCCCAATTTGTTTGGTGGGTTTGGTTGGGGTGCTGTCCTCGGCACCACCTGCTTTGGTCATATCCTGGGTGCTGGTGCGATCCTGGGATTAGCCAGTATGGGTGCGCTTTAAGCCATTGCCCTGCGATCGGTTGACCGTAGCAAAAAGCCGGTTTCTTCGAGAAACCGGCTTTTTTTTGCGATCGCGGGTCAAAGATGCGACCAAAGGCATCAGACTCTCGCCCTGGGGTGTGCAACGGGCACGGGGTTCGGTATGGGGTCAAGATTAGCTATTCACCAAATTCTAACTTCCCCAGCATGATTAAACTTTCTAAGTCTTCTACGGCATCATTCAGATAAGTTTTTACAGCATTTCTGACTAAATTTAAGGCAGTTTCGTCAGCCCCTCCTAACATTCGAGTTACATCGGCAATATCTTGGCTTCGACTGGCTTGTAGCTTCATAAGAACCAAGTAAGGCAAAGCAATAATCGGTAAGCCGTCCGGTGAACTTTCCGGGTGGGTTACGGCTGAATTCACCCAAGCTGATTCAGATTCAATTACATCAAGTAATGTGTTATCTGGTAGCAGCCAAGTGCTGCCCCCAATGCTGAGTTTTCCAACTTTTTTGCTGCCTGCTTGCCGCAGTTCTTGATAGAGACTGGCAGCATCATTAGTTAGGACTAAAATACCAAAGTCATCGGTCATGCGTTCTGGCATATAGAGGCGAGTGGCAATTCCTCCTACCACCACAAACCGAGTTTTTTGGATTAGGCTGGTTAGATTTGTCACAGGGTGATTCCAAGTTCGAGTTTTTAAGAATTCTAAGCTACTTCCACTGCCCGGTCGGCATCTTTTTATAGCTATTTGAATATAGAGTTTTCTTCTATTTTCACTTTTTTGTATATCTAACATTTATCCACCAGTTACTCTATTTTTTTGTTAAAATTATAACTATCAGGACTTACGCATAAACGCTATTCGTAGGGTGTGTTAGCGGAGCGTAACGCACCAATCCCCCATATATAGAGTCGTTGCATAAGTCCTAACTATATCGTTTTAATCTGGTCAATTTTATTATAGTCAAATTTATCCTTAGATAATATTATTTATCAATAAAGTTAGCCGGACAAATGGTGCGTTACGGCGCTAAATTTAAACCAGGTTTTATTTCCGGCAAATCTGAGCGCCTAACGCACCCTAATATTAATGCTACCTTTGATTTAGGTCAAAATTAAGGCAACCAAAACTTAGGCAGAAAAGTCTCAGTAAGCGATCGCACCGCTTGGTTAATCTCTCGCAAACCCTGAATATGGGGTTCATCGGCTTCCACGGGAATAATTTCCGCTGCCTTGCCCTTTTTCAGCCGGGAAATGACTAAATTTGCCGCTTCCAAGCCAGTCACATAAGCTTTTTCCTGTGACCAAGAACCATGACGGTTAACAATCCAATCCCCACTCATAAACACATTATTAATACTGGTCTGGGCAGGCAACATATATTGATAACTGCCAGGGGAAAAATGAGTCACCGCTTGGCGCAAGCGAATCACGCTACTATCAATAATCTTGGCTTGACCAAACTCAGGAATACAAGTGGTTAAATAGCCTTTAACGATTTTCACAATTTCTCGATCTGTTAAAGGTAAAAATTGATTGGCATGATAAAAATCAACTTCTACCACGGTGCCCGGTTCATCCCGATATTCATCATGCAAAGCATTCAGATCGAAAAATGTCCAGCCCGTAGTTTCATCAAAGCCAAAACAAGCATTTGAAGCACGGGGAATATTAATTTTGCGGTCAAACCATAAGCGAGTTGCCAGCACATCAATCCCGGATAAATTCATTATATTTCTAAATTCTGGGCGACTTTGTAAATGAGAACTGCCCGCCACAATCTTTTTCATCCCGGTAATGCCTACGGCGAAAATTACCGCATCGGTATCAAAAATTTCGTCCCCACAAACTACGTCCGTTGCCTCACCTAACTCGTTGAACAGAATATCTGTGACGCGGCGATTTGCCATAATTTTGCCCCCAGCTTCTTCAATCCGTTCCACCCAAGGGCGAAAGATTTTTTCGCCTACGGTTCCCCGACACCACATCACATCAAAATTCGGTTGATGGGCTAAGATAAAATAATACAGCATTCCTAACGCTGCTGCCGCTGAACATTGCTCACCCGGAGCAAATAAGCCCACTAATAACATGGGGTTAAAAGCATCACTATATAGGCGACCGGATACTCCATATTGTTTAAACAATTCTCTGGCTGTCACCGAGTCATACCGTCGCCATGCTGCATCGGAATTGTCAAAATCAATTAAGGCATAAAGCATGGGTAATGCTGATAGTCGGTCGATAAAAGGTAAGCGCTGAAATTGCGGATAAAGAAATGTCCCCAGGGGGGTAGGGAGGGGCGGTTCTTGTTGAAAAATTGGCGATTCTACTTCTAATCCTGCGGGGGAATATTGGGCGGATTTTGTCCAAGGGGTGAAGGGTTGAATGCCCAATTCATCGATTAATTTGAAGATGTTTTTGTAGGGATACCAAAATCCGTGAATTCCCGCTTCTACGGACCGTCCGTGCTCAGTTTTCCAGCCAGCCACCAACCCACCGGGATAAGGCCCCGCTTCGAGGAGGGTGACGTTGTAACCTTGTTTGGCTAGGTGGTAGGTGGCGCTTAAACCGGCCCAACCAGCGCCCACAACCACAATTTTTTCGGTTTTTGATTCAGTAGACATGGTTTAGATCCTTTTTTTCTTTAGCATGACATAGCCTAAGTGGAAATACTGGAGAATTGCGCGTTGCTGGTTGCCAAGAAATTGCGATCGCGAGGGCGCCGGAAAATTTTATAGTAGGTTTGTTGTTGATTGTTAAGAAATCGTGAAAGCTATTACACTTTTAGGATCCACCGGCTCGATTGGCACTCAAACTTTGGATATTGTGGCGCAACATCCCGATAAATTTCGGTTGGTGGGCATTGCCGCAGGGCGGAATGTGGGCTTGTTGGCGCGGCAAATTGAGCAGTTTCGCCCGGAAATTGCGGCAATTTCCGATGAGTCGTTGTTGCCAGAGTTGCGCGAGGCGATCGCCCATGTTGACCCCCAGCCGATTTTAACCGCAGGGGCAGAAGGGATTAAAACCGTGGCTGCTTACGGGGATGCGGAAGCGGTGGTGACGGGGATTGTCGGTTGCGCGGGGTTACTGCCAACAATTGCGGCGATCGAAGCGGGGAAAGATATTGCTTTGGCGAATAAAGAAACCCTGATTGCTGGTGGGCCAGTGGTGAATCCTTTGGTAGAAAAATATGGGGTAAAATTGCTGCCTGCGGATTCGGAACATTCGGCAATTTTTCAATGTTTGCAAGGGGTGCTGGATGGGGGTTTGCGGCGGATTATTCTCACTGCATCTGGGGGGGCTTTTCGGGATTGGCCGGTGGAAAAATTAGCCTCGGTGAAAGTGGCTGATGCTTTAAAACATCCTAACTGGTCTATGGGTCGAAAAATTACCGTTGATTCTGCTACTTTGATGAATAAAGGTTTAGAGGTAATTGAGGCGCATTATCTGTTTGGCATGGATTACGATAATATTGATATTGTGATTCATCCTCAGAGTATTATTCACTCATTAATTGAGGTGCAAGATACGTCGGTTTTGGCTCAATTGGGTTGGCCGGATATGCGGTTGCCGTTGCTTTATGCGTTGTCTTGGCCAGAGCGAATTTATACGGATTGGCAACGGTTAGATTTAGTTAAAGCCGGTGATTTAACTTTCCGAGAACCTGACCATGATAAGTATCCTTGTATGGAATTAGCTTATGCGGCAGGTCGCGCTGGCGGTTCGATGACGGCGGTTTTAAATGCGGCCAATGAGCAAGCGGTGGCGCTATTTTTAGATGAGAAAATTGCGTTTTTAGATATTCCCCGTGTAATTGAAAAAACCTGCGATCGCCACCAAGGGAATAACTGCCAAAATCCATCTTTAGATGATATTTTAGCAGCAGATAGTTGGGCGCGTCAAGCAGTTTTGGAAGCAAGTCAGGATTTAACTAAAGGCGATCGGATTTTATCCTTGCGTTAAATAAGAAACCGGGTTTCTGGGCCCTGGTTTTGAGGTTAATTAACTTCGGCAAAGAAGAAACCGGGTTTCTGCGTTAACTTTTGGTCTTCGGCAAAGGTTTTCTGAAGAAACCCGGTTTCTGGACCCTGGTTTTGAGGTTAATTAACTTCGGCAAAGAAGAAACCGGGTTTCTGCGTTAACTTTTTGTCTTCGGCAAAGGTTTTCTGAAGAAACCCGGTTTCTGGACCTTGGTTTTGAGGTTAACTAACTTCGGCAAAGAAGAAACCGGGTTTCTATTCAGAATATCAAAGTTAACGGTGGAATTCAAATAAGAAACCCGGTTTCTGTAACTCTCGCACCTTCGTGGCCAAAGTCTGGTAAATCGGCTAAAATGAATTTAACCGCTGATTATGACGAAAAATAAAACCATAAAATTTATGCAAATAAATTCACCAGAAACCAATTTAGAGATGAAACAATTACCAATTACGATCGGCAAGAGAGGAGAAATTATGATTCCTCAGTCTATGCAAGATTCCCTGAATGTAACTGAGGGCGATCGCTTGGAGTTAATTCAAGTCGGTCAGTTAATTTTTCTATCTCCCAAATCGCCTCAAGTTCCCCAACTCATCGATAAAATCGTGGCGATGATGGATAATGAAAATGTGAGATTGACCGATTTGTTAGCGGGAATAGACGAGGAGAGAGAGAGTATTTTTCAGGAGCAACAGTCTTGATGCGTAGGATATTTGCAGACACTAGCATTTTAATTGCCGGATGTGGCTCTAAAACGGGAGCGAGTCGTGCTGTGTTGACGATGGCAGAAATTGGTCTGTTCAAGTTAGTTGTATCAGAGCAGGTAATGGAGGAATGTCAGCGCAATTTCAAAAAAAAGTTACCGGCAGCTATACCAATTTTTACCCAGATAATAGCCGCGATAGATCCAGAAATTCAACCTAATCCTCAGCCAGCCGAATCGGAACGATGGAAAACGATTATTGAAGCTAAAGATACTCCAATATTAGCGGCAGCAGTTCTGGCAAAAGTTGACCGTCTTTTGAGCCTAAATACTAAAGATTTTACGGCGGAAGTGGCGGCAAAGAGTGGTTTAGTGATTCAAACGCCTGCCGAATTTATTGGAGAAGTAAGAGAAATTGTCACCAGAGGTTTGTGAGAAGGGTAATGGAAAACTAACGAAATGCCAACGGTACACAGAAACCGGGTTTCTATTCAGGATATTACAGCAATTTTCTCCGCGAGTAAACCAGAAATATTTGTAGGGGCGAAGCATTCCGGCAGTAAAATTAGTATTTTAACCAATGTAGGGGCGAATGGCCATTCGCCCCTACTACTGGAATGCTTCGCCCTTGCCGTATTCTATTAAAATGAAAACCGCTATAACGGTGGAATTCAAAGAAGAAACCCGGTTTTCATATCCGGGTTAATGGTGCGTTACGGCTGGCAATTAGGCTGATTGTTTTTCGCCGAAAATAGATCGCCAGCCTAACGCACCCTACGAAAGTCTCCACTGTTGTGGATATATCGGTTAACGGTGGAATTCAAATAAGAAACCCGGTTTCTCTCCAGTCCCGTTCAATCCGTTCTAAATCCTTCATCGCCCCTAATTTTTCATAGAGTTGATGGGATTTTTCGTAATGCTTTTGGGCAGTTTCCTCGTTGCCTCGCTGACGCCATAATTTAGCCAAGTCAAAATTAGTTTCGGCAATATGCCAGGTCATTCCCAGCTTTTCCATATCGGCTAAAGCTTCGGTTAAATATTTTTCCGCCGCATCGAGATTACCTTTGCCCAGTTCGTTTTCTCCCAAGCTTGCCCAAGTTGCTGCCATCCAAGCCCGATCGCCCAATTCGGTTCTCAGATCCAAAGATTGCCGATAGAGTTTCTCCGCTTCATCCCAATTCCCGCGTTTTCGGGCGATATCTCCCAATTTTACCCAACCGTAAGCCATCCCAGCGCGATCGCCCAATTCGGTTCTCAAATCCAAACATTGCCGATAGAGTTTCTCCGCTTCATCCCAATTGCCGCGACATTGTTCGATATATCCCAAGCTTCCCCAACTCGAAGCTATCCCAGCGCGATCGCCCAATTCGGTCATCACTTCCAAGTATTGCCGATAGAGTTTCTCCGCTTTATCCCAATTGCCTCGACTTTCGGCGATATCTCCCAAACATCCCCAACTCCAAGCCATCCCAGCGCGATCGCCCAATTCGGTACTCAATTCCAAAGATTGCCGATAGAGTTTCTCTGCTTCATCCCATTTGCCGCGATATCGGGCGATATCTCCCAATTGTCCTTGAAAATTAGCAACTAGACTTTGATTATTTTGTGCTTGGGCGATTTTTAAACCATCCTGATAATATTTTTCCGCCGTGTCCCAGTTACCCCAATCGCGATATCTCGAACCAATTCGTGATAGATAATAAGGACGGGTTTCCTCATCAACAGAAGGCAAAATTTGCTCATATAAGTCTTTTAAGAAACTCCAATATCCCCAAGGTTTGAGATATTTCTCTATCGTTCCCATCAATAAACTAGAGGCTTCATCATAATTCCCCAACTGAAAAGCAAAATACTGGGCTTCTAAAAGTGGCCGCAAATCTTCCAGGGTTTTGGGATTTTCGACAGTTTTCCCAGTGCAGTAAAACTTATAAACCCGTTCCATCAGTTGCGGCAATTCTGCCTGATATGCCGTTTGCAGATATTCCACCATCAAACGATGCAGGTCATAAAACCATTCACACCGTTTCCGATCGTAGCGACCCTGCACCAAAGAACTATTCACCAAATGCCGAACAATTTCCTCAGTTTCTTTCAGTTCTGCCTTGGTCAACTCTGCCGGTTCTTCCAATATTGCCGCCATCTCAAAGCGAATATCTTTTTCCTTGTCATCGGTATAAAGGCGCAAAAACGTTAATCCTGGGATATCAATCCCCGTCCGCAACACGCACATTTGCCGCAACAAATCCCGTGCTGCCTCACTTTGCCGCATCAGTTGCGCTTGTAGAATCGGTTCTGCCTCCTCTGCCACCAGTTCGGGATGTTGTCGCAAATACCCCGGACTTTCTAAACCAATCGCCGCTAATTGAGCTAATAAAAATGTATTGCCTTTGACTCGTTCCGCAATCCATTCCTGGTCTGCTTCACTATCGGCAGACCCACGCAGCCGCAAAATTTCCACCCCAGCTTCATCGCTGACCCCCACCAAAGTCAGCAACTCGACCAATTTCGGGTCAGGTTTCGGAGTTCGCGCACGAGAATCCGCCAAATCTACCGGAAATTCCCGACTGGTGAGCATAATCGTTGAGCAATGATTGCCATAGACAAAGCGATTGAGCAATTGTCCCCATTCCCCAGACAGGGCTTTCCCGGCATTCGCAGCCGATGCTGGGTGTAAAATATCTTCTAAGTTATCCAAAACCACGACTCCGCGCTGTTTCGTCAACCCCTCCAGGACATTGCGGATTTTTTCCTCTGGAGTTTTCAACGGTTCCACGGTTTCCATGTCCAACCCGCGCAGCAGAAACTCCGCCACACTATCAAAACTCGTCCCTGGGTAAACTTTAAAATAGAGGACTTTTTCATAAACACAGATTTCGGTGAGGTTTGGCGGTTGCAACTGCACCCCCAAACTTTCCAACAGCTTCACCCCTAAACTGGTTTTACCGATACCCCCTTGCCCAATAATCGCCAGCACTTTCGGGGCGGTTTCCGGTGCGAGTAATTTGGCTTTTAACTCTTGGATTAGGGCATCCCGTCCCACCCATACGGGAATTTCGGCGATATTTTCTAAGCCCACCGTAGCGATACCCCCCTGCTTCCCCTTGCCAGATGGTGCAGTGGAGCTACTCACCTCAATAGTCAAAGATGGCTTGCTACCCCCTAATTTGTTGTCCCACTCCTTTTCAAACTTTCGCAGGTTCTCGGTTTTGTCCTTACTCCATAGCTTCAAAGTAAAAATCCATCGACGGGAACCCGGCTTTTTAACCCGGCGATCTTCCCAAAGTTCCAGACGTTCTAAATAATGGGTGAGTAATGCCCCGATATCCTTCCGCTGTGCCAATTTGGTTTTTCGATCCACTCTCGCGCTGCTGTAAAGCAACACCCGCAAATCTTCCAGGGTGGTTTCTACCGCTATATGGTACTTTTTCCGATCTTTCTGGTTTTCCCGATTTTTCTGGTTTTCCTCTTCCCACCGTGCATCTAGGTTAATCCGATCCAGATTTCCTTCTAAGTCGCAGTTGGCATAGTCGATTAAAATTTCTAGAAGCTGCTGCACCCGACTTTGCAGTTCCGGGCCATAACTGAAGTTGGACATAACAAATCACACCAAAGAAATAGCACCAAATTCGGCAAGTTTCGGGAAAGTTTCGGGTTCCCGAAATCGAAACCCCTACCCGAACCTACCCGAATACTTTCAGTATAATGCTTTCAGCGTTTCCTGAATGTTTCCTTGCTTTCGGGTATAACCGAAATTTTACAACAGCATTATCGAGTTTAAGGACAAGATAATGCAGATTTCTAAACGAGTTTTATTAATTATCGCCGAAGCCACCGCAACCAGTTTTGTGGGTTTGATTCATACCGGGGCAGGAGTCGCTTTAACCTTTGGTTTGGCATTTGTCCATATTCGCATCGATCGAGAAATCCCTGCACAACCTCCTTATGTGCGCGTACAATCAGTCAGCCGTCAGTGCCCCCTGTTGCAAAAGCTGGCACAAGATAAAGAAAAGTCCGGTTAAATAATAGCCCATAGCCTAGAAACCGGGTTTCTGTTGTTGGTATCAAAGTTAACGGTGGAATGCGGAAAAGAAACCCGGTTTCTTAGGTTTCTTAGGTTTCTTCGTTATGGCTCAGAAACCGGGTTTCTGTTGTGGATCTCAAAGTTAACGGTGGGATGCGTAAAAGAAACCCGGTTTGTCAGGTTTCTTCGTTATAATAGCCCAGAAACCGGGTTTCTGTTTATGCCAAAAAAAATAACTCAAAAAATAGACCAATTATCGGCCAATGATGCGGAGATAATTTTAGAACGCTTACCGGAAAGAATTCGCTCGGCAATGATTGCCCGCGCTAATGAAATCGATTATCCCATTGAAGCAACAATCGAGATGGCGATCGCTAGTTTTCTAGATACCGAGGCATTGATTTTTATCGATTGCCAACCAGGACGGGGACAATAATATCAATTTCAAATAAGCCGCATTCGTAGGGACACGGCATTGCCGTGTCCCTACCTTGGATGAATAATTCGATCGCCAGGGACACGGCATTGCCGTGTCCCTACCTTGGATGAATAATTCGATCGCCAGCGAGTTAATTAATTAATCCACATCGATTGGC
>JAABRM010000059.1 GCA_011390955.1 Oscillatoriales cyanobacterium | reverse complement strand
GTGAAAAAAAGGATTAACTTGACGAGATCCAACAAAATGTGATAGGCTTTCAAACTATTGAGTTATCGAGGTGCGGGGTGCCGTGGGGCGTTTCGTCCTTCAGGCACTTTACTAATCTAACAAACCTGAATTGGTTTGTCAACCCCTAAAACCAACTTTTTTGAAAAAAATTTTTTGGCACCCCCAAAACCTTTGTCTGGTAAGGGTTTTGGGCTTTTTAATTTTCCTGACTCATTTAATACCAATCGAGGCGACTATATATAAGAGAGTTTAGGACGGAAAATTTATGGCTGTATTGGCTCCTTGGGTCGTGTTGGATCCTGTATTGCAAGATTGGTTACGAGAGGATATTGGTCGAGGCGATCGCACCTCTGGGGTCTTCCAGAAAGGCAAAGCACTTAGTCAAGAAGCTGAATGGGTGGCCAAAGCACCGGGAGTGATTGCCGGATTGCCGATCGCCAGTCGGATATTTTATTTATTGGATCCAAATATTCAGTGGGAAGCATTGATCGAAGAAGGGGAATGCTGCCAACCAGGACAAGTGATTGCGGGCCTTTCTGGATCCTCGGATAATCTGCTGTTAGGGGAAAGAGTTGCGCTAAACGTAACGATGCGCTTAAGTGGGATTGCCACTCTGACCAGGCAATATGTGAACAAAATTGCCGATCTACCAGTGCAACTGGTTGATACCCGCAAAACAACTCCCGGACTGAGACTGTTGGAAAAGTATGCGACGCAAGTCGGAGGAGCGAGAAACCATCGCCTGGGACTTGATGATGCGGTGATGATTAAAGATAATCATATTGCGGCGGCTGGAGGAATTGGAGAGGCGATCGCCAATATCCGAGATCAAATCCCTTATCCGTTGACCATAGAAGTAGAAACAGAAACTCTGGATCAAGTAGAAGCAGCCTTAAAACATGGCGCGGATATTATCATGCTGGATAATATGTCACCAGATCGGATGCGCCAAGCAGTAAAAAAGATTCGCCAACAGAACCCAAGAATCAAGATCGAAGCCTCTGGTAACATCACTTTAGAAAATATCCGCACCGTTGCCGAAACTGGGGTAGACTACATCTCTACCAGCGCACCAATTACCCGTTCATCGTGGCTGGACTTGAGTATGAAGTTCAAAGGATAACAGCGGCAAAAACTGGGGTGGATGAAATCTAATCAAAAGTTATCTAAAGTTATCTAACAAAAAATTGCCCTGGTGAAATAGGATCTTTCCCAGTGGCATTTTATGGAGATATTGACGGTCAAGTAATAAACAAGGACTAGCGATCGATCTAAGGCTAGTCCAACAAAATTTTTCTATGGTTTGATAGTATCTACAGATGCTTGCACTTTAGATACAACATTTGCTGGAAGGGGAATATAGCCCAACTCTTGACTAACTTTTTGACCTTCAGTGAGTGACCATTTCAACACTTCTCTCAAAGCTTTAGCTTTCTCAGGATTGTCATATTCTTGGTAAGCCAGTAGCCAAGTATAAGTAACAATCGGATATGAATCAGTGCCTTCGGGATCGGCAATAAAGGCAACCAAATCTTCTGGTAAAGTCACTGCTTCTAAAGTCTTCGATGCTGATTCAAAGGTAGGAGCGATAAAATTACCGGATTTATTTTCTAGAGTGGCCATTTGTAAATTTTGTAATTTAGCATAGCTAAATTCAACATAACCGATCGCCCCTTGGTTTTGCTTAATTTGAGCCGTTACCCCTTCATTACCTTTCGCGCCAACTCCAACGGGCCATTCTACAGTTTTGGCTTCTCCGGGACCGGCTTTCCATTCCTCGCTAATCGCGCTCAAATGCTTAGTAAAAACCTCTGTGGTGCCACTCCCATCCGATCGATAAACTACTTGAATTGGCTGATCCGGCAAAGAAAGACCGGGATTATCCGCCGCAATTGCGGGGTCATTCCACTGAGTAATTTTCCCTAACAAAATATCAACATAATTTTGCCGAGAAAGTTTCAGACCCTCTACACCGGGTAAATTATAGGCGAGAACAATACTACCAGCGGTCATCGGCAGCAGTACCACCCCTTTGCTAACCTGGGCAATTTCTTCAGGCTTCATGGCACCATCGCTGGCACCGAAATCCACCGTACCAGCCATAAATTGCTTGACTCCAGCGCCACTGCCCACGGATTGATAACTGATTTCGATATTAGGATTGGCTGTATTGTATTCCTTAAACCAACGCTGATATAGGGGAGCGGGAAAACTAGCCCCAGCACCACTGAGAGAAAGGGTTGTCTGATTAGCGGTGTTTTGTTCCCCTGTGGTTGTATTTTCACGTTGCTGACAAGCAGAAACTGTTAGAGATAGTGCCATCAAGGGAACCAGTAGAGCCTGACGGAGCGGACGAGATTGAAATAACATAAGAATCCTCTTAAATAACTAACTATTGCGGGGGTGCCTTAATAGGAAATTGAACGATCGAAACGCGATCGAGATTAGAACTTAGCGGCGATGAATGTTCGCCGCTAAAGTTCTTCAATTGACCTAGAATTTGAAGGTAGTTCGGACGGTGCCGACCCAAACCGTGTCGTTGTTATCGTCGTGATTGGGATTGGTAATCAAAATAAAACCAGGGGTAATACTAATTCGGTTGCTCAAGGGATAGCGATATAAGGTTTCAAAGTGCAAAGAAGTGCTGGGATCGCTGGTTCCATTATCGATATCAGTCAATTTTGGTGGCATCCCAAAGATAAAACCTAGCTGATCTCCTTCAGTCCCTAAATCTTCTACCCCCAGGGAGACCAACCAGTTCCAGATATCCGCTTTATTTCCTTCATCGGGACCATCTTTAGCCTCAGCCGAGACATAACCGCCCCAAGCGGAAAGGGTGACTTGGTTAAAGTTAAGACTGGTTTGCAAGCCAAAATGGTTGCCAGACGTGGCAACGCTGCCAAATGGCCGAGAAGCATTGCGACTGCCGGTGGTGCCGGTGACATTGACATCATCACCAGGGGTGTAAGAGTTGACATAAGTAAAAGCTACATCTAGATTTTCTATGGGCGAGACAGCGATCTGACCAAGTAAGCTATGAACGCCATTGAAGAGTCCATTTTTGGGGATGGGACGATTGCTATTGTTGGAAAAGTACCCCAAATCGATGCGGATTTTATCGCTAGGTTTAATTTCAAACCCAATCCCCGCACCGTCGTCAGGGGCTCGGTGAACCGCAGGGTTACGACGAGCAAACCGAGAAAGTGCCCCTGTGTCATCACTTTCAAACAGAGGATTGAGAGTTGGGACAAATCGGTCAATTTCAAACCCAGCGGCGCCAATGTTCACCCGGACTTTATCGCTGAGTGGGAAGCGATAGTCGAGACGATCGAGGGTAATTTCGCCGCCATCTTCTCCGTCAAAGCCTAAGCGAGCCATAGCTGTACCTGTTACCCGATCCAAGCGAGCAACATTTATGGCTTGTAACCGGGTTCGCAGACGGTCTTTGCCGGTAAAGCTGGTGTCCAAATTCATCCGCACCCGGTAGCCAAACGAGGTTTGCACATTTTCTCCACCGGCAATATTGGCAGCGGGTTCTTGATCGCCAAAAGCATCGACAAGGGCAAAAATCACTGTCCCATTAAGTTTAGTGGTGGTGGAAAACTGATTGGCTTCGAGTTCAGCGGTGCGAACTTCTAGGGCATCAACTTGGCGACGGAGAATCGTCAGTTCTCCGGCGAATTCTTCTTGCAAACGCCGTAAGGTTTGCAGGTCTGCGGCGGAAACGCCAGTATCCAAGGTGGCAAGTTGTCGTTGGATTTGCTCTAAACAAGCATCCAAACCAGCAGCAAACTCGTAACGAGTCATGGCACGGTTGCCCCGATAGGTATCATCTGGGTATGCCAACAGACATTGGTGGCGTTGCGCCAAGTTTTGCAATGCTTGAAACGCCCAGTCCGTGGGGCGAACATCGCGCAACTGATTTACGGAGTTGACTCGCTCAAGTGGGTCATTCTCCCCCTGAGATAAGTCAATGGGATTATATTGTTCAATTTGTTGCAGGATGTCAGAGGCGGGATCGGCAACCAGAGAAGTTGACGAGGATTCAGTCGTATCAATATTTGAGACTTCTGGTGTCGTTTGAGCCAAGGCTGAGTTAGACAACAGTAGTAAAGCACCGAGGGCTGCGGGACTGGATCGTAGTCCTGACCACAATAGTTTTAACATGATGATTTCCTCACACCATTCGTTTGTAATCAGAGCATAAGGCTCTAATGAAAGATTGTTGCTGGATTGGATGGATCTAGTCTGAATCTATATCTATGTCTAGTCTGAATTCAGGTGAAATGGTTGATATCGATCGCGCCGGGACTCTGAGCCTGCCTAAGTTTAGGCAAAGATCATAAAGCCGCTGTTGGCTGGATCCAGAGGAGGCCGCAGAAGCGATCGCCCATCTACCGATGTTGGGGGGTTCTTAGGGCGCTCATTGATGATTGCTCATGGATGAGCGGTCTAGTGGATGATAGAAAGCTGTTGGGACAACATCTTTGCTACTTGACCACCGAAGAAGCACCTGACCTGTTTTCTAGATACAGACAGACACCGCCAGAACAAATACTGAAAAATGTAACATGGATATGGCAATATTTGGTAATTTATTGGATCCTGAAGTCAATAATTCAACGTTGCATCACTCATGTTGGTTAAACTAATGTTGGCGAATAGGAATACGATTTTTACACAGTTCCGGGATATAGGTTTACCTTTAAACTTTAAGGTCAGGTAAAGATTGGATGATTCTTTTATTAATTTTTTATCGGTAATTATTTATTTTTATTTGTGTGTTTTTATATTTTTATATATTTGGTAAAATTCGCGATATTTATATGAATTATTTGATTTTTTAGGTAGCATTTATGCCTAGGTTGATTGCCGATATCTTTGAGGGTATGCCAAGGGTTAAATGGTGACTAAGGACGATGACCAATGACAATATAAGCGACTCTTTGCCCAATATTGGTGGCATGGTCAGCCATGCGTTCGAGATGACGAATCGCTAAGACAATTAATAAAAAGGGTTCAACGGAACCTTGAATATCTCGTTGTCGGGCTAAATTTTGATAAATTTGCTCGTATAAATCATCGACGGTAGAATCTAGTTGTTTAACTCGTTTACCCACTTCTGCATCTAATTCGGAAAGGGCTGTTAAGCTAGTAGCCAGCATGGCTTGAGCATGATGAAACATTAACTCAATTTGTGGCATAATTTTGAGTAAAATTGCATGATTTTGATAAGGAAAAAGTTGCACGGCAATTTCTGAAATATCTTTAGCATAATCACCAATTCTTTCTAAATCTCTAATTAGCTGCATAAACGCACCAATTAAACGAGAATCTTGGGATGCCGGGGCTTGTAAGGTAATCAGTAATACACAGTCTGACTCGATTTGGCGATAAAATCGATCGATTTGTTTATCTAGATAAGGAATAGCTTGAACCGCTGCGAGGTCTCTCTGGAATAAGGCTTGATTACTCAGACGAAAAGACTGTTCCACTAACGCACCCATGCGTAAGGTATCTTGCTCTAATCGTTTTAGTTGACGTTTTAACTGAGTGTTGCTAATTGACATTAAAATAAAATTATATGTTAAATAAAATAAATCATCTTATGATAGATTAAAAATAGTGAATCGATGTTATGTTAAATATATATTTAAGCTTAACTATATGTTTTTAGCTTAAATAAGAAGTTTTTATTCAAATGATTGACTGAGGATTTACTTAGATTGATGAGCTTGAGGTGAAAAGGTTGGCAGCAAAATTTTTAGCCAAGCCCCACCAATTTTAGGGTGATTTTGAGCGGAGATAACGCCACCGTGTGCTTCGACTATTTGCTTGACGATCGCTAACCCTAAACCAGTGCCGGTATTCATGGGCAAAGAATGTCCGTTGTTAGACAGATTCTTGCCTAAAATTGCCTGCTTAGTGCGAGATGAGTCAGCGCGATAGAAGCGATCGAATACGGAAGACAGATCCGCTTCAGTAAATCCTGAGCCTGAATCTATGATATCGATACTTACCGTGAGCGCAACTGGGGACTCAACCGGGGACTCAACCGGGGACTCAACCGGAGGGGCAACCGGGGACGTAACCGGGGATGTTTCAAGGGGGTCACTGGTTTCAGGAATGACTGGGGTGACTACGGCATAAATTTGACTGCCAGGGGGACTGTAGCGAATACTGTTATCGAAAATATTCAGGAAAACCCGATAAAGACGATTCTCGTCAGCTTCGATCAGCAAATTATCTGGCCCGGAATAGTTCAGAGTAATTTGTTTCTGATTGGCAATTGGTTCTAGGGTCTGCCAAACCGAGTGAATTAAAGCTGAGAGATTGAGAGGTTTACAGGAAAGATGCTCGCTGGGGGCGACTTCCATAAGGCTAAGTTCTAACCAATCTTTGACTAATTGAATTAAGCGATTAATTTCATGTAATACCCGTTCTAGACGCTGATTCCAAGAAGGGTCGAGGCGTCCTTGTAACATTTCTACGACTAATTGGATCGAGGTTAAAGGGGTTCTGAGTTCGTGAGCGAGGTCGGAGACCCACTGATTCCGACTTTGAGTTAGGTTAACCAGGGGTTGCCGATTTTCCAGGAACACACCGATGTCACCATCAGGGAGTAAACAACTATAACCCCGGAGGGTGACGCCAAGGCGATCGCCAATTTCTTCTGCATCTTGAGTAAAAGGATAAAATAACCACTCTTGGACTTGTGGCCGTTGTGCGATGCGAGTTTGTTCGATTAATTGATCCAGTTCATAGGAACGAACTAGGGCAATTAATAACTGGGTGTGACCTTGCCGCCAATTCGGGTGAATGCGAAGTAGCTTTTGGGCTTGCTGATTGCACCAGATTAGCTGGTTTTCTACATCCACTTGCAAGAAACCTACAGGAGCCACTTGGACGATTTCTTGCCAGGTTTTGATTTGTTCGGCTTGGTTTTCTTGATGTTGTTTGCTTAAGGCGATCGCCCGTCGTAACCGAGAGAACATCGGTAAATCAACGGACATCGCCTCTGGAAGTAACATATTTAATATTCTGTGGATCTGCCGGTCGAGCCACCAGCGCTGGCAAAGGCATATAGTAATTCCTAGCGCCAACCCGAGAAAAAAGTCTAGTAAGGGCATGGTTACAAGGAAGAAATTGAAGGTAAAAATTAAACAGAATGTTGCCGAATTTTGATGCCACTAATCCGTTTAACCTAATCGATAGCCAAAGCCTCTGACGGTAATAATATATTCTGGGTGGCTAGGGTCTTGTTCTAATTTTTCCCGTAACCAACGAATGTGAACGTCTACAGTTTTACTATCGCCGACAAAATCATATCCCCATACATGATCGAGCAATTGATCTCGCGACCAGACTCGGCGTGGGTAACTTAAAAAAAGTTCCAGAAGCTTAAACTCTTTGGGGGAAAGATTGACTTCTTCACCGCGAACGGTGACGCGACATTGTTGCGGACAGAGAGTAATTTGACCAAATTGGAGAAATTGGGTGGATGAAGTGCCATTGAGTCTTTGTCGTCTTAATAATGAGCGACAACGAGCCATTAACTCTCTCATGCTAAAGGGTTTGGTGACATAATCATCGGCCCCAACTTCCAATCCTAATACCCGGTCGGTTTCACTGCCTTTGGCGCTGAGAATGAGAATGGGGATTGGGTTGCCTTGATGCCGCAGTAAACGACATAAATCTAATCCGTTAACTTTGGGAAGCATAATATCTAGCAGAATTAAATCAAAATTAGATCCTGCTTCGGCGGCTTCAGCAGCCGATAAATAGTTGAGGGCAGTTTGTCCATCGGCGGTGGCTGTAACTTGATATCCTTCTTCTTCTAATGCTAAGACGAGCATCTCTCGAATGAGGTCTTCATCTTCGACCACAAGGACATGATTTCCTTGAGCGAGTTTAGGTTGAGTAAAATTGGGTTCTATTGATAACATAACCAAGCAATTGTTAGGTGAAGGTCTGAGGGAACGGCGATCGCGCATAGCTTCCCGGAGGGAAATCTCTGGGGATGGAGGAGATTTTTTGTTAGAGAGAATTTTTGGGCAATTCTCCAGAGAAGGGGACGCAAATTTGAGCGGCTAATGATATCTCAGAGCGGCTAATCTTGAGCGAATGGACTGGACAAACTCATAAGATTTATTTTGATTAGATGGAACAATTTTCCGAAGTGAATCAGGATATTTTTTTCAATGATATTTTACTGAGGTCAGTTGACAACATAATCTCCCGGAAACCTTTTCTTAAATTTGGCTTAACAAAATGGGACTATGGCAGGGGAGAAGATACGATCGATAAAATATCGATAAAATATCCCTCACGAGAATCCTGAAAAAAACGAGAGGCGTTCATGCTGTTACATTTAAGTACCTGGCCGGAAGTTGAAGCATATCTACAAACGTCTACTGGCATCATAATGCCAATTGGTTCCACTGAACAACATGGGCCAACGGGTTTAATTGGCACTGATGCTATTTGTGCCGAGGCGATCGCCCGTGGAGTGGGAGAAACCACGAAGGCGTTGGTTGGGCCAACCATTAATGTGGGGATGGCATTGCATCACACGGGCTTTCCTGGGACGATTAGCCTGCGTCCAACCACGATGATTTCCCTGATTCAAGATTATATAACGACCTTGGCTAAAGCCGGATTTACTAAGTTTTTCTTTATAAATGGTCATGGAGGGAATATTGCCACCCTGAAGGCGGCTTTTTCTCAAACTTATGCCCATTTAGCAGATTTAAATTTAGCTAATGGCGATCGGGTTCAATGTCAAGTCGGTAATTGGTTTATGTGTTCGGAGGTGTATAAATTAGCCAAGGAATTATATGGGAGTCAAGAAGGATCTCATGCGACGCCGAGTGAAGTAGCGGTGACACAATATCTTTATCCAGAGGCAATTAAACAAGCTGCACTTGCGGCTGAGGTCGCCTCTGGATATCCCATTTATGGTGCTGCTGATTTTCGCTGTCATTATCCCGATGGTCGGATGGGATCTAACCCCGCTTTGGCAACCCCAGAACATGGGGAAAAGTTTTATCAGTTAGCCATTAAAGAACTGAGTGATGCTTATACCAAGTTTTTACAGGAGTAATAATGGCAACGGAATGGCAGATGGGCTTTCCATCCTTCCTGGTAAGGGTTTGAGCCAAAATTTAGCCAAATTTAGCCAAATTGACCTAAGATTTAGCCAAAATTTAGCCAAAATTTAGCCAAAATTTAGCCAAAATTTAGCCAAAATTTAGCCAAAATCTAAGATTTTTTAGTTTCTGGAATGATTTGCCATAATTTAATGGTCTTATCATGGCTGGCACTGACTAAGGTCATGCCGTTGGAACTAAAAGCTACGGAATGAACGGAGTGTAAATGACCTGTTAAGGTAGAAAGTAGATTGCCAGTTTGAAAATTCCACAGCTTGATCGTTTTGTCGTAACTACTGCTGGCTAAAATTGGCGATCGCGGACTAAAAGCTAGGGAAAATATCTCTCCAGTGTGGCCGGTCAAGGTTTGGGTGGGGGCTGGTCTGGTATCGGCGCCGAAATGACGGGTGTTTAATTGCCAGAGTTTAATCCGTTCATCCCCACCCGCACTGACGAGAAATTGGCGATCGGGACTGAAGGCAACGGAATTAACCGAGGCATAACTAATTAAAGTCCGCAGCAATTCACCATTACTCACCTGCCAAATTTTAATGGATTTGTCGGCACTGCCACTGGCGATAGTTTTACCGTCAGGACTGAAGGCTACCGAGTAAACAAAACTCGAATGACCGAGCAAAGTCAATAATAATTTGCCGGTATCCACTTGCCAAATTTTAATGGTGTAGTCACCACTGCCACTGGCCAAAAGTTTACCATCGGGGCTAAATGCCAGGGAATAAATCGGAAATGTATGACCTGTAAGCGTCCGCATTAATGAGGCGCCGGTGCTGGTATGCTCAATGTTGCCCAGGTTCCAGAGTTGAATCGTGCAGTCTACACCACCACTGGCAAGGATTTGAGCATTGCCACTGAGGGCAACGGAGTAAACGGAGGCAGAATGGGCGGTGAGGGTTCGGATTAAAAATGGTTTGGCGAAGCTGGGAGCGATCGCCCAAATTTTAATGGTTTTATCCCAACTTCCGGTTGCCAGGGTCTGTGTTTCCCCATTTCCCGTGCTATAAGCCACAGAAACCACGGAATCGGAATGTTCTGTGAGGGTATGGGTACATTTGCAGCGTAATCCCGATCCTTTGACTTTGGAGTTTGTCGGTGTGTTGGTCGGCAAAGGGCTGGTAGGTTTCTGGTCAAGGTTTTTTACCAGAGGTGTGGCGGGTTGGGCAGCAGTTTTTGCTGGCAGGGTTTCGATTTGGCGTTCGCGAAGCGGTGTCGGTGTACTTTCGCCGGTGGCGGGCAGAATAGGCACATTGGCAGGTTGAGCGTGATTGCTTTGTTCGACTCTTTGACGGTTTTCTAAGATTGATAACACCGTATCGATCTGACCATTGGTACTGATTGGTGATGGCAAAATCGTAGGTTTCTCAACCTCTTCTGGTTCTAAAGCATCTCCTGAGTCTTGGTTGATTGACTGACGCATTTTTTGTTTGAGCATCTGGCAGTCAAAATCAATCACCTGGACTAAGCTTAAACAAATTTGAGGATGGGCGAATAAATGAATAAATTGTCCTAATGCTTCCGAGGCTTTGGGGATTTTTTTTTTCCGATAGTCAAGCTGGTTAAAAGCTTCTAGGATTGCCAGCATAATAGTTCTAATTTTGGCATTCTTGATTAAAATTTTAGCAAAAAATAAGCTCACATAAGGCAACCAATCTTGTTTAAAATGATGCCGAAATTCTTGGGGTATCGTATTCACATAAAGGGCGGACTCAATTTGGTGTTTTAAGTTTTGTAAGCCTTGACTGCGATCGCGATGGCTATACTGATAAATTTCGGCAGCGGAGGCATTAACTAAATTTTTATTGGGATAATTTTCCCCGTCAGATTGTTTGATTTGACACAAACGGATTTCTTCTCTGACCGCTGCGTTTCTGCGGGTTAGCCAGTTTTCTATTTGTGGTTTTTTATCAATAATTTGGGTCTTATTTATAGGCAGATAATTCAAAAATGTGGCACCTCTCATAGAGGCAAGTAAGCAGTTTAACATCGCCACTTTCAGCAGATAATTTTCTGACAAATATGTACGATCGCGTAAAAAAGTAAATAATTCGCATAAATCTGCGTCAGAAAAATTGCTGAATGGGGGCTGCTTGAGATCGCCTGTGATATTTCCGCCAAATAAAACCGATCCCCACAATAAACAACTCAATTCTTCGGCTACTGATGTGCGGCGGCTAACCCAATTTTGTTTCTCCATGAAATTCCCCTGACTTTGATGATTCGTGACACAATCAAATTTTCCTTAACCCAAGAATGCCTAATGCCTAAACTTATCCTAGTCTAAGAGTTGCCAGTCCGTTGGACAGGTGAATTTTCTAGATACTACATATAGCACTTGGCAGAATTAAGTAGGTGAGCATAATTAATTGCACTCTTCATTCCCCAGCTTAAATCGTTGGATTCCCGCCTGAAGCGGGAATGACAGCTTTTCTTCTAATGGGATCTGTGGTGAATTTATTTCTGCCCGTAAACTTATGAAGTACAAAAAAACTTGTCATTCCCGCGAATGCGGGAATCCACCAACATCTCTGTATTTTATAACTTCGAGAACTGCCATAATTTAAAAGACTGGCGTTTCCGAGTCAAAATCATCAAAGTTATCAAAGTCATCTTCTGGATCGCGATCGCCTTCAATTCTGGCGACCATATTTTCCGGGTCTGAGGAAAAATCATTAGATTGGGGATTAGATGGTCCGGGGATTGCTTCTAGAATCGCATCGAGTACCTTGCCAACGGAAATAATTTCGATGTCTAAGTCTGGGGGAAGGCTTGCCTGGGGGGGAACGATCGCCCGTTTAAATCCGAGTTTGGCGGCTTCCCGTAACCGCAGTTCTAACTGAGAAACCGGTCTAACTTGACCCCCTAACCCGACTTCGCCGATTAAGACGGTATGGGGATCCACCACGCGATCGCGAAAACTGGAGACAATGGCGATCGCCACTCCCAAATCCGCTGCGGGTTCAGACACCTGAAGTCCCCCCACTGACGCCACATAAGTATCTAATTTAGATAAGGGAACTCCTACCCGTTTTTCCAATACCGCCAAAATTTGCAACAGTCGATTTCCTTCCAACCCGGTGGTTGACCGACGAGGAGAACCGTAGCTACTGGGACTGACTAAGGCTTGTAATTCCACCACAATGGGACGAGTTCCTTCCAGGGCAACCACGATCGCGCTGCCGGTGACGGCTTCTTCCCGACTACTCAAAAATAATTCCGAAGGATTGGTAATTTCCTGTAAGCCATGCGCCATCATTTCAAAGACGCCAATTTCATGGGTTGCCCCAAACCGATTTTTCATCGAACGCAACAGTCGGTGACTGGCAAAGCGATCGCCCTCAAAAAATAACACCGTATCTACCAAGTGCTCCAACACCCTCGGCCCCGCAATTCCCCCTTCTTTGGTCACATGACCCACAAGAAATAAAGTAATATTTTCCCGTTTGGCCACCTGCAACAAAGCCGAGGTACATTCGCGCACCTGGGCGACGGATCCCGGTGCGGAGGTCAACGAGGGAAAATAAATCGTTTGAATACTATCAATAATCGCTAAATAGGGTTTCAGAGATTCTAATTCCCGTAAAATTTCTTCCAGGTCGGTTTCCGGCAATAAATAAAATTGTGCTTCCGGTAATGTTTCCGGCATCTGGGAGGAGTCTGAGGGGCGATCGCTTCGGGAAACTTCCCCTGTCACCGGAGTTTCTCCCTGGGTTGGTAGCAGTGCCTTATACGGATGAGGGCTGGTGGGATCCGCCGCTACCGCGATCCGATCGTTCTCTAAATTGTTTTGGGCATCTTTTAATCCGGCTTGGACTTGCAACCGTTGGGCGCGGAGTTTCACTTGGATTCCCGATTCTTCGCCGCTGACATAAAGCACTCGTTTTTGCAACGATATACTGTTGGCAACCTGCATTAACAAGGTTGATTTGCCAATCCCCGGTTCGCCACCAATCAGCACCAAAGAACCGGGAACAATGCCCCCACCGAGTACCCGATCTAATTCACCAAAACCACTGCCATTACGGGATACCGCTGCATCGGCAATTTGGGATAACTTAAACGAGGATCTCGGATGACCATCGGATTTATCAGCGCTTTTCCCATCCCCTTTCATCCAATTGCTGTTGTTCCAGTTCAAACTAGGACGATGGGAATTTTCTGGCAGATCCGCGACCACCTGTTCCACTAAGGAACCGACGCTGTTACAGTTGGTACATTTACCCCACCACTGGGGAAACTCGGCGCCACATTCATTGCAAATATACTGAGTGCGAGATTTAGCCATGCTAAAAAATGTTAAAAATTAGATAAAACTTGAAATGAATCTTAAAATATACTCAACTCTATAAAGGGTGGGAGTTTTAGCCCGAATCCCCTTCCCTGAAGATCGGATCTACTAAATGGTAAAGTAGTAAAAATTAACGATTTGTAATTAGACTTAAGGAGCATTGGGTAGCTTGGAAAACCATAAGGAGAAAATACTGGTCGTGGATGATGAAGCCAGTATCCGTCGAATTTTGGAAACTCGGCTTTCGATGATTGGCTATGACGTTGTTACCGCAGCGGACGGCGAGGAAGCCCTGGAAACTTTTCGCAATACAGTCCCAGATTTGGTCGTTCTGGATGTGATGATGCCGAAACTCGATGGTTACGGCGTTTGTCAGGAATTGCGGAAAGAATCAGACGTACCCATCATCATGCTAACAGCCTTGGGGGACGTAGCCGATCGGATCACTGGTTTGGAATTGGGTGCGGATGATTATGTGGTTAAACCCTTTTCTCCCAAAGAATTAGAAGCGCGGATCCGCTCGGTATTACGTCGGGTAGATAAAGTAGGCGCCTCGGGGATTCCTAGCTCTGGGGTGATTCATGTGGGCAGTCTGAAAATTGATACCAATAAGCGACAAGTTTATAAAGGTGATGAGCGGATTCGGCTGACTGGCATGGAGTTTAGTTTACTAGAATTATTGGTCAGCCGATCGGGAGAAGCGTTTTCTCGTTCAGAAATTTTGCAGGAAGTTTGGGGATATACTCCCGAACGTCATGTGGATACTCGCGTGGTGGATGTGCATATTTCCCGTCTTAGAGCCAAGTTGGAAGACGATCCGAGTAATCCTGAGTTGATTTTGACCGCTAGGGGGACGGGTTATTTGTTCCAACGCATTTTAGAGGCGGATGAGATTTAAACTCGGTCAAGAACTTGGGTTAAGCAACCGGACTTAGCAATAGCAATAGGGCAATTAGTCAGAATAAAGACGAGGAAATCATGGCAGAAAAATCTCCGGGGGTTTTGCAGCGGTTGCCCATTGCGGTCGGCATACTGGCAGGGATCCTATTGCTGCTGAACCGCTTTTTGACCCCAGAATTGACGGAAACCCAAGCTCGTTCTGATGTCCTGGGTGTGATTTTAAGTGCTTTGTTAATTTTAATTGGCTTATTATGGAAACAAATTCAGCCGCGATCGCCTGAAGCGGTAGAGTTAATCGGCGTTGAGGGCTTTGAATTGGCCGATGATTTGCCCGAAATGGTTCGCAAAGAGTTAGCTTGGGCGTCACATTTATTGTTAACCAATACGGTGACGCGATCGCTGGTGGTTTGCGATCGAGAAAAAATCCTATTACGGCGAGGGATCCTGGGAGCCAAGTCCGAGGTGAAACCCGGAGCCATTTTACAAAGGGTTTTAGCAAAACAAAAGCCGGTTTACTTAGTCGATCTCAAGCTTTATCCCGGTCGGATCGAGTTTGACTATTTGCCCGAAAATACTCAGGGTGTGATTTGCCAGCCTATCGGCGATCGGGGTGTAATGATTTTAGGCGCCAATGCGCCTCGCAGTTACACCCAGCAAGATGAAAATTGGATTGCGGGAATAGCAGACAAGTTAGCCGACAGTTTCAGCCAATACTTATGATCTGTATATGATCTGTATATGATCTGTATATGATCTGTATATGATCTGTAGTGAAATTATGCTCGATGTAATTTGTCCTGGAAATGATCCCCGGCATCTTTCAGTGGCTAAAAGGAGATTTTAGGTCTTATGGGCGTTGATTTCTTGACCTCGTTCTCAGCAGCCATTCTAGTTAAAAGGCTTTTGTGCCGAGGTCAAGTTATTTGATCCGTTTTGGTCAATTGACTAGCTTTCTCATTTAAAATTAACCATGAAATCATCTTTAAAAACGCTGAAAACCAACTCCCAAAGAAAAAAATGTCAGAAAATAATCAACTCATAGATTTCCGGGAAAAATGATGCTAGGATGAGAAACAACCTTTTTAAAGACAAAGCTCGATTTCAATGACGATTACACAACCAAAAGTCACTTTTGGCAAAAGTATTGGCTTCAGAAAAGAACTCAATCGACGAGTTGAAGCTTACATGAAAGCAGAAAACATTGCCCCGCGAGATAATCTGGCGATGTATTTCAAAACAGCAATTATTTTTTCTTGGGTCATTTCTGCTTGGACATTTACCGTATTTGGTCCCCCAGTTATCTGGATGAAATTGCTAGGATGTGTCATCTTAGGTTTAGGGGTTGCGGGAGTTGGCTTTAGTGTCGGACATGATGCCAATCATGGCGGATATTCTAATAGCAAGTTCGTCAATCGGTTGATTGCCCTCAGTTACGATTTCATCGGCTTATCCAGTTATCTATGGAGATTTCGCCATAATTCTCTCCATCATATTTATACCAATATGTTGGGACACGATGTAGAAATTCATGCGGATGAACTGGTGCGACTCTCTCCCGAAATGGAATATCACTGGTATCACAAATATCAGCATATTTTTATCTGGTTTATTTACCCGTTAATTCCATTTTATTGGTCGGCTGCCGATGTTTATTTGATTTTAGTCAAACGCAAATATCACGATCATGTCATTCCCAAACCCAGCGCCATTGAACTGATGACTTTATTAGGGTTTAAAGTGATTTGGTTAGGCTGGTTAATTGGGATTCCGATCGCGGTTGGCTATAGTCCCTGGGAAGCAATTTTAGGCTTTACTGTGACTTACATGACTTATGGGTTTGTGATTTGTGTCATCTTTATGTTAGCTCATGTCATGGATGGGATCGAGTTTATTCAACCAGATCCACAATCCAATAGCGTGGAAGATGAGTGGGCTGTACTGCAAGTGAAGACTACCGCTGATTTTGCGCCAACTAATCATTTTTTGAATTGGTATTTAGGGGGCTTAAATTATCAAACGGTTCATCATTTATTTCCCCATGTTTGTCACATTCATTATCCGAAAATTGCTAAAATTTTAGCAGAAGTGGCTCAGGAATATCATGTGAATTATCAAGTTTATGATAGTTTTGGTTCCGCAATAGAATCCCATTATCGCTGGTTGCAAAAAATGGCGATCGCTCCAAAAACAGTTGCTACCGCAGCTTCATTAAGCAGTTAATTCTAGCTTCAGAAAGATGAGCGATCGAACGCAAATATCTGATTAAATGACTGTCAACCCGTTTTTGCCAAAAAAACGGGTTTTTTCATCCCTAGATAGAAAAGTAAAATGTAGGGGAAAATTTTTACCCAGAACATTACCCAGAACATTGGGCATAGCCAATTTAGAGAAAATGATGCATAATAGGCATAATTTGGATTAACGTTGTTGTTACTCGATCGATTGGTGGTGTAGTCGAATGTCTCATCAGTTTTCCCTCAACCCGATGCCGAATATTACGGTGGAACAGTTGGCTGAACGCTTAAAAAGTGCTTCAGACGATCTGCAACTTTTCGACGTGCGAGAACCGGAAGAAGTCGCGATCGCCTGCATTGAAGGGTTTACAAATCTGCCCTTAAGTCAATATGAGCAATGGTCAACACAAATTGCCACCGCGTTCGATCCCCATGCAGAAACTCTCGTGCTCTGCCATCATGGGATCCGTTCCGCCCATATGTGCCAATGGTTAAGCACTCAAGGTTTCACCAATGTCAAAAATATCACTGGGGGCATTGATGCGTTCTCGCAAATCGTAGATCGGTCAGTACCCCGCTATTAATCAAAATTAACGAAAGATTTTACATCCTTCAAAAACGGATGATGAAATAACAGATGCTTGAAATCGTTTGCCAAACGGAGATAAATCATGCTTGACCAGAATGATTTATCTGGCTTTATGCTGCAACCTCAGACCGCAAAAAAAATCAATTTTACGGGAATTAGTCACCGGGAATAAATTTGCAGCCGGTAAGACTTTGATGTTCTCGGTGAACCGACTTAATGGAAATATCTGCTACCATGAACTACCCCGCCGTATAGAAGGACGGGGTTTCTAAATTCCCATCCGAATTACGACAAGATTTTTGACGTTTCTTCTGCCCAAGTTGCCGCATCGAACCAGTATGCTTACGCTTTCCAGTCAAATTGGTAGAGCTTAGACATCTACAGTCTTCGAGGCTCGTTCCAAGCCCCGGTTGCTTCAACGTTGCAACATTATACATGACCATCACAGAACCTTTATCGCGAGGTATTTCAAACCCACAAGCATCGCAGGTATGATATCGATTTGATAACTCTGCCCAATGCTTATGAACTGCCCCGCACTCAGGACATCTCTGTGATGGTTTTATTTGTTTTGTAGGTAGCATTAGCATCAAACCACCTTTCTGTTCGATTTTGTCAGCAATCATTTTATTGAGCGTTCCAAAACCAACTGAAAGGATGGATTTATTCAATCCAGATTTTTGCTTTTTACGTTTACTACCCTTTTTAGCTTTGCGCGTCATACCTTTGGTATTAAGTTGCTCACTCACGCCGATGTCATAACGACTAGCAATCTCTGACGTGACTTTATGCTGCCAATCTAACCGCTGGTCGGAAACTTTTCTCTGGATTTTAGATATTTGCTTCCTAGCTTTTTTCCAGCGTCTAGAACCTTTAACCTTTTTGTTCCTGTTTGGCGCAACTTTACGGCGCAAAGCCTTATATTTCTGCTTGATTACCCGTGCCACTTTTTGAGTGAAACGGGGATTTTCTATTTCGATAAAATTCTCTCCATCGTAGAGAGTTATAGCTGTTTCAGTTCCCAAATCAAAAGCAATGATTGATTCATAACTCAAGTCTGATTTCGAACCAAATTTAGATTCAACGGTGGGAAGCTCAACGGTTATGGATGCAAACCATTGATTTCTGCTTGGTTTATACACAATGGTTAAAGTAGTAAGAGTTCCCCACTGTTTAGCTTTGCCACGCATTTTAATCGTGATACCTAAATCATTAAGGGTAACGTTACCATTCTTGCCATTACTGTTAACTTTCCACCCGGATTTAGCTGGATAAGTCCAGCCAGAGTAGTCACGAATTGATTTAAACTTAGGCGATCCCCTCAAACCTTGAAAGAATGCACCATAAGCTAAATCAACCCGTTTCACTGTGGCTTGCAAGGATTGGGAGTGGAGATAAGCGAATTCAACCCATTCTTTTTTGAAATCTGGTAGACAATTCTGCTGTTCAAAATAAGTGACATTTTTCTGATTCGCTCTCCACTCATAGCGACGGTGAGCAACGCAAGCATTATACAAGTAAGCATGATGGCGACGCGATTCAAATAATTTGTTTTCTTGGGTTTTATTTGGGTACAGTCGAAATGTCTGTCTTCTTGTGGCCAAGCGTTGCTCACCCCCTTTGGTTTGTGACTAGCATTTTAGTCTACAATTACTGTAGCACAATTTCCGAACATGACTAGAAAATTCTATGACTAATCTACGTAGTGGAGCGCACGTTGTTTTCTCCATTCACCTGCACATCGTTTTTGTAACCAAGTACAGACGTAAAGTGCTTACTAAATCTATGATTGATTTCGGATATGAAGGAGGTTTTTGAGCGCGTTTTGGCGATCGGACCCCGCGCCGGAAAACGGCGCTAGGGAACGCTGACCAAGAGAACGGCAAATTCATCAAAGCTAGAAGATTGCAACGGAGAACCCGATCGTGTTCATCGGTTGGTAGACTTGCATCCAGACAACAATATCTCCAATCTAGTGGCATCTCTAAAATCTGCAAGTAGTAGAGTCTTGAGAGAAAAGTACAAGTCAGAAATTGATAAGTATTATTGGGGTAAGGCTTGCATTGTGGCATGATTCTAAGTGTATCGTTTCCTGTGGCGGCGCTCCATTACAAATAGTCAAAGATTATATTTGTAACCAATCAAGCGGTAGATTGGAAAAGTTAGGCGGTACGACCCCCTAACTTTTCCCCGCTATCCATCCCCACCCTATAGAGGGATGGGGATGGATAGCGGTTTTGTTAAAAATAAATTATAGACAAGAGTGCTTTCATAAGGTGTCGATCCCCCCAACCCCCCTTAAAAAGGGGGGCTTGTTGGAATTTTGCAAGAGGTCTTATCTAGATTCACCCGCCATTTGAGCCACTGAACCAAATTTTAATTAGAATTTAAAGAGATCCAAACTTCCCTTGAGCGAAAAACCCATCGATATCAGATGACCCATAAAGCAGGAGACACCCGCGCTTACGTTTTTCGTCATACCGGGCGATCCGAGGATCATAAGATTTCGCCCGACTCTCAAGGCAAAATTGATATTTAACTTTAATTTATTTGATGTAAATTCCCCGCCCATGTCCATCCAAGTGAATCTGACACAGAGGCAACAATATGTTCTTTGGGCAACTGTCCGACATTACATTGCCACCGCCGAACCCGTCGGCTCCAAAGCTTTAGTCAATGAATATAACCTGAGTGTCAGTCCAGCGACGATTCGCAATGCAATGGGCACTTTAGAAAAAGCTGGATTACTTTATCAACCCCATACTTCTGCCGGTCGGGTGCCTTCTGACTCTGGCTACCGCATCTATGTTGACCAACTGATTACTCCCTCGGATGGGTTGGCTAATCAGGCGGAAAGTATTCTCAAAGACCGCATTCAGGTGAAAACATCAAACTTTGAAGATGTGGTACGCGGTGCGGCCAAAATTTTGGCCAACTTGAGTGGATATATTGCCCTGATTACCATGCCTCAAACCAATCAAGCGCGGTTAATGCATCTGCAATTGGTCCCGGTGGAAACGGGAAAGATTATGGTGCTGCTGGTGACAGATGCCTATCATACGGACTCGGTGTTGATGGATCTGCCCCCATCTTTAGCCGAATCAGAAGTTCAGTCAGAAATCCTGGATCAGGAATTGCGGATCGTTTCCAATTTTTTGAACGCCCAACTCCGAGATCGGTCTTTGACTGATTTATATCAGTTGGATTGGCGTGAATTGGGTCGGGAATTTGAAAAGTATGCCCAATTGATTGGTAAATTGTTGGTCGAGTTAAGCCATCGTAGTCAAATCCCCGAAAAAACTGGCATGACCATTAGTGGGGTGTCGGAAGTGTTGCGACAACCAGAATTTTCTGAGTTGAATCAAGTCCAGATGCTTTTGCAGGCCCTCGCTGAAGAACAAGACCAGTTATGGCCGTTGATGGTTGAAAGACCTTTATCCCCAGTATCTAATAGTAAGCGGGTTTATGTGCGGATTGGCAGTGAAAACCCGATGGAGGCAATTCAAACTTGTACGCTGATTTCAGCAAATTACTGCCGGGGTTTGGTGCCCGTGGGCAGTGTTGGGGTGCTAGGGCCAAAGCGAATGGTTTATGAAAATGCGATCGCCCTTGTGGAAGGTGCGGCGGATTATTTGTCCGCTGCACTCAGTGAATGCTGATCTGACAGTTTTTGCATATTCTGGTCAATCTCCTTGACGGTGAGGGCGATCGTTTTGCTGCCCACAATATTATCTATGGGACGGCACAGGACTACCAGGGTTAACGACAGAAGCCGAAAACTTACCCAATCTTACCCAAACTTACTCAAATCGTCAGAAATTTCCAGAGCAAAGAGCTGCGATTTTTAGATTCAGATGGTCAATCTGGTCATTACTGGTCATTAGTTGTGGTAAGATTGGATCTGGTTAAGCGCGTCGGAATTATGACTCCATGTTATTAGGGTTTAAAACACAACTTAAAATCAATCAAACCCAACGGCAACAACTCGCTCGTCACGCGGGAGTAGCTCGCCATGCCTACAATTGGGGTCACGGTTTGTGTTTAGGCATTTTATCTCATAATACTCATTGTAGCCCCTCAGAAAAAATCAAATTTCCTACAGCCATTGACTTACATAAATGGTTAAATAAGCTGGTAAAACCAGAAAGTCCCTGGTACTATGAAGTTTCCAAATGTGCTCCTCAGTACGCTCTTAGACATCTCGCCCAAGGGTGGCAAGATTGCTTTAGAAAAAATAAAGCTCGACCAAAATTTAAGAAAAAAGGCAGACAGGACAGCTTTACCTTGGATGGGACAATTAAAATTTTATCATCAAATAAACTGAAAGTACCAGTTATTGGCTGTCTAAAAACTTATGAAAGGCTGCCGGTCGTTCCCGACCCCAAAAATGTCACAATTAGTCGAGAGGCAGACCGATGGTTTATTTCGTTTAAAATCGATGTGACCGTTGCCCCCACAGATAAAATAGTCGATGTGGTTGGGATAGATTTGGGGATCAAAGCCCTGGCTACCCTATCCACTGGAGAAATCATAAAAGGATCTGCATCATATAGAAAGCAGTCTAAGAAACTGGCAAAACTCCAAAGAAAAGTTAGTCGAAAAGTATTCAAATCAGCCAATCGCCATAAAGCTCAAGGAAAAGTCCAGAAACTTCATAGAAAAATCGCTAATCTCAGAAAAGATACGTTACATAAGTTGACATCACAATTATGCAAGAACCACGCAATCAATGTGATAGAAGATTTAAATGTATCAGGGATGTTAGCGAATCATAAATTGGCGAAATCAATCGCCGATATGGGGTTTTATGAGTTGCGGCGACAGATGGAATATAAGAGTGAACTGTATGGGTCACAACTCATAATTGTTGACAGGTTTTATCCTTCTAGTAAAACCTGTTCAAACTGTGGTGCAATTAAAGACTCATTACCGTTATCAGAAAGAGTATTTTACTGTGAGCATTGTCATTTAAAAATAGACCGAGATTTAAATGCCGCAAGAAATCTCGAAAAAATAGGTCGAGCTACGGCCAAATTTACGCCTGTGGACAATTTGGAGCCGACTCCGTTGGTAGAAGCAGGAAGTAAAACCAACTCAAGCGTAGTAAAAATCAAGCTTTCAGACTTGATGAGTAAGTTTGGGTAAGTTTTATCTAGCGGATCTACCCGAAATCTCCTAAACCTGCCCCCGTACAGACGGAGGTTGATTTCGCCAAAATAAGTTGAGCATACCCTCTGTACCATAAAATAGACATGAAAGGGTGCGATTAGGATGTGCGGTTAGTCTATTTAACAACCATCAGAGCAGCGGATCAAGCAAGATCAATCTCAGTGCAATGCCAATGATGAATTTTTCATCAAAATTTACCAGTTAGTCGCCCAATTAATTTTAACGGAATTATTGGCTCTGGCTATTGTTAAAATGACTGACTGAAATCGATCGAGGTTCTCCTATAAACTCACTAAAAAATATGATTTCTGACATTAAATACGAAGTGGTTCGACCCAGCGGAATTTTAGACGGAACGCAGGCAAATAAATTGCGGAACGAGATTAACGAGCGACTGAAAAAAGAATCAGAAGTGGTTTTAATTGACTTGAAAGATGTCACTTTTATTGATAGTTCTGGTTTAGGTGCTTTGGTTTCATCATTGAAAATGGTCAGGACTAAAGGCGGTAAGTTATTTATTTGTTCAATTAACGATCAAATCAGAATGTTATTTGAATTAACCAGTATGGATCGAGTTTTTAAAGTCTATAAAGATGAGGATAACTTTAAACTAGAAGAGTTTCCTGGACTGAAATCTTATGAGTAATTAAGGTTAGTGATTCACGATTTTATCAGACCTTATATTAGCGGTGATTTGATTTTATTACCGCTAATATAAGGTATATTTTTGATAATTAATTAGCAATTAATCCCCATAAAAAAAATTAATATTGGTTCAGATATCGCCCCGATTAACTCTGTGGCTTCCCCATCGCCAATTTATCTCATCTAAGACATACAATAACAGAATCGTAATACATTAGATTGATATGGAAAGGGAAAATTGGGCGGCAGCTTGATGGAAATGATTGATGGTGCAGGAGCGAATATTTCCTATAATCCCTGTTTTGCTAGTTTCTCCACTATCAATGGGGTTAAATTTTTGTCTTTGCTGACTTTGACCACTATATATCTCTACATCTCTGTACTATGATCTTTTATTTGGTCTACTGTGGAATCAAAGCAAAGACTTTAGCATAATGGTTCAAGAATTAAATCGAGTTCGCAAAATTAGTGATTTTCCTGAGACGACCCCGGCAGCGAATCCGGTGTTTTATCGGACTTACAGCCGTCATACCCCCAATGGGACGGAGAGTTGGCAGGAAGTGTGCGATCGCACCATCAGCGGATTAGCCAAGCTGGGGAAGCTAACTGCCCAAGAAATTGACCTGTTGTGGCGGATGCAGAAGCCCCTGAAAGCCTTACCCTCTGGTCGTTGGCTCTGGATTGGCGGGGTAAAATGGCTGGAAGCCCAAGAAAATTTCTCTGGTGCCTACAACTGCACCAGCACCAATGTGGATGATTGGCGGGCTTTTGGCTTGATGATGGATTTGGCGATGATGGGTTGTGGGACTGGGGCGGTACTCGAACCCAGATATGTTAACCAGTTGCCGCCGATTAAGAATCATCTCAACGTGACCATCGCTGGTGAAATTGGCACCACAGCCCCAGAAAACCGCCGCGACCTTACCGAGGTGTTGGTTGAGGGCAACCAAGTTCGCATCCATGTCGGGGACTCCCGGAAAGGTTGGGTTGAGTCTTATCAATGTTTGCTGGAACTGTCATCAGACGATCGCTTTGATGGGGAAGTCCAGGTGGCGATCGACCTTTCCGACGTGCGACCAGCGGGAGAACCGTTAAAAGGATTTGGCGGTATGGCCAACCCGGTGAAATTGCCGCAGTTGTATCAACGCTGTGCGGCGATTTTAAATCGGGCGGTGGGCCGTCAATTAAATTCGGTTGAATGCTGTTTGTTGATTGATGAAGCCGCAACGACCATCGTCTCTGGCAACATTAGAAGGTCAGCGGGAATGCGCCAAGGAATTAGCGATGATGAGCTATTTTCTCAGGCGAAAAGTAATCTCTGGCAACAAGATGAAAATGGCAATTGGCGCATCGATCCCGAACGGGATGCCCTGCGGATGGCCAACCATACACGGGTATTTCATCACAAACCCACGGAAGCTGAATGTATTGAAGCCGTTCAGCAACAATATTATTCAGGGGAAGGGGCGATTCAATATGCTCCAGAGGCGATCGCACGTGCCAATGCCGATATTTTCCATACCCCTGAATTGAAACAAGAATTTATCGAAATATACACCTCTTTAGGGTTAGAAGAAACTCGCAATTGGCTGAAAACAAATTATCCCGAAATGCCCGATTATGAGGTAGAGCATCGTTTACAAAGATATGGACTAAACCCGTGTGGTGAAATAATTGGTTCGACTTTTCACTGTGTGGCTGGGGATACCTTCCTGATTACGCGATCGGGCATGGCTCCGATTAAGTCCCTCGTTGGGAAAACCGTGGACATTTGGAACGGCAAACGCTGGAGCCAAGTGGTGCCCATTCAAACCGGATCCTCGCGCTCTCTCTACCGCGTCCAATTTAGTGACGGCACTTACCTGGATGTCACCGAAGGCCACCGCTTCTTTGTCAAAGATCGCTTTGAGAAGACCTATCAAGAGCAGACCACAGCCCAACTGATGGCGGAGTGGGAAAATCGCAAATATGCGATCCACACCGAACCCTTCACCATTGACTACCAAGACGGCTTATTCGTCGATCCCATTTGGGCCTATACCCTGGGTCAGTTAGTGGGAGATGGCTCAGTTTGCGGATCCCAGGAGAAGCCCGAACTTCAATTGCGCTTATATGGCGCTAAAAGCTATCAGTCCCTGGCAATCGCCGGTCGTACCTCTGGAAAAATCAACTACTATGCCAAAAACCCTGATACACCCTGTCTCCTCTACAGCGGTTTTGAGCAGCAGCAGTTCGATGGTCATAAAATTCGGGATTTGAAAGCCAATGCCCTCGCCTTGGAAGAAATTGCCACCTGGAACCGGGAAGGCATTCTTCACTTTATGGCCGGTCTTGCGGATGCGGATGGTAGCGCCGTGCGATCGGGAGGGATTCGGATTTACTTGTCTGGCTACGATCGAGCCTACCGCTGCTACCTGCTCCTACTCAAGTGCGGTGTTCGTTCCTCCATTAATCTGGTTCAACGGGCGGGGACAAAAACCAACCTGGGAGCACGCAAAAAAGACCTTTGGTATCTCCAGATTACCGATTGTGCCGCCCTCCCCTGCCAGCGTCTGAATGTGAGTGGGGGTCACACCCCGCCATCCAAAGGAAAATGGCAAGTGATTCGTAGCATTACCCCGATACCGGGACTCCATGACACCTTCTGCTTTGAAGAACCGGAGTTTCATAAGGGCGTATTTGGCGGAACTCTGACGGGTCAGTGCAATTTGTCGGAAATCCACCTGAACCAAATCGATCCCCATAATTTAAAGGAACAAGAAGAAGCCTTTACTGCCGGGGCTATTTCCGTAGCGACTTTGCTCAATCACAAATTTATGGAGCCGCGCTATCAAATCAGTCGGGAACTTGACCCAATTGTGGGGGTTTCTTTCACTGGCTTATTTGATTTCTTTGTTAAAGCTTTTGGGATTGATTGGTTGCACTGGTGGGCAGAGGGACGCCCGGAAAGCCCCGAAGGATTGGAGTTTAAGCGCCGAGAACAAGAATATTTAACTCGTTGGCGGGAAATTGTCCGCCAAGCAGTGTGGGATTATTGCCGGTGCCACGGGTTAAAACGTCCCAACCGTTACACCACCGTTCAGCCCAGCGGGACAAAATCCTTACTCACCGGCGCCTCTCCCGGTTGGCACCCCCCGAAAGCCACTCGTTTTATCCGGCGGATTACCTTCCGCAAAAACGACCCGGTAGCCCTAGCCTGCATTGACTATGGCTACAACGTCATCCCCTCCCAGTCCGATAAAGATGAAAACGGTCATCTACTCAATGACCCATTTTCTCCCTTATGTACCGAATGGCTGGTAGAAATTCCCGTGGCGGTGGTTTGGGCCGATCTTCCGGGCGCCGATCGCGTTGATATTTCCAAGTTCTCAGCCTTGGCTCAATTTGACTTTGCCATGCAGGTGCAACGGCACTATGTCACCCATAACACTTCTTCTACCTGGGAGTTGCGTTCTGATGAGGTGGAGGCTTTGGGCCGCAAAATCTACCAAGCGATCCAAAATAATGATGGATATATCTCGGCGGCTTTATTAGCTCGTTTTGACGATCATCAATCATTCCCCCGACTGCCCTTTGAGCCAATTTCCCATGAAACCTACGAGCAGTTATGTCAAGATGTCCTGAAGCGCCGGAAAACCGATGATTTTCATGCCGCATTAGCCATGTACAAGTCTGGTTATGGGGAGGAAGCCGGACCCGCTGGTTGTGATTCAGACAAATGTCTGTTCCCCCAAGCATAAACGATTGATTGTGATTGGTTATTGGTTATTGGTTATTGGTTATTCGCTCTGTGGGTTAAATAATAAATAACGAATAACCAATCACAATTCATCCACAGACGGAAACGCGCTAGGATCCTTAATATTGGCGAAATAGATCAAGGAGATTGGTAGGAAATGTTTATGGATGAGTTAACACCCGTGTTGAAAGAACTGACTCAATACCCAGTTGCGTTTTTGGGTGGATTTGTCTCAGGACTGTTGCGAGTCAAACTCACTGACGATCCGGTGAAAAGCTGGCTCCAAGAACAAGGGACTTCAACTAATGTGACTGCCAGTACGGAAAATACTTCCAGCCGGAATGGTGGCAGCAGTGGGCCTCAGTCTATTTCGATTGACTAGCGTCGGGTTTTAGCCATTGTGGAAAAAAGGGTCTGCTCGACCACATTCGAGTAGACCCTTTTTGCTGTATTCCATAAAATTTCAAAAATTTTTTCGGGCGCGATCGCCTAGATTTGATTCATGTTCACAAAACGTCGGAAAAGTTAATGCTTTCTTAAACTTAAAATAATCATATATTGAATATTTTTAAACTGGCATATTATACACGATCAAAATAATTTGCCTGATTTTTTTAGATTATTTTAATATTTTCCCTAGGATTGATGAAATTGTGTGAGGCAATCTTCCAGGGGCGTGAAGCGAAGAGCCACATCGGGCGATCGCCTTTGGTATCCAGAGACTCCGTAAAAACACTTATATAAATATCTTGATTTCTGTAATTGATCTAAAGTTCAGCCACAGAATAGTAAATCTATCTTTAAGATAGAAAAGAAAGCAGCAACCCCTCGGATGATTAAAATAAGAGAAAATCAGTGCGGGTGCTGCGACACCGGAAAATGCCACTGGAAACGATCGCATAAACATTATGTCAGAAACTCATCAAGAAGTGACTCAGGAACCGGCACTCGATCGCGATTGCACCACCTTATCCCGTCATGTCCTCCAGCAACTCCAAAGCTTTGCCCCGGATGCCCAGGATCTCAGTTCTCTAATGAACCGAATTGCTCTAGCGGGAAAGTTGATTTCCCGTCACCTGAGTCGAGCGGGGTTAATGGAAGGGGTGCTCGGTTTCACTGGTGGGGTGAACGTGCAAGGGGAATCGGTGAAAAAAATGGATCTTTATGCCAATCAGGTGTTTATCTCCGTTTTTAAACAAAGTGGCTTAGTTTGTCGGTTGGCTTCCGAGGAAATGGAACAGCCTTATTATATTCCCGAAAATTGCCCGATTGGTCGCTATACTCTGCTTTACGATCCGATTGACGGATCGAGTAATGTTGATATTAACCTAAATGTCGGTTCTATTTTTTCCATTCGCCAACAAGAAGGAATTGATGAGGATGGTTCCGCCCAAGATTTACTCCAAAGTGGCCATAAACAACTTGCCGCTGGATATATTCTGTATGGACCGAGTACCATGCTGGTTTATTCTATTGGTCGAGGAGTTCATGCATTTACTCTTGACCCAAGTTTGGGGGAATTTATTCTATTTAGTGAAAATATTAAAGTTCCCGAACATGGCCCGATTTACAGTGCGAATGAGGGGAATTTTTGGCAGTGGTCGGAATCAATTCGTAACTATATTCGTTATGTGCATCGCCATGAGGGTTATACTGCTCGATATAGTGGGGCGTTGGTGGGAGATTTTCACCGCATTTTGTTCCAAGGGGGAGTGTTTATGTATCCGGGAACGGAGAAAAAACCGGAGGGAAAATTGCGGTTACTTTATGAAACGGCTCCTTTAGCTTTTTTAATGGAACAAGCTGGGGGTGCTGCCAGTACGGGAACCCAGGAAATTATGGATGTGATTCCCGATCGCCTCCATGCTCGCACACCTTTTATTATTGGCAGTAAAGAGGATGTGGCTTTGGTAAAATCTTTTATTCAAGAAGGTGAACGACAGGAAAAAGATCGAGGATAATTGGTTGCTGGTTGCAGGTTGATGGTTGATTGTTGATGGTTTCCTTTTATTACAGGAGAAAATTTGAAATGAATACTCAAAGTCCGATTTTACAAATTAAAGCTTATGGTCAAAGTATTTGGCTGGATAATTTAAGTCGAGATGCGATTCAGTCTGGTGAATTAAAAGAGATGATTGCCAGTCGCAATGTTCACGGGGTGACTTCTAATCCGGCTATTTTTGAAAAGGCGATCGCTGGTAACAAGATTTATGATGCAGACATTGCGGCAAATGCCGGTAAGTCGGTGATAGAAATTTACGAGTATTTGGTGTTTGACGATATTCGCAATGCTTGTGATATTTTGCGCCCGGTTTATGACGAAACCAATGGCTTAGATGGTTATGTCAGCATCGAAGTTCCGCCCAATTTAGCGCGGGATACAGCAACAACTTTGGCCGAAGCCAAGCGTTATTTTGCCGCAGTGAATCGCCCCAATGTGATGATTAAAATTCCGGGTACTCCTGAAGGTTTGCCTGCGGTGGAAAGTGCGATCGCGGCGGGGATTAATGTGAATATTACCCTGCTGTTTTCCGTGGATAGCTATGTGGAAACTTTCTGGGCTTATATTCGCGGACTAGAACAGCGAGTAGCCGCCGGTCAAGATGTTAGTAACATTGGTTCAGTGGCCAGTTTCTTTATTAGCCGGATTGATAATGCGATCGATGCTAAACTGGATGAATTAATTGCCAATACTAGCGATATGGCATTACAAGAAAAAATGCGGGGGTTGAAAGGCAAAATTGCGATCGCCAATGCCAAAGTTGCCTATCAAGAATATAAGAAAATTATTCAGAGCGATCGCTGGAAAGCCCTGTCCGCCAAAGGCGCTCAAGTGCAACGCTTATTATGGGCTTCCACCAGCACCAAAAACCCAGAATACAGTGACGTTCTTTACGTCAACGAACTCATTGGCCCCAACACCGTCAACACCATGCCACCAAACACCATTGAAGCTTGTGCCGATCATTGTGAAATTGCCAGCCGCATTGAAATTAATCTCGAAGACGCTTATCAAGCGATCGAAACTCTTCCCGAAATTGGCATTAACCTAAATCAAGTTATGGCAGACTTATTGGAAGACGGTATTGATAAATTTATCAAACCTTTTGATTCTCTCCTGGCATCATTAGAAGCTAAAATAAAACAACTTACCCCAGCTTAATCTGGAATAGGACTGAAACCAAATAGCCATCCTTAATATATATAATCTGTAGGGGCTTTTCCGTGGCGGTGGTTGCCCCGATATATAAGTTTACGGGCAGAAATAAATGCACCACAGACCAGATCGGGAGAAAAACTGTCATTCCCGCCGATGGCGGCCTTCGCGGGGGTAAACTCCGACGGGAATCCACAGCCTATCGGCGGGAAAAGAAAAGTGCAATTAATTATGTTCACCTACTTATAAGGTGATTGCCCCGATATATATAAGGTAATTGCCCCAAGGCGGTGGTTGCCCCGATATATAAGTTTACGGGCAGAAATAAATGCACCACAGACCCCATGAGAAAAAAACTGTCATTCCCGCCCCACGCATTCGCGGGGGTAAACTCCGACGGGAATCCACAGCCTATCGGCGGGAAAAGAAAAGTGCAATTAATTATGTTCACCTACTTATAAGGTGATTGCCCCGATATATATAAGGTAATTGCCCCGATATAGCGGTTATTGTCGTTCGGGAAGTACAGAGGTTTTCTGGATTCCCGCCTTCGCGGGAATGACAAATTTTTTTGTACTTCATAACTATGACAATCGCTATATAAGGTCATTGCCCCGATATATATATTCTGGTCTATCAGTCCTGAAAAAACCAAAAAATTCACAATTGTTCGCTAATTTTAACTATGGTTGCATTGCTCGAAAATCCGCTCCGGGTTGGACTACAACAAAGTCGCATCCCCGAACCCCAAATTATGATCATTTTTGGGGCTTCTGGAGATTTAACCCAAAGAAAATTAGTCCCGGCGATCTATCAAATGAAACTGGAGCGCAAACTACCTCCAGAACTCACCATTGTCGGAGTTTCTCGCAGTGACTGGAGTCACGACTACTTTCGCGAACAAATGCGCGAAGGAGTCGAAGAATTTGGTGGAGGAATCGGCCAAGAAGAAATCTGGCGAGATTTTGCCAAAGGACTATTTTATTGCTCTGGGGATATTGACAACCCTGAAAGTTACCAAAAACTCAAAGCATTTCTCAGCGAACTCGATGAACAAAGAGGAACCAGGGGAAATCGGGTTTTTTACTTATCGGTCGCCCCGCGATTTTTTGGGGAAGCAGCCCAACAACTGGGTAAAGCGGGAATGCTCACTGACCCAAACAAACATCGCTTAGTCATCGAAAAACCTTTTGGTCGTGACTTAGCTTCTGCCCAAATTCTTAACCAAGTGGTGCGTCAAGTTTGTAAAGAAGAACAAATTTATCGCATTGACCATTATTTAGGTAAAGAAACCGTCCAAAACTTATTAGTATTTCGGTTTGCCAACGCCATTTTTGAACCGTTATGGAATCGCCAATATGTCGATCATGTGCAAATCACCGTGGCAGAAACCGTCGGGTTAGAAGGACGGGCTGGCTATTACGAAACTTCTGGGGCTTTGCGGGACATGGTGCAAAATCACCTGATGCAACTATTTTGCCTCACCGCAATGGAACCGCCGAACTCCCTGGATGCGGATAGTATTCGCAATGAAAAAGTTAAAGTAGTCCAAGCCACCCGGTTGGCGAATTTAGATGACTTGGATTTGTGCGCGGTTCGGGGTCAATATACTGCCGGTTGGATGAATGGCAAGCAAGTGCCGGGATACCGAGAAGAACACGGGGCTGACCAGAATTCCATCACTCCCACCTATGCGGCATTAAAGCTACAAATTGATAACTGGCGGTGGAAAGGGGTGCCTTTTTATTTGCGGACGGGCAAGCGGATGCCGAAAAAGGTGACAGAAATCGCCATTCAGTTTAAAGAAGTGCCGTATATGATGTTTCAATCGGCGGCCAAACAGGTGAACCAGAATGTTCTGGCGATGCGAATTCAGCCCAATGAAGGGATTTCTATGCGCTTTGAGGTGAAAACTCCGGGCAGTTCTCTGCGGACTCGTTCGGTGGAGATGGATTTCCGTTATGATGCCGCCTTTGGTCAAGCGAATACAGATGCCTACAGTCGTTTGTTGATTGACTGTATGTTAGGCGACCCAACTTTGTTTACTCACGGGGATGAAGTGGAAGCGTCTTGGCGGGTGCTGACTCCTCTGTTAGAAGTTTGGGATGCTCCAGCACCTCCGGAAGTGATTCCTCTGTATGAAGCGGGAACTTGGGAGCCGGTGGAAGCTGCACTATTATTAAATCGGGATGGTCGGCGTTGGCGCCGGTTGTAACGATATTAGTTATTAGTTACTTTGTTGTTGATTATTTGATAACGAATAACTAATAACTAATAACTAAAAACAAATAACTAAAAACAAAGGAAAAAGCAAGCATAAAGCAATGATTACATCAATTGTGGCTTTGCAAAAGCCAAAAGATATTTCTCTGGATGAGATTGAAGCGGAATTAAGTAATATTTGGCGCAGCCAAAATGTGCCCGGAGGAAATTCCGTGGCCACGCGAGCCACTACTTTTAGTATGGTGGTTTATGAACCGGAAGAGTTTCAACAATTGTTGGCCGCTTTGGGATTTTATGATGGGGCAATTGATGGAGTTTATGGGCCACAGACAAAAGCTGCGGTAAAAAAAGCTCAGGCAACTTATAATCTCAAACATACTGGGCGAGTAGGACCGCATACGCTGAAAAAATTACGGGAAGAGTTCGCCAAGTTGCCCCCAGAACAGAGAAAGATTAATAATCTGAATACTAGGGGTTTTAGCATCAGTGAGGCGATCGCAACTCAAAATCCCTGCCGCATTATTAGCATCTGTCCTACTCTTGGAGAAGATGAAGGTGTAACCGCTCAAGTTTCTGCTTATTGCCCGATTCAAAAAAGTAGTGCCAATAATCTAGTTTGCTGCGAATATATTACCATTCGCGGCACTAAACAAGCTTTAGAACGGGTCGGCGACTTAGTGAAATCTTTGATGATTCCAGGGTTGCCTAAGTTTGTTTGGTGGAAAGCAACTCCGAATCCAGAACAGGAGTTGTTTAAGCAACTTTCTCGCTCCTGTAATTGTATTATTGTGGATTCTTCTTATTTTAGCGATCCAGAGTCGGAGTTGCTAAAAATGCAGGAGTTAATTGATGCCGAAACTTATATTGCTGATTTGAATTGGCATCGTCTATCTTCCTGGCAAGAGTTAACTGCGGCGGCATTTGATCCCCCAGAGCGTCGCGCTTCTTTGGGGGATATCGATCAAATCACCATTGATTATGAAAAAGGCAATGCCGCTCAAGCTTTGATGTTCTTAGGTTGGTTTGCCAGTCGCTTGGGTTGGCAACCAATTGCTTATACGGAGGAACATGGTGATTATGATATTAGGCAGATTAAATTTATCGGTTCAAATCACAAAACCATTGAAGCAGAATTAGCGGGCGCACCTACTGCGGACTGGGGCGAAATTCCCGGTGATTTAATTGGTTTGCGTTTGACTTCAAAGAATTGTAATGCGAATTGTTGCACGATTCTTTGTTCGGAAACTACGGGTTGTATGCGGATGGAAGCGGGGGGTAGCGCTCAGAATTGCCGCACGGAACAAGTGACTCCTTTGAGCGATCAAAAAGCGGAGTCCCTGATGAGTCAACAGTTACAACGTTGGGGTCGCGATATGTTGTATGAGGAAAGTTTGGCTGTCACCGCGCAAATTTTACAGTTGCGATCGCGGTAATTTGTCGGCGATTTAATTGCTCAGAGAGACGCTACTAATGGCGTCTCTTTTTTATTTTGATTCATTCAGATATTTGATGGATGCGATTCCCAGAAAAAGAAACCGGGTAACTGCCTCCAATCTTTGCATCTGAATCGAAATATTTGTTAAGAAACCCGGTTTCTGCGTCCCTCTGCTCCTCCGCGCCTCTGCTCCGGGGCAACCACCGCCATCGGATTGCCCCTACTTCCCTCTGCCGACGGCGGGCCGACGGCGGGCTCCTCTGCCCCTCCGCTCCTCTGCCCCTCCGCTCCCCCGCTCCTCTGCCCCTCCGCTCCCCTGCCCCCCACACCCCACACCCTCCCCAAAAAACGTTAAGATTTGTTAAGAAATCTGCTCATTATTTGGGTTATCACTATGCAGACGGCTTTAATCACGGGCGCCTCATCAGGAATTGGTGCCGCTTTTGCTGACGAACTGGCGAAACAGCAAACCAATCTGGTTTTGGTGGCGCGTTCTGAAGACAAATTGAATCAACTGGCCGATCGCCTACGGCAAATAGCGCCAATTCAGGTGGAGGTTTTGGTTGCTGACCTGACTCAGACCGGCGCTAATCAGGCAATTTTTGACCGGGTGAGTCAAAAAGGTTTGACCATCGATCTATTAATTAATAATGCTGGGTTTGGGGATTATGGGGCATTTAGCGATCGCCCCTTAGCCAAGCAACTAGAAATGATTCAACTGAATGTTTTGGCCTTAGTTGAACTCACTTATCTATTTTTGCCAGGGATGAAAAGCCAAGGTTCCGGCAGTATTATTAATGTCGGTTCGATCGCCGGTTTTCAACCGTTACCTTATATGTCAGTTTACGCCGCAACTAAAGCATTTGTTCTCAGTTTTACTGAGGCATTGTGGGCAGAAAATCGGCAATTTGGCATTCGGGTGCAAGCCCTTTGTCCTGGGCCAACCAGTACCAATTTCCCCAATGTGGCAGAGTTTCCTAATTCCATGAATTTTAGTGGGCCGCAAAAATTAGCCACCCCAGAAGAAGTGGTGCTGCAATCCCTCGAAGCTTTAGCCAAAAATGAATCGACTGTGGTGACAGGTGGATTGGGTAATCAATTAATTGTGAATATTCCCCGATTTCTGCCTCGTGAGACCCTAGTCAGTGCGATCGAAAAACAGTTTAAATTTTCTTAAATCAGCCACCGGGTTTCTCAGATAATATTGGGCTAATTTTAAACCAATTTCGGCAAAAATTATCTGAGAAACCCGGTTTTTTTAATCCCTGGGATATAATAAAATATCACAAGATAACGGAGCGGATCATAATGACTCCTATAACTGCTGAAAAACCCACCATTAGTCTGGCTTTTCCCCAATGGCAACCCGCCACCTGGGATGATTATGTAGCATGGCGGGACAATCCGAACTTGGAACAGGATGTTAGGCTATTTTTTAATCAGGGATATCTTTGGGCTAATATGGGTAATGAAGGAATTAACCACGCGAGATTTAACGATTTATTCACACTGGTATTTTTTGTCTGGTTTGCTCGGAAAAAGGGGTTGCTAGTGGATTCTTTGAGCGGTTGTGTGATTTCAAAACCGCCAAAGCAAGCGGCAGATCCTGATAAAGTTTTATATATCGGTGGTGGTTCGCCTCAATGGTCAGAGGGAGAACCGCGCCGAATTAATCTGGAACGTTGGCGAGTTCCTGATTTAGTGGGGGAAATTGCCGATACTACTTTAGCCACAGATTTAGATGAGAAAAAACAGCTTTATGCGGCGTTGGGAATTCCCGAATATTGGGTAGTGGATATTAAGGGACCGCAAGTGCTGGCATTTCGGTTACAATCGGATGGTAAATATCAGCAAATTGCTGTTTCGGTAGCTTTGGCAGGATTGCCGATTTCCCTGTTATCGGAAATGTTAGAACAGATGACTGAGGGGAATAATATTAATGCGGCGGTTTGGTTTAATCAGCAGCTTGCTGATTTGGAGCAAGAAGGTTAAGAAAAAAACGGGTTTATGGGGCGATCCGATGGCGGCGATCGCCCCTACATACAATAAATACGTTTTCTCAACACCCCAATCAACCGGGTTTCTGCTCTAAATAACGGGGTTTCTGATTTTTTCGCTCTTTGATGATGAGTTTCCGATTTGACAAAAAAAGCAATCAATGCCGACGTATCAACAATTATATTTTGAGTCATATTATTGGGTTAATACAGAGTTAGATCGCTGTTTTCAGCATAGTTAGTGGAGAATTCCGTTCCGCTTTGCTTGACAATAAATTCGGGTTCAGGATTAGAAACTTCCAGAGTTCCACAGAGGTTCCATGTCTGAGTTTTGGTAATATCTGACTCTTCTCGCTTTAAATAATCCTCTAATGCTTTAAGCAAAATATCTTGGATAGAATCGGATTTATTTTGTAATTGATTCATTAATGCTTCGGGAATTTCTAAGGTAATTTTACTCATAAAAAATGATAGCATCTACTAGAGTTAGATTGGAAAAAGCTGACAGCAAGTTAAACATTATCTATTATAGACTTTAATTTAAAAATATTCAATAACCGAGTTTGTTCACATTTCGGGGCTGATGCTTCATGTTATTTCTTGGATCCCGGTTTATGGGTTCTGGGATAGGGGGCTTTTGGGGCGATCGCTTCCCAGAAAAGAAACCGGGTTTCTGCGTTAACTGTTGCATCACAACCAAAATATTGGTTAAGAAACCCGGTTTCTGAACACCCAGGAATCAACCCGGTTTCTGGGTTCTGAGATAGGGTGATTTTGGGGCGATCGCTTGGGAAAATGAGGATATTTTAGCTATAATTTAGTAGAAAGGCTAACCTCTTAAGTTATTAAAGGTTACTGACTAACTTATAATGATGAAAATAAATCTTTCTAATCATGTCAGCCAAAGATATCTTTCACGATACCGTGCGTTCAGCCCTGGAAAAAGATGGATGGACAATTACTCACGATCCTCTGTTTGTCAAAGTCACTGTGCAAGTTAGCATTCAGATAGATTTAGGCGCAGAAAAATTATTATCGGCTGAAAGGGGAGAGCAAAAAATAGCAGTGGAGGTGAAAAGTTTTGTTGGCCGATCGACTATCTCAGAATTTCATACTGCTGTTGGTCAGTTTCTTAACTATCAATTAGCCTTGGAAAAATTGGCACCAGAACGAGTTCTGTATTTGGCTGTACCCAACGATATTTATCAAGAGTTTTTCACAGATTCGTTTGTGCAAACGGTGTTGGAACGATATCAAATAAAACTATTGGTCTTTCATGCACAGAAACAGGAGATCATTTTATGGAAAAGTTAAATTATCGAGATTTAGTTCAGAAAGTTATCTCTCAACACGCCAGCGATCGGTCAGAAAAAGATGTAGAAACTACTGAAATTGTTTTTGATACAGAACGCGATCGCTATTTATTGTTGTATGTGGGATGGCATGATGAAGAACGAATGTACGGATGTCCTATTCATATCGATATCAAAGATGGCAAGATTTGGATTCAGCGCGATTTTACAGAAGAAGGATTGGCAAATCAGTTGATGGAATTAGGAGTGCCAAAAACCGATATTGTTTTGGGATTTCGTTCGCCTTATGTGCGGCAGTTTACTGAATTTGCCGTGGCTTAATTTTTGATGGGAAAAAAGAAACCGGGTTTCTGCGAAAATCTTTGTCCCCCAACCAAAAGCTTAATTAAAAAACCCGGTTTCTGAGACCCCAATCAAGTTTATAGTCTTGTCAAATTTGGTCACTCATCCCTGACAAAATTTCTATAACTTGGCTTTTGAGTTCTGGTAATTTTTGTTCAATGACAGACCAGACAATTTCCACATCAATTTCAAAGTAATTGTGAACGAGGATATTTCTCATGCCGATGATTTGTGACCAAGCAATCTCCGAGTGTTTTTCGCGAAAATCAGCAGATAATGACCGAGATGCTTCGCCAATAATTTGTAAGTTTTGGGTCATCCACGATTGGACTAATTCATTTTGTTCAAAATTTTCTTTTCCCAAAACTGCATAACGTTCGATGCGTTCAATGGCTTCAACAATGTCCCGTAACTTTTCGGCGTTATTTCTCATAATGATTTGGCCTCTTGCAGAACTCGTTCTCGAATTCTTGGCCGCAATCCTTTGTCAGTGACAATATCGACTTTACACGAGAGTAAATCTTGTAAATCCATCAGGAGTCCACCGAGGTCAAATAGAGTTTTTCCCGGTTCCATTTCTACCAAGAAATCTATATCGCTCGATTCATCAGATTCTCCTCGGGCGACTGAACCAAAAATCCGGACATTATAGGCTCCGTATTTAGCGGCTAGTTGCAAAATTTCATCCCGATTATTTTTTACAATTTCATTCAAGTTCATTTTTGGGATATTGCTAAATGCTGGTTTTAATATAACTGAATATAATTATAGCATATCAGAAAATTTATTTACCAACAATTTAAAATAATTAATATTTTTTATAGTTTTTTCGCATCATAAGGATCGCCAATAAACCAGGTTTATGACAGTTTAAGAAAAGCGCGATCGCTTCCCAGAAAAGAAACCGGGTAAAAAGAAACCGGGTTTCTGCGTTAACTGTTGCATCACAACCAAAATCTTGGGTAAGAAAACCGGTTTCTGAAACCTCACGAAAAACGCGATCGCTTCCCAGAAAAGAAACCGGGTAAAAAGAAACCGGGTTTCTGCGTTAACTGTTGCATCACAACCAAAATCTTAATTAAGAAACAATAAGTATTTATATTGTAGGGTGGGCAAAATTCCACCATCATATATAATAGGGTGGGTAAAATTTTTTGCCCACCCTACGAATGTTAGTGGCTGACACCTCTCGAACAAAGAAACCGGGTTTCTGCGTTAACCGTTGCATCATAGCCAAAATCTTAATTAAGAAACCCGGTTTCTGACACCCCACGAAACCCGGTTTCTGACACCTCAAGAGTATGATGAAAGACGACCATAGTAAATCGTAATTTTGGCAACGGAGAAACGAATGACCCCGAAGAGGTTAATATTAACATTGCTAACGGTGATGGTAGTGGGTTTGGCAGGGATTTCTTTAGCGACTAGCTGGAATGAACCTCAGATTCAGAGTCGTCTAGAACTATATCAAACCAATCTACTCCTACACGGATCGGAATACAAGGGCGAAAATTCAGAAGACCCTAGAGTAAAAGCTGCCCAAGCGTTATTAGGTCAGGAGTTTATTCAAACTGCCCAGAAGCAATATCAAGCAGTGCGCGAGTCTACGCAAACCATTTTGCAAAGCAACCGGGCTAAATTAGAAGCAAATACAGAAATCGGTACGGTTGACGATCGCCCCGTGGAATTGCTGCAAACGGCGATTCGAGATGGAGAGTTATATTTAAATGACCTAGATTTGCGAATTGGCATTTTGCAAGCGTATCAAGGTGAGGTGAAAACTGCTCAAACAACTTGGGGACAAATTAGCGAAAGTGCATCCACCCAAACCGAAGCCCAAAAGCAAATCACGGCTATTTTATCAGGAATTTGGCGTGAACCATCTCGTCTGGAACCCAATGCCGAAGAATTGCTAAAAACCAACTTAGATGGCTGGTTTCGCTATCAAGGATTAAGCCAATTATATGAACAACAAGGGCGAACCAGTGACCTAGAAATTCTTCAGGAAAAACAGCAACAAATCGCCGGTCAAGCATTGCTAAAACTGGTGTTTATTGGTGGGTTGCCCGTGCTGGGGGTGATTATCGGTGGGTCATTGATAATTTTTTTGCTGGTGCAAGTCTTTTTAGAACCGCAAACAGCAATTTTAGCCTTACCTTCGGATAACGATAACCAAGAAATTTGGCAAACTCCCTGGGACTGGGAAACTATTTGGCAAGTGCTGATTGTGGGCTTTTTCTTTGTCCAGCAAATTTTCTTGCCATTGTTACTCGGACTGCTGCCGATTAAGGCTTCAGAACTCGGGGTTCGACTTCAATCTTTCTATGTGTTGGGGACTTATGTGCTGTTATCAGTTGGTGGTTTGTTGGTGCTTTATTTGTCCTTAAAACCATTTTTCCCATTACCAGAAAATTGGTTTAATTTTAACTGGCGGAGTAATTGGATTGTCTGGGGAATTGGCGGCTATTTAGTCGCCCTGCCTTTGGTGATTTTGGTGTCTTTAATTAACCAACAAATTTGGCAGGGACAAGGTGGCAGTAATCCCCTATTGCAAATCGCTCTAAATAATAAAGATAGTGTGGCGTTAGTGGTATTTTTTATCACCGCATCGGTGGCCGCACCTTTGTTTGAAGAAATCATGTTTCGGGGCTTTTTGTTGCCATCTTTAACCCGATATCAGTCCCCCTGGTCAGCGATCGCCCTGAGTAGTTTATTATTTGCGATCGCTCACTTAAATGTTTCTGAAGTTATCCCCTTAGCTACCTTGGGCATGGTGCTAGGATTTACTTATGTGCGATCGGGCAATCTTTTAGCCCCAATGTTACTCCACTGTCTCTGGAACAGTGGCACACTCATCAGTCTATTTATTTTAGGCAGTAGTGCCAGTTAAAATTGGCATTATCCCAAAACCTGTATCTCTTAGGGTGGGCATTGCCCACCACGCTCTTTTCAAAATATATGTAGTAGGGTGGGCATTGCCCACCATGCTCTTTTCAAAATATGTGTAGGGGATATATAAAGGCGAAGCATGACCGCAGAAGTTTGATGGTTAAAAACAGAAATTTCCCCCGGTCATGGTTCGTCCCCCGTGTTCGCGGAGACAAAGACAGCAGTCTTGACGCTTCAGCCCGTTAAGGGTCACAATATTATATAGCATTGGTCGAACGGTCAATATTTTTTCTTTATGACAAACTCCCACCATCAAATCACCCAAACCTCGCTAAATTTCTGGCGGTTTCTCCCCTACGCGGCGTTTGGTATCTTAGCATTTTGTTTCACCTCTGCCACCGGACTGCCTATTCTGTTAAAAAGTTACTTGATGATCCTAGAAATTCCGCTGGGTCTGTTGGCATTCTATATCCTACTGCCCAAATTGATCAAAAATAAAAAAAAAATAAGGTGAATTAACCTGAATAATTCGTTTCATCAGCTTGAGCATAATTACGCCCATAACTAATCACTGACGTTTGCAAGGAAAAGGTATGAAAAATAAATCGATCGCCATCCTGCTTGCCCTCTTTTTAGGTGGCCTTGGCATTCATAAATTTTACTTAGGAAGCAATGTGACAGGTTTGCTATATTTCCTATTTAGTTGGACATTTATACCGGCGATTTTAGCCATTTTTGATTTGGTTGGATTAGTTCTTATCTCTGAGGAAGCCTTTAACCGAAAATATAATTGGTCAATGCTGCCTCAGAGTTCCGGTAATTCCCAACCCATGCTGTCCTCAGACCGCATTACCCAAACCTTATTTGACTTGAAAAAGTTATATGAGCAAGGGGTAATTACGGCGGAAGAATATGAAGAAAAACGCCAAAATTTCTTAAATAAGTTGTAGTTGTAGGGTGGGCATTGCCCACCATGCTCTTTTGAATTGTTAAAAAAAGTATAATTTAGCGAATCAATAAATCAGTGAAAGTGCCACAAAATAAGTCAAATTGGTTTCAACAAATCCCCAACTGGGTCTGGTGGTCTGCGGTGCCTGGTTTCGGTGGACTCGCGATCGCCTTTGCCGGGGAAAAAACCAAGACCAACTCTTGGATCGCCTTGGGATTAACTTTAACCGGGGGTGCATTATTTTTAACAGAAACTCCTTGGTTTCTGCCTGTATGGTTGATGCAAATTGGGTTAGCATTCTATCTCAGAAAACCCTTTTTGATTAAAACCTATCCCCAGCACTTGCCTTTACCAGAGGATGCAGTAACCTTAGCCTTAATTGCTGGTTTGCGGGACAAACTTGACATCAATCAATGTTCTAAAAACGAACTGGTTTATCAATTAGAACTGCCCATTGTCTATGCCAATGATATTGAAGCTTTACGCAATGAAGGCTATATTTTTACCGACCCAGAGGAATTAACCGAACTGGTGGGAATTCCGGAAAGTACCGTCAAGCGAATTGCCCCTTTGATTATCTTTACTTACGACTATAAAAAAGAGTTAGATTTATCTTGGCGGCGGTTAAATACTCATTCAATTGCTGAGTTAGTCGCTTGCGGACTTGACTCTGCGGTAGCGATGAAAATTGTCAACGAACGCGAACAACGCGGCGACTATAAAACCGTAATTGATGTTAAACGGCGCACCGGATTACCCTTGAAATTTTATCGTCAAATTCTCTAGAATATCCTGTAGGGTGGGCATTGCCCACCATGTTCTTTTTTATTAAGGTGAGCATTGCCCACCCTACTATGCTTCTAATTTATTAAGGGCAATGCCCACCATGTTATTTTGAATTGTTAAAATAAATGGAATAATTATCCTTTAATAATGAAAATGATTTATGATAAGCAATATTTGAATAAACTTGTAAAAAATGAGCCAAGCTATAAGCAAATATACTTATAGCTTGGCTCAAATCATGCATTAGGAGCCATAAGTTATGACTTACGATCGTGGCCAGGGCATTGAAAAAGCGATCGCAGAAGGATATAAGTTTAAAACCGGGGAATATATTCAGCGTGGATGGGATATATTGAAGAAAAATTTTGGTTTGTACCTCGGTTTTTTCTTATTAGCGATTATTATTAACGCCGCCTTACTAAAACTAGAATCTAAGCAACCTGGACTGATCATTTTCAGGATATTACTCAATCCTCCACTGATTGCTGGATTTTTTACTGCTGCCCTAAAAACACTCAAAAAACAATCCCTAGCTTTTGCTGACTTTTTCACAGGATTTGAAAGTTTTGTTCAGCTTACTTTACTGAATATTGTGGCCAGCATACTGATCGTTGTCGGGTTGGTTTTATTGATTATTCCCGGACTTTATTTATCGATCGCTTATTCTCTAGCTGTACCAATTCTGTTGGATCGAAAAATGGACTTTTGGTCAGCATTAGAAAGCAGCAGAAAAGTTGTCACCAAAAGCTGGTGGTCATTTTTTGGCTTTAGTTTTGCCCTGGGATTAATTAATTTCTTGGGAGCACTTTTGTTAGGGTTTGGCCTTTTGGTGACAGTGCCCTTGAGTTTTTGCGCGATCGCCGCAGCTTATGAAGATATTATCGGGCTAAAATCGGCTAGTTTCTAATTCATTAAGTAGGGTGGGCATTGCCCACCATACTATGCTTCTACTATGCTTCTAATTTATTAAGTAGGGTGGGCAATGCCCACCCTACTATGCTTAAATCGATCGCAAAATATCGCAAAATATCGCAAATTTAATGGTGAATAATTCGGAAATAAATCTAGAAATTCCCGTAGAAACCATCGTCCTGGACGTGGGGGGAATGAAATGTGCGGGCTGTGTCAAAGCGGTGGAACGTCAGTTAACCCAACAGTCTGGGGTGATTTCTGCTTGTGTCAACCTGGTGACGGAAATGGCTGCGGTGGAATGCCAAGTCGGGGCAGTCAACCCCGTGGAACTGGCCGATCGCCTCACCGCCACGGGTTTTCCCACCCAACCGCGTCCGGCGTTTAATCCACTAATGGGCGATCGCCCCTACACCGAAGTCATCAAACGGCAACAGCAAGAAATTCGCGCTACTATTGCCCAACTAGCGATCGCTGCCTTGCTGATCGTCCTTTCTGGCGTCGGGCATATCGTTCATTTCCCTTGGCTGGGGGGGATTTGGTTTCATTTTGGCCTCGCCACCGCCGCCCTATTACTCCCCGGACGGGCGATCGTCCTCGATGGTTGGCGCGGTTGGTGGCATGGCAGCCCCAACATGAACACCTTAGTGGGTTTGGGCGCTTTAAGTGCCTATCTTGCCAGTACCGTTGCCCTGCTTTATCCAAAACTCGGCTGGGAATGTTTCTTTGATGAACCCGTAATGTTACTGGGTTTCATCCTGCTGGGTCGTACCCTGGAAAAACTGGCTAGACACCGCGCCGCTGCTTCATTACAAGCATTGCTGACCCTCAAACCAACCACCGCCCGACTTTTGGGCAAATCAGCGGACGCCCAAACCCTGCAAAATCCCGCATCCGCCATAGAAATTCCCGCCGACCGTGTGCGAGTTGGGGAATTTTTGCAAGTATTGCCCGGAGAAAAAATCCCCGTAGATGGGGAAGTGGTTCTCGGCAATACCAGCGTTAATGAATCTATGCTGACTGGGGAAGCTATCCCCGTAGCCAAACAACCAGGAGATATAGTCACCGGGGGGAGTTTAAATCAGTCCGGGGCGATCGCCTTCCGGGTCACTCGTACCGGGTCGGACACCACCCTGGCCCAAATTATCCGTTTGGTAGAACAAGCCCAAACGCGCAAAGCCCCAGTTCAACAATTAGCCGATACAGTGGCCGGTTATTTTACTTATGGGGTAATGACCATTGCCACTTTCACCTTTTTATTCTGGTACTTTGCAGGCAGCAAAATTTGGCCAGACGCGATCGCTGTAGGGCATTCTCTGACCCATGCCGTCGAAATGCCCGTTCATCCCTCACCGCTATTATTAAGTTTAAAATTAGCGATCGCCGTCTTAGTCATTGCCTGTCCTTGTGCCCTCGGTCTTGCCACACCCACCGCTATCTTAGTCGGGACTGGGGTGGGGGCAGAACAGGGTTTACTGATTCGCGGAGGAGATATTCTCGAACGAGTCAAACAATTAGATACCGTCGTTTTTGATAAAACCGGCACCCTCACCGCTGGTTATCCCGTAGTGACAGATTGTATTTTACTAGGGGAAGTTAGCGAAGGGGCGAAAAGTCAGGAAAAACTGCTGCAACTGGCTGCCAGCGCGGAACAAGGGACAAATCATCCCCTGGCGATCGCAATTTTACAAGCCGCCGAACAGCAAGGTTTACCGCTTCTCGATGCCAAAGACTTTTATACCGAACCGGGCTTAGGGATTTCTGCCACCGTTGCCGGGGAAAAGGTTCTCGTGGGGACTGCCCAATGGTTACAACAGCATGGGATTACCTTAGAACCTTTAGAAAATCAGTCAGAAAATCAGTCAGAAAATGAGTCATTCTCCGGTAAAACCTTGGTCTATGTTGCCCTGGGAAATCAACTGCAAGGATGCATTGCCCTCAAAGACCAACTTAGACCGGATGCTAAAGAAACCGTAAAAAATTTACAGGACATGGGTTTGCGGGTAGTCATGCTGACCGGCGATCGCGCCGAAACTGCCCAGGCGATCGCGCAACAACTGGGAATTGGGGAAAGTGATGTATTTGCCGGTGTCCTTCCCGCAGCCAAAGCCCAGGCGATCGACACCTTACAAACTGCCGGTCATATAGTAGCAATGGTGGGCGACGGCATCAACGACGCCCCAGCCTTAGCCCAAGCGGACATTGGCATTAGCTTACATGGCAGTACCGATGTAGCCGTAGAAACTGCGGGCATTGTGTTAATGCGTAACTGCTTAATGGATGTAGTGAAATCCATCCAACTCAGTCGCGCCACCTTTAACAAAATTCGCCAAAACTTATTTTGGGCATTCGCCTACAATACCCTAGGAATTCCCATTGCGGCGGGGCTGCTTTTACCCCAATGGGGCATCATTCTCAGCCCCTCAACAGCCGGGGCAATGATGGCCTTTAGTTCCGTCAGTGTTGTCACCAATTCTTTACTATTGCGGCGGGCAAAATTACTCAATTAGTAACAATCTAGAAAATTTAGCCAATGTTAAATCTATCCCTGATTCTATGTAGAGACGTTACCGATAACGTCTCTACTTCCTATTAAACTAACTTGTTAAAGCAGATTTTCGATCTAATTAATCGGGGATGATTATGCATATCATTCATTATGTTTTGCCGTTATGTGCTAGTTTTATTCTCTAGTTTTATCC
>JAABRM010000058.1 GCA_011390955.1 Oscillatoriales cyanobacterium | reverse complement strand
CGCCTTCGCGGGAATGACAGGTTTTTTGTCCTTCATAGCGGGAATGACAGGTTTTTTTGGACTTCATAATGAATTACAGAGGTTTTCTGGATTCCCGCCTTCGCGGGAATGACAGGTTTTTTTGGACTTCATAATGAATTACAGAGGTTTTCTGGATTCCCGCCTTCGCGGGAATGACAGATTTTTTTTGGACTTCATAACTATGACAATCGGTATATAGAGTTATAAAGATTAAGGTCATCAGTATGATGACCTGTGATGATAAACTTATTAAAGTTATTCTGGATTGATTGGGTGATTAATTAGCTGGGGGCGTTAGGCAGTTTCTAGTTGGATATTGTCTATGCTATGCCCGATCGCCGAGAATACCTGCCGCTGTTCAAACAGCAGCAAAAATTCCCGGTTAATTTTCCTTTGTGCGGCTTCTTGGTGGAGAATTTTTAGGGCAGTTTCTACCGGCAAACCCCGTTTATAGGGGCGATCGCCTGCGGTCAGGGCATCATAAATATCCGCAATGGTCATCATTTGAGTTTGCGGGGGAATATCATCAGCTTTTAAACCGAGAGGATATCCCGAACCATCAAGTTTTTCGTGATGACCATAAGCCAGAGTCGGCACATTTTTCAGATCCTTTGTCCAAGGAATTTGCTTGAGAAATTCATAAGTATAAGTCACATGAGATTCAATATCAAAGCGCTCTGCGGGGGTTAAATTGCCTTTACGAACCATCAATTGTTCTAGTTCTTCTGCTGTCACCAAAGGTTTCATTTGCCCATCAACATCTTCATAAACATATTGAGAAAGTTCTTTGAGACGAGCTAAGGGTTCTTCGGCCAAAATTCTCGGTTCATTCGCTTCAAGCAACACCTGCCAATATTGATCTAATTGTTCTAGTTGCTTGGTGAGTTGTGCATCAATTTTTAACAAATCTTGGCAATGTGGACAGCTTGTTTCATGGCTACCATGTCTGCGATCCGGATGCTCCACTAAATAGCGAAACTTATCTTGAGCGCATTCAAATTGTAACGTCCGCTTGGCTAAAGCAAAGCGGTGTTTTACCAATTCTAATTGACGGGGATAAAGTTTTTTCTGTTTGACTAAAATGGCTTCCGGGACTCCGACTTTGCCAAAATCATGGAGCAAAGCAGCGTAGCGAATTTCTTGGATTTGGCGATCGCTAAAATAAAGAGAACTGAATACACCTGTGGTGACAGTATTTGCCTCTTGACTCAGCCGTACCGTCAGTTCAGCCACTCGCTCGGAATGCCCGTAAGTGCAAGGGTCTCTCGCTTCAATCACTTGCACCGAAGCTTTAACAAAACCGGCAAACAGATTTTCAATACTTTCCTGGAGATCGTTTCTTTCAATAGAAATTGCCGCTTGAGAAGCTAAACTCCGCAAAATTCGCTCTTCCCAGTCGGAATAAGGTTGAGTGACATCAAGACCATTTTCTGGTGTAACTAATAAATCCCAACTTTTCTTGCGGTTAATCAGTTGGAGCACCCCCATGATTTCCCCTTCCCGGTTCTGCATGGGTAATACGAGCACCGATCGGGTATAATAACCAAGCTCATGGTCAAAACTGCGATCGAGATTATAGGGAACATCTGAGGGCAAATCATAAGCACTAGCCAGGTTCAGAGTTTCACCTGTAATAGCCACATACCCAGCCAAGCTTTTCTTGGTGATTGGTAACGCAAATTCTTGAAAAGAGAGGTTGGGTAAAGAATCATTTTGGGCGACTTTAAACAGAAGCTTGGGAATTGGTTCACTGCGATCTACCAGATAAACACTGCCCGCATCGCTACAGGTAATTTCCCGACTTTTGGATAAGATTAAATTTAATAACTTGCCTAAGTCGTGAGCGCTCGACAACGCGGCACCAATATCCAATAATTTTTCAACTATTTCTGCTCTAGTCGCTAGATCCTCCTGGAATTTTGGATTTTCCAGTTCCAGGCTTCTGGGTATCAATGTTTGGCTGTTCACAGGTTTACCTTCTACTACAATGCTTCCTGCTTAGATATTGTTCAGGGGCGAGTTTTTGGTTGGCTGGCTCTGGGATTAGAGAGCTAAAGATTAAGGCGATCGCCTACTAGGGAGATATTTTGGATCGTCTTTTAGAAAGCGAGGGAACTATCTTTGTTCCCTCGGACAATTTATTTTTCCGGATTCAGACTAAAAATTCTACCAGCAACAATGATGTCATCGAAACTATAAACTAGAAATCACAATGGCTAGGTCAAAGTCCAGTTCTGTCAGTCCACCAGCATCGTGAGTGGTTAAACTCACGATTACTTTGTTATAAGAAATTGTGATATCTGGGTGATGACCTGCGGCTTCAGCCGGTTCGACCAATTTATTCACCCAGGCGATCGCCTCCACAAAGTCTTTAAAGGTTTTTTGGCAGCGAATTTCTTTCCCTTCCAGCTTCCAGCCGGATAGCTGGCCTACTTTTTCTTGAATTTCTGTTGCACTTAATAACTGAGCCATTAATGTCACCGATCATCGTGTTTGGTCTAAAGCATCTAGCGAATTGAGCATTGGCAGAACATTTTTCTGGGGATCAGAAGACGTTCGGCGGTCTCTGCTCTTTAAATCCGCTCACCAGATTTAAGGAAATAGTAGCGGATTCTCTCTTGCGCTGAAAACAATTATAGCAATCACTGAACTGATAAATTTAATGTGAGCGAACTTAAATGCTAAAGGCTGAAGCCTTAGAAATACCAAACTTTTTGGTACTCTCGACAAGAGAAACGCTCCTAACTGTAAGTTAAATTGCGAGTGGAAATACCCGTGCGTATTGATTTAGTGACTTTATTTCCTGATTTTTTTACCAGCCCCCTGGAATCCGGGCTTTTGGGCAAAGCCCTAGAAAAAAACATTGCTACCGTAAATCTGGTGAATCCCAGGGACTTTACCACCGATAAGCACCGTAAAGTGGATGATGAACCCTACGGGGGTGGGGTGGGTATGGTGATGAAACCAGAACCAATTTTTGCCGCAGTAGAATCTTTACCTGTTTTGCCCCGTCGCGAGGTGATTTATCTAACCCCGCAAGGAGAACGGATGAATCAATCTCTATTTAAGGAGTTGGCCAATAATTACGATCAACTGGTTTTAATTTGCGGTCACTATGAAGGGGTGGATGAACGGGTGATGCATTTAGTCACTAGAGAAATTTCTTTGGGTGATTTTGTGCTGACTGGGGGCGAAATTCCCGCTTTGGCGTTGATTAATGGGGTGGTGCGTTTGCTGCCGGGAACCGTGGGGAAAGTGGCATCCCTGATGGCGGAAAGCTTTGAAGTTGTTAACGGGTTGGGGTTGCTGGATTATCCTCACTATACCCGCCCGCCAGAGTTTCGCGGCTGGAAAGTGCCGGATGTGCTGCTTTCGGGCAATCATGGGGCAATTGCTCAGTGGCGATCGCAGCAACAACTGGAACGCACCCAACAACGGCGCCCAGATTTATTGAGTCCAGGGATGACAAATACAGACCCGCCAAAAGTTTCGACTCAAAATGACGATCCCACGTGAAATAGGCTATACCTGGATCATAGAAAGCGCCCGTTTGGGTTTTGAGCTAACCATGCGTAAATTTAATCTCATCCTCGCCACTTTTTTAGCCTTCTTACTAATAAACGAAGTAAGCATTCGTCCCCAAAGAGGCAATTTTAAAGAGTGGCTGACAACAGACTCATCCGTCGCTTATGCCAGAAGAAGCAGTGGGGGCAGAAGTCGAGGGGGTTCTTTTAGCAGACCTTCTCGTTCGAGTCCCAGTCGTTCTTCCGGCAGTAGCAGTCCCAGTCGTTCTTCCGGCAGTAGCAGTCCCAGTCGTTCTAATTCTTCCGGTAGCAGTAGCTCTGGAAGCAGTACCCGTGATTCTGCCAGCCCCAGTTCAACCTCTGGATCCAGCACATCTAGTCCGACTTCTGAACCATCCAGGGGTCAAACTGGGGGACGGGCTCGCGGCGGTTCTTTCGATCGACCGACAGTAGCGCCTGCACCAGTTACTCCGAACAATACCAGTAACAGTCCGGCATCTACAACTGTAACCCCATCTACCGGGACGACTTACGCACCTGCGCCAAGTCGTTCCCAAACTAATATCATTGTTGTCCCAGTTGTCCCATCGGCACCTGTTGTTCCATCGTCGCCATCGGCGACACAGCCATCGGTGACACAGCCATCGACACAGCCATCGGTGGCACCGGGATATTCTAGCAGCCCGGAGAATTCCACAGAGCCAGTGTCAGGGAATGAGTCTATGGCAGATTCTGCCAGAGTAGCGTCAAGCAATGCTTCTTCTGGCGGGTTTCCTTGGGGATGGGTGCTATTTTTCTTGGTGATGGGCGGTGGGGTGGCGATCGCCTGGTATCTTCTGGCCAAAAAGAATTCCCCGTCAGGAGCGGCCAATGAGCTAGATAATGATGTGGTCACGGTGAGTAAATTGCAAATTGCTTTACTAGCAAATGCTCGCGATCTGCAATCTTACCTCACAGACCTCAGCTACAATGCTGACTTAGAAACTCCTGAAGGTCGGGTGGAATTTCTGCAAGAAGCGGCTTTATCTTTATTGCGACATCCAGAATATTGGAGTCACGCTTTTTCTAGTTCTCAAACGGTGAAAAGTCGCGAACAAGCCGGACAAGTTTTTGAACAATTATCTATTACTGAACGCAGTAAATTTATTGCGGAAACTTTTAGCAATGTCCAAGGTAAAGTCCGGGAACGCTCTCCTATAGCTGTTGATGATGATAACGAGCCAGCGGCTTATATTGTGGTCACTTTGTTGATTGGTACGGAAGACGATCGCCCTTTGTTTGGTTCGATTCATTCAACGGAAGAATTACAACAAGCTTTACAACGGGTTGCCGCAATTACCCAGGATTATTTGTTGGTGGTAGAGTTACTGTGGACTCCCCAAGAGGCAACCGATAGTTTGTCTTACGATCGGCTATTAACTGGTTATGCGGATATGCTGCAACTTTGAGTTTTGACCACAAAGACACAAAGGACACAAAGGTTAGAAAGGTTAGAAAGGTTAGAAAGGTTTAGAGCAAGAGAAATAGGGATGAATATTCCGCGACTGCATCAAGAAACTATTGAAGAAGTTAAAGAACGGGCTGACATTTATGATGTGGTGTCCGAATATGTGGTGCTGAAAAAACGGGGGAAAGACTTTTTGGGTTTGTGTCCATTCCATGAGGAAAAAACCCCCAGTTTTACGGTCAGCCCTAGTAAGCAAATGTATTATTGCTTTGGTTGTGGGGCTGGGGGGAATGCGATTAAGTTTTTGATGGAAATTGGCAAGCATTCTTTTGCTGAGGTGGTGTTGGATTTGGCGAAACGCTACCAAGTGCCAATTAAGACTCTGGAACCAGAGGAACGGCAAGAATTTCAGCGCCAACTTTCCATGCGGGAACAGTTGTATGAAATTTTGGCGATCGCGGCTAGTTTTTATCAGCATACTTTACGTCAACCCCAAGGCAGTCAGGCTTTAGATTATCTCAAATCTAAGCGTCAATTAGGGGAAAATACGATTCAGCAGTTCCAGTTGGGTTATGCCCCACCGACTTGGGAAACCCTTTACAGTTATTTGGTGCAGCAAAAACGCTATCCGACGGAGTTGGTGGAACAAGCGGGGTTGATTAAGCCCCGGAAGTCTGGGGGCGGTTATTATGACCAATTTCGCGATCGCCTGATGATTCCGATCCATGATGTTCAAGGACGGGCGATCGGTTTTGGGGGTAGAACCTTGGGAGATGACCAGCCCAAATATCTCAATTCTCCAGAAACTCAGTTATTTGATAAAGGCAAAACTCTGTTTGCCCTGGATAAAGCCAAAACTGCGATTGGCAAAGCAGACCAAGCGGTGGTGGTGGAAGGATATTTTGATGCGATCGCCCTTCATGCTGCCGGAATTACTAATGTGGTGGCTTCCCTGGGAACTGCCCTCAGTCTCCACCAAGTGCGCCAACTGTTACGCTATACCGAATCTAAACAAATTGTCCTAAACTTTGATGCTGATGTAGCGGGAATTAAGGCCGCAGAACGGGCGATCGGGGAAATTGCGAATTTGGCTTATTCTGGAGAAATCCAGTTAAGAATTCTCACCATTCCTGATGGCAAAGACGCCGATGAATTTCTCAAAACCAGTGGTTCTCCCGAACCCTATCAGCAACTTTTATTAGATGCCCCGTTATGGCTTAACTGGCAAATTGAACAAATTTTAAAAGGGAAAAATCTCCAAGCTGCGGATGAATATCAGCAAGCCTATAGAGAACTATTGCAATTATTGACTCAATTGCATCAGAACGACACCCGGATTTATTATGTGAATTATTGCGCCGAACGCCTCAGCCAAGGGAATACTCGTCTCATCCCAATTCTGGCTCAAGATATCCTCAAACAACTTAACCGACCGCAAAAAAAGAGCGATTTAAGTGCCAAGAATAGTAGCGAAAAATCAAGGCCAGAAAGCAGGGAAAATCAGCAACCGCTAAGGGCAGATTCAATTCGAGAATCGGCACGAATGCCGGAAGAATTATCAGAAGAACCCAGTTATGAGATTAGCGACGATACCAGAGAGAATACCAGCGTTGTGTACTCAGTAGGGGCGAACAGCCTTTCGCCCCTACCGGCAAAGTCCCCAATAGCCTTAACCAATATTTACCCTAATACTCTGCTAGAACAAGCGGAGGCTAGATTGCTACGTCTTTACTTACATTGTCCCGAATATCGGTCAATTATTATTGATACTTTAGAAGAGAGAAATTTAGATTTTACTTTATCTCATCACCGATTCTTATGGCAGCATATTGCCCAAGTAGAAAGGGCTCAAGTAGAAAGTGCCAAAAAAGAAATAGATATTCGGCGGGAATATCCAATCGATACAGCAGAAAAATTAATATCAAAATTGCACGACTATTTAATCAATTATCCAGATTTTTATGGCAAAATTTCGCCATTATTTCATTTAGACGAATATACCGAGAAAGATATTTTTAGAGTGGAAGAATTAATTCAAGATGCGGCATCATCAATGGAAAGAGCTAACTGTGAAGAACTTTCTCGATATTATTTGAAGCTATGGCAAGAGACGAATGCAACGACCGATCCGGAAAAATGGCAGCAGTATGGTGAGCAATTATATCAAGCAAAAGAGCGAATTAAGGAATTAGATGAAAAATTAAATTGGCATTATTATTATCGATAATTTTTTGCTGGTAATTAAGTAGGTGGACAGAAATAAATGCACGACAGACCAGATCGGGAGAAAAACTGTCATTCCCGCGAAGGCGGGAATCCAAGGATTTACGGTGGGGAACGAAAAGTGCAATTAATTATGTTCACCTACTTAGCTGATTTATACCAAATACGGTTGTCATATAATGACTACGATCGTAACCTAAAACACTTGTGGATTACCGCATTCGCGGGAATGACAGATGACCCGATCGACGGGTTTTAACAACCGGATTTGGTATTAAATAATTAGGTGGGCAGAAATAAATGCAGACCATATCAGAGGAAAGAGGAAAGAGAAAAGAGAAAAGAGATGCCTAGAAGAGAGAGGCATAGAAGAGAGGATTTTCCTATTTCCTCTTTCCTATTTCCTCTTTCCTCAGTTTGGATGCCCACCCTAAAATATAAATCTGACAATATCTAGAATGTAGCAAATCAGAAGAGGTGGGGGGCTTTTGCCCCGCCACCTCTTTAAATGTAGGGGCGAATGGCATTCGCCCGCAAATCCGTAAATAACCGATAACCTTAATCACAAAATAGAGTATCGCGAGTATTGCGACCCGTCACGGGGTTGGTGCCTTTCGCCAAACCACACAGCACTTCATGGGCATCATCGCGCATAAATACATCAGTAAAATCGGCACCATCGACGATCGCGCCTCTAAAGCCAGTATTAAAGGCATAAGCGCCTTCTAAAATCGCATTAGTTAAATTGGCGCCCATGAATCGAGCTTTATCTAAAGTGGCTTGGCTCAGGTTAGCCCCTTCCAAGTTCGCATCTTCCAAGTTGGCGGAAAAAAAGCTGACCCCGCGCAAATCGGCGTTACTGAAATTGGCAATCCGCAGATTTGCTCTGGTAAAGGAAGAGTCTTTTAAATCTTGGCCAGAGAAATCAGCCCCAACCAGTTGTTCTTGGTTGTAGTCATTCGCCCACGCGGGTACAGCAATGGCAAAGTTGAGGGTAGTCAGGGCGCCTAAAGTAGTTATGAACACTACCGCAGCACATACTAAGGTAATAAACTTTTCCGCAATATCTTCCTGGTGACTCATGGTATGACAAGTTTGATGAGAAAATAATATCTACAATCGATTTCGGCAATGTAAACCAGGTTCAGGATCGTAGGGGCAAAGCATTCGCGTAACAATCTTGACGATTCTGCAATAAAATTTCAGCGCGAATGCTTTGCCCGCTATCGCGCTTAGGGGCTAATCGCCGCTATGATTGGTTCTATGGTGATCCTACCAGCGATCGCCTCTTTAAGAGTTAATTCACCGAAAATGCCACTACCATCACCGGATTCTCACCCGCAAAAATCCCAGGAAAAATCAACTATCGGCATTTTGGGAGAAAATTTAGTCGCCCGATGGTTACAGGATCGTGGCTGGGCAATTATCGCGAGGCGTTGGCGTTGTCGTTGGGGTGAAATTGATATTATTGCTGGCGAAATCCCTGGGGGACAATTACCTGAGCATCCTTACCAACGGATCGCATTTGTGGAAGTGAAAACACGCAAAAATCAAAGCTTGGATGCCGGAGGACTGTTGAGTATTCCCCCGCAAAAGCAAGCCAAACTTTTACAAACTGCTGAGATATTTTTGAGCGATCGCCCGGATTTGAGTAATTGTCCCTGCCAATTTGATGTAGCTTTAGTTAGTTATCAGAAGTATCCGAGGCGAATTGCCTCCGACACGCTAATGCGAACGGCAGCCGAAGAAACAATATGGGCAACCAGCTTTTCACCTCCAATTACATTGGGACAACCTATATTCATCAAAAATTCCCTGGGCGAATATCAACTCACCTTACGCCAGTATATTGCTGGCGCTTTCGACTCTGAAATCCGGTAGTTGATTCAGGGGTTGCATAACAGTTAAAAATAATTAACCCGAATTAACCCTAATTAAGTCAAGGTTTCTGGGCAATATCCCAAACCCTTGACAAATTGTTCGCGAAATTGCTCGATTTCTTGAACATCAGCACCTCCGTGAGAGACGATCGTCACCTGATACCGACGCATCACATCAATCGGTGACTGTCCCGTTTCCAAACTCCAGAGTGCCATTTGCAAACGGATCCCTGGTTGATAGGGAAATCCCAACTCATTCATTACCGCGAGAAAGTCCCCTGCTGGCTGCGGATCCAGGCAACGGTTCATTTTAATTCGCACAATCCAACCGTCAATTAGATGAATCACTGTCACAAAGGCAACTGGCAGGTGTATGGCACTGCGGAGATATTCAACTACTCGAATGGAGAGACTGCCATTGGGGAAGAAATAAATGTATTCCATATTCGTTCGCGTAGCGCTGCGGATGCAACATTGCTCATGGCAAAGACAACGCTACAATTAATATTTTCTTAATTTTTTGACCCCGCGATCATCGGGATTATCCCTACTATCATCTGGGGGAATTTACCCAAATTTCCCCCCCTACCCGCCCTCGTTCCCAGGCTCCAGCCTGGGAACGAGACTTCGCCTGGTTATTTTTATCTCGTGGACCGATCCCTGGGAAATCTTCTAGTTTGGCTGACCACAAAGCCATCCAAGCGATCGCTTCTACGGTGATTCTGACTTTTTTCCGGGCTGGGAAATTCACCCCCCTGCCCAATATTTTATTAAAACTTTATATTTTTTTAATATTCCCTCATTTTTAAGCCTTTATATATTTAAATTGCTAATTAGTTTTAAGATAAATGCTTGAACAGTATGACTTACCAAATTTTAATCTTTCATTTTTAACGATCGGGCAATGAGGACTGAGAATGACTGATAGTCAAAATTTTGACCAAACCTTACACGCTTATGACTATGAACTCCCAGAGGAGAGAATTGCTCAGAATCCAGTAGTGCCGAGAGATACGTCTCGCTTATTGGTGGTGAAAAATCCCACAGAACATAGTCACCATATTTTCCGCGAGTTACCGGAATTGCTCCAACCAGGGGATTTGCTGGTTTTAAATAATACTCGCGTGATTCAAGCGCGTCTATACGGGCGCAAATCCACGGGCGCCCCGGTTGAGGTCTTGTTGTTGGAAGAATCCCAGCCGAATATTTGGTTAGCATTGGTTAAACCCGGAAGACGCTTAAAAGCAGGGGCAGAGATCGAATTTGCGCCAGCATCAGAAGCTTTACCATCTGAAGCTTTACAATCTGAAGCTTTCCAAAGTGCAGAAATTCCCAGTCCATTTACGGCTAAAGTCCTAGGGACAGATCCGTCAACCGGGGGGCGATTTATCGAGTTATTTCTCCCAACCGGCGCAACTTTGGCGCAAGTTTTGCAGATATATGGTCATGTACCCTTGCCTCCCTACATCACCAAATCTTCGGCTTTACCGTCTCAATATCAAACGGTTTATGCGGAACAACCCGGTTCGGTGGCGGCCCCCACTGCTGGGCTTCATTTTACGGAAGAGTTACTGACGCGATTAGAGCAACAGGGGATCCAACGAGCTTTTGTGACTTTAAATGTGGGCGTGGGGACGTTTCGCCCGGTGGAAGTGGAGAATGTGACGGAACATCTTATGCATTCTGAGTGGGCGCTGGTGCCAGAGTCAACGGTGGCCAAAATTCGGGAAACTAAGGCGCAAGGGGGACGAGTTATTGCGGTGGGGACGACGGCGGTGCGATCGCTGGAAGGGGCCGCCACGAGAGGAGAGTTACAACCGTTTTGTGGCAAGACGGATTTATTTATTTATCCGGGTTATCGGTGGCGGGTAGTGGATGGCTTGATTACGAATTTTCATTTGCCTAAATCCAGTTTGTTGATGCTGGTTAGCGCAATGGTAGGGCGCCAGCGTTTGTTGGACTTATATCAAGAAGCGATCGCACACCAGTATCGTTTTTATTCCTTTGGGGATGCCATGCTGATATTGCCCACAGCTAAAGCCCACGGCTAAAAACTAAAAAAACAGGGCAAACCGATGCCCTGTTTTGCCAAACCCAATAATAACTGGGATCTACTCTTCGGTATCTTCGTCTTGTTCTTCACTTGGAGGATAAACAAAGCCCTTGGCCTGTCCAGTTAAAATAGATTTACCAATAGACAGTGCTTTTTCAGCTTCGATAGTTGCTTTTCTCTTCCAGTGGGCTTTGCGTTGGTCGCGTTTGGTTTTGGACGTTTTCTTCTTTGGGACAGCCATTGGCGTGTTGGGAATGAATAATTAACATACTGCCGTTAGACAGCAACTTATCATTGTAACCTATTTTTTCGATAACGGATTAAAAGTCCGGTAGATTATTTTATCGGTTATTGGTTATTGGTTATTGGTTGTTTGTTGTTGGTTGTTCGTTGTTGGTTGTTGGTTGTTCTTGGTTGTTTGTTGGTTGTTGGTTGTTATTTGTTGTTTGCTCCTCTGCTCCCCCGCTCCCCCGCTCCCCCGCTCCCCCGCTCCCCCGCTCCTCTGCTCGATTGGCGGCTCCTCTGCTCCCTGTTGTTGGTTGTTCGTTGTTCGTTGTTGGGTAGGGATTCTTTGGTTATAAGACGAACCACTAGAAACCAGGGACAAACAACCAACAACCAACAACCAACAACAAACAACAACCAACTAAAAACTAGCTGAAAAGCTAACGCCAGAAAGTTGATTCGTAATAAAAATGCGGACAAAAGGACTTGAACCTTCACTCATTGCTGAACTAGAACCTAAATCTAGCGCGTCTACCAATTCCGCCATGTCCGCAGTCAAATTTGATTATAGCAGATAATCGAGAAAATCTTCTCACCTCTGAATATTTTTGTCAAGATGTTGCATAAATGTTGCATAAATGAGGATCTGTGCCAGTATTGATCTTCTTGGTTTCGGTTAGTATGTTCAAGCAAGGGCGTTGCAAGTTGAGATATCCAGTGTTCATGGCTTGTGATTTCGCCGTAGTACCACAGAAAGGGGATCCATGAAAAATACTACGGCATTTTTAGGGGGCTGTGCCGTTACAGGGGTTTTAGCTCTCTTATTATTTAAAGGATGTTTTAATTTTGGCTTTGGGTCTTTGGCGGGGTTGGGATCAAATTCAGGTTCTCCACCAGGTGCGGGAGAGTCACTGCCACTTGTACCCGTACCTCCGCCACCGGGATCCCCAAATAATTTGGATCGATGGAATAATCAATTAGTGCTACAACAAGCCAGTACGGACGAACTGAAAAAGAATCTGGAGCAACAACGTCTGTTAATCGAACAACTCAGAAGCAGTTTGGAGGAGCAAAAAATTCAAACGGAACGACTGACGATGCAGTTGCAGGAGCAACAACGGGCGATGGAAAGTTTAAGGTTAGACCAGAGAAACCCCCGCTTAGATCGCTATGAACAAGCGGCGATGTTTCAAACTAACCTGTTGTGGGCGATCGCCGGTGTGGTTTTGGTTTTGGTCATTGGCGGCAGCATCATGGTTGTTGGCGCGATCGCTTTGTTGATGCAGCCGGGCCGCCGTTATCCCTATCGATCGCAGGCATTCGATCCCAGCCACTTTTCGCCCCCCTACAGTTTCTACCAACCCTATACAGATTTTTTACCGCCTCAGTCTAAAAATCGGCGATCGAAATAGTTATTCGTTGTTCGTTGTTCGTTATTAGTTATTCGTTGTTCGTTATTCGTTTGCCTAACTTAACAAATAACAAGTAACAGAGAACAAATAACCGTCAGGTGCCGATCGCTCTTATTTCCGCGTGGATCGAAGACAAGCGCTTTTTAATCGTATCCGCGAGAATCGAGCGATTAATCTCAGTTTCATCAATGATGGCATCGATCGCATTGGCATCGGTCAAGTTGACCTGACTCAAGCAAGCTCTCGTAAAATTAGTTTTAGATAAATTCGCTTGATTCATTTCCGCACCCGTCAAATCGGATCCGCTTAGGTTCGCACCAGTGAAATTCGCCCCTCTGAGTTTAGCGTCTCGTAAATTCGTCGCGACTAATTTTGCCCCTTGTAGATTTGCCGCACTCAGTTTGGCGTTCATCAAATTAACGCCATTTAATTCCATTTCTTGAAGATTCACGCCATTTAAATAGGCGCCACTGAGATTAACCCCACTAAGCAGCGCCCCTTCAAGTTTGGCTCCGCTTAAGCGGGCACAATACAGATTAGCCCAACGCAGGTCGGCGCCGCGCAGGTCGGCCCCGCGCAGGTTAGCCCCTTGGAGATTGGCGCTACAAAGGTTCGCATTGCGTAATTGCGCCCCACTCAGATTAGCCCCAGTTAAATTGGCTCCACTGAGTTGCGCCCCCATCACCAGGCTTTTGATCAGTAAAGCCCCACTAAGATTAGCTTTGGTCAAATCGGCGTCGATCAATTGACCGTCATTCATTTTAATAAAACTTAAATTTGCTTGAGTTAAGCACGCCTGAGTAAGATTAGACTTAGTGAGGAAAGAGCGAGAAAGATCCGCTCCGGTTAGATGAGAGCCAGTTAAGTTAACCTGGATTAAAGAGACATGGCTTAAGTTGGCTCCTTCGAGATGGAGATGACTAAAGTCTCTGAGTCCTTGTTCGTAAAGTCTTAGCAAATGATTAACGTTCATTTCTCCTCGATGAGTAAGTGTGATGCATTTTTAGGTTCAATTAAGCCTGCCCCCCCTTCGCGGTGGGTGACAGTCCATAAAAAACAAGCGAATCGCTTATAACAATTTCTCTGACGACTGTTTAGTGAAGATGTGGTAATTCTCAATTGGGTTCTATAAAAGCTGATGTTGTTTTCGGAGAGGATAAAAGCCCGATCTGGATAGCTGATGAATCTCCAGTCTTGTCTGACTAAACAACACAAAGGCTCCCACCATCTCAGAGGCATCTCATGGGGATATCATGGCTCAAGCTTCTATCGCCGGATTAAATCCTTTTGATATCTATTATACTTTAAATTTCTTTTATGGTTTCTTAAGAATTACATATTTTTATAAAGATTTTTATCAAAAACTATCCGCTAAGGACTTAATAGAATGTTTGAACTGGTAACTCGGCTGGTAATTTGGCTTTTACTTGGTTACTTTATTTGTTATGTACTGCTGCAATTGGTTCCACAAATCAATGTCAAGTGGTTGATCCCAATTTTGCTATTGGTTTTGATTATCATGGGGATTGCGTTCCCAGACGATCGCTCAATTTCAAGTATTTGGAATGTAATTTCATTCCCTTTAAAACCTATTGGCTTATGTATTGTTTTTTTACTGATTGGTTCGACGCAACTTAAAGAAAAAACTATTCCCAAAAAAGTTAAAAATGTAGTGTTCTCAGTGCTGATGATTTTGCTTTTTGCCAGCGTTCCCTGGATTTCTGACAGGTTAGAATATGCGATTATTCGCTCCAATCTGGATCACTCAGAAATTTGCCCCAATAATCCTGATTATACCGCACGTCCTAATCAAAGTAAATTGATTGTATTGTTAGCGAATGCAGTGACTCAACCGGGAGGCCCTTATCGACCAGAGGAGCAAATTTTTGAGATGAGCGATCGCCTGCTTCAAACTGCCCAAGAATACCAAAGAAACTCTGGTGATATTCTCTTAGAGGATCGGGTGATCATCGCATCGCGAAAAAAACCGACATCAGAAACCGAAAGAATCCCTTCAGACTTTGAACTAATTAGAGATCAATTAATCACTTTGGGAATTCCCCGACTGGGTATATTTGATCTCAACCAAATACCTGAAGCCAACACATTCAACGTCAACCGAACCAGTGCAGCTATTACTGAATATATTGATAGCCGAAATCTCAGTAATTATCAGATAATTATTATCGCTTCTCCTATCGATGTCGGACGAGTCAAATTGACTTTAGAAAAAGCTTTGAATGCCAGAGAAGGGAGGCAAAACCGAACGATTACGGTGATTCCCAGCGCTTGGAATTTATCTAACAAATTATGTCAACAACGAAAAGAATATCCGGATCTAGTCGATTTAATTCCTAGAGATTATAGTGTATTACGCAGTAGTCAGGTGGTGGATGAATTTTTTACCTCTAGTTATTATTTCTTACGAGGTTGGTTGACTCCCTGTTGGAATTGTTGGGATCGAGTCCGTTACTCCACAAATGGAGAAACTTAAATAGGGCAACTTAATAACATTTACAAAAATTCATCCAACAGACCCTAACATTCGTAGGGTGGGCAAAAAATTTTACCCGCCCTATCGTATATGATGCTGGAATGCATGCCCACCCTACAATATAAATACTTAAATTGAGCAACCTAACTTTAAGCGTATCTGGTTAACGATAGTCAAACCCGATCGGTCAGGGGAGATTGAAAAAATCAGGGTTTGAGAAATTTCGATCCGGGCTGAAAAGTTAGCCAACAACTGGATCGCTTCAAGGCAAAATAAGCCCAAATATGGTAAAATATGGTAAAATGCTAATACATTCTGATCTATTCATTAGAAAACTGAGATGTTTATTGATGAACCCGTCGGATTATCTCATATGTTAGATGCGGCAAAAGAGGCCGTATTCTTAGCCCGAAATCGGCAAAAACAAGATTTACAAATTAATCAAGTTTTGGCGATTTCTTTGGTAGAATGTTTGGACATTATCGTCGAAGCAGCGGCAAATATTTCCCCAGAAAGCCAACAAGAGTTGTCCGGGATTCCCTGGTCAAAAATTGTCAATATCAGAACTTATCTCAATCAAACCGATTTTGATATTAATTTAGATATTGTTTGGGAAATTGTGACTAAAGATTTGCCACTGTGGATTAATCAGCTAGATCGGTTTTTAGCGGCTGATTCCAGGGCTGCCCTGGAATACAAAAGCTAAAAACACCGATCGCCGGTTGGAATTATTTGCCCTAAGTGCTTTCGTGATTTCAACTATTTGTTGAGTTATAGACCGGTCTTTAGTCGTTGGCAATTTATCACAAAACCTTTCTGACTATTTCTTGAATTTTCTGACTCACTTGCTCCACAGGCAGGGATGCATCTACTCGCACAATCCGCTCTCGGTTCGCTTTAGCTAAGGCTTGATAGCCCATTTGAATCCGGCGATGAAATTCAATATTTGCTTGCTCAAAACGGTCAGGTTTACCGCGCTGTTTGGCTCTGGCTAAACCAATTTCTACATCAATATCTAGCCAGATCGTCAGGTCGCTGGTCAGTCCGTTGGTCGCTAATTGATTAATTTGTGAAATTAATTCTAATGATAAGCCTCGTCCATAGCCTTGATAAGCCACAGTAGAGTCGGTGTAGCGATCGCACAACACCATTGCCCCGGCTGCTAATTGCGGTTTAATCCAGCCTTCGACGTGCTGGGCGCGGTCTGCGGCATACAATAATAATTCAGCCCTCTCTTGCATTGGTTCCCCGTCCCGGTGGGCTAATAAAATTTGCCGCAGTTCCCCACCGAGTTGAGTCCCTCCGGGTTCGCGAGTGATGACCACTTCTTTGGGCCATTTTGGGGATAACCATTGCTGTAACCGTTGCAGTTGGGTGGTTTTGCCGCTGCCTTCCACCCCTTCTAAGACAATAAATTTTCCGGGCATTGCCACTCCGATAAAAATTTTTCATACCTCCGGGTGTACGCAGTGTAAGGGATTTTTATGCCCCAATATTCCCTGAATTAGACTTAAAATGATTTCACCCCCCCTTGACCGCCCCCAAAAAATATTGAATCGTTAACTTACCACAAATTGATAAATCAGATGAATGCGATCGCTCAACAACTTACTCAAGAACTGACTCAACAACTGGAAAACATTGCCGGTGTAGGGGCTGTCAGCCCTTGGCAACCAGAAAAATTATTCCTGGATCCGCCACCAAGCTGCATTGTCTATCCCCAAACCCCAGAACAACTGGGGGCGGTTGTCAGCCTTGCCAGACAAAACCAATGGCGGATCCTGCCCTGTGGTTCCGGCAGCAAACTGCATTGGGGCGGTATTCCCAAAGATATCAATATAGTAGTTAGTACCGCACGGATGAATCAACTAATCGATCATGCCAGTGGGGACTTAACGGTGACGGTACAAGCAGGGATGAAATATGCCGAACTGCAAAAAATTTTAGCGGCTACGGGGCAATTTCTCGCCCTCGATCCCAGTTACAGCGATCGCGCCACTATTGGGGGTATTGTGGCTACGGCTGACACCGGATCCCTGCGACAGCGTTATAACAGCGTGCGCGACCAATTACTCGGTATTTCTTTTGTCCGGGCTGATGGTCAGCTTGCCAAAGCAGGGGGAAGAGTCGTCAAAAATGTAGCCGGATATGATTTGATGAAATTATTAACCGGATCCTTCGGCACATTAGGGATTATTTCCCAAGTGACATTTCGCCTCTATCCCCTGCAAGCCGCGTCCCAAACCGTTTTATTAACTGGTGACTCTGCTGCCATTAATCAAGCCAGTCAAACGGTGCGTTCTTCCGCTTTAACCCCCGTTGCCTTAGATATTCTTTCCGCCTCAATTGTCGAAACCTTAGATATAGGTAGAGGTATGGGATTATTGGCCAAATTTTCTAATGTCCCAGAAAGTGTCGCCGAACAATCTGAACGATTATTAGCCGTAGGAGAAAAATTAGGCTTAAAAGGAATTTCCTATAGCAACGACTCGGAAGCTACTTTATGGCAACGATTAAAAACAATCATTGAAGAAAATGAATCAAATGAGTCATTGTTATGCAAAATAGGAGTAAGACCGACGGCAGCGGTAGCCACTCTCGAAAAAGTTCAAGGGTTGGGGGTAATTCATGCCAATAGCGGCTTAGGTCGTTTACGGTTATCGGAGGAATCTGCTGCTAAATCTGGATTATTAAATTTGAGAAAAATTTGTGAAAACAATGCCGGATTTTTGACAATTTTAGCGGCTTCCCAAGAATTGAAACAAAAAATTGATATTTGGGGATATTCTGGGAATGCTCTCCCACTGATGCAAGGGATTAAACATCAGTTCGACCCGCAGAATATTTTTAGTCCAAATCGATTTATCAATTGATAATTGATAATTGATAATTGTCAACCACCAACCATAGAATCCCTACCCAACAACAAACAACCACCAACCATCAACCAACAACCAAAAACAACCAACAACCAACAAATAAAATATGCAAACATCAGAAAATAGAACGATCGCCGAAAATGCCGAAAATGCCGAAAATAAAGTAAGTCAAAAAAACGGATTTGATGCGAAACATCCGCCGGATCCGAGTTTAATTGATACTTGCGTTCATTGTGGATTTTGTTTATCTACTTGTCCCAGTTATCGGGTGTTGGGCAAAGAAATGGACTCGCCCCGTGGTCGCATTTATCTGATGGATGCGATTAATCAAGGAGAAGCGGAATTAAATCCGATTACTTCTCAACATTTTGATAGTTGTTTGGGCTGTTTAGCCTGTGTCAGCACTTGTCCTTCTGGGGTACAATACGGTGATTTAATTGCGGCAACTCGTCCCCAGGTGGAACGAAATGTCGCGCGATCGCTGCCGGATAAATTGTTGCGGAATCTGATTTTTAATCTATTTCCTTATCCTAACCGCCTAAAACCCTTATTATTTCCCCTTTATCTATATCAAAAGTTTGGGGGTCAAAAGCTGGTCAGGTCTAGCGGGATTATGAAAAAAATCTCGCCCCAATTGGCGGCAATGGAGTCTATTTTACCAGAAGTAAATCTCAAGTCTTTAACCCAAGAATTGCCAGAATTAATTCCGGCAAAAGGGGAAAAACGCTATCGGGTGGGGATGATTTTGGGCTGCGTACAACGGCTCTTTTTCTCTCCAGTAAATGAAGCTACAGCGCGAGTGTTAACGGCGAATGGTTGTGAGGTGGTGATTCCTAAATCTCAAGGCTGCTGTGCGGCTTTACCCGCGCACCAAGGACAAGAAAATCAAGCCCAGGCGATCGCCCGTCAAATGATTGATAGTTTTGCCGATACTAACGTCGATTTTATCATTATTAATGCGGCAGGTTGTGGCCATACTTTGAAAGAATATGGTCATATTTTACAAGACGATCCAGACTATCGGGAAAAGGCGAAACAGTTTTCTAACCAAGTCCGAGATGTGCAAGAATTTCTCGTGGAAGTAGGCTTAACTAGCAAACTGTCTCCCTTGACTGATGGGGAATTACCCATCGTTTATCAAGATGCTTGTCATTTATTACACGGACAGAAAATATCGGTGCAACCGCGTCAACTGCTTAAAAAAATTCCGGGGGTGACATTGCGCGAACCGATCGATGCTGCCTTATGTTGTGGTAGTGCGGGAGTTTATAATATGTTACAGCCGGAAGTTGCCGACGAATTGGGACAGCAAAAAGCTGAGAATTTGGTGAACACTGGGGCTAAATTAATTGCTTCACCTAATCCGGGTTGTTCTTTACAAATTAAGAAACATTTGGAGTTACAGGGGAAAACTATGCCCCTTTATCATCCAATTGAGTTATTAGATTTATCCATTCGCGGAGAAAAAATTACCACGGGTTAAATTTAATTGATAGGGGAGCGGGGGAGAACAATTAACAATTGATAATTGATAATTGACAATTAAATAAAAATTAACAATTGATAATTGACAATTGACAATTAAATACCATGATCGATTATCAATTATCAATTATCAATTATCAATTATCAATTATCAATTATCAATTATCAATTATCAATTATCAATTATCAATCCAATGGGAATTTGCCGCCGTTGCATGGTTTCAGTGAATAAGTCCGTGGATAGGGCTTGTTCGACTAACCAAACTCCGGGCTGTCGCAGTTTTCCCGCTAAGATGAGTTCGGCGATACTGCCGGTTCCTGCCCCGGCTGCGATCGCCGTATTTTTATGCACCATTGTGGCGATCGCTTTTGCCCGTTGACCGGCTTTGGTTCCCGTCACCTCAGCCCGCATTGCTAGACCAACTCCGGTAAATTTATCGGTAATTTGAGTCATGGCATAGCTAACTTGAGCTAAAAATTCAATAGTTTGGGGATTTTCTAGGATTTTCGGCGGCAATTGGGCCACCATCCCCGTGAGGTAATTATAAAAATCCGGGACAGACCCGAATTTGGTGACAACATTTTTCACCGGAAAGGTCAGGGGTAAGGTAGCGCCCTCAATGGTTTGGAACCAATAAACCCCAGCCCGACCATAAGGGGCGGGAAATTCGACGATTTCGCGATCGCTGTACGGCTTGACCCGCTGCCATTGTCCGTCAATCCAAGCGTCAAAGGAATGTTGTAATTCTAAGAAGGTGGTTCGCATCACCGTGACTCCAGCGCCCCCAGACCCCGCGACCACATAACTGAGGTGAATGGTTTCCGCTTCGTCTAACTGTTCTACCGCTTGTCGGGTCATGCTATTAGAAATTCCCGGAAAGACGCCACTACTGAGGATCGCCGTTACCCCAGCCGCGATCGCCTGTTCTTTCAGGGTTAAGGCTTGGTGACAAAATTGGGGATCGTCGCACACATCTATATAATTAACTCCCTGTTCAATGCAGGTTTGTAATACCCTTCGATCCCGGTAGCTAAACGGCCCCGCACAGTTAATGACTAAATTATGGCCAGCGATCGCCTCTTCCAGTTGCCCGCGATCGGCTAAATCCAACGCTAAAACGGAGAAATCCCCCACCCCGGTCGAAATGGCTTTTCGGCCAGTCAGGGTAATCTCCGCGTCGGTATGTTGGGCAATATCCTGGGCTACACAACTGCCAATTCTGCCGGTGCCCCCGATAATTAAAATGCGATCGCTCATAGCTGACTAATATCCTGAGAAAATCGGTTTTGAAATGGTCATCCTAGGAAATATCCACAGGATTACTTATGATTTCTATCTAATTAGGCTACAATCAACTTGTCCACCGTTCGCGATTCTCTTTTTTAGCGATGAATAAAGCATCGGATTTAAAATTAGCGCCCAAAAAGCCCGGTTGTTGATTTTTTCCTGATTATTCCAGGCACCAATTCAGATAAATTAAACCAGAAATATTAACACGCATCACTTAGTTGTGAATGAATTTTCTAGAAACTCCACTGAAAACAAGCACTTTAGTCGATCTACTCCGATATAGGGCATGGCATCAACCGGACAAACAAGCCTATCGTTTCTTGGTTGACGGAGAAACGGTTTCCGTCGATCTGACTTATCAAGAATTAGAACAACAAGCCCAAGCGATCGCCAGCCAATTGCAACAGTTTTGTCAACCGGGAGACCGGGCTTTATTGCTTTACCAACCGGGAATCGAATATATTAGCGCCTTTTTTGGCTGTCTATTTGCCGGAGTGGTGGCAGTCCCCGCATATCCGCCACGGCCAAATCGTTCCCTATCCCGAATTCAGTCAATCTTGACCGATGCACAGGCGGCGGTTGCCCTGACCACCACATCGATTTTTTCCAGTTTGGCCCAAAGAGTAGCGGATGCCCCGGAATTGGAAACTTTAGGATGGTTGGCGACGGATCAAATCGATCTCAGTCAAGCAAACGCTTGGCAAGAACCCAAGGTAGAAAGTCGTCACCTCGCTTTTCTGCAATATACCTCCGGTTCGACGGCGACTCCCAAGGGAGTGATGATCTCTCACCAAAATTTACTCCAGAATTTAGCGGCGATCGCTCATTGTTTTGGGCATTCCCCCCAAAGTCGCGGCGTGATTTGGCTGCCCCCCTATCACGATATGGGCTTAATCGGTGGCATCTTGCAACCGCTTTATGCCGGTTTTCCCGTGGTCTTAATGTCCCCATTAGTCTTTCTTCAGAGTCCATTTCGTTGGCTGCAAGCGGTGTCCCGGCATCAAGCCACCACCAGTGGCGGGCCAAACTTTGCCTACCAACTCTGTATTCATAAAATTACCCCAGAACAGAAACAAACCCTCGATCTGAGTTCTTGGGAGGTAGCTTTTAACGGGGCAGAACCGATTATTCCCGAAACTTTAGAACAATTTGCCGCCACTTTTGCCGAATGCGGGTTTCGCCGCGAAGCGTTTTATCCTTGTTATGGCATGGCGGAAACTACTTTAATTGTTTCCGGGGGCGCAAAAACTGCCCTACCGATTTATCAAACGGTGGCAGCGGAGCCATTAGAGAAAAATTGGGTTGTCCCCGTATCCCCAGAATCAAATAAAGAGTTAACCACTCGGACCTTAGTCGGTTGCGGTCGGCAAATTCCCCGTCACCAAATCGCGATCGCCCATCCAGAAACCCTGACCCGATGTACTGCCGGAGAAGTGGGAGAAATCTGGATCGAAGGTCCTAGCGTTGCCCAAGGTTACTGGAATAAAACCGAAGAAAGCCGTCACGCTTTTGGTGCTTATTTAGCGGATACGGGGGAAGGCCCATTTCTGCGAACTGGGGATTTGGGGTTTTTGGACAATGACGAGTTATATGTCACTGGACGACTCAAAGACCTGATTATTGTTAACGGTCATAACCATTATCCTCAAGATATTGAACGCACCGTAGAACAGAGTCACCCAGCCATTCGCCCCACTTGTTCGGCGGCGTTTTCTGTGGAAATTGATGGGGAAGAGCGGTTGATCGTTGTGGCAGAAGTGGAACGGCGTTATCGACAACGCAAGCGACAAGCTGCCCTCTCATCAGAAGATCCTTCTCAGCATCATTCCTGGGAGGCAAAGGCGGTGATACAATCAATTCGGCGATCGGTTTCATCCCATCACGATCTCCAGGTTTATCAGGCATTCCTGATTAAGTATGGCAGCATTCCCAAAACGTCTAGTGGAAAAATCCAGCGCCATGCTTGTCGGGCAAATTTTCTGGCTGGCACCTTGGATATTGTGGGGGAATAAGTCGCTATTTCCGGATCATAAAACTGGGGGTTTTTTCATGTCTTTGCTCACACAGTACCACACCGCTCAAGCACTGGAATTCTATCTGGGCGATCCGTTGAATCCAGAGAATTTATTTTCTTTCCAGCATTGTATGGAATTGGATGAGCAAGATGCCTATCCAGAAGATATTTGCCAGCTTTTGTCCGATTGGAATGTAGATTTGTATTATATTCCCGCTGCTTACGGGGGAAAACTCAAATCTTTTGAAGAAGTTCTGGCAATTTCCCGCACGATCGCCCGTCGTGACCTGACCGTGGCGATCGCTCATGGAGTGACTTATTTAGGTGCCACCCCGGTTTGGATCGCCGGTAGTGATGAGCAGAAACAAAAAATTGCTGACCGGATTAAAAATCAGGAAAAAATTTCCTTTGGCTTAACGGAAAAAAATCACGGCAGCGATCTTTTAAGTAGTGAAACCGCTGTAGAAACGGTGGAACATGGCTATTTATTATCCGGCGAAAAATGGCTGATTGGCAATGGCACTCTGTCTACGGCTTTAACGGTATTTACTCGCACAAATCCCAAAGGTGGGCCTCGTGGCTTTTCCGTTTTTTTAGTGGAAAAAGATAAGTTAGACCCCAAATCTTTCAGCCATCTAGATAAAATTAAAACTCATGGAGTGCGCGGGGCGAATATTAGTGGGGTCAATTTTCAAAACAGCTTTTTGCCTGCCAATGCTTTAATTTCTACTCCCGGATCCGGTTTAGAAATTATTCTGAAAGCTTTGCAAGTTACCCGCACTTTACACGCTGGGGCTGCCCCTTCATTAGCTCAAGCAGATACAGCTTTAAGAGTTACTTTGGATTTTGTCTTTTCCCGGCAAATTTATGGCGGCACCGTTTGGGATATTCCTCACGCAAGGCAAACTTTAGTTGAAGCTTTTGTGGATATTTTATTATGCGAATGTGTCTCTTTTGCCGCCGTGCGATCGCTTCATGTGGCTACGAATCAAATGAGTCTATTTTCATCGATTATTAAATACTTTGTTCCCACCACCGTTGAGCAATTAATTCAGCGCATATCCGCAGTGTTAGGGGCGCGGTATTACTTACGAGAAGAACATTGGTATGGCATTTTCCAGAAAATATTTAGAGACCATTCAATTGTCAGCGTATTTGACGGTTCGACCGCCGTCAATTTACACGCGATCGCCTTACAAATTCAGCAACTCGCTACCTATCACATTGAAACCAATATTAGCGAAACACCGGGGATTCGCGAACAAATTGCCACCATTTTTAACTTAGAAAAACCTCTGCCAGATTTCGATCCGAATCTGCTAGAAATGTATAATCGAGGCCGTGATGATATTTTACAAGGAATTGAATTAGCTGAAGCAGATTTAGCCGACCTGCCGATTAATTCTGAAGCAGAATCTCAAGTAGTAGATAGAATTATGAATTTAACTAATCTACTCAACCAACTAATTCATATTCAAAATCAATTCTTAGTCGAGCAAGGAATTGCTTATACTCCCAAATATAGCAAATCTAGCCAACTATTTGATTTAGCCAAAACTTATTGTGTTTTACATACAGCGGTGGCTTGCTTGCAAATGTGGCTGCATAATCGCAAGACTTTAGACTCATTTTTTGCCCAAGGGGAATGGCTGGTAATTTGTTTAACCCGGTTGCTAGAAAAAATCCAGCCTTCTTTAGAGTCTGCCCCAGAGTCTTACTGGGAAAATATGGGCGATCGCTTGGTAAAATTACATACAGAAAACAAAATGTTTTCTATCGTTCCCTTTGAATTAGCTAATTCATCAAAGCCCTAGCCGTAGGGTGTGGGGTTTTTGGGGCGGGGGAAATAATTGATAATTGATAATTGATAATTGATAATTGATTTCCCCGCTCCTCTGCCCCTCTGCCCCTCTGCTCCCCCGCTCCCCCGCTCCTCTGCCTCCCTGCTCCTCTGCCCCTCTGCCCCTCTGCTCCCCCGCTCCCCCGCTCCTCTGCCTCCCTGCCCCCCTGCTCCTCTGCCCCCCCGCTCCCCCGCCGATCGCCCCCCGATATACCATAAAACGCCACAACAAATGTTATAAGAAAATAAAATAAACATAAAATTTCCGTAAAGTGGCTACTCAAGCCTGAGTCTTGACAAAGACGATCTGAACTTGCCAGTCTTTTTTTATGTCTATAGTCTATGGCTGACTTTTTGGTCTGGCCTGAGTTGAGTTATTGGGCTGACCCCAAAGTAGTGAGTATATTTTCTGGGTAAACCTCGCTACTTTTATGTCTTCATGGCAAAATAACCATCATGCTATTTTCAGTCTGGGCGACGCCCGTCTCTGGAACTGAGTCAAGCGGCATCGCCCAGATTGGAAATCTATCGCTAAATTAAAGAAGCGATCGCCGACTGTAGGCTTCGCCAACGCTATCCCATGCTAGGTCATTGTGTACCCCCCGCCGAACGCGATCGCCCGCGTAAATTCGGGCTACCACCGACCTTTTGAGTCGATTGAACAGAGGAGTGAACCATGAAATTGTTAAACCAGTTAAGCCAGCAAAACATTCAGAAAAAAGCTACGAAGTCAGCTAACCTCGTAGCCAAGGGAGCAAAATCTGCCCCAAAGTCATCGGATGAAGTCCATGATTCCACCGCGATTAGCAACTGGTTAGTGAATCAGCTTGCCGAACGCTTGGATCTGCCCGTTGCCGAGATCGACATTCATAAAGATTTCACCATATATGGTCTGAATTCTATCGAGGCGGTTAACCTATCCGGGAATCTGGAAAATTTCCTCGGACGCAGGCTCGAACCAACTCTGCTGTGGGATTATCCTAATATTCACGCTTTGGCCTTGTATTTGGCCAATGAGTCCGATAGACTCCAGACTCCCGATGACGCAAATGGGGCAGCGGCAGACAGCCCGATCGCCAATGGGTCTACCAGTATGGATGAATCCGGTGATGAAGTTCCCGAACAATATTATCGGTTCGATCGCTTCCCTGAATATCGCAAACTCAAAGGTCAGTTAGACCAAATTACCCAGTTAGGGCTGAGAAATCCCTATTTTAACGTCCAAGAACGAGTCTGTAATGACACTACGGTGATTGGTGGTCGCGAACTGATTAATTATTCCACCTATAACTATGTGGGAATGTCCGGCGATCCGATGGTTTCTCAAGCGGCAAAAGAGGCGATCGATCGCTATGGCACTTCCGTGTCTGCCAGCCGCATTGCTTCCGGGGAAAAACCTTTACACCAAGAACTGGAAAAAGCCGTGGCGGAATTTGTCGGCGCTGAGGATAGCATGGTTTACATTGGCGGTCACAGCACCAATGTCAGCACTATTGGCCATCTGTTTGGCAAAAATGACCTGATTGTTCACGACTCCCTAAGCCACAACAGCATTATGCAGGGTTGTATTCTCTCCGGTGCCACAGCGATCGCTTTTCCCCACAATGACTACGATGCCCTGGAGTCTATTCTGGGCGATCGCCGCCACCGTTACAACCGGGTCTTAATCGTCATCGAAGGAGTTTACAGCACCGACGGAGATATCCCCGAACTGCCCAAATTCATTGAACTGAAAAAACGCTACAAAGCCTTACTCATGGTCGATGAAGCCCATTCTATCGGGGTTTTGGGAGAGCATGGTCGGGGGATTGGGGAAATGTTTAACGTTAATCCAGCAGACGTGGATTTATGGATGGGAACGTTCAGCAAATCCTTTGCCAGTTGTGGCGGCTATATTGCCGGTTGCAAAGAACTGGTCGAATACTTGAAATACACCGCCCCAGGCTTTGTTTATAGTGTGGGAATGTCCCCGGCAAATACGGCGGCTGCCTTAGCTGCTTTACAAGTCCTGCAAGCGGAACCCCAGCGAGTCGCCATTCTCCAGCAACGCGCCAAACTTTTCTTAGATTTAGCACGGCAACGGGGACTCAACACCGGCATGAGTGCCGATTCTCCCGTGATTCCGATTATCGTTGGCGAGACTTATAAATGCATTAAGTTGTCTCAAGCCTTATTCGATCGCGGCATTAACGTGCAACCCTTGGGCGCCCCTAGTGTCCCGGAAGGCACCGCCCGCTTGCGTTTCTTTGTCACCTGCAACCATACGGAGGAGCAAATCCGTTCCACTGTGGATATCCTGGTGCAAGAATGGGCAAAACTTGAAGGTTCCGACGTGATGAGCGCTTAAATTTTAAGAGGGTGTAATTGATAATTGATAATTGATAATTGATAATTGATAATTGATAATTGATAATTATATTTAATTGTCAATTATCAATTGTTAATTGTTAATTATTCCCCCGATGGCGGCCCCAACCAAAGAATCCCTACCCAACAACCAACAACCAACAACCAACAACAAACAACAAACAACCAATAACCAATGAATTTTAATAATTCACACGCTATTATTACAGGTGGTTCTAGTGGCATTGGTAAAGCCACCGCCAAACTTTTAGCCAGCAAAGGGGCAAATATTTCCATTATTGCCCGGACTGAAAGCATTTTGGCTGAAGCTAAAACGGAAATTGAAGCCGCCCGCGTTAATAATAATCAGCAAGTTTTTACGATCGCCGCTGATGTTTCTCACCGCGAAGAAATAGAAGCAGCTATTCAAAAAGCGATCGCACAAAATGGCCCGGTTGACTATTTAATTACTTCGGCGGGAATTGCCCAGCCCGGATATTTTCAAGACCAGGCGATCGCAATTTTCGAGCAAACAATGGCCATTAATTATTTTGGCACCCTTTACGCAATTCGGGCCGTTGTCCCGCAAATGTTGGCCCGGAAAAAAGGGCATATTGTTTTAGTGTCTTCTGGGGCAGGATTAATTGGTATTTATGGTTATACTACCTATTCCCCGACTAAATTTGCCCTACGGGGATTGGCGGAATCTTTGCGCGGGGAAATGAAGGTTTATGGGGTGAATGTTTCGATTGTTTATCCCCCCGATACGGATACTCCCCAATTAGTAGCCGAAAATAAAACAAAGCCCGAAGAAACTAAACGAATTACCGCCACCGCAGATATGTGGACAGCGGCAGGAGTTGCCCAAGAAATCGTCAAAGGAATCGAGAAAAATGTATTCGCGATCGCGCCTGGGTTAGAAATTTCTTTACTCAATCGACTGCACAGTATTCTCGGCCCAGGGATTAACTGGTACTTCGATCGCATTGTAGCACAAACTAGACAAAAATAATACTTTTTTTACCACAATTACAGCTTAAATAGGATTGCTATATATGTCGGCACAGTGGGTGCAATCATTGCGCCCCTGCATTCTATTTTAGGGGTTATTTGGGTATTGGTCAATAATTTTTAGGTAAAAAATTGGCTGTTTTTTTCTTTAGGGATTTACCACAAAGGCACAAAGGACACAAAGAATATTGATTCAGTCGATCTGCTTTTTCCACCAGCTATATAAAGGGTGGCTTTTGTTGGGGATGTATTTACTTTTTACTCTAATTGACTCAAGGGCTAAACGTAACTGGTTTAGATCGGGATTTATTTCGTCTGCCCAATATTTGACTAAGGCTAATGTGGAGATGATTTGAATCTGGGGCGCTTCTTTTTTGGCGAATGATATGGCTTTTTTGTCGTCAGTCGCGATCGCCCAATTTCTTTGGCAGGCGATCGCACAAGTTGCCGCTTCACCATCATCAAGAATTACGGCGTAATTGACAAATAATTCTGCTTCTGTTTCAGTGGCAAAATCCACCACTGTTAAGAAACCTTGGGAAAGTGCTAATTGAAATTGTGCGGCGCCTTCATTTTTGCCATCATCTAAGGTTTGAAGGGTTTTTAATTCATCATCACGGACAATTTGAGTCACTACATTCTGAACGGGTAAAGCTTTTAAGATATTTAGACCCTGACCCGATGCAAAAACATTTAGGAGACAACAAGCATCTAATAAGAGATGGGAGTGATTAATCATCGTTAATAATCTCCCAATCTTAGGCTTTTCTTAGGTCTAAATGAGTCGTTTCTTCGGTGATGCCACTAGAATACTCTCTTAATTTATTGGCGATATCACGAGATTCTAATCGGTTTAAACCCAATAACTTAGCAAATCGTCCCTCGCTAATAATTCCTTGATCCAAAGCTTCGATCGCTAGATGCTGATAATGCACTGGCACCATATCAGCCCTGCGATCGATTGCTTCTAAGCCAAGTTCTTGCTGCACCTGTCTAACTTTTAAGCCGCGATCGCGCAATCTTTCCCAAGTTCCAGACGGCAGAAGTTTCATATTTTCCAGTCTCAGAACTAGCGCTTCTACGGATACACCATAATAATGAGCTAGGGTAAATAAATTAGTCGGAGTAAATTTACCTTGTGACTGACACATTTCATTAAACTGCCGAAGCAAACTACTGGTGGGCATTAAAAAATATGCGGGGAAAGCTTCAGCTAATTTTTCACTCATGGGTCTTCTTTGGTATTCAATCTCAACTTCATCAAGGACAGACTTTCTCCGATGAGCTAAAAAGTGAAGATATCCATGTGCTAAAGACCAGCGGCGCCGTTCTTCCGGGTGATTCGCATTAATCGCAATGCAACCCCCTAGCTTGGCATCATAGTTATACATTTCTGAATATTTTCCCGGCATTTTAATATAAAAAATCCGCAGCCCTACATTTTGTTCTAAAATATCTCGGAGTAATGAAATCGGGCCATCTCCCAGACCGAGACGCTGACGTTCACTAATAGCAATACTTTCCGCAGTTTGCGCGATCGGCATCCCCTCAACCTCATATTCACGAGGATAGTTTTTTGGTAATGGTGCATCCATCATTTCTTCAAGTTCCAGATAGTTGCGGCATAGTTGCTCAAAGTGTTGAATCACCTCAACGATTTCCTCTTTTTCTGGCTCGCTGTGTTGAAAAGCTGCCCGAAATTGAACGGCAAAAGGTTCAACAACTGGAGTAGGACGAACAAAATCACTGACCGATTGCCCATAAGCACGAGCTAGTTTAATTAGTTCTGTTGCTTTGAGTCGTCTTTCCCCTTTTTCGATCGCGATCATTGTAGTGCGTGAAGCATCGATGATTTGAGCCGCATTCGCTTGGGTAATGCCGCATTTTTTTCTAGCCTGTTGTAGCATTTCGCCTAATTTCTTAGGATCGATTTGGTCAAGGACGTTAGTGGCCATATCTCATGCAATGTCATTACACTATCAAGATAACCGATCGGTCTAACATTGTCAGATTTTAATTTACGGTTTAAGATTAAATGTCAGGTTTTTACTCTGGAATTTATAGTATTTTCAAATAAGAATGATACATTATTTTGTAGGTTGGGTTGAGGAACGAAACCCAACATTAGAATCGTTACAGGCAATAAACCGGTTTTTTTCACATATAGCGATCTCCAATAGCTGTATCACTTTTATTTGAAATTACTATACCACAGAGACACAGAAAGGCACAGAGAGGGAAGAGAAGCGATCTATCGCCCGTTCTGGAGTTTCTATTGCCTGAACCATGTAGTTACTAATTATCGCTATAAAATTCTTCATCTAATAACTGTTCAATGGTAAACGGACAATCTAGAGGATATTCTTTTTGCGCGGGTTGTCTCACCCCTAATTTAGCATTTTTACTTTCCTTAATCGCTAGTTTTCGCGCATCGTCATAAGCTTTGGAAATGATTTCATGGATATAGTTTTTAAAAGAAGGATTTGCTTCTAAGTCTTTGAGAACCCGGAAACGATGTTCGGTGACGGAACTATACCAACTTCCTTTCATGGTATCGGGGGCATCAGATTGAATGGTCAAGTTAAGTAAATGAGCAATTAAAATAGTTAAATTACTCACGAATGCCCGCTTTTCAGCTTTGCCCATGTCCTCTAATTCTAAAAGTAAATGCTCCCAATCAATCCGTTCAAACTGATGTTGTTTAATTTGCTGAATTTGACTATTTAGCCATTGATTAAAGTCTTGTTCATAGAGATTTTGATTTTTCATGGTTAGGTGTTTTTACCACAAAGACACAAAGGACACAAAGAGGAAAAGAAACCGGGTTTCTGAACGATCTGCGAGGACTAAGAAACCGGGTTTCTTATTTGTTTCCCACAGATAAGTAGATGGGCAGAAATAAATGCAGCACAGATCCCATGAGAAAAAAACTGTCATTCCCGCGAATGCGGGAATCCACAGCCTATCGGCGAAGAACGAAAAGTGCAATTAATTATGTTCACCTACTTAACTGTGATTTCCACAAAAGAAACCCGGTTTCTGAACGATCTACGAGGGCTTAGAAACCGGGTTTCTTCAAGAAACCCGGTTTCTGTTTATTTCGCCACGACAAAGTTGACTAATTTATCGGGGACGACAATGACTTTTTTCACTTCAGCATCGCCAATATAGCGTTGGTAAATTTCTGAGTCACGGGCACATTGTTCTAATGCCGCTTTATCTAAGCCCGCAGGGGCTTGAATTGTGCCGCGAGTTTTGCCCATAATTTGAATCACTAAGGTGATTTCATCCAGGACTAAAGCATCGGGGTCAGCTTTTGGCCAAGGTTGAGTATGGACTGAGTTTTGATAGCCGCGAATTTGCCATAATTCCTCCGCAATATGCGGGGCAAATGGGGCAAGTAACATAATTAAGGTTTCGATACCTTCGCCATAAACCGGAGAATTAGTGCATTTAGCTTCAGTTAAGGCGTTACTGAGTTTCATTAACTCAGAAATTGCCGTGTTAAATTGATATTCTCCATCTAAATCTTCGGTGATTTCTTTGATGGCTGTATGGACTGCCCGCCGTAAGTCTTTTTCGGCTTTATCTAATTTATCAGTCTTGATAGATTTAGGGGCATTGCCATTAAATTCGGTGACTAAGCGCCACACCCGATTTAAAAAGCGAGATTGTCCTTCTACGTCTGCATCATCCCATTCTAAATCTTTTTCTGGGGGGGCTTTAAATAGGATAAACATCCGCGCTGTATCTGCCCCATATTTGGCCATGACTTCTAATGGGTCAACGCCATTATATTTAGATTTGGACATCTTTTCATAGAAGACTTCCAAGGGTTCCCCGGTGATGGGATCTTTGGGGTCGTTGGGATTAACTTGGGCTGGGGGAATATATTTCCCAGTGGTACGATTTTTGTAGGTCATGGCTTGTACCATGCCTTGAGTTAATAGCCGTTGGAATGGTTCGTCAAAGTTACATAAGCCGCGATCGCGCAATACTTTGGTAAAGAACCGAGAATAAAGCAAATGTAGAATGGCGTGTTCAATTCCCCCCACATATTGATCCACGGGCAACCAGTCATTTACCTTAGCTTTTTCAAAAGCTACTTGCTCATTTTTGGCATCGGCATAACGCAAGAAATACCAGGAAGAATCAATAAAAGTATCCATCGTATCGGTTTCCCGTTTTGCCGGTTCGCCACAACTGGGACAAGGCACATTTACCCAGTTTTCTAACTTGGCTAAAGGACTCGCCCCACGACCAGAAAATTCCACATCTTCCGGTAATTTTACCGGCAAATCTGCATCAGGAACCGGGACAGTTCCACAACTGGGACAGTGAATCACGGGAATGGGCGCACCCCAATAACGTTGACGGGAAATCAGCCAATCTCTTAGGCGATATTGGATTCGCGCTTTCCCCCAACCTTCTGTTTCTGCTTTATCGATAATTGCCTGTTTTCCTTGAGTAGAATCCATGCCATCAAATTCCCCGGAATTAATCATTATTCCCGGTTCGGTATAGGCTTCTTTTAAGGGTTCGGCAGTTTCCGTATTATTGGGGACAATTACGGTTTTAATTCCCAGGTTATTTTCACGGGAAAATTTAAAATCACGAATATCATGGGCAGGAACTCCCATGACTGCCCCAGTGCCATATTCATAGAGGACATAATCCGCAATCCAAATGGGAATTTCTTCCCCAGTAAAAGGATTAATGGCTTTGCCTCCAGTGGGAATACCGCGCTTGGGTTTATCTTCCGCAGTGCGTTCTAATTCACTTTGGCTACCCACTTCTTTGATAAATGTTTCTACGGCAGCTTTTCTATCTGCGGTAGTGACGCGAGGGGTGAGGGGATGTTCGGGGGCTAAAACCACATAAGTTACCCCATAAACCGTGTCGGGACGAGTGGTAAATACGCCGATTTTTTCATCCATTCCCACAATGGGAAATTCTAAATAAGCCCCGGTGGATTTGCCGATCCAATTTGCTTGCATCAATTTGACGCGATCGGGCCATCCGGTGAGTTTATCTAAGTCATTTAATAATTGTTCGGCATAGTCGGTAATTTTGAGGAACCATTGCCGCAATAGTTTGCGTTCAACGATCGCCCCCGATCGCCACGATCGCCCCTCATTATCTACTTGTTCATTGGCTAAAACTGTTTGGTCGATGGGGTCCCAATTCACCGCAGCTTCTTTTTGATAAGCCAGACCTGCTTGATAGAATTGCAAGAAAATCCACTGGGTCCATTTATAATAGTCCGGGGAACAAGTGGTCACTTCCCGATTCCAGTCAAAAGAAATGCCCAATTTCTGCAATTGCCCTTTCATTTGGGCAATATTTTGATAAGTCCATTTTGCCGGATGAATTCCTCGCTCGATCGCCGCATTTTCTGCGGGCAAACCAAAAGCATCCCATCCCATTGGATTAAGTACCCGATAACCTTGCATTCGCTTCAATCGGGCAATCACATCAGTAATAGTGTAAACCCGCACATGACCCATGTGTAGATTGCCGGATGGGTAGGGAAACATCGACAGAGTATAGAATTTTGGCTTTTGGCTATTCTCCTCTGTGCGATCGGCGTTTTGCTCGATCCAAGTCTGCTGCCATTTTTCTTCAATGGACGCGGGGTTATATTTTGACTCCACGAAAATCACTCCTGCTGTCTTGCGGTCATCGATATTATATCCGGGGATATGCTTTGATTGGTTATTCGTTATTGGTTGTTGCTTGCTTGTTGGGGGTTGGGGCTAATCTGAAAAATGCCTTAGCTTGACTGGGGCACTATTATATATATAGATTGCGATATAGATTGCGATATAGATTGCGATCTAGATGCGATCGCGCTTGAGGATAGGATTAATCGCCATGATTGTGAAAACAATGGTACAGCCATCATCTTGGGTTGAAGGCGGCATTAAGCTGCAAAAAGTTCGGGGACTCAACTTATTTAAGTTTACCGATGAACTGCAAGCTGGCCTAGAAACCCTGATTTCGCGCAAAAAAGCCAACCTGCTCACTCCGGAAGAAACCTACGCCACTTGGCGCCACTTGGCGCCAGTTGCTCTACTTGGGGAAACCCCAAGACCGCAGTGGCTTCCGAACTCGCCGGAATTACCGAACTCGATCGCATTTTCACCCTAATAAACGCCCGGATTATTGCTAAGTCATGACTATCAGCATCGCCACTCGTCAACGCATTCGTCAGCGGGCTAATTTTTTGTGCGAATACTGTCATTCCTGCGAAGAAGCAAGCACTTCGCTTTTCACCTTAGATCATCTCATTCCTCAGTCCCTTTACGCAGATTGAATGATTAAGCACTATCAGTAGAGTGGGCAAAATTTTACACACGCTACCCGTGGTGTAAGTGCGTAATTCCTGAAAATCAAGAAAATCTTAGAAAGCTACGAGTCAACCCAACAACACGAAAAGCAAATTATTTTTTTATTAATAAATCCAAAAGCTTTTTCTCAATAGCAACAATTATTTGGGATTGAGCAAGGCGATTAATATCAGATTAACGTATTGCAATTTAATCTGATAGATATTGCTCAAAGCTTGAAACCCTTAACACATAATACTTTTTCCTGATATAAGGGAATTGCAAGATTAACACTTAAAAACCGTCTAGTATTGATTTTTTAATCAACACAAGTCAAAAAATTTTTTATTTGCTTTTGGATTTTTGTGTGCTATCATAAATTTTATGAAACAAACTAGGACTTAAGCAAAATGAACAAAACCTCTGAAGCCTTGATCGATCTTGAGTATGAGCCTTTCAACTCAGAAGCGCCAGTATTAGCTCTTGTTAAGCAAAATATTCTTAGTTACGCAAAACAAATAGAAAGCAGTGAAGAAAAAAAGTTCACAGTCCAACAAGCGAAGACTATGATTCAATCTGAGTCAAATCCTTTAATCCGAGGGAGCGCAGAGTCCTTAATTCGTCGTTGCTTGAGTGATTTAGTTGATGATGGATATCTTCATTGTGAACCGGGTAGCGGGAGACGCCCTTCGTATTATTTTTTCAACATAAAGGAAGACGAAGCAACGCAAGAATCTAGTAATTCGATCAATCAAATAGAACACAAAAAACCAGTAAATGATATCCCTGTCACTGTTTCCAACAACGAAACACCAAAACATGATTTTCTGAATACTGTTGCAAATAAAGGTTCATCGTCAGAAATGGATTCATCTCCAGAAAAAGGAAATGAAAAATTACCAGGATCAAAACCACCAGCGGTCGTTGAAATTTTACAAAAAGCGTTAGAACGAATCGCAGCGCTTGAAAAAAGGGTTACCGATTTGGAGAATCAATCTCCGACTCATCTCGAATCCTATTTGGAAAATTTACTAGAAGAGTTTGATAGACCGGCTAAGTAATCTTCTGCCGGTCTACAAAAAACACAACTTGATAGGTCAGCGTGGCGAAAATGGTAAACGCATCCGAGGTGCAATCGGACGGTTAAAGGAGTTGGCGCTCCAAACCTTGCGGGTTCAATCCCCGCCGCTGACAAACTAGATCAAGATGGAGGTACATATATCTGTCCTCCATTATACGATCCATTTTTATTTTTTTTACACTTTCATGGAGGACTTATGTCTTTTCTTCCTGAATTTGATAACGCAACTATTCGGCGTACCCCTGATGGATACTTCAGTGTGTATGATTGCATTGCTGCAACAATAAAGCAAAAAAAGAGTCAACATTATATTTGGAAATGTCTAATGACCAGTTATCCAGAAGTTTTAACAAAATGTCGATTTTTTAAATTTTCAGGACGTGGTCAGCGTGAAATTCCTGTAACTGATCGTGAGGGGTTGGCTTATATCATTAGCTTACTTCCTAAAGTAATTCAACATAAGTCTCGCCGGTCAAAGCTAAGTATATCTCAAAAACTTCCCAGGCGGGATATTACTGTAGCTACTGAAATAGTTAATCATAGTCAAAAAAATCTAGATAATTTAGAATGGCAGGAAACGAGGATTAGAGGCAAAAAAATTCGTCGTCAATTTACTGATGTTCTTCAGAGTCATGGTGTGTATAAAATGGGTTATGCTATTTGCACAGATCAAATTTATCAAGGAGTATTTGGTCGGAGTGCTAAAGGTTTGCGTAGAGAGAAAGGATTATCGGAAAAAGACAATTGGCGAGACCATGCTACTGCCAGTGAATTGACTCTTATTGGATTCGCTGAGGATTTGTCAGGGCGAAAAATAATGAAGACTGGCACACAAGGCAATGACCAATGCGCCAAGACTTGCTATATGGTGGCTAAAAAAATTTCTGAATTTACGAATGATATTTTAGAAATGTAAGTTTAGTCATTCGGTATGGTGCGTTAGGCGGTGAAAAATTTTGAGTCAGCAGGAAATGCGACAATCCGCCGTAACGCACCCTTGACAATAATTTTTGGTGACAAGCGAAAATGGAGACTCTTAAAATACTCAGCGATTTTAAATCAACCTATACAGACATAAAATCCAGGAAATTCACCATGAATAGTAACACTCAAAATATAAAAAAAGGTAAGACCATCCTGCAATCTCACGATCGCTGGCTTGCGGAACATCTGGATGAACTGATTGATAAATATCCCGGTAAAATTGTGGCGGTGATGAATGGTGAAATCGTCGGAATTGGTGATTCTTACCAAGAGGTTTATGCACCGTTTCAAAATCAAAAGTTAGATTGGATGCCTTTTACGGTTCGGGTTCCTTATCACGATGACGTTCAAGAATTTCTCCTTTAATTATGGCAATTATCCGCTTTGATTACAAAAAAATTCGCGGAACTTATCAACCGATAATTCCCATCGGCATCAAGTTTCCCGATTGTTGGGTTCCCTTAGAAGTTTATATTGATTCGGGGGCAGAATATACGGTAATTGAAGCGGGAATTGCCGCAGGTATGGGTTTTGATTATCGTCAAGGTAAGAAAATTTATTTGCAAGTTGGAGATGGTAGCTTGATTCCAGTTTATCTAAATTTATTAACGGTTCAGTTAGGATCGGTTCGGGTTCTTTGTCGAGTTGGTTTTTCCGATCGCCTGAACGTAAATATGAATATTTTAGGAAAAACAGATATTTTTGATAAATTTGAAATTTGCTTTTTGCAATCTCAACATAAACTGACTTTTAAAGAGATCCCAGAAAATTCCGATAATTCCGATAATTAACAAGTTTAATCAGCCGATCGCCTTCTCCCAGAAACCGGGTTTCTTTTTTAGCCTTACCCAATAAATATAAAAGTTATCCCAGAAACCCGGTTTCTTGTTTGCGAGTTTGGGGGGCGATCGCCTACAATATAATAAAGTTAGGATTCTCACGCTTGGTTAACCTGTTTTTTCAAATAAACATATATGCAAATTACCATTGACATCCCGGATGAAGTCGCCCAAAGATTAGATGGAAAATCTAAACATATCGAGCGCATAGTTTTGGAAGTGCTTGTGGCTGATGTCTACAGTTCTGGAGGGCTGAGTACCGCAGAAGTAGGTCGCATCCTGGGGCTTTCTTCTCGGCTGGAAACTCATGCTTTTTTAAAGCGCATGGGAGTTTATTTAAACTATGACGACGCCGAACTAGAACGAGACATTCAAACCATTAGAGAGTTAAGAGCATGACCATCGTTGTCTCCGATACCTCTCCCATTTGCTATCTCTTGTTGATTGACCAAATTGACTTGCTGCCGCAATTATATGGACAAGTCACCATTCCTCAAACGGTTTGTGATGAACTTCAAGCCGATCGCTCTCCAGCAGTGGTTCAAAATTGGATCGATCGCCCTCCTGAATGGCTAACAATTATTACCATTACTGTTGACCCCGATCCGATTTTAGCACCGCTCGATCCAGGAGAAAGAGAAGCAATTTTATTGGCAGAACAGTTAGCAGCAGATTTAGTAATTTTGGATGACAAAGCTGCTCGACAGATAGCATCAGCAAGGGGCTTAAACATGATCGGATTACTTGGCATTTTAAAAGATGCTGCCAGAGTCGGGTTAATTGATTTAGCCACCACCTTTGAACGACTGCGATCGGTTGGGTTTTGGGTGGCCCCAAGCTTATTACAACGACTTTTGGCAGAAGAATAATCACCCAGAAACCGGGTTTCTTTTTTTAGCCTTACCCAACAAATATAAAAGTTATCCCAGAAACCCGGTTTCTTGTTTGCGGGTTGGGGGGCGCGATCGCCCTCTCTCAGAAACCGGGTTTCTTTCTTTTACCCTGACCCAAGAAATATAAAAGTTATCCCAGAAACCCGGTTTCTTGTCTGATGATTCTGAATTTATAAGTAAGTTTTTAGAACGTAATTTCGGATTATTTTTTCAATTTAATAAACTAAAAATTAAAGTAGAAGCGAAGTATGACCGCCGACAAATCATTGCTGAAAATCAGAGATTTATTAAGGTCATACTTCGCCAATACAGAAGTGATTTATTAATCTAAACACCGCTGAAAAAACGCCACTAATCACTCAGAATGTTTTGCCATAAATCCGCAGCAATAAACCTCGACATATGACTCACATTGGTGGTTGCAATCACAACATTAGAGTTTCCTAGAGTCATAGCCTGCGCGATCAAAATCATATCACCGTCAATGGTTTTGTCCCCTGCTGTTGGTTGACCCTTCTGCCGAGCTTTTGCCCACAGATCGGCAGCTTGACGCATAGCAACCGTTGTAATTGGTAGGTATTCAGTTAGCTTGGCTAATTGTTCTAAACGAGAAATTCCCTTGGTTTTATTTGCCCGCAACAACTCACGACGGACTTCATAATCGGCAATTTCTGGTAGAATTACTCGGCTGCCCGATCTGAGATGAGACTGAAGCCACTGGTTACAGGCGATGGCTTGCTCTGATAGACTGGGATTAGTGACCAGTCCAATTATACCCGTATCGAGTACAATAACTTGTTTCACCAGGTGACTCCTTTCATATCCAAAGGAAATAACTGGCGTTCAGAAAGCCGATCTTCATCTAATGCTTGAATCAGGTAATTTCCTGTTTCTTTCTGTTCTGCAACATCTTTGTCATCAATCCAGGTTTGCAGGATATCCGCTGCTTCAGATTCTTTTTGCCTTGATAAAATAGATTCGCTCAAAAGCTGCAAGGTTACAGCTTCAACGGAAAGCCCATGCTGTTTTGCTTGTTGATAGAGATACTGCTCTAATTCTGGGGGAAGGGTGAGGGTTAATGTCATAAGCGTAAATGAGATATACTCCCATATTTTAACAACTCAAATATAGCAAAAAGCGCGATTAGCCGGATGGCTATAGGTCTGCTTACCGTTATCCCCCAGAAATTTTATCGAGTTTTCGCCTTAAAAGTGAGATGTAAAAGTTATCCCAAAGAACCGTTTTTTTTATTTTAAACCTATTGACAAATAAAACCAAATCCATTATTATAATAATTAATGATTCCGGTTAATAGGGGCTTTTCAAATCAGCAAAAAAAGCCCAAGCATAGCCAGGGTCGCCCGGCCCGGAGTTGCGCCTTAAGCGTCCGCCTTATCGGGTTAAAAACATCAGATTCTTAAAGTGTAATTCCGGGCCAGGCAAATCCCTATATGCTCCACACTTCACCAGGGAAGCCCCTGTGAGGGGGCTTCCCTTTGCCGTGGTGTAGGGGGGCGGAGGGGCAGAGGAGCAGAGGAGCAGAGGAGCAGAGGAGCAGAGGAGCAGAGGGGCGGAGGGAGGAGCGGAGGAGAAAGTGAATAGTGAATAGTGAATAGTGAATAGTGAATAGTGATATTTTTTTAACTTTTCAATGCATCACTTTTAACTTTTCAATGCATCACTTTCCCCAACAACCAACAACCAACAACCAACAACCAACAACCAACAACCAACAACCAACAACCAACAATATGTTAGTCAAAATATTCGTCTACGGCACACTCAAACCCGGTGAATGCAACTATTCCCGCTATTGTGAAGGGAAGGTCATCAAAGCGGAAGAAGCGATCGCTTATGGGCAACTCTTCCACTTATGCGAACTGGGTTATCCCGGAATGACATTAGGTGAAGGGAAAGTGCGCGGAGTTGTCTTATCTTTTACTGACCCGCATATTTTTCAAAGTATTGATGTATTAGAAGGCTACGCGCCAAATCGACCCGCCGAAGAAAACGAATATAACCGGCAACAGATTGAAGTGTACACTGTCACCGGCACATTGATGGGATTAGTTTGGACATATATTATGACACCGCAGCGAGTCGATTTGCGGGGCGGAGTGTTTTTACCAGAAGGAATTTGGCACCAGGAGGTCGCCGATAAATGCGATCGCCCTTGATTAAAGCTGGACATGATTAAGATTAACAACGATGGAAACCATGTCCCGACTTATTCTCGATCTTTGGTATCGCGATCGGCAGACAATGGGTAATTTAGCCGATCCACAGGCACAGCCACCGCAGCTTTAGGAATCGGCACAATCGGTCGGTTTAAGGCGATCGTTAATTGCTGGGATTCCATCTTACTGTCAGAAGAATTCGCCAACTGTGTCACCGAAGGGACTCCGGGAACCAGACCAGAAAGGGCGGCCATAAACAAAGCCGCGATCGCCCCACCACCCATCTTCACCATCATTCGACGACGACGTCGATCCAACAGCCAGAAAAATCGCTCAACCGTCTCAGCAGTAGATGCCGATGATTGGGGAACGGGCATTTGCTGGAGATTTTGGCGAATCCGCAACAAATGCAAATACAGGCTTTTCACTTCTGGATCGTTATCCAGCCATTCATTCACCTGACGGCGTTCGTCTGGGGTTGCTTCACCATCGATATAGGCACTCAGCAATGAGAACGCATCAAGATTCAGCTTTGCAGCCAGACTATCGGCTTGGGCAAGGGGGCTTTGTGCTGGTAAGCGAGGGCTCCCAGGCAGGGGATCAATGGAATGATTGTTATATGACTCGGTTCTGGAGGTCATTTTCACATCACCACCAAGTTAAACTGGGGAAAAATACCCCGAATAAAAAATGCAAGGTATCTCATTACTAATGTTAACAAATTTTTCTCCCTCGATATACGATGCCATCGGCGGAAATCCTCACTCTTTCCAGAATGCCTGGGAAGATAGCAAAGCTGATGGCAAAGCTAATGGCAAAGCTGATGGCCAAGCTAATGGAGTGGAGGTAAGAGTTTTTAACTATTTAAATCAACTTAAATCAACTATTCAAATTAACTATTCAAATTAACTATTCAAATAGTCTTGTAATTGAACTTGTAAGCGTTGGCGAGCTCTGGCAATGCGGGACTTGACGGTTCCCAGGGATACGCCGGTAATTTCGGCGATTTCCTCATAAGCCATGCCATCGATTTCCCGTAAGACAATAGTTGTTCTAAAAACTTCCGGCAAATCGGCGATCGCTTCTCGCAGTTGGTCGTAAAACTCACGGGTACTCAGGTCTTCATCTGGTCCTGGGCGATCGGCGGCAATATCCCAATCCATTTCTCCATCCTCTACCATGCGAGGAGCATCAAGAGAAATCGGGGGACGTACCCGTTTGCGCTTACGCAATTCATCGTAAAACAGGTTAGTGGCAATCCGACTCAGCCAACCCCGGAACTTCACGGGATCTTTTAAGCGATTGACATTGCGATAAACCCGGATCCAAACTTCTTGGGCTAAATCTGCTCGGTCTTGCCAGTCAGGGGCCAAGTGGTAAAGAATCTTTTCCACATGGGACTGATGACGACGCAGCAGTTCAGCAAAGGCAGCGCGATCGGGATGCACCCCTTCCTGACAACGTAGTACCAAATCGTTATTTGAAAGTTGTTCTGGGGATGCAACCGCTTGGGTTTTGGCGGTTTGGGAATTGGACCAAGATGCAGAAGGAGAGTAACTCATGGAAGTGGAATTAGCTAAAGAACAGATTCCTTGATGGTTGACAGTGCCATTGTGGCAGATGTTCCTGAATTTTTCCAGGGCTCAGTAGGCACTTTTAAGAATGGCTGTCACCAATCAAGAGTTGAGTAGAGCCAGGACAGAGCCGGTTGACCTTAAATTATACTTCAAGCTTTCACCAGCAATATCCGCAAGATTTGGCGATGTTCCTGAATTTCAGATGCTATGCCTGGAACTGAACGATTCTAGATAAATTATGGGACAATTTTCTCAGAAAAACTTCAGTAATTCTACTGAATTTTATGCTATAATCAAATTCCCATTATTTATTTCCGATTATCTATGATTCATTATACATTATCCATTACTCATAAATGTATCAAACAGATCGTTTTAATCTTAGCTTAATTCTTTTAATCCAATCTTTATGAATGATTATACCAAAAAATCCAAAAAGATATCTTTTCCGGTAACTATCTCTATGTTTACCTAAATTTAACCTACTTTTTATTTCGCCGACAAAAGATAAACAATTCTGAAAAGCCTAAAATTATCCGTAGATCGTCCTCGGTATTATCGCCTCAAAACTGCGGCCAATTATTTTTTAACCAGAGAAAAATCCCTGGTTTTTCCTGTGGACTATGCACCGAAAAACCGCGTGATTTTTTGAAAAGTTATCTCGATTAGACAATTCTGGCAAAATTATAAAAAGCCCCCTTTTTAAGGGGGGTTGGGGGGGATCGGTTTTAGCACCAGTATGGCAGTCCCCGATGAAAAAGTCTGATTTCAAATGTCTGATTTTAGATATCTGCGGATAAGTAGGTGAACATAATTAATTGCACTTTTCGTTCCCCCCTGATAGTCTGTGGATTCCCGTCGGAGTTTACCCCCGCGAAGGCCGCCATCGGCGGGAATGACAATGCATCTAATGGGGTCTGTGGTGAATTTATTTATGCACATCTACTTATCTAAAATTAATCGATCGCTGCTGTTTAGGGGACGGATTCGGTTTCACAAGCCCCAATGCTGACCCAATGGCTAGAACCATCAGCCCAATGCTCTTTTTTCCAAATCGGCGCATTATGTTTTAGGGTGTCGATCGCATAGCGGCAAGCAGCAAAGGCTTCTCCCCGATGGGGACAACCCACCGCCACCAGGACGCTAATGTCACCGATTTTCAGGCTGCCGGTACGATGGTGAATCACCACCCGATTCACATCAGGCCATTGTTGCCTAATTTGGGCGGCGATTTGACGAAAAATCGCGATCGCCATTGGTTCATAAGCCTGATATTCCAGAAACACCACTGGTTTACCATCGGTTTGATTGCGGACTGTGCCACTCATAACCACCACCGCACCATTGGCCGGATCGTCAGCCAGCCGATAAACTTCGTCCAGGGATAAGGGCGCAAAAGTGATGGCAAAGCGATCGCGCGGATCTTGTTCTATAAGAGATGGGGCAGTTTTCAGCACAGGATTCATATCAAGATTCAAATTTTGCCACCCCCCATCAGGTATAACAAGGCCATACGCACGGCTACCCCACTGGTCACTTGTTGGGAAACTAGGCTGAATTCGGGGGAGTCCATCAGGTCAGAACTGAGCTCAACCCCTCGGTTGACTGGCCCTGGGTGCAGCACTTTGACCCCAGGTTTACACAGTTTGAGGCGATCGCGGGTAATGCCGAATTGTTGATGATATTCTCGACCACTGGGTAACAAATGCTGACTCATGCGTTCTTTCTGCAATCGCAAGGTCATTACAAAATCAGCATTTTCTAAAGCTGGATCTAAGTTCCAATGTAAAAACATTTTCCCCGGTCGGTTCTGACCCATCGCCCCAAACAACTGAGGCAGCAGTGTCGGTGGGCCGGCTAAATGCAACTCTGCCCCTGCCGCAGCGGTTAAACTCCAGATATTCGATCGCGCCACCCGTGAATGCAGAACATCGCCCACAATAGCGATTTTTTTGCCTGCTAACAGGTCGAGTCGAGGCTGTTCCGGATCTAAGACCAGGCAAATCGTAAACAGATCGAGGAGTGCTTGGGAGGGGTGTTCATGCTGACCGTCCCCGGCATTGAGAACCCCGACTCCTGATTGCAAACGATCCATTTCGTTGGCGATCGCCTGGGGAACTCCTGCCTGTTGATGGCGAATTACCATCAAGTCAGTTCCCATTGCCAGATAGGTTTTTGCCGTATCTAAAATCGTTTCTCCTTTGGTCAAGGAAGAAGAACCGGGGGCAAAATTGAGGGTATCTGCACTTAGACGTTTGGCTGCCAGTTCAAAACTACTGCGAGTCCGGGTGGAGGGTTCAAAAAATAAATTTGTCACCACTTGACCTTGGAGGGTGGGAACTTTCTTCACCCGACGGGAGAGCACTTCCCGAAAACTGGCAGCGGTTTGCAGTACGGTGTCATAGTCGGCAGGAGTAAAACTTTCTAAAGAAATAATGTGGCGGTGAGTCCAAGAGGTGGTAGACATGGTTATGACCAATTTTAATTGCGTCCTCAAAAAATATATCGCCAGAGTGACCCTTACTGGCATGATTTTACTGAGTTTAACCGGGTGTCGCACTTCCACAGAGGTGCAGTCCACGGCAGTTGCCCTGCCCCAACCCAAGGCAATAACTCAAACAGAGGCGATTCCGCAAAGCGGATCCTTTACGGGAAACGCCCCGCCGAAATCTGTTGATGAAGCGAGGGCGAAGCATTCCGGGAATACGTTGCCGGTTTTTAGCGATACCATATCTACCGGAATGCTTCGCCCCTACAGGGTGGCACCACCGAAATCCACGACAGAAGGATCGCCTAAAATTGTCCCGCAAAACTTACCCCTTCAGATCAAGCCAGATCCGCTCAAAACCGTGAGAGTGAATTTATATCAACCGGATATTGAATGCAAAAAGCTGATGCCCGAACCCGTAGCCGTCGATCGCGATCGGGCAATGGATGCAGCGGTGAGCAAAGTATTGCAAGAAAGAAATAGCGCTGATTTTACCGTTGCCGGGTATCGGATTAATATTGATGACGATGGAGTCGCCACCGTTGATTTACGCCTCAAACCTGACTCGCGTCGTCAGTTTATCTCTCTATCTATGTGCGAACAGTTTGCCCTCTTTGGTAGCCTCCGAGAAACCTTAATCAATCATCCTGACTGGAAAATTAAGGCGGTTCAGTTCACCGAACGGGGTTTGAAACTGTAACGTAATTGTTGGACAGAGTTACCCATTGCTACTCAAAAATGGGTAGCTTTTGTCTTGCCGTCAGATCTGGAGACATCACTTAAGTAGTCGAACATTTTGGCAGGGGGACTAATTTTCGTAAACATACTAGAAACCCTTGTGGCACAATAATTACTGGATAGCTGTTCGGGGCGCTTGCCCTCGCCCCGATCTACGTTTTGGCTCATTAGAGAACGTTTTGGCTCATCAGAGATTTTTGGCCAGCCGGATTGACAAGTTTAATTATACTCATATATCATTGTCAAAGTGAAAAATTTACTCTTGTCGAGTCAAATGCAGTTAGTTGAGAAACATATAATTAACCGACAGCATAAA
>JAABRM010000013.1 GCA_011390955.1 Oscillatoriales cyanobacterium | reverse complement strand
ACCGTTTGACCAAACCTACTAAAATCTACTAATGTAGAAATGCGTAATAGTTCTTGTCTTTATAAAGGTAGAACCTTTAATGGTGCAACGGCTGCACTCGCTATCCCTTCTGCTGTATAAGCATTAGGGAATACTTTTCTGACAATTTGTAATGAACCATTGACATCTGCGTTAATCTTACTTCCGTTACTGGATTGAAACAGACCACGCTTAACTCGTTTACCTAAATAAGTTGAGTGTTTTACTGGTTGTTCTAAATCTAGCGCCGAAGTTTTAGAGGTATAAGATTCCTCAGTTACTACAACTTTGATTCCTGCTAACTGACATTTATAAGTTATCTGGTCAATTAATCTGGCATGGGGAATCTGTGTAAAAGACTGATTGTTCTTTTTACCTATGTTGATATTCTGCTTCCAGTTATCGTTTTTACCAATAACTAATGTACCTATATTACAAGCCTTAAGTAGGTTAACAATTGTTCTACTTGTCTTATGCAGATAGTTATCAACGTAATTGTTTCTGTAAGCAGTTAAAGATTGAATCCGCTTACTTGACTTACGGTCGGCACCTAACTGAGCTTGCCACTTAGCTTTAATTTTATTGTAAAACTGGTTAACGGATTTTAGAGGTCGTCCATTAATCAACAAAGGTTTAAAACCGGGTTGATTTGAAGTTAACGCGACTAAATTAGTTAAACCAATATCAATACCTGCTACATAATTGCTAGTAGATTGTTCTGCCTCCTGCTTCTCATATACAATCTCAACTACATAACAAGTAGGACGAGGTACTAAACGTACTTCTACAACGTTATCTACCTTAGATGGAATCTTAATATCACTCATTGACAAGTGACAGATACCTTTCTTGAGTTCAGCCTTATATACTGACTCATGATAGTAGATAACTACATTACGTCCTTTGGTTTTATCTTTGTAGCCTGGTATTCTTGGTTCGCCTAAGAATTTAGAAGGATTCTGACTCCATTCTTTGTGTGCTTCAAAGTAACCAGTCCAATTAGAAACCAGTCGTTTAATAATCTGTTTGCTAACTTTAGTGGGTAAAGCTCTATAGTGTACACAATCTTTAGTTAAATGATAAAGGTCAGTGAGACTATATTTCTTACGATTAGCAAAGAAATGTTGACGACAAATGTAGTTAGCAGCATTGTATAGATTCTTAGAGAGGAAGGATAGCTTATCTATTTCCTGCCAGTGTTTATGAGCTTTAGAAATAATATGACGTTCTACTAATATCATTGGCTTTTCCTTCGTTCAGCAGAACGTTTACCATAAATCTTTGCACTAAAAGAAGCCATCAAAGATAACATATCTTCTATTAGTTCCGCTTCGTAGGATTTAGGTAAAACTTCTTCTACATATTCAACTTCAACATTATGTGACTCAAAGAAGACTTTTAGTATATTGAAGTTAAACCTTATTAAACGGTCTTTATGTTCAATAACTACCTTAGTAATCTTCTTTTCTCTAGCTAACTTCATTAACTGCTGTAACTTAGCTCTAGAATCATTCATTCCCGAGCCAACTTCTATAAATACGTAGTTAACTTTATATTTCTTCTTAGCTGCGTATTCAGTTAATCTAGTATTTTGTCTATCTAAATCACCTTTGGTCTTCTGTTCTCCAGAACTAACGCGAGAATATAGAGCTACAGATTCTTCTATCTCTTCTGGTGATTTAGTAATACCTATAAATTTATAAATATCGGACTCTCTATACCTGCGATGACCACCTGGAGTCCGAATTGCTGATAACTTACCTGATTCATCCCAAAGTCTTAGTGTTTGAATACTGACATTAAGCGCAGCACAAACCTTCTCTGGTGTCAATAGTTTGTCTTCCATTGGTCATCTCCTCAAAGATTTCAAACCAATGGTCGTAGTAAACCTGGAACTCTTCAGGTGTTGGCACTTCATCAATTTCCACTGCATGAGGGTGAATTGTACCGTCTTCCAACTCAAACTCAGTTTTTGTAACACGAACTACCTTTTTGCTTTTCATAGCGATTTACTCCAATACATATACTATAGCATAACCTTAGCAGATTTCAAGAGTATTTATTAGGATTTGTGAGTTTTAAGTTTTACAGGTATCACCCTTTGACCCCATTGGCTACTACACCCAAGACCCTGGCTCCAGAAATTTTTAATCCTTCTTGTGCTTTCTTTACCTGGGAACGATCGGTCTTGGCGAGTCGAGTAACCAAAACTAGGCCATCAGTTTGTGCGGCGAGGAAGTTGCCGTCGGCCAAGCCTACCAGGGGTGGGGTATCGTAGATTACCAAATCAAAAAAGTCTTGAAATTGCTCCATCAGAGAGTGCATTTTTTTGGAAGAGAGCAACTTGATCGGGTCTTCAGGAACCGGGCCGGCGGTTAAGACAAACAAGTTATCATCATCGGGCGATCGCTGGATCACATCATTCAGACTGATGTCAGTAGAAATCGCATCGCTGAGTCCCTGCACGTTCGGCACACCAAACTTAGCATGAATCTTGGGAGAACGCAGATCCGCGTCTACCAGTAAAACCCGCTGACCGATCGCTGCTGCGGTTTTCGCCAGATGGACTGCCACAGTAGACTTACCCTCCCCGGAGGTAGCTGCGCCAATCACCAAAGATTTTATTGGGTTGTGATAACTGAGGAGTCGTATATTGGTATAGAGAGAACGGAAAGCTTCCAATATGGGAGAAGTGCTGTAGGTCTGAATTTGCGCCTTAGTCGCCAGTAGCAAACTGAGACTCGCCTGATTTTTTTCCAAAGCCAGCCCCGTTACAGGGGCAAGTTGCTTGCGGCGATCGGAGGATCTTTTCTTCAGGTCTTTAGCGAAAGGAATGATGCCCAGCAGGGGTAGTTTGGTGGCACCTCTGAGTTCTTCCGGTGTATGGAACACCGAAATCAGCACCTCTACCAGAAAACCTCCCCCGACCCCAAGCAACATACTGACAATCACTGCCACGATTAACTGGCGCTTCGTTTGTGTCACCGTGATCGATATCGGTTGGCCATTTTGATCTCGAGGGACATTAGGTTCCTCAATCACCTGCCAACCAATACTCTGTGTTTGTCGGGCTAAATCAATCTCCAACGCTTCTCGTTTGGACAAAAATTCCTTCAGGTTTTTGGTACTAACTTCTAGCTCCCGCTGCAAATCATCATACTGACGGGCAACGGCTGGCAGTTGTCTAAGTTGTTCGGTTAGCTGAAGCTCAGTTTCAGCTAGTTTTTGCTCGTTAGCCTCTATTTCCCGGATTTGACCGGCGAGGTTTTGTAGATAACCTTGGGCTTGTTCCCTGGCCAACTCTTGCAAATTTTGCTGTTTTTCGCGTAGTTGCTGTATAGGTTCGCTATCTTCAAAAAATAGCGCTGACTGTATAGCCATGTCGCTTTCGATCCTCTGAACCTGTCCAACTAAAACTTCGTATGCTTTAGGATCCCTGGCCAAAATTGAGATTAAACTACCTTCCGCCAATTGTTTTTCCAGGTTATCGTATTGTATTCTGATCTGAGCTAGGGTTCTTTGGGCATCAAGTCGCTGTCTCTGAATCCCCAGCAACTGATCGGTCAGGGCGCGACTTGCTATTTCTGGGATCAGCACCTTGTAATTTTCCCGCAGTATTTGCATTTGTTCTTGCAAAATATCCACTTGAGATTGTAGCTCAGGCAGCTTTTTATCAATAAATTCAATATTATTCCGGATGTCTTTCATCCGCTCTTCTTGGCTATAGTCTAAATAAGCTTCTTTGAGATGTTGTAAAACTGTTTCAATCCTTTTCGGATCTTCATCGTTATAGCGAACCACTAAAATTTTAGTCCCTTGTTCTTGGGTTCCTCTTTTCACGCTAATTCGAGTTAGAGACAGTCTAGATGCCAGCATTCCGTAGCTTATTTTGGGATACTGTTCTTGAAGTTTTTCAACTACTGGTTGGAGGATCTTTGGACTTTGGAAAACCCGAATTAAGCTTTCGTAGTCCACCAAGCTGTTATCTTCGATTCTAATTCTTTGGATATCCGAACTGGCATCTGAGGTTTGAGCCATTAAGTACATTTGGGACAACATTCCTTCCGCTGTAATAGGCTCCACCAAAAGCCGAAACGCCCCGGAATACTCGGGAACAATCTGACGAGAACTCTTCACGAGCAATGCCCCAGATAGCACGCTCAAGGCAATGCCTACACCAGCCATGATAATTGCTCGGCGACGAAAGACGGCAAAAACCCAGCCTAAATCCAAGGAATCCCCATTACTCTCTTCAGAGTTGGCTGAGTAACTCTGAGGCAATGAGGAATATCTGGTGCTATTGCGATTTTCTGAAAAATGTTGATAATTGGTTTCGTAATCCATATTGCCACCTAAAAAAGACTTTATGTTGGCTTTGAGTATCCCCTGGAGAGCCGGTGTTGTCGAGATCGCCATCATCCCTAGGCTAAAATCATGCCGCTGGACTTAGCAGTTAGAGACTTAACCGGATTATCGATAGCTTGACCATTCCTTAAGAAAGCTTCTCCAAGCATTTTTGCGGCATTTAAGGCACGCTCAAGTATTTAAGAATTCCCAAGATTTCCAGAACCCTGAGAAAGGCGCTGGTGCTGACGCCGGCGGAGAAGACATTGTTGAGATTATCCCCAAGTGCAGTTATCCCAGAGGGGTTGACCACAACAATGTCGTTATTCCGGAGGATGGGATTGGTTTGTTCGTTGATGCCCGCCGCCAAATCAACAGAAACAGTTTGTCGAGAAACTGTGCCATTTGGGTTGAGGCGAATTAGCTCCACCCCACCGCGATCCGCTCGACTATTGCGGAATCCACCCGCAGCCAGCAGGGCTTGATTCAACGGGGTATTTGGCTGCACCCTGATCGTTCCAGGTATTGTGACTTCTCCAACCACCCTCACATTAATTGTCTCGGGAGCAAAGCTGGCTGTAGCGATTTGTTCCGCTTCAGCGGGATTGACTTCGGCGGTTGCGGGAACGATAATAATATCCCCATCTTGCAAGATCGGGTCTTGATTGATATCTCCGGTCTGCAATAGTTGCCAGAGATTGACCGAAATAATTTGTGCGGCTCCTTCTCTTGTGGGTCGCTGCAATTGGATTTCCCGCAGATTCGCTAGTGGTTTAATTCCTCCCGCGATCTGAATCGCCCGAGTCACGGTGGGTAGCCCCCCTAGGTTAAAATCGGCTCCGGTGTCTCCTCCTAGGACAATATAGGGACCAGGACGAGCCACTTCTCCCACTACTGTAACATTCCTCGCTTGAGCCATCGGAATCGCAAAGCTCGTATTTGCCAGTTGTCGGATTTCTCCGAGGTCTACGGTAGTCGCTGTGGGAATAAAAATTGAGTCTCCATCAAGTAGTGTGATGTCCCATCGGCGATCGCCGGTCTGAAGCATTTGCCAAAGGTTAATATTGATCGTCCGCTGGGTTCCATCTTTTTGGGGACGACGTAACTCGATTCGCCGCAAATCTGCGGTTAGCTTAATTCCTCCAGCCTTTTCAATCACCTGGGTGACTGTCGGATATTGGGTTCCTGGGCGCTGACCCACACCACCGATGAGCGAGACCGAGTAGGAACCAGGGCGATTGATCTCCCCGGCGATCCAAATGTTTAGGGGACGCGGCGCCTGGAGATTGACTGAGATCACCGGACGTTTGAGAATCTTGGCGTAAGCCTTAGAAATTGCAGCCGCCGCCTCCTCAAGGGTTAAGCCCTGAACCGATATGCTCCCAGCCAGGGGCAGAATCAATCTACCATCGATGGGAATCTGGTAATCCCCACTGTATTGGTCAACCCCCAATATATCGATCCGAATCGTATCTCCTCCACCTAATATGTAAGCTGAAACCGGAAGTTCTGCACTTGCTGGAGGGGGAATTTCGGGATTCGCTGGTACTGGAAGTGTTGGTATGATTGGTGATGTTTCTGGGATAGTCCGCCCGGATTCGGGGGGTGCTTCGCTGGGATCCATTGTTGATCCTGGTGCCTCTGGTTGCGATCGCTCCAACAGTGGCAGTTGCCCCAAGCTAGGAGCCGAAATGCCTAAGCTGGCAACAACAGTCAGACCCAGTGCTGCCTGACTGATTGTCTTCAGTACATTCGTGTGGTTTTTTGATGACATATATATAAGGTGACATATAATTATTCAAGGTTTCTTGAACTCATTTTACCCGCTTTCCCCGTTGACCTAGTAGCTATACTTCCCCAGTCTAGCCCCTGGCCAATCGCATCTGTTTCCACTGTCAAAGACGGAAAAATAAAATTTTGCGGCGGATTTACTCAATCAAAATCCTCAATTAAGTACATTTTCAGTATTTTAACGTTAGCTTCGTGGCCTGAGTAACCTGACTGGCCGTCCAGTAAATCCTTGACACTGAATTTTTTTCCCCAGAAGTTATCAAGGAATATTTTTGGCATTAAGCTATCTTGTCCGGCCACAAGTGCAGTGTTGACAGTTGAACCTTGATTAGTCTATCTTCTTTAACTAGAGAGAATTTACTTACAGAAGAATTAGGCACAGACAGCATCCGTAAGCATTGTTCCGTGTCGGTGGTTGCCCCGATTTTCCGTGGCGGTTATGACCCGATGCTGACTGATATCGATTCTACTCCTGAATGCCAAGACCAGTTTCAATGGAGGCCGTTCCACTTCCAGAGTGAATAATTTATCTTTGCTGTTTTTGACAGTTCGCTATAAAATCAATAAATATTATGAAAGCGCTGCTGGCAAATCCCGTAATTTTGCTACTAATTCTAGGTTGCGGTGTCATTTATATTCTCTTGGCATTTCAATTGGTCAGTAAATATCCCCGACTGGGGGCATTATCAGAAAAAATAATAATTGGATTATATTTATTTCTAATGCAAGGAGTTACCATCAGTCCATTTCCAAATTTTAATCCGGTTAGTCTGGCCAATCGTGACAAAACTTTGGCAGGATCAATTGTTCAATTTGCTTTATATGGAGTGATTCTGTTGATTTTGTCTCCTCGGCTCAAATACACTTTAAAATACTCCGTTGAAGTATTAGCAGTATTGCTCAAAAGCAATATTAGTTTATTTGTATATTTGTTGCTGTTATCTCTATCATTCGCTTGGTCTGATACCCCAATTCATACCCTAAAATATAGTATGGTATGGCTGGCAACTACTATAGTCAATAGCTACATTATTAAACAATTCAGTTTTTATGAAGTTGCCAATTTATTAAAATATGTTCTAGCCATAACAGCCGCTTTGAGTACATATTATAGTATGTTTCGACCTGCTATCGGCATCAATCTCGTGAAAAATAGCTGGCAAGGAATTCTAGCGCACCCGAATCCCCTGGCATCTCTGATGGCTGTTAGTGCAATATTGTGGGGGATAGAAGCTATTGAAAATACCAAAAAACGCGGGATAGCTGCTTTCATGGCTTTTTTTTCTCTTTACGTTATGCAACGCTGTGAATCTGGCGGAGGAAAAGTCCAATTTATCCTAGGCGTTTTAATGGTAATGTCGGTTTCATTTTTGAAAAAACTGCCTTTTCAATGGGCGTATTTTTTTGTGATAATTTTTATGATTTTTTCCATCGCAGGATTTATTATTGTCACAGATAATCTAGAGGCGATTGTGGTCGATGGACTGGGTAAAGACATGACTTTGACCGGACGCACACCAGTCTGGGAAATTTTGTTCGCTGAGAAGATTCCAAAACGTCCTGTATTGGGTTATGGTTTCCACGGATTTTGGCAACCTTGGCGAGGGGCTGACAACCCGGCGGCTAATGACATTAGCGGTCTATTTATCTCGCCTAGCGGTTGGGCTCCACCCCATTCCCATAATAGTTTTATCGAGATCATTTTGGATCTAGGTTATGTAGGATTCGCCTGCTTTGCGCTATCATTTTTTACAGCATTAGCAGATGCGGTGCGCTATCTAACTCGCCCTCAGCCACCAGGGACTCCCATGATTGAATCAATTTTACCTATGTTATTGTTGGTTTTTATCATTTTTCCTAATTTAACCGAAATTCCCCTGGTTGAAAATAACCATAATTGGTACTACTATGTCTTTGTAGTGGTTGGATTGAGCATAAAAAACTCAGGCAAAAACCTCACAGGGTAAAGCCAAATAAACCGGATGCCGGTAAGTGTTTAGACAAAATTATAGCTAAGGCATATATTGTTAACATGCTCGCCGATAAATCTAGGTTTTGCACATTGGATGGACGTTTTTGAAGTTATGCGAGGAGCGGGAATTTATTCAGGGGCGGGGTGCGTGCCTATCCTGATATCGCTCAATAGACATCTCCAATTTGACAAGCAATTATTGGAGATGTCTATTACTGAACACCGATACAGCTTATTCAGGAGATAAGTGTAACGCTTTTGTGATCGACTGAAGTTGTACTCAATGCAGACCAGATTCAGACATGGGAAGTTACTCTATCGATCTTAGAAAATTGTCAATGCTTATCAATTGGGCAAAGGCTCTATTCGGCAAATCGCCGATCAGTTTATGATTAGTCATGCCACTGTTGACAATTATATCAAACAATAGGGAAAAAAGCATTCATTCTGTTTAAGACCCTTTTATAAGGGGAGTAAAATGACTTTAATCGGAGCAATAAGTATTGAAAGAGTTGTGGCTAAAAAAGCAATTATTTTCTCCATGAAAGGTAAGGATTTTAAGAATTTTTTTGAATATGAACTGGTTCCGAATATGAATCTAGGGGATGTGGTAGTTATGGATAACCTTAATATCCATAAAATGGAAGGTATCGAAGAAATTATCGTCGGTACGGGAGCCAGAGTAGAGTATTTACCACCCTACTCACCAGACCCCAACAAGATTTCGATGTTGTGGTCAACGGTTAAGTCACTGGTCAGAATGTTCCCAACACGAGCAATGGATGCGCTAGAACAGTTAATTGATCTGGTTTTGATGCTGATTGGAACAAATACTTTTAAGCACTGGTTTACTAAATGCTGTTATTGTACGAATTAAATAATGAACAAGCTGTAAGGATGTTGTCTTAAATAACAGAGATCCGATAGTTGGCACAATCGGAAATGCTTGTCAGGTTTGATAAAAAATGTCAAAATTATTCAAAATAATAAGTAAACATGATCTTGTTAGACAAGTTAGCGGCATTATTGAGTCAAAAGATCAGCCCCGGTTTATGGAAGTTGATCGGCAATACAGGGTGGCTGTTTGCTGATAAAATTTTGCGGATGGGCTTGGCTCTTGTGGTGGGCGTTTGGGTTGCCCGCTATCTTGGCCCTCAGCAATTTGGTCTGTATAACTACGCGCTCTCTTTTGCCGGATTATTTACGGTGTTTGCTACCTTGGGATTGGAGCCAATCGTGGTGCGTAATATCGTTCGCCAACCGGCTGAAAAGGATGAAATCCTGGGGACGACATTTGGATTAAGACTGATGGGCGGCTGCTTTGTAGTGTTCTTGGCCGTCACCGCAGTATCCCTGGTTCGACCTGGTGAGGGTATGACTAAGTTGTTAGTGGCTATTATCGCGGCGGGCGCAATTTTTCAGGCTTTTGATACTATAGACTTATGGTTTCAGTCCCAAATCCAGTCCAAATATACAGTTTGGGCGAAAACTTCAGCCTATTTGCTCCTGAATCTTGGTAAAATAGGTTTGATATTGATGCAAGCCCCCCTAGTAGCCTTTGCCTGGGCCTGGTTGTCAGAGTTTATTTTTGCGGCAGTAGCTCTGGCGTTGTCTTATCGGTCAAAGGGTCACGCCCTCATTGCTTGGCGTTTCAATCTGGGGCGGGCCAAAGCCATGTTGCGAGAGAGTCTGCCCTTGATCTTGGCGGGTGTAGCGGTTACGATTTATTTACGGGCTGATGCGGTGATGCTGGGAGCCATGATTGGGGATGAATCCGTGGGGATTTACTCAGTGGCCGTAAGATTCTCAGAAATTTGGTATTTTATTCCGGGTGTAATTGTTTCTTCTGTGTCTCCTTCGATTATACAAGCCAAGGAAGTGAGCGAGACCCTGTATTACCAACGGCTGCAAAAGCTGTTTAATTTTGTATCCGGGTTAGCTTACGCAATTGCCATACCGATGACTTTTATCGCGTCGCCTCTGATTATCTATGTGTTCGGGGAAGAGTATCAGGCATCTGGCCCGGTTTTATCCATTCATATCTGGGCAAGCTTATTCGTTTTTGTTGGGGTGTCTAGAGGGCCTTGGATTATTACCGAAGGATTCACTAAATCTTCTTTTGTGACTAAATCTTGTGGGGCAATTCTGAATGTATTATTAAATCTGTGGCTGATTCCAAATTATCGAGAAATGGGGGCGGCAATAGCCACCTTGGTTTCTTATGGAGTTTCAGATTATTTTTTATTCTTAATCTACCCTCCTTTTAGGAAAATTGGTCTATTAATGACTAATGCCCTGACTTTGAATGTACTTTTTATGAGGCTCGAAAAACTTGATCGATAGACATTTGAATCGAATCAAAGGAATTTATCGCACTATTCAATTTGAAATCAGTTCTTACTTTTTTTCGTTGATAGGACTGCTAAAGTCTAAATTGTTTTTCGATAAAAATCAGACAAATAATCTAGAAATTGGTCTAGGGACATCCGAAAAAAAAGAAGGCTTCATAACTTCCGATATCAACTTAGCTACAGATTTTCCTTATGATTTGAGGATGGGTTTGCCTTTTCCTGATGCCTCCATAGATTTTATTTACTCGGAGCATGTACTAGAGCATTTTAGTTATAATGACTTGATACTTCTTTTGCAAGATTGCTATCGGGTTCTCAAAGAAAATGGCATATTTAGGCTAGTAGTTCCAAATGCGGCGATATATTTAAATGCTTACTCACAAAAAGAGAAAATTGATGATGATTTTAAAAAGAAATATTGCCGTTACGAATTTGGGCTTTCATACAAATCACCAATCGATTATGTCAATTACATTTTTTATATGAACGGAGAACATCGTCATATGTTCGATCCAGATAGCATATTGGTAATATTATCAGAGCTAGGATTTAAAAATGTACATTTAGACGATTTTGATCCAGAAATAGACAAACAGGATAGAAGAGATAATTCAATTTATGTGGAGGCGACAAAGTAAACATCTAGGTATGATAATTATTGGAAAAATTAAACCAAGCATGAGGCAAGTTTTGAATAAAAGAGGGAAATAACACATTCCTAATTGTCAAAAAAACGGTGCGAACCTGATGATTCAATTCACCCGATAACACTTACTGTACAAACGCATACGTTAGCCAAACAACAGCAAAAATACCTCACCTATTGGTGGGTAATCTTTTCGTGAGGATCGAATATTAGTGGGTAAGGTTGTCGTGCAGATTAAACCAATGAGATTGATGTCAATGTGAGATGCCAGAGGCGAGGAGTTAGTGACTTAAGTAGATAGGCAAAATAAATTGTATATTTACTATTCAGTTATATGACTCAATCCCTGAACCCAGGGTTCTGAGCCGCCGCTGAAAAAATGCACAATTAATTTTGCACCGTTAATTAGATAAAGCGAAGCGATAAATTTAGTGACTGTCAAGGAATAAAATCCTGGTGCCCAGTGCTTAAATCAAAGGTAAAATCAGTATGGGTACGGTAAACAGAGCCGAAAAATTGCTCTAATTGAGTTGGAGTAGTGTTAATAGGCAAATCGGATAATGAGTTTATGAGTCATCTGTTATTTTTCAGAGTGGGCGCGATCGCCAATGAGAGTGCATTCGAGGCAATGAGTTTGATATATCAGTGCCTCCAAGAAAAGTATGGCTATCAAATCACTATCGTCAAATCAGAGCATGATAACTATCAGAATGAAGCCTTTAAGATTGTTTCTATTTCGGAGAAAGCATGGAAAGTAAATAAATATCTATCGTTATTTCTGATGCCAGGGTTACAGGACAGTTCCCTCAGAAGGATGTTTGCTGAGGTTGATGGAATTGTGACGGTGGATCCAACGGTCTATTCGCAAGGGCTGCTCGGTATTAATGAAGCACAGCGGGCAGGGAAGCCGGTATGGTTTGATACTTCCATCACCGTGCCGGAAACCCGTCGAGACTTAATGTGGAAATTGCAACGACGGGGGATCCTCAAAGCACTAGCTCAAACAACGGGGATAATTGCAACGGGGCCAAAGTGCCTGGAACGTTTTCAAGATTTGGCTCTGTTGGATGAGGCGATCGCCTCTAAATTTACCATCATGGGGCATCCAGCAGATACTGAGCGCTTTGTGTCACAACCAAAACTTTCAGCGCGAGATGGGATTTTGCGAGTCTTGGTCGTCTCTAGACTGGTTCCCGAAAAGGGACTGCTGTACATTTTGGAAGCCATGACTCCACTGCTGCGAGAACGCAACAACCTGCAATTGCAATTAATCGGCACTGGTCTGCTCAAGTCTTTGTTGTCAAGAGAGGTTTCAGAACGCGCTCTTCAGGACAAAGTATTATTCCGAAATCCCGTTCCCCACGCGCAACTGGCCGAAATCATCGGCTCCGCAGACTTATTTGTCAGTCATGCGGTCAGTACATCCGGATGGGAAGAATATTTTGGGGCCAGCAATATTGAAGCCATGTCCTGTGGTCTACCCTGCGTCCTCACATCCACTGGCGGTACTCCCTATACGGTTAGAGAAAAAGACGTGGCGATAATGGTACAAGATCGTAACATTATTCAATTGCGGACAGTGATTGCCCAGCTACTCGATTCGGAGTCGGAGCGTCTGGAAATGGGACAAAGAGCCCGCAATTATGTAGAACGTTACTATGCAGTTGCCACAATTGCTGAGAAATATCATCGAATGTTGCAACGGGGCATGGCATTAGGCATAACTAGAACAGGAGCTATATAAAATGACTAAAATCGTTTACGATCACCAAATATTTTGGTGGCAACGATACGGGGGAATTTCCCGATATATCTATGAACTAGCAACCAGAGTTGCTGAGATGGATGATTTTGAGGTGAGTATCGAGGCGCTGGCTTATGTGAATGAGTATTTGAAGCAGTGTAAACCGGGTTTGGTTGTGGGTTTTCCGGTTCCTAAATCTTCCCGGATCCAAATTCAAAAAATGATCGGTAGGTTTAATGACAATTTAGCTAAAATTAGGCTGAAAAGTAATCCTCCTGATATTGTGCATGAAACTTATTATCATGGTGAAAAATTGTCTCATAAAAAGACTAAAGTAGTGGTGACAGTTTATGACATGATCCATGAAAAGTTTACTCAGCTTTTAAGCAGAGATATGTTTCAAAAATTGGATCCGACCGCTCAGTTGAAACAGGAAGCTGTCAGGAGAGCCGATCGCATTATCTGTATTTCTGAGAATACAAAAAAAGACTTAATCGAATTATTAGAGGTCGATCCGAATAAGATATCGGTTGTCTATCTTGGCACCAGTCTCAAATTAACCGAAAACTATCAGCCTGAACCCAGAAAATATCCCCCATATATTCTCTATGTTGGCGATCGCATCAGTAAATATAAAAATTTTCAGGGTCTATTGCAAGCTTATGGGAATTCCAGCCAACTGAAAAATAACTTTAATCTCGTGTTATTTGGGGGAGGTTCACTATCTCGTGAGGAAATCACCTTAATCCAAAATCTGGGATTACCTGAAGGTAAGGTTTTACAAGTCGCTGGTGATGATGCCGATCTAGCAAATTTATATCGAGAAGCTTCAGTTTTTGTTTATCCTTCCCTTTATGAAGGTTTTGGCATTCCTCTCCTAGAAGCGATGTCCTTGAATTGCCCGATCGCTTGCAGTAATACCAGTTCTCTGCCAGAAGTTGCTGGCAATGCAGCGGAATTTTTTGACCCCTATCAGCCAGAAAGTATTGCCGCTGCTTTGGAAAAAGTGCTATTTTCAACGGAAAAAGCAGAAAACTTAGTCAAGTTGGGTGCAGAGAGAATCACAAATTTTTCATGGGAAGCTTGTGCAGAGCAAACAAGGCAAGTTTACCTATCTTTGCTCTGACCTGTGGTTATATTCACAACGACGTTAATATGTCAGCAAGTCTCAGAGTTTTCTGTATATCCCTGTCGAAATCATAATTATCGGAACATGGAACCCAAAACGATCGCAGTGTTAATGACTTGCCATAATCGTAAAGATAAAACATTGGCCAGTCTTGATTCTCTATTTCAGCAAAAAATGCCAGCGGACTTCCGGTTGGAGGTTTACTTAGTCGATGATGCGAGCACCGACGGCACTGCTGAGGCAGTCGGACAAACATACCCTGAAGTTAAGGTAATCCAAGGAAATGGGGGGCTGTTTTGGAATGGGGGAATGCGAACCGCTTTTGGTGAAGCCCTCAAATCGGATTATGACTACTACCTGTGGCTCAACGACGATACTAACCTCTACCCAGAGGCGATCGTAAAATTACTTTCAACCGCGAGTCGCATTGCCGAAACCGAAGTCCTAAATGCTGTAATTGTCGGCTCAACTTGTGATACTAAAACCCGCAATCTGACCTACGGTGGGATGGTAAGAAGTTCTTGGTGGCATCCGCTCAAATTTAAGTTAGTACAGCCAACAGAGGAGCCCCAAATTTGTCACACCATGAATGGTAACTGCGTACTTATCCCCCGTTTTGTGGCGGAAAAAGTGGGCAATCTCGACCCTAACTTTGTTCACAGTACCGGAGACATTGATTATGGTTTACGAGTGAGAAATCAAGGGTGTTCCGTTTGGTTAGCACCAGGATATGTGGGGGAATGTACCACAAATCCTATCGAGGAAGATATTTGGGGCAGTCCAAATCTCACTCTTGCTCAAAGGTTAAAAAAAATTAGACAACCTAAAGGTTTGCCCGTGGAAGAGTGGAAGGTCTTTGCCCAGCGTCATGCGGGTCCTTTATGGATATTTTATTGGGGACTGCCTTATGTGAGATTGTTATTGGCGGCGCTATTCGGTGGGAAAATGCAGAGTCGGGTTAATTATTAAGCGCTTTATGCTAATAATTAACAGAAACCGGGTTTCTTTGAAAGCCTGCCACAGTTAACTGTTATCTTCACCAAAGAAACCTGGTTTCTTTTTGGGCTTCTTGATCGAGTCAAAAAAGCGATCGCCTTTTTTTACTCTGGTTGGCAAAACCGACCTGTGACTCGCTCGTATTCATCGCAACCACATAAGACTTTCTTCGTAAGTATCGCTGGTAAAGATAGATTTATAGTTTTGTCCGGAATTTTGAATCGAGAATTTACCGGATTGTTCTTTTTTAACTAACATCAGAATATGAGGGGGTGAAAGCCAAGGCTCTACCCAGATTTCGGCAAATTCCCATTGTGTTTCTTCTGTTGGCGTAATTTGCGTTTTTGCGTTTTCAGTATTTTGTGGTGCGCGGTCTGGTGCGCGGTATGACATGATATTTTCCTGTGCTTTTTTTAATTTTTATTTCTCCTTGGGATTTTTCGGTTTCGGGTAAATGTTTGTTAATCAGACTGGTTCGTTTTTTCAGATATATTTCTCTGTCAATACCACTCATGTAATTTATTTAACTAGCTATCTCACTATAACAAAAAGATATATCCTATCATAAAATAAAATAGCGATCGCCTTTCTGAAAATAAGAGAGCGATTCCCTCCGGGACGCTGCGCGAACGCTTCTTGGCACAGAAACCACGGAGGCAGAAACCTGGTTTCTTTTTTGCTGCCACAGTACAGGTGATATCCAGCAAAGAAACCCGGTTTCTTTTTCACCGGACAGAAACCAGGAATACAGAAACCTGGTTTCTTTTTTGCCGCCACAGTTAACTCTTATTTCCACAAAGTCCCGGTTTCTTTTTCGCAGGCATTCTTGCGATCGCGCAGCGTCCCGGAGGGAATCGCTCTCTCAGTCATAAAATGTCGCACCCAAGATAAATCCCAGTCACCAGAAACCGGGTTTTTACTATTTTTTCCCGGCACTTCTGAGTGAAGCACAGAAAAAAACCCGGTTTCTTATGTTTGAGGAATATACGCGATCGGCGGTGCGAAGCGCTGTATGAATTAGCAAGCCGAAAAAATCATCGGAGAGAAATCGCCCCAACTAAGCCATCCTTCCCAGTTCCATTTGCTTCTCTCTACTTGCGCTTCGGAAACAAGCGGTTATACCGACGCCATAGCCACCAGTACAGTCTTGAAAAAAAAGACTCTTTGATTTCTTGTTGGTTGGGTTCTGGCCTCCAACCTTTGTACGGGGTTCGATCCAACCACTCGTAAAACAACGACATATTAGGCTCAGTTGTTTGCCAGGGTTTGATGTGGGTTTTATAATGAAGGATTTTTTCGGGGGTTTCTGTGTTGGCGCAATTCCATTCCGGAGAAAGCCGTTTCCAGTCTTTAATCACCGCGTTAAATCCCGGTTGATCTGATGACCAACCATTTTCATAGCAATTGTTCAATATTTTTTCCGACAGGTTTTGGCTCCGCCAGGAGACAACATCAATGAGAAGCACTCCTGAATTCAATTGCCCAGGGTATTCTTCCACCGCTCCCATCACTTTGCCTTCTAAATCCGTCTCAAATAATTCTTTGAGCCCAAAGTTCACCACCACGTCGATGTCCAAGTAAATGCAGCGATCTAATCCTGGAATTTTGTCAAGTCCCAGTCTGGCATAGATCATATCTCCGCCGCGCCACTTACGCAGGTGGGAATACTTATTCGGCTCTACTGGAAGCCATTGAATAGGCAGATCGGGGTAATTTTCTCGCCAATTAGCCTCAAGAAGCTGCTTTTCCGAGTCTGGTATTCCCCGCTCGAAAATAAAAAATGCCAAAGGACAGTCGCGGTTCTCTATGGCAGATTTCACAGCTACCGCCAACCCTTTAACTCCCCTATAGTCAGAAGCTAGAAGAACAGGTACGTTTTCCATGTTACTCCAAAATTAATGAATCGATCGTAAAAAAATACAAAAATCATATACTAAGGAAAGCTATTTGTTTATAACTTAACTTAGATACTTAAAGCTTAACGCGGGTTTAAGCTATTTGTGCCCACAAGATGACGAGCTTGAAATTGGGAACCGTCGTAGCTCTTAAATAATTCGTCAAAGTCTCTTTCCATTACCAGCTTACTTAGCATAGCTTTTTCATCTTTAAAGAGACTATCCATTGTCACAGCCTCATGTCCGGCAATGGAGTTGACCAGGGATAGATAATTTTGTCGAAACGATTCCATCGTTTGAAGACAATCCCAACGAATTCGTTCGGGGTCTCTCGGATTGTTCTTAAAATAGTTCACCGCATCTCTCACCGCCTCGGCCTTTGGTTCAACGACGATGTGGTTATAGTCAGTGTACCAAACATCCCGACCTCCTTTTGACGGCGTAGTAACCACAGGTAATCCGCAAAGCAGATATTCAGTCAAAGCGACCATACCACCCTCCTCAGCAGATAGTGCTAATGCACACCAGGCTTGGTTCAGAACTTCTGCCAAGTCAGCCCGCCCCAGCCAGGAAGTGTTGATTTCTGCATGACCGCAACCTAATTCTTTCGCTCGATCTGCTTGTGCGAAACTTCTGGTGACCAATCTTAAATTTGGAATTTGGGCTGCCAGATCAATGCGCTTATACGGCTCCAGAGATGCGTTGTAGATGGCATCCCATTTCTTCTCCATTGGTTTAATGGTGAACACTGTGTCCAGACAAAAGAGATTATGGTGGAGGTGGGTGGCTTTCAATCCAATCGTCCGTAGTCTTGCCACCTCCCCTTGCGTATTGCCAAGCCAGTGAAGGTTTAGATTGCGGTAATCAAAGGAGGTTTTAAATAGGATCTTGATTAGTCTGTGCCAAGGTTCCTTATTCCACATGATAGCGCTGAGAACAACCGGGCGTTTGGGCAGTTTCGCCGCCAGCGCCGCTTGGTTGAGTGCTGAAAGCATACTTTCGCCAGCACCTAGTATAATGGGTTTCTCGCTGAGAATATACGCGCCGTTTAAGAGCATAATGAAACTCCTTTAAAGTTGAGAATTAGTCTATGGAAGATACTGGCGAGGTTTGCCTGGTTCCTGCCTCGCTTGGCTTTGATAATAGTAGAGATATTTGCGAATCGAATCTCGTACAGTCGATTAGCCCGATCTATGATATGTAAACCGCCCAATTTTACAAGCAACTTGTCTAATATCCAGAAACTGTCATGCCAAAGCGCGTTGTCCTGTTAACAAATTTTATTCCGCCCTATCGCTTGCCCCTGTACCAAGCTTTGGCCCAGCGGGTTCCAGAATTCGAGGTATTAATTTCTACCCCAATGGAAGCAAACCGCAGTTGGCAATCCAATTGGGAAGGGTTGAATGTCACCGTGCAAAAAAACCTGACGCTGCAACGGACTTGGCGGCACCCTCATGGCTTTTCAGAGCAGTTATATGTGCATATTCCCTATGATACTATCTGGTTGTTATCCCAAAAGCAGCCCGATGTGATTATTTCTGGAGAAATGGGATTTCGTACCCTGCAAGCGGCAATCTACCACAAGTTGAATGCTCAAAGCAAGTTGATTTTGTGGGCTACGGTTTCTGAATATAGTGAACAAGGGCGAGGCAAACTCCGAGAAATTTTACGGCGGTGGCTGGTGCCCCAAGCGGATGCGGTATTGGTCAATGGTCAAAGCGGTGCCCGGTATGTCCGTCAATTTGGGATCAAAGATGAACAAATTTTTACGGCACCCTATACCACGGATATTACTCCATTTCTTTCGGTGCCTTTAGCCAGAGATGCCGAGAGAGCTTATCGCTTGCTTTATGTAGGTCAGTTGGTGGAACGCAAGGGTGTCGAGCCATTTTTATCGGCTTTGACCCGGTGGTGTGTAGCCCATGCTGACCGAAAAATCGAGTTTTGGTTAGTGGGGGATGGCCCGTTACGGACAACTTTAGAAGGGCTTTCCATCCCGGATAATTTATCCCTGCGGTTTTTGGGAAATATGCCTTACAGTGAACTGGCACAAGTTTATCAGCAGGCGGGAATCTTTGTATTTCCCACCTTAGCGGATGAGTGGGGTTTAGTCACCAATGAAGCAATGGCCGCTGGGTTGCCTGTCTTAGGTAGTTTGTATAGTCAATCCGTAGAAGATTTAGTACAGGAAGGGGAAACTGGCTGGACTTTTCGGCCCGATCGCGATGCGGAAATGGACGCCGCCATTGAACGAGTGTTGACAACTCCTCTGGATGTGTTAGAAAAAATGCGGGTGACAGCACGAAAACGCATTCGCGATCTAACTCCTGACTTTGTAGCTGACCAGATATTGGCTGCCATTCGCTATGTATCTTAGTCTAAGATGGTGTTGTTTTCTGGATGGACAGAAATTGAAGGCAGTCAAACCAAAACTCCGATCGCCCAAAATTTCAGAAACAATCGTAAAAACAGCCGGTTTTCTGAGAAAATAGGCTGTTTTTTTAGTAAAACTTTACAGAAACATAGAGGATTTCTCATAAACAAAAATTAGCAGAACTGAGGCGTATAATTACTGTGAAGAAATCGCTTAGGTTTATGGGATGCTATTTGGAAATCTGACAGAATATCCTTACCCGTCAATGCGACCAGTAATTATGGGGAAACGCGGTGCCGTTGCCACCAGTCAACCCCAAGCCGCGATCGCTGGTATGGAAATGCTTTTAGCGGGGGGAAATGCCGTGGATGCGGCGATCGCAATGGCGATTACCTTGACCGTGGTCAAACCGACCGCAAACGGCATTGGTTCTGATGCTTTTGCCTTAGTTTGGGATGGCAAAGTTCATGGGTTAAATGGGTCGGGAAAAAGCCCACAAAACCTAACCCCAGAAAAATTTGTCGGTCAAGAAACTATCCCCCATTATGGCTGGTTGCCCGTCACCGTTCCGGGGGCAGTTTCTGCATGGCGAATGCTATGGGAACGGTGGGGAAAACTGCCATTTGAACAATTATTTGCCCCGGCAATTCGCTATGCTACAGAAGGGTTTCCCGTGTCTCCAGAAACAGCCCAAGCCTGGAAAGCCGCTGAAAGTATTTATTTAACCAAAAAAGGCACAGAATTTACCGCATTTCAAGAGATATTTTTTCCCAAAAATCGCGCCCCAGCCGCTGGAGAAATTTGGGGTAGTCTGCTTCATGCCCAAACTTTAACAGAAATTGCCAATAGTGGCGGTGAAAGTTTTTATCAAGGAAATTTAGCGGCAAAAATTAGTCAATTTGCGGCAGAAACAGGGGGTTTATTAACTGCGGATGATTTAAGCAAACATCAAGGGGACTGGGTAAGTCCGATCGCCACGGATTATCGGCAAGTCACTGTTTGGGAATTACCCCCGAATACTCCGGGGATTGCTACTTTAATGGGCTTAAATATTCTGGAAGGATTTAATTTAGATAAATATCCGCGAGAATCGGTGGATTCTTATCATTTGCAACTTGAAGCAATCAAGCTGGCTTTTGCCGATTTACACCGATATAATGCCGATCCCCGCTATATGAAAATGTCCGTACATCGGCTATTAGATAAAGATTATGCCGATGAACGACGGCGGTTAATTGGACATAAGGCGATCGCCCATACTTTGCCCGGACTTCCCAAAGGCGGCACCGTCTATTTAGCTACAGCAGATCGAGATTTAATGGTATCTTTTATTCAATCAAATTATATGGGATTTGGCAGTGGCATTGTAGTGCCGGAAACTGGCATTTCTCTGCATAACCGAGGCTGTGGTTTTACTTTAGAACCCGGACATCCTAATCAGGTTGCCCCAGGAAAGCGTCCCCTACATACAATTATGCCCGGTTTTCTCACGGAAAATAGCCAACCCCTTGGCCCTTTTGGGGTGATGGGTGGACCAATGCAACCCCAAGGTCATTTACAAATGGTGACAAATTTAGTGGATTATCAACTAAATCCTCAAGCAGCATTAGATGCCCCTCGATGGCGTTTTTTGGAAAATAATCGGGTAATTTTGGAAAATTCTGTCTCCGAAGCGATCGTTAAAGGATTGTTAGATCGGGGGCACGCGGTTCAGGTCAGCCCAGAAAAAAGTCTCTTTGGTCGCGGTCAAATGATTTTGCACCAAAATGGTGTATTTGTCGCTGGATCCGAACCCCGCAGTGATGGCATGGCGATCGCATTTTAAGCCAATTATTTATAAGTAGGTGAACATAATTAATTGCACTTTTCGTTCCCCGCCGATAGGCTTTGGATTCCCGCCTGAAGCGGGAATGACAGTTTTTCTTCTAATGGGGTCTGTGGTGCATTTATTTCTGCCCGTAAACTTATATGTATGATTAATCTTAGACATATAAATCTAGGGGCAATTGCCTTGCCAGAATTGTCCTGCTAGAATTGGTCTGATTTTCTACAAAAATGAACCAGAAATAACCAGAAATAATTTTATCTTGGAGGTATAAGGATGCAACCACTCACTTTTAACCGGCGTCATCTTTTACTTTTATGGGGGAGTCTTTGGGCATTATTTATTATCTTACTCTGTCAACCAGTCAGTTATGGCATCATGCGATTAGGCAGTGTCATTATCGGATGCGTCATTTGGGGTAGTTCCCTCTATTTATTCTGGGAGAAAAAGCTGATTCGGGCTATTTGTATTATCGGGGCTTTATTGGTTACTTTACTAATTATTTTACCCGGTAGTCCGGCTGACCCTGATACTTTAGCAGCCGCTTATGTCCGCGAACTGATTCGTTATGAAGGAACTCCTTATGTTTGGGGGGGAGAAAATAAGCTGGGAATTGATTGTTCCGGGTTAGTTCGTCAAGGTTTAATTCAAGCAAACTGGAAATTAGGAGTTAAATCTGGAAATCCCGCTTTGGTGCGAAAAGGGTTTGAAATGTGGTGGTATGATGCCGGGGCGGATGCTTTACGAGATGAATATCGCAATTATACCACAAAAATGCTCAGATACGATAGCATTAATCAGTTAGATTCGAGCATCCTTAAACCGGGGGATATGGCGGTGACTGTGGATGGAGAACATATTTTGGCTTATCTGGGCGATCTCACTTGGATTTCAGCGGATCCTGATGTCCAAAAAACGATCGAAGTCACCACCCCGGAACCGGATAATTTCTGGTTTAATACTCCGGTTTATTTGTTACGTTGGCGACAATTGTCACCGTGAAAAAAATCAGCACCATTAAATCAATAGCATTAAATTAATTTTATGAACCGACAAAACCCTCAAGCAAAATTTCTGACTCCGTGGGACTTTCCGTATTTTCGCGGAACGGTACGGATGCAGTATGCCGATGAAAGGAACAAATAACCCCATCTGTAACGCGCTATGTGCATTTATGGCATCGTCGCGGACAAGTCTTAGATCCTTTATTTACCGTGAATTTAGCCCCTGGAGAAACCCGAACCGTTCGGGTGGATTTTCGTTATCCTCCCGATGCAACTCCGCCGCAGGTTTTGACCATCAGAAGCCTATAATAAAATTAACGGTAATCGGAATTAGGACTTATGGTGTTGATACTTAGGGTTTTGTAGGGGTTAAACCGGAAAGCGGTGGTTGCCCTATTCCCGTGATTGCCGTATATATATCGTATATGTAGTTATTGTGTAATGCCTAAGAGTAAAAAAAATCTGTTCTAGATTTTTCGCATCGGCGTCAGGGAGATGACCGCAAAAGCGATCGATTTTTGTATAATCTTGGCATTCATCGCCAATATTTGGTGGGAATGAGCCAAGTTGATTCATCAAATCTTACCTGAAAGCTTCCGAATTTGCCTAGGATTTTTTGCCTCTAACATCATTTAATTATCTATTTTTTTGATCGAATTTTTGACCAGATAAATTGCGCTAGTAAATACCAGGAAACCAGATAATAAAAAACATATATGTTAAATCATTTTCAAAGACAAGATTCCCAATTCAATGGAGAATTGTTATCGATTATTCTCGGTCGGGTTAGTGATGCCATCTTTATTTGCGATGCATTAGGAGATATTACTTATTCAGCAGGAAGTATCCCCGAAATTTTCGGCTATTCTGCCTCAGAAATTAATCAAATTAGTCAGATCGTTCAAGTGATTGAACCTAGTTTGTTTGAGAAATTAATTATTGGCGCTAAAGCAGAAAAAAATCCCCCAGAAAGCCAGCTAATTTATGAGAATGTTTTAGATAGATTTGGCAATAGTCATTGTTTAGAAATTAAAATAAAAAAAATTACTTTACCGAAAGAAAGTTTTTTATTGATTTTTCGAGATATTAGTCAATTTCAGCAGCTAAAAACCGAATTAAAACATAGCCGTCAAGAGTTAGAAAAAATTGTTCAGTTAAGAACCGAACAACTCAAATTAGCTAATTTACAATTGGAAAAACAAATTATTGAGCGGCAGCGAACTGAATCGGAAATCCAAAGCACCGTTGAACGGTTGGTGACGATTCTGGAAACCGTTGCCGAAGGGATTACCTTTGGCGAGGAAACCGGTAATTTTGAGTTATTTAACTCCAAAATGGAAGAAATTACTGGATATACGAAGTCAGAAGCCAACAGTTGTGAAAATTTTCTGGCTCGACTCTATCCAGATCCTTGCGAATATCAAAAAGCCACGATCGGGTTAAAAAAAATTAAAGAAACTGGTAAAAATATTCATCGAGAAACTACCATTAAAACTAAAACCGGCCAAGAAAAAACCTTATTAGTGTCTACTTCTTTGCTGTGGGAAGGCGATCGCCAGTTGTTTTTAAGTGCTTATCGGGATATTACCCAACGTCAACAAGCAGAAAAATCTCTGGCGGAAAGTGAAGCCAGAAAAAAAGCGATTTTAGCCGCAATTCCTGACGCTTTATTTTGTATGGATAATCAGGGATTTTTTTTAGAATTTATTCCGGCCAAAAAATTTCATCCATTTGTAACCATGAGTCAGTTTATTGGCAAACCAATTACCAAAGTTTTGCCAGAACCATTGGCGACAAAAGTGAGTGAATTAATCCAAAAAACTTTAAAAACTCAAACAACTCAATTTTTAGAATATCAATTACCCGTCAATCATCAAATTCGAGATTATGAAGTGCGGATGGCGGTGTTTCTGGAGCATCAGGTTTTAGCTATTGTCCGGGATATTAGCGATCGCAAACAAGCGGAACGGGCTGTGCAACAACAAATGCAATGGAATCAATTAATTTTGCAAACCACAATGGATGGCTTTTTCCGCTTTGATGCTCAAGGGAATATTTTAAAAGTGAATTCAGCATTTATGGATATCATGCGATGTTCAGAAGATAAATTATTGAGCATGAAAGTTCAAGATTTACTGGCCCTGGATACTCCAGAAGAAATCCGCAAGCATATCCAGGCAATTTGTTTTCCGACTCCCGTAAAGCATCCGGGTAATTTTTCTAAGAAACCTCCCAAGATTTCCGAGCGTTTAAAAAGTAAGTATCGCCGATCTGATGGAGCAATTATTCATGTAGAACTGAGTGTCACCGTAACTCAGTTGGGCAACGAAAAGCTAATGTTTGCTTTTGTGCGGGATATTAGCGATCTCGTGAGTACGGGTCAAGCGCTGATCGATAGTCAAAGATTTATTCAAAAAATTACCGATACAGTGCCAGTTCTGATCTATATTTACGATTTAATGGAACAAAAAAATACTTATTTTAATTCTCAAATATCCGAGATTTTGGGGTATGATTTTGCGAGAATTCAGGAGATGGAAACACGAGGCACCCTGTTATTAACCTTATTGCATCCTGAAGATAGTCTCTCAGAAATTAATCTGAAAAAACGCTGGGAATCGGTAAAAGATGGCGAGATTCTACAAACGGAAATGCGGATCCAAGATGCTGAGGGAGTTTGGCGCAATTTTCAATGTGAAGAAACTTTATTTTTGCGCGATGCTAATGGCTTACCTAAACAAATTCTCGGCGCCGGAATCGATATTACTGAACAGAAAAAAAATCAGCAACAACTGCTGCGGCTGAGTAAGAGCGTAGAAAGTACCTCAGATGCGATCGCGATCGCAGATTTATCGGGAAATCCCATTTATATTAACCCAGCATTTATCAAGCTATTTGGCTATGAATTATCGGCACTAATCGATCGCCAAGGGCTGAGTATTCTTTATGCTGACTCTACCCTAGCTACCTCAGTATTCAACACAATTGAACAAGGGTTTTCTTGGCGGGGAGAAGTCAAAATGCCAACTCTTCATGGAAAAATAGTCGATATTTTACTCCGCGCCGATGCAATTAAAAATGAAACCGGAAAAATTGTCGGTTTTGTGTATATTTATACGGATATCAGCGATCGCAAACGAGCACAGGAACAGTTGGCCCAACACGCCATAGAATTAGCCCGTTTTAATGCCGAACTTGAACAATTTGCTTATGTGGCTTCTCACGATTTACAAGAGCCTTTACGGGTCATTACCAGCTATACTCAATTACTCGCTCGCCGTTACTTAGGTCAATTCGATGAAAAAGCCGACAAATATATTGAATTTGTGGTCAAAGCCGCCCAACGGATGCAGCAATTAATTGAAGATTTGCTGGAGTTTTCTCGTTTAGGCAGTCAAAAAAATGAATTAGTCCCGGTGGAATGTGAAGCGGTTTTGAACATTGTCCTGGATCACTTAAATTTAACCATTTCTCTCAATAATACTACCATCAATCACGAGCCCTTACCCGTGGTACTCGGCGATCGCACTCAGCTTGTTCAATTATTCCAAAATTTAATCGCCAATGGAATTAAATATCGGACTGAGCGATCGCCGATCGTTCATGTTTCCGCGACTAGAATCGAAAATTATTGGCGTTTTGCGGTCAGCGACAATGGCATTGGCATTGCCCCAGAGTTTTCTGAGCGCATTTTCACCATATTTCAACGACTCCATCCTCGCGAAGAATATCCCGGTACAGGGATTGGTTTAGCCATTTGCAAAAAAATTGTTCAAAGACATCTGGGTGAAATTTGGGTAGAATCTCAACTTGGGACAGGATCGACTTTTTATTTTACTCTTCCGGCAGTTGATTAATTTATGGGGATTAATTTTTGGTTACTGGTTATTTTGAGAAAGAACCAGAATCAAGCATAACCAATAACCGATCGCAACTACCTCTTTAGACTATCCGAAAAGTCCTCACTTGCCAAGGGAAAATGTCCAGATTTACTGAAGGAGTCGCTTGTTCTAATAAATCCACCGAACCGTCAATCTTTAAACCTAAATCACTTTGTAACTGAATTTCCGTGGCTTGTCCGTGACATTCATAACACCGTAAAATCCATTGTTTGGCCTCATAATTATCTTCCGTGGGTTTAAATGCCATCAAAATTAAATTTTCGGCGGATAAGTCCAAAAAAGAACCCTGGGCAGGCAATTTTTTCTCCGAGATAAGTGCGTTGAATTCGGCGCAATTTTCCCATAACTGCACCAGCAACGGCTGATTAAACTCATAACCCCGTCGGACAGTTTTTGCCTGCTGCCAACTGCCCCCATGAGGATAAATTCCATAAGTAAATTGATGGTGATAAAAGTCCGCCTTGGGGTCGGGCCAAGTTGACCCCCGCAACAGGGTTAATCGTAATTGATTCGGTTGGGCATCATAGCCATATTTACAGTCATTTAATAAGCTGACCCCATAAGTGTCTTTTGCTGCAAATTTTTCTGGTCGATCGGCGATCGTTTCTGAACCTATTTTAGGCATTTTAGGCATATTTTCGGTTAAATCTGCCCAATGTAAAGCGGGAACTTCCCATTGGGCTTTTTCCGCTGGAGTCTGAGGGTTTGTCGGACGGGCGATCGCCCCACAAGGCATTTCATAAGTAGCCATATCCGCTGTAATATTTAAAGGAAATGCCGCCTTAACCATGACATGAGGAGTCTGCCAATCGACGCTGTTCGCTATTTTTAAAATTGGTGAATGAATCTGTAAAATATAGTCTTGGATCGACTCGGAATTTTCTAACTCCCGAATTACCCGCAGTCGCCATTGAATTGGCCCATATTCTTGCCAGATAATTGCTTTTAAAACCGGCGAATTTAAAGGATGTTCGGCATAATTTGGGTCAATATTCCAAGCATCCCAATATTGACCGCTATCTTGAAATACTTGCAGTTGATTGCCTGCCCCACTCAAGATTTCTCGTTGATTTATTTTATCAAAAATACTTTGCAGATTCCCCGTTTCTGGGTCAACGATGACTCGCAGCAGATCGTTTTCCAGAAATAGCTTCTCTAGCCCCCCTTCGGTAAGGGAGGTTGGGGGGATCTCCCCGGTTGGCCGATCGCCCACTAACCAAAAAATATTATAACCAATGGAAGGAATATCCGCTGCATAAAATAACAGGAAGTTTTCCGTAAGCTGCGATCGCACTTCTGCCCCAGCGCGATCGTAAATTTTCCAGGATTTTCCCGCTGCGGAAATAGGGGCTAAATCTACCGCCACTACCTCAGAACGCGACCAATTGAGAGAATTAAAAATAATAATTGGTTTGGCATCAACTCTGGGAGGTTGAGGCAATTCAATTTGATGCGCGATCGCCTTTAAAGCCCGGTCTAATATGTTGGTTCCCACCCCTTCAGCCTTTTGCCAAATTGGATTAACTTCCTCATACACTTCGGGAATTGAAGAACCGGGTAAAATATCGTGAAATTGATTAAAAAGTACCTGTTTCCAAGCGGTTTCTAACTCAGCTTTGGGATAAGGCAAATCACCAATCATTTGGGCTAAACTGCTAAACAGTTCCGCTTGATATAATAACTGTTCACAGCGGCGATTACACTGTTTTTGTCGCCCATAAGTGGTGTAGCAACCTCGGTGAAATTCTAAATAAAGTTCATTTTGCCAAATCGGTAAATTTTTGCTGATTTTTTCTTCAGATAACTGTTGCAAATATGCCTCAGATGTGGTAAAGTCTAATTGTGGTATAAATGGAGAATATTGCCATTTTTCAGCCACCTCTAACATCTCACGAGTGGGGCCGCCGCCGTGGTCGCCCACTCCGGGCAACCAAAGGGCGTGATTTATGTCAGTTTTTTCCTGCCAATCCATCGCATATTCGGCCATTTCTACCCCATTAATATCTTTGCCAATGGGGGCAGACATCAGGCTAAAAATGCGGCTACCGTCGGGGGATTCCCACCAAAAAAGACTATAGGGAAATTCGGTGGTATCGTTCCAGCGCAGTTTTTGGGTGACAAAATATTGAATACCTCCTTGGGTCAAGAGTTGGGGCAGTTGCCAACAAAAACCAAAGGTATCCGGCAACCAAGCAACCGGCGCTAATTGACCAAATTTGGCTAAACAATAGCGCTGACCATAGAAAATTTGCCGGACAATCGATTCTCCAGAAATAATATTTAATTCCGGTTCCACCCATAAGCCCGCAAGAATTTCCCAGCGTCCGGCTTTGACTTGTTTTTGAATTGCTAAAAATAGGTCAGGACGATGGATTTCTATCCATTCATATAGGGCAGCAGTGGAATGACCAAAGGTTAATTTTGGAAATTCTTCCATCAGGTTTAAGACTGAGGTAAAAGTCCGTTGGGCTGCTGTCCAAGTTTCACCGATCGGCCATAACCAAGCCATGTCTAAATGGGCATGACCTAGGAGGGATATTTTATGGGGAAGATTGGGAATTTCCGTGAGAAGCGATCGCAGATTTTCTCGGATTAAGCCTAAAGATTGATTAAAGGTTTCTCGGTGGTTAACTACTGACCAATTAATTAAATTAATTTGCTGTTTAAATCTGTGAATTAATTCCGGAAAATCGGGAGCGTAATTTTGCAGATATTGCCATAAAATAGTCAGTTCGTCCGCCAGAAAACCTGGGTCAATTTCCTGGGGATCTGCCGGTGCATAAATTAACTGCGATCGCACCAAAGCCCCTGGGTCATGTCCGGGACTAACTAACCGTAAAGCTAGGGTGATTTTTTCACCGGGAACCACTGCCGGACTGACCAATATTCTCACATTACAATCAAATAAGTCACCGGATTGTAACAGTTGGCCATTAACAAAAACCTGGGCATCTTCTGCCCACCAGAGTAAAGCCAACCGCAAGCTAAAACCCGCTAAAGGATATCCTTGTAAATCCGGGGGAATGACGATGGGTTGAGTCAGCCAAATCACTTCTTTTTTGGCTGACCAAGCAATATGTGCTTTTTGATTTAAAGCGGCGATCGGCCAATTATGCCCGAAATCACCGTTGGGGAAGTAATTAATTTGGGAAATATCTAAATTTTCCCGGCAATAATGCCATTGATTTTGCAGATTTACTTGGGTAAGCGATCGCAATTTCGAGATTATTTCTAAAATCTCTTTATTTTCTGGATTTTGTGGTTCGATCATTACTTTTTTGGATGATGATTGGTATTTTTTTATCAGGGAAAGCCAATTAATAGCAATTAAATTTGGCTTAAATTTTTAGGTATTAGCTATCGATTATTAGTTATTGGTTATTGGTTATTGGTTATTGGCCGTTAAAATCACCAAGAACCAATAGACAAGAGTGCTTTCATAACGGATCGATCCCCCCAACCCCCCTTTTTAAGGGGGGCTTTGCACGAATTTTGCACTCTTGTCTAATAATCACAAATCATATTGGCATTGAGAGCAAAATTTTGCTTTAATATAAGGAAGAATTTTGAGCCAATGCCATGTCTTCTGCTTCTACTGGCCGTTACCAAAGCCGATTCCTCAACCTCCTGCTGGAAAAGTCCCAACAGCTATCCGATCGCATGGGACAAGCCGCCCGACAGGTCAAAACTACAACGATCTGGACAGTTCAGTTGTTGATTTATCCCCTGTATGCCATGTTTCAAACCGGGCGACTGGTGGGCAAACAGCTACAGCAAACCGTCAGTCAAAAACGGCTTGGGTTGCCCGGAAGCCAGCCACGGTCATCTGCCGTGGCCAAAGTTCAGTCACCGCCTAAGTCGCAACCGACCAAGCAGCCAGAAACAGCGCTTGCTACGGTCAGCGAAAGTGAAGCGGATCTGCCCTTACCGCCTTTGACGGATAAACCAAACGATCCCCCCTTGACGCGGCTATTTCACAAGCTGATTCATTGGATGGAAACCGGGACGGTGGCGGTTAAAGTAAATCTGTTTAAAGAATCAAAATTAAAACATCTGCCCCCCACCGCCGCAACCGCGAGAAATCTTTCCGGGGAAAGCATGGGCATTCCTGCGGCTTTAAAGGCGACTCAAGCGCCCCAGACCGAAGACTCATCATTCTTAAAATCCATCGATATTGCATCCGCAACGCTTCGCGAACGCACCGTAGCCCAGTTAGAAGCGGGACAGCTTCCCCAGTGGGAAACCATGACTGATGCGGTGGTGGACAATACCCGGTCATTCTGGGAACCTGTCAAAAATTGGTATATGTGGCAGGGAGAGTATCCCCTCAATTCCGAGGATGACGATCTAACCCGTGATTTATGGGCTGAACCCAGCAGTCCCACTCTGGCAAAGGCTGCCTCAGCAACCCAAACGGCTCAAACTCAAACATTCGTCAAAGCATCAGCCTCCGACTTAGCCGAAACCCCATTGCCGCAACTGGTGCAAGTAGTACAAAAAAGTGAAGCGGTCATTCGCAGCACCATCAGCGAATGGTTTGGCAAAGTCAATGCTTTAGTCCATATTCCGACGGTGAATTCCCCGAACCAGGGGAGCCCAGAGCATGGGAGCAGAGGAGCAGGGGAGCAGGGGAGCAGGGGAGCAGGGGAGCAGGGGAGCATGGGAGCAGGGGAGCCGCCATCGAGCAGGGGAGCAGGGGAGCAGGGGAGCAGGGGAGCAGGGGAGATATTTTTCTCCTCATCTCCTCATCTCCTCCGCCGACGGCGGGCCCCTCCGCACCTCTGCCGACGGCGGGCCCCTCCGCACCTCTGCTCCTCTGCCCCTCCGCACCTCTGCCCCCCTGCACAGGCAAACCACCTCGACTCTGACCCAAACTGAAACTCCCGTTACCGGAATGGGAGAACCGGAAACGGGGCGGGATTATATTGAAACCAAGGTTGTTTCCGTTGGCTATGTTAAACATCCCTTGCAAGTAGTCCTCGAAGCGATCGATTGGGTGATGTTGCGCCTAGAAAAAATCTTCTTAGTTGTGCGTGATTGGTTATTAGTGATTCGTGCTTCATTATTTAGCTCAACCTAACAACTAACAACCTAACAAATAACAACCAACAACCAACAACTAACAACCAACAACCAACAACTAACAACTAACAACAATTATTAATCAACTAATTGATGGGCGATCGCAAATCGTACCAGTTCCGCACGATTACAAGTGGATGTTTTTCTCAATAAACTACTCACATACTTTTCAACAGTGCGAGAACTCAGGTGCATTTTTTCGCCTATTTTTGCATTGGATAATCCCCAAGTTAAGAAACTTAAAACTTCTTGTTCCCGGTGAGTTAAATCAATCGCTAAAGGGGCAATTTTTCCTGAATCAACGGTTAAATTTTTAGCATCAACCGATAAAGATAAAGAATGTTCAACCCCTTGAGTGGCTAAATGAAAAGCAAACTCTTTTTCCGCGTGAATTAGCTGCGATCGCTCCAACAAATTCCGAACCACCGCCCCCAACTCTGGCAACTCAAACGGTTTGGGCAAATAAACATCACAACCAACTTGATACCCTAAAATTCTTTCTTCGGTCTTCGTTTTACTGGTTAAAAAAATCACCGGCAATAATCTAAAAAAAGGTTGTTCCCGAACTTTTTTAATCAATTCATAACCATCCATCCCCGGCATAATAATATCCGTAACCAGTAAATGTGGCCGATATTTTTCCAATAAAATCAGCGCATCTCGGCCATTTTCTGCCCGGATTACCGAATAACCAGAACCGTGAAGATAGTCACTAATCGACAAACAAATTGCCGGATCGTCATCAACAACAAGAATTATCAGAGACATGGATCGTTAGGAGGCAGAGTGGCAGGGGGGCAGGGGGGCGGGGGAGCGGGGGAGCGGGGGAGCGGG
>JAABRM010000012.1 GCA_011390955.1 Oscillatoriales cyanobacterium | reverse complement strand
GGCAGAGGGGCAGGGGGTAGGGACACGGCAATGCCGTGTCCTGGTTATTAGTTATTAGTTAATTGTTGTTTGTTGTTTGTTGTTTGTTGTTGGTTATTGTCCCCCCTTTGAAGGGGGGTTGGGGGGGTTGTTAGTTGTTAGTTGTTGGCTATTGGCGATCGGATTTTCAAATAACAACCAACAACCAACAAACAACAACCAACAAACAACAACCAACAAACAACAACCAACAAACAACAACCAACAAACAACAACCAACAACTAACTAGCGGAAATCATCACCGTGAGACTAGATGGTTTAGCCAAATCGCCTTGCAGGACAACACCCCGACGATTAGCTGCCAAATGCCGGAGGATTTTATAGACGATTTCAATTCGATCGCTGGCACCAGCTTTAGCCGCGATCGCCTCCAAAGACAGAGGGGCGGTTTCTTGGTGCAGCACTGCCAAAACCTCTTTTTGCAGCGCCAAAATTCCGGCAGCGGCTTTTTTCCCTGCTTCTACCCCTGGTTGATGATAAGCATTGACATTCACCAAAAAGGCATACAATCCTACAGCCCGTTCATACAGGGCAATCAACGCCCCAACGGTGCGCGGGTTCACCTGGGGGATCGTCAGAGTAATGGAGTCTCGGCCATTTTCAAACAAAGCGGTGCGAGTTCCCATTAAAAAGCCGGATAAATAATCGCCACAAGTGACATTGGGTTCGATTTCCATACTGGGGCCTTGACGGTCTTCTAAGACTTCAATCAAGGTCATAAAGAAATTGGGCACCCCTTCGCGCAACTGTTGCACATAAGCGTGTTGATCCGTAGACCCTTTATTGCCATAAACGGCAATTCCCTGGTAAACGATATTGCCATCCAGGTCTTTTTCTTTGCCCAGAGATTCCATCACCAGTTGTTGCAGATAGCGGCTAAATAAGAGCAAACTATCTTTGTAGGGCAAAACCACCATATCTTTTTCCCCGCGTCCGTTGCCCGCAAAGTACCAAGACAGGGCAAGTAAAGCCGCAGGATTGTCTTTCAGATTCGGGGTACGGGTGGCGATGTCCATTTCTTTCGCCCCAGCCAGCATTTCTCGAATGTCGATTCCTTGTAAAGCGGCAGGAAGTAAGCCCACAGCGGACAGTTCCGAGGTTCGTCCTCCCACCCAGTCTTCCATTGGGAAGGTGGCTAACCAGCCTTGGGACTTGGCATGGCGATCGAGGTTGCTGTCCACTCCCGTAATAGCGATCGCTTGTTGGGCAAAATTCAGGTTGCGCTGACTAAAAGCATACTCAATTTCTAACATCCCATTGCGGGTTTCCGGGGTGCCCCCAGACTTGGAGATGATGATCGTTAGAGTGCTAGAGAGTCGATCTTCCAGGGATTTCACGACTTTATCAATTCCTGTCGGGTCACTATTGTCGATAAAGTGAATCTTCATCGGGGCCAGATCCGGTTCCAAGGCTTCCGCGACAAACTCCGGCCCCAGGGCAGAACCCCCAATCCCAATCGACAGCACATCAGTAAATTTCGGGTGATTGGGGGGATGAATTTCCCCGGAATGCACTTTCGCAACAAAAGCCTCGATCGCCTCTAAAGTCTGAATAATAGCCTGTTTCAGTTCTGGGTTCGGGGCTAAGTCAGGGTCGCGTAACCAATAATGACCCACCATCCGGTTTTCATCGGGATTCGCGATCGCCCCACCTTCCAACTCTGCCATCAGGACAAATGCCCGTTCAAACTTCGGCTGCATCATCGCCACAAAAGCATCATCAAACCGCATCCGGCTGACATCCAAGTACAAACCGAGTCCAGAGTGAAAATACAGCCACTCTTGATATCGTTGCCACAAATCGACTGCACTCGTATCCATATAAAACTCAACCTATATAGTCTTCATCACAACAGTTTATCTATCTAAGACCCCACAAACTAGGAGATGCGTCAATCAATGTTATTTGTTCTTGGTTCTTGGTTGTTTGTTGGTGGTTGTTCGTTATTCGTTATTTGTTATTTGTTATATGCTATACAAAATTCCCTTGTTCAACCACCAACAAACAACAAACAACAAACAACAAACAACAACCAACAAACAACAAACAACAAAATTAACTTAATCTATTTTGTAAATCCATCTGCCCGCGATAGCCGGTAATAATATAACTGCCATCTTTCAGCACATGAATTTCCATTTGATCGCTGGCCCAGTTTAATCGATCTTTAAACGCTGGATTAAAAATATGTACCTGTTGATTCCGGGAAGAAACCAAGGAATTTACAGAATTCACCGCCAAAGATTTAACAAACGGGCCATCTACTAGAATATCCAGTTCTGCCAATAAATCTTGAGAACCGGCTGGGGCATTTTCCCCTTGTAATTCTTTGAGAGTAAAGCCGCTAAAAGACATCACATTCAAGCCCGCCGCCTTGACTTTTTTTGCCAATTGTGCTAAATTTTTGGCTTGAAAAAATGGTTCACCCCCAGAAAAAGTTACTCCTTGATTTTTGGGATTACTGATAATTTGACTTGCCAGTTCATCCACAGAAATTAATTGCTTAATTTCAAATGGCCAAGAAGCGGGATTAAAACAGCCATCACATTCTCGCTTACATCCTTGTACCCAAACCACTGCCCGATATCCGGGGCCGTTGACTTCTGATTCGTCTACATAGCCCATAATATTTAAGTGATTCGGGGGAATGTTGGCGGCATTTTCTGTTGGATTTATGGTTGAGTTATTCATTTTTTTAGCCTATTTTCTGTTAATTGTTAATTAATGTATTCTATTCGTAGGTTGGGTTGAGGAACGAAACCCAACCTAGTTGAGGAACGAAACCCAACCTAATACTACTCAGTTAATTCGTCGGTGCGAAACGAACTAAAATACCCGTCGCGGCGGTAATTTCATCAGCAAATTGTTGTAAAATATCCGAACTAACACATTTTAAAACTTTTACTGGATAAGAAAATTGCCGATCTGGTTCGTGATTTCCTCGTCCTTCTAACTCATGTTTTAAGGGTTTGGGCCTAGTGGGGGTGTTGAGTTGAATTTCTGTGGGGGCGATCGCCTGGACTAATTTGATATATTCCTCTCGGTCTTCCTTTTTCCAAGGGTTTAAAAGCATAGTTTGAATGCCCAATTCACCCCCATACATTTGGCTAAATTTGTTGATTCCGGCTAAAATATCGGGCAATTCAATACCGGCAACAGGTCGGTCAACCCCGCGCATTTTGTCTGGGGAAACCCCATCAAGTTTTACCGATACTTTATCGGCAAAAGCTAACTCTTGACAAACTTGGTAATCGTTGAGTAAAGTAGCGTTGGTTAATACGAGAACCGGGCAATGAGTTAATGCCTTAATTTCCGTAATAATCTCCCCTAAATTAGCGGCTAAAGTGGGTTCACCGCTGCCGCTGAGGGTGACAATATCCACATCCCAAGGGGCAAAGGGCTGTAAATCCCCTAATATTTTTGCTGTGGGAATAAAAATGCGGCGATCGCTGGTTTTATCGACAATTTCCCCCAGTTGGCAATAGACACAATTAAAAGAACAAGTAGACACTGGGCCGATGGGATCGATACCCAGCGATCGACCATATCGCCAAGACTTCACCGGCCCATACACGGAATTAAACTTCACATCGACTTCTAAAGACATATTCCCCCGATTTCTGGCTGAAACACAGCTTATCCTTTAAGATAATTGTGCCGCAAAATTCAGAAAACTGCCGGAAAAATACAGAACAACTTTAGAAATCAGCCAAATTTTGCCATTCCAGTACCAAAGATGGGGGCAACCGGACGGGATACTCATTTCCCTGACCAGGAATCAACAAACGAATCGGCTCAGTAGTAGGTAACTGGGGTAAAATTTCTTGTAGATCGTACTGTCCCACATTCGGCGCTGGGGACTCTTTGGCAAACATATCTTCAGCGATAAATTCACTTCTAGTCGTAATAATTTTTAACGGTTGCGGATGGGCAACTTCCACGACATCGGGAAATCCCACCACCCGCAAATTGACACTCGTTAACTCAGATTCCTTGTATCGCTTAAAAAAGATTAATTGCCAAGGATTACCACTGCGATCGCGCAAACTATGCCGAGACTTATATAGCACTTGTCCGGGAGTTTCATAAGTCTTTTCCAATAATGCCGCTGCGGGTTGGCTAGAGAAAGCGCCAAAACCAACCAAAAAGGAAAAACATAGAATCAGAATTAAGCTGAATTTAGCGAAAATTTTCATAAATTTATTGTTGGTTGTTTGTTGTTGGTTGTTTGTTGTTGGTTGTTGGTTGTTGGTTGTTGGTTGTTTGTTGTTGGTTGTTTGTTGTTGGTTGTTGGTTGTTTGTTGTTGGTTGTTGGTTGCTGGTTACGCTCCTCTGCACCAGAAGCTCCCAGTTGGCGATCTATTGCTTATTCGTTATTGGTTATCATGGGGTTTGAGAGGGTGGTGAAACCCTCTCTGGGGGATCCGCTTACTCTTCAGAACCCTGAATTTTCAGCAGCAAAAAGCCGAGGGATAAACCCACCAAAATCAAAGAAAAGGCTAAAAAAGCAGCATTAGCAATTTCACCAGCCATCGTGTTTTAATCTCCTAACTTCAAATAATGACCACAAGCAGCTAATTCCAGGGCGAACCCTAGCAGTCTTGTGTATTTTAAACCAGTTTGAGCCTCGATAAGAACGTGGATCTATAGATTTCGGCAAGATGGACGCGAGATGGACGCGATCGCACCCAGAATTTAGCAACTTTTTGTATTAATTTATACAGATTTTTTACAAAAACTTTGGTATTAGCGATCGGCGGGTTCCCAAGACCGAAGCAAGATATTTAGATTTAAAAGGGACTTAAGCGGGACGAATGGTATCAGGTTTTTTGCCAGTTTTCGGTTGGAAGACTTGGGAAAAAAAGCCTTACTTTGAAGATAAATTTTCGCCAATTAACCAATAGGTCAACATTTCTCCCTTCCCCTTTACGGAAATCAATCCTCTATTTTGAAAAATATATTTATCCTTTAATACTTCATAAGTTGTTTCACTAACTTGAATTTTACCAGGTTCCCCAGAAGACTCCATTCGGGAAGCCACATTCACCGCATCTCCCCATAAATCATAAGTAAATTTTCTCGTGCCAATCACTCCAGCTACGACTCTGCCCGTATTAATCCCAATTCGCATAGTAAAACTTTCTGATTGCCCTTGAGAAATTTCTCTAATAATCTCTTGCATTTCTAAGGCCATATTCGCGATCGCCTCTGCATGATCTGGTCGGGGAGTTGGTAAGCCAGATGCTACCATATAAGCATCGCCAATAGTTTTAATTTTTTCTAGCCCGTACTTTTCAGCCAAGCGATCGAAACAGGAAAAAATCTTATTTAAAAAATTCACTACCTCTAAGGGTGACAACCTACCCGCTAAAGTAGTAAAACCCACCAAATCCGCAAATAATATGGTCACATTATCAAAATTATCAGCAATAATCCCTTGATTATTCTTTAACTTTTCCGCGATAGAATGAGGCAAAACATTCAACAGTAATTTTTCGGTTTTATGTTTTTCTTTCTGCAACTCATCTAACATCCAGTTAATCGTACCGGCAAAATTAGTTAATTCGTCTTGACCTTGAATTGGCACTCGTCGAGCCAAATCATTGCTTAAACCAATCCCGATTACATCATTACTTAAGGAAATCAACCGCTTTAATATTAAGCGATCGATTAATATAATTGTAATTAACTCAAAACAAAATCCCACTATTAATAAAGCAATAATTAACGATAATAACGCCACCTGACCCTGGCGATAAATATCCCGATTCAGAGTAACTTGTAATAAGATAATCGGTTGACCATTTACATCTTTTAAAATAGAGTAACCAGCAATCTTGTCTTGATTAATCGGTTCAACGATAATTTTACGGGGTTTTGTTTCTGCCGTTAATTCTTGAAAAACCCGCATTAAATCAGGAGTAATTTGATCTACTCGATGAAAAATTAAAGACAATTTGGTTCTTTGGGAAATTTCCTCAACCTTAGATTGATTAATTAAGCGACCCATAATCAGTGTTCCTGAACGCGGCCCTGTTTGTTCGCTGGTTAAAATGGGCAGAGAAGCGATTAACAAAAACCCTTCTTTTACCAAAAGTAAACCCGTCAAATCATCTTGGTCTGTTTTGTGGTTTAATAAAATACTATTTGGAGTTAAATATTTATTCAACTCCGGTGAAACCGGGACAAATTCACCACTTTCAAAATCATAAGCCAAATTTAATACGCTTTTGTTTTGCGGATTATAAAATAACATTAAGTTAATTTGCAATGTTTCAAAAGCTGATGGAAATAAATTTTTATCTTGATAAGTTTTATTGGGGTATTTGACAAAATTATATGTATCATCCCATCTCGCCCAATCTTTAGTAGTAGAATTAATCTCGTTGAGTCTTTCGCTGAGATACTCTTGGACTCTTTCTACATTTTTTTCGGTATTTTGTTGCTCTATTTGGGTAAAACTTTTGATAAATATCTCGTAAAAAATAATAATAATAACTGCGATCAACCCCGATAAAGTCAAGCTAATTAAGAATAAAGTCTTTTGCCTAATATTCATAAATTTAAGAGCGGGACAGCTTGATCGCGAATGTTGTAAACGGCTAGTTAACCCCCGATCCCATTATTAACATAATTTTTCCTGATTGTCAGGAAAAGAATAACTTAGAATAAGTAACAATGCCCAATAACCGGCGGTTGGCTTGTCTTTAGGGAATTATGGCCTAATCTTGTTTTCAATTCAAAGGTCAATTAAAAAGTCCATTCAACAGGGATAGTTTTTGGGTAAATTTAGGTTTAATCTTCATTGGTTTGAAAATTAACCCTAAATTTAAAGGCTTATTTAGTAAAAATTAACCTAATGCCAAATATGGCGATAAATACAAAAATAAAATCTCGTAAGCTAACCGGCTTTTTCTGAAACAAATCAAAAAATAAAGCAAACATGGGACTGGTATTCAGTAAAGTTGAAGCAATGCCAACCGGGGCTAATTTAAATGCAGTTTGGTGTAACCATAAGCCGATAAAAGTGCCTAAAAGTGCCGCCAGACTGAGCCGAAACCATTCATCCCAATTGAGCCGAGGCATCGATTTACTTTCTTGTTGCCAATTTAACCAGAATATTACCATAATTGTCCCTATGAGTAAGCGAATATTGCTACTCCATAAAGGACTAATTGTGGTCGCCGCTAAGACAAATTTTAACAAAATCGCTCCTACCCCTTGAGTCGCTGCTGATATTATCCCCCAAACTATCCCTCGGATTAAATTATTAGCTTCGCGATCGATTGTCCGGTTATTAATCACCCCGATAATGCCGATTAACGTCAGGGGAATCCCGATCGCCCCCCAGCTAGAAATTGTTTCTTGTAAAAAAATAAATGCCAGCAATGTCCCAAAAACCGGAGTCAGAGTTTGTAAGAGTAAAGCTTTTTTGACGCCCACATCTTTTAAACTATAAAAGAAGGCCGTATCGCCAACCGTAATGCCCAAGATCGCACTCAGAATCAAACAAATCCATTGGACTAAGCTTAACGCAGGCAATGGATCCTGCGTTACCCATAAACTTAGACCCAGAAAAGGCAAAGCAATTATTCCTCGATATAAACTTAATTGCAGTGAGGATATTTCTCTTTGTTTGATTAAACTGTCATACAAGTTGGATGCCATCACCCAAACTGCTGATGCGGTTAATGCGGCAATCTCCCCAAACACATTGACTCCTTTGGTAATATTTTTTAATGAATAGATAATAAATATACTGGAAATGTTCTCCCTTGGCTGAAATTTTCCCCTTTCCCAGAAATCGGGTAATTCAAGATTCTGTCATCCCACCAAAACCAGTCTTCGTAGTCTTCGTAGGGTGGGACGAGGCGCGGCGGTGATTTTGGCACAAAACAGATCGCCTTTGCCCCGCGCCGTAGCCCACCAAAACCAGTAGTCTTCGTAGGGTGGGTTAGGCGCGGCGGTGATTTTGGCACAAAACAGATCGCCTTTGCCCCGCGCCGTAGCCCACCAAAACCAGCCTTCGTAGGGTGGGTTAGGCGCGGCGGTGATTTTGGCACACAAAGATGTGCGAGAGAAACCGGGTTTATGTCATAAATTTTATCTGACTACCCAGATATTTGTGAAGCAACCCGGTTTCTTTGCTTGCCCAGGTTTCTTGCCTAACTAGGCTATGATAAAATAACTGGAGGGAGGAAATATTTTTGGTCTATACTAGAAATGCAGTTTGAGTGGGACGAAAACAAAGCTGAGTCTAATTGGCTTAAGCATGAGATTACATTTGAGGAAGCCGTGACAGTTTTTGCCGATCCCTATCTTCTATTTACTGAAGACGCCCAGCATTCCGATCTAGAGGAAAGACAATGAGCAATTGGGGAGACAGAAAATGGCTTAATGCTGGTGATTGTTTTTACAATGCGCGGCGAAAACATTAGACTAATCAGTGCCAGAAAAGCGACAAAAAGAGAGCGCAAGAGATATGAACAAGGAATCTGATTTCCCTTTCGAGAGGGCAAGAAGAGTCACACCAGAAGAAAATCAGAAATTCAGAGAAGCAATTTCTCAACAATTTGGCATTAAGTTAAGAAACCGGGATTTATCCGCCCAAAATGATGATAATGACGCGGAAAAATATGAATTAATTTCGCTCAAGCTTCATCCGAAAGTTCTAGCTTGGGCGATCGAAGAATCTCAAAAAAGAGGCATTGGCTATGAAACAGTAATTAATGAGGTACTGTTAGAGCGAATTAGTTAATTTCCAGGAGAAACCGGGTTTCTGTGATAAATTTTATCTGACTACCCAGATATTTGTGAAGCAACCCGGTTTCTTTGCTTGAAGTGCGATCGCCTCTCTGAGAAGAGAAAACGAGTTTATTTAATACATAGTTTTTCTGATTAGTAGGGGTGAAGCATTCCCCAAAAAAATTCACATAACCCATAAATTATTTGCCAACGCAAAGATTGCGCCCCTAGAATGCCCCTACAAGGTGCGATCGAACCGACTAAGCATTTGTTGTAAAATCGCCCAGGCTTTCTTTTCTTCTCTTGGGCAGAATCAATTCCTTATGTTAAACTTAGAAATAAGTCATCTCTGAAGCAATGTATTTAATTCAGTAACGAGGCCAAATGAACTTAACTGCTACTCAATACAAATATATAGAACTAAATGAAAACAGCGTTCCCTACATTGCCGGAACAACCATGAAAGTCATTGAAGTAATTTCCGGTTATCTAGCTTTTGGCTGGAGTCCCGAAGAAATTAAATTTCAACATCCCTATTTAACCATGAGTCAAATTTATTCGGCATTAGCTTACTATTGGGATCGCAAAGAAGAACTAGATGCCGATATTCAGCAAAGATTTGAGAAAGTTGAAAAGTTACGTCAAGAAGCTGGCGAATCCGCTTTGGCTAAAAAACTTCGCACTCAGGGGTTAATTAAATGACCATAGCTTTGTACATGGATGAGCATATTCGTCGAGCAATTACTAATGGTTTAAAATTGCGGGGTATAGACGTTATTACAGTACAAGAAGATGGTAGAACGGGCAGTCCTGACTCTATTTTAATCGATCGCGCCACGGAACTCAATCGCGTTATCTTTACCCAAGATGATGATTTTTTAGTCATAGCCAACTGTCGGCAGCAAGAGAGAGTAAAATTTAGTGGAGTGATTTACGGACACCAACAGTATGTAACTGTTGGTGAATGCGTGCGGGACTTAGAAATCATTGCCAAAGCCAGTGAACCAGAAGATTTAGTTAACCAAGTTCAATACCTACCTTTGCGATCGAATTTTGCATGATTGCCTCGCGAGAATGACAGATTTATTCTATTTGAAGAAAGGCTTCTTTGTTTGGGGTGCGAGAGAAACCGGTTTTATGTCATAACTTTTATCTGACTACCCAGATATTATAATTCGTTTTTGATATATTCTCTCAATACAGGTTGTAAAAGATAACAACTACCTTCCTGCTGTATCAAGCAACGGCGCGATAAAGAATGTAGGACATTAAATAAATCTGACAACATAACTTCACTATTTTCTGCTAACATTGCCAGATTAATTGGCTCTCTTACTGTTGCTAATAAAGACATAACTACGTTTTCTCGTGCTGATAAGCGACTAAATTCTTGCTGTAAAACATCCTTCAAATCTTCGGGTAACAATAGAGTATCATCTGGTAGTAAATCAGTCATACTTACTCTCAACTCTTGAATGATAGTCGCCACGCTTTTTAACCATAAAGGGTTGCCTTGATAGTCATAAATAAGTCTTGAGTATTGGTCAATTTGTTTTAATCCATGATCTTTGATAATTTCAGCACTAGCTTCAACATCTAAACCCATGAGTTGTAAAGTTTGAATGGGGCTATTTTTACTGGTAATTTGAGGAAATTCCCTCGGTTGTTCCCACCCGATGAGCAGAAAGCAACTTCGATGAGATAATTTTTCTATCTGTTTCAAGAACGCTCTATATTCTTCATATTCAGGCTTATACTTTCCTGCCAATTCGCCACTACAGAAAAGGTGGTGAACGTCATCTAAGATAATTAAACAGCGATATTTTTGTAAATATTTAATCAGAGGTAAGCGTTTGGGATTAGTTGCAGAAGAATCCAGCTTTTCTGACTGCAAGAAAAACTGAATGAGTTCGTGTTCAAATTCGTCGAGGGTGTGGGATGCGTCTATAGTGCGCCAAATTACATACTCAAACTCATCTTTTATCTGCTGTACCAGTTGTACTGCTAGAGATGTTTTGCCGATGCCGCAGATACCCGTGAGGGCTATGAGGCGACAGCGTTGTTGTATCATCCAGGTGGTGAGAGTGTCGAGTTCGGGAGTGCGTGAGTAGAAAGCACCCAACTCCGGCATCTCGCTTAAATCGTGATGCGATGTTTTAGTTTGTTTTGTGTTAGTTGTTTCTTCATTAGGTCGATCTGAGTTTGGTATATCGGGTGGTTGTCTAGTTTCGCCACATATGTTAAAACTACCACTCACGTTTTGTGTCACTCTTTGTGCAAAGTTCACAACATTATAGTTTTGTAACCTTTCAATTGCCGCTCTAAAATTCGATTTACTAACATCTTCTCCCAATTCTTCTGAAAGTATCTGCCATAATTGCGAACCTGCATTCCTAACACGACTTTCTGAACAGTCAAAATCTTTAGCTATTTGCTTATATGTTTTACGTTGTAAAGTTCCGCGCAGTACCGCTTCTTGTAAATCGTCTAGGTGTTGACCAGTTTTCTCTAAGACTATCTTATCAGCCAGATTTAACATTTCTTTAAGATTCATCGGGTCAGGTAGGTGCGAGCATTTTGTGTATTATAGCACAGTGTTAGACATTTTAGTATATTTTGAGATATTTTAATACAAAAGTAGATTGAAAGAGAATAAAAGCAGGAAAAAGTTGGCGGCAAAATAGGACATTTTGAGACTAGACAAAGATTTCATTAGCAAGGAAAATGGGGTAGTTCCCAACTAAATCAATCAAATCTAAAGGAAGATAAATGACTGTTTATCAGAGTTCTCAACCTGTTGCTCAACTGACATGGAGTGATTTTAAAGAAGAACAGCTACAGAAAATAAACCCAAAAGTTGTAGCCGCAATTCAAGCGATTCAAGCGGAACGGATGGGCAAAGAGCCAATTGCTTGGTCTGACTTCAGTAGTCACAATCAAAGTTGAGTCGGCTTTTTCCAGAGAAAGTGCTTGGTTTAAAAGGCTTTTAGCCAAAAATTATTTGGTTTTTCAGAGCAGCTTCGACGAAACACGAAATACTTATGTCACTTGAGTTGCCGATCTCCCGGAAAACTGATTTGTACATCCATTTAATTAATCAGTGAGGAAAATAAATGACCGTTTATCAAGGAAATCAACCTGTTACTAAACTTGCAGTTAATGAGTTGAAAGATGAACAGCTACAGCAAATAAATCCAAAAGTTGTAGCCGCAATTCAAGCGATTCAAGCGGAACGGATGGGCAAGGAGCCAATTGCCTGGTCTGACTTCAGTAGTCACAATAAAAATTGAGTTTGCTTTTTCCAAAGACAGTGCTTGGTTTAAAAGGCTTTTAGCCAAAAATGATTTGGTTTTTCAATAATGTAGCTTTAAAGGAAAGATTTATGTCACTTGAGTTGCTTCTACCCCAGAGAACTGAGTTTTACGAAGTGCAACCGATAACAACTTTTGTAGTTAAAGTCGTGAGTCGTTGCAATCTCAAGTGTTCTTATTGCTATATGTACGAACACCCAGATCAAACTTGGCGAGATCAGCCAGTCTTTATGACTGCTGAGACGATCCAGCTTCTAGCAGATCGTCTCAGCAGCTATGTTCGTATTCGTGAGTTAAAACAGATTCTTGTGGTCTTTCATGGCGGTGAGCCTCTTCTACTCGGAGCCGCTAGACTTAGAGAGTTCTTCACAATTTTGTCGAATAATTTTCATAATATTGAAGCGGATGTAAAGTTCGGATTCGGACTTCAAACGAATGCAACGCTGGTAGACGATGACATTGTGCAGGTACTCCAAGACTTTAATGTTCGTGCGGGTGTAAGTATTGATGGACCGCAAGAATGGAACGATCGTATGCGAGTTGACGCAAAAGGAAATGGAAGCTTTTCTCAAGTTATAGCTGGTGTAGAAAAGTTGCGTAATCCCAAGTCTGGCGCGTCTGTGTTTGGAGGTTTTCTCACCGTTGCAAATCCAGAAATAGATCCTTATGAGCTATTGACATTTTTTGAAAAATTAAACACCACTTCTATAGATTTTCTTCTGCCCGACTTTAACTATGATACTTTTCCATACGATAAGTATCTCCCAGGAACGTTTGGTCGATGGCTATCCTCTCTTTTCGATTATTGGATAGCTTCAGAAACCAGTATGGAAATTCGTATATTCAGAACTCTAATGAAGCTTTTAATCGGTGGACAGAGAGGCTATGATTCCTATGGGGCATTAAGTAATGGAGTAATCATAGTTGAAACCGATGGCACTTATCACGGGCTAGATGTTCTCAAAACAGCCTATCATGGCGCAACCAAAACAGGGATGTCGCTGGAATCCGATCCGATTGAGACTTTAGAGTCTTTGCCTCTCGTCAAAGCACTATCTATAAAACGTTTTTCTGCACCTCAGAAGTGTTTTGATTGTCAATTATTTGAAATTTGTGGTGGCGGATATCTTCCGCATCGTTATAGTTCCCAAAATGGCTTTAATAGGGAATCAGTTTATTGCGAAGATATGATGATTCTCATCGAGCATATCAGAAATTACTTATCCACTGAACTTTCAGCTATCTCATAAAAACATTAAGTTATGAGCATTTGCCCAAAGCAAGAAACTAAAATTGGGACTGTTGACTTGGAATTGACCTGTAAGTTAGATGACACTCAACTGTTCTATCAAAATGCTTTAATTGAATATGCCGAGCAGTCAGCTACTCGACACCTAGCTATGCTGCATATTCTTAGCAATCAAGGTTATGAGTTAGCGGCGGCGCTTCTCAAGCAAAGTGAGGACGTGAATATATTGAGCGGTTTGTTTCTGCAATATAGGGAACTTGAAGCAAAATCTAACTCACTTTTCCAAGCTTATGTCAGCGGTGAAACTGATAGTATCAATAATGGCCTAATTGATTTCTATGCTTTGTTTTCACCGCTGAGTGGAGGCTTTAGTTTAGGGTTAGAACCTCTCAAAAAAGTAAAGGTCACTGTTGGCTCTCTTGTTTGCTTTCCTACCTTAGCTGGCGTTGCGGCTGTAAAGCGAGATAGCGATCTAGGAGAAATTACAGAACAAATAATTAACCTACTGTTTGACGATCGATCTGATTGCATAACTTGGCTGCCAGACAGCTTTACGCGGTCAGGAATTCGTATTTCCACAGCGATAACTCAACCAGCCGCAGCGGGAAATGAGTTTAACTTTATTGAAAAAAACTATGTCGATAGTATCACAGTTGTCAACACTAGGCATAATGAGATCCGGCTCTGCTTAGACATACTTCCATTCTTAGATATGGGGCTTGGTGTAAGTATGAGTCGGGCGATGAAGGTGTACACTGTTTTGCCTCGTTACTCTCCTACTATACGCAAAGCTGGTTCTGTATCATCGTTGCCTGGTTGGGCTTGGCAAGACTTCGATTCTGAAATCGATCGGCTCGAAGAAAGATGCCACTTATGCGTACAAATGGTGCATGAGTTTTTCCATACTAAAGTTAATCTGGTAGAAAAAAATGTGCGCCTTTACACAACAGAAGGGAATTCACCAGAGGTCTTCTCTCCCTGGAAAAACAGAAACCGTCCCCTCAGACAGGTTATTCATGCTCTAATGACCTTTTCAGCAGGAGCGGCTGTATGGACTAAACTTTTATCTTCTCCTTGTTTTTCATCGGGAAATTTGTACTCGCAAGCTGAGAGTTACTGGGTTGAAACACTTAGTTTTGCCGATGTAGCTTATCAAGGTTTAATAAAGTCTGAAGCGTTAACTGATGCAGGCAAGCTTTTAGTTAGTGCTTGTGTTGATAATTTACATTCTGTAGTTAAAGAAGGTAAAAATAGCTGATGCTAGATCCTAAAAATTTTAAGCAGCCAGTAGTTTTTTTTGCTAATGGTATTGGCGATCACCTGATCGCATTACCAGCTATTCGTGCGCTTTCTAACATTTTCTCAGGTCGATTATCATTGATTGTCGTAGAGGAAGCGTACACACAGATTTTCTCAGATATTGTTTTTGAATCTGTATGGTTTATAAAAACTTTTGGATCGTCAGGTGTTCATATAATGCAGAAAATAGGAAGAGAATTAACTCCCTTTGATTATGAAGTATTAGCTAAAGAAGCTAGTGGCTGTGACTTGTTTATCTCTCTTTGTTTATGGACTTCACCTTATTTAGAACGTTTTATTGAAAATTTATCACCTCCTGTTTCTGTGGGATTTTATCCTACATTTACTTATAAATTATCAGAAAAAATAAATTGTTTTGATAGTATTTTTTGTGTAAATCATTTATTCAATCCTCAAATCAACATTGAAGATTTTAGTAATCCTCCCTATATAGAAAAAAAATATTTAACGCTAGTTCAAGATTTAAAAGTGTCTATGAAAAAAAATAAACTCCTCATTGTACACACAGATACTAAGCCAAGAAAAATATGGTCAGCGGACAAATTCATAAGGACAATAGATAAATTTTTGTCAGTTCAGACTGACTACATAGTTATTATTGTAGGTATGCATCACAACTTACCTTTGGAATTGGCATATTATAAAAATCGAATTTTTGATGTATCTGGCATTCCTCTAGAATTATCATTTGCTTTATTAAGTGTTGCTGACCTTTTCCTGGGTGTTGACTCCTGTATGCTTCATGCTGCGGACTTATTTCGTGTACCAGGAGTAGGTATTTTTGGACCAACTAATCCCCAAAAATGGGGTTTTCGGTTTGCCCCCCATAAACATATTACTTCTGATTCTATTACATCTATTACATCACAACAGGTCTTTGACGCTCTGATGTGCTTATGTTAGTTTACCAGCAAATTTTGAGTTTATACTATCTAGAAGTAAATAATATATGGATCAACTTATTGAAGGGGTAAAAATATTTCCGAGTTATAATAACATAATTTTGTCAGAGCGAGTTTTATTAAGTTCAGGAACAGAGGAAGCTAGTGTTTCAACAGATCGATGTTCTACTCCTTACTGTCGGGATGCAATTATCCCTCGATTACCGTGGCGAAAACTTACGGACTTAGAACAACAAATACTTTTCAGCAGTCAATTTGATAATTCATCAAATCTTTATGTAAGTGTTTTCAGTATTCCTCAAAATATTTTAGGTCATTTTAATGAGATAAGTAGTGTCAAAAACCAGAAAAACTTGAACTATTTTTTACAAAAAGATCGGGTTAATAAAGGGATCGGTCTAATTCAGGATCATATTGAAACCTTCCGTCTTCAAAGTGCAGACCTAACTAAATATGGAATTGGGTGGAATGCCCCTAACCAGATGACTGTAACTGTTGGCAATAGAGATTGCAGAGTTGGTCTCCACATTGATAATCCGCGTGGTTCATCGCTCCATCGAATCTTAATCAATCTTGGCTCTGAACCCCGCTATTTTTTATTCATCAATCTATCAATTCAGCAGCTTTATAGCTTGGTTGTTAAAATTGATGGTAATCTAGTTAGTGAAACTTCGGGTAGTTCAAGAATTTGCAGGGCATTTATGCAGCGTTTCCCAAATTATCCTGTTGTTAAATTAAAAGTAGAACCAGGAGAGGCTTATATAGCTCCTACAGAACATATTACTCATGATGGGTGTACGGAGGGAACAAATAGTCTTGATGTATTTTTCACCTTGCGAGCTATTTTTGATTACCAGGGTAGAGTACAGCAAAGTTTTGTTATGTAGTGCGATCCCCCACTCAATCCCTCTTACTAGATTACGCGAAACCTAAATAAGTAGAAAGGAACATTGCAATAAGCCAGTTAATGCTGGTCTAATTACTAAGCAAACAACATAGTGAAGATCATGGAAGAAAATTTTCTGATATTGAGTGAGTTAGCAAAAAGAATATCGTATAAGCCTGGGTACAGCTTTTCAATCCGTCGAATAGATAACGAAAAAGCTTTTATTTCACTTAGATGTCCATCGTTACCTAATTCTCAAGAAAAGGGTGAAGAGGCTGGCTTAACAATTAATAACACAGTAAAATTGTCAGCTATCATAACATCATCAGATGCCTTACACGCTTTTGCGAACCTTGTGGCAAGTTTTGAACTTCATGAGGCGGCAGAATGGTTCAAGCTAGACGATCGTCAAGTATTTCTTCCACATGGTTGGGGAGATGAGTTTGGCGGCTTTAAGTGGGAGGATTTTATGAATCTTAATGGTAAATTTCTTAATGCTTTAAAACAAATCATAGATCGGCCTGATATATAAATAAAATCATTAGAATATGGCTGACTTGCTTAAGATTTTTATTGTGCTTGATTGTTTTTAGACCTTTAGATAATTTTGAATGGACTCGTTTTGGGAAAACGTCTAGCAAATCAGTATCTATAGCAGAAGCTGTAAATCCTATGTTTTTGAAAAAATCCGGTTTCTTTTGCTTGAGGTGCGATTCCCGCGTCGGGATTCGCTGGGTGGAATCGCCTCTGAGAGGAGAAACCGGGTTTCTGTGATAACTTTTATCTGACTACCCAGATATTTGTGAAGCAACCCGGTTTATTTGCTTGCGAGGAGGGCATTATTGCTCAAATAGGGGCTGATGTTCTGGCTAGTATTGGTAAGTAATGCCGATCGATTAAAGTGAGCGATCGCAGGCTTTGTTAGCGATGGCAAATTTGCGATTATGCGAGCAAATCAGTAAAAAATTGTGATATTCACCTGATGGGAAATTCTCTAAGACTTTCTTTTTTTATCTTGGGCAGAATCAATTCCTTATGTTAGACTAACCCATAGGCTCAAGGGTGAGAATTAAACACCGAATTGATGGCTTTACCGAGGCTAACTATGACAGTTATCAACCGGATTAACTACCGAACACAATCTATAGATACTTCGATTGAAGCTGAACAAGTACAGTTTAAACTCTGGCGAAAAATGACTCCCAGCCAAAAAGAATCTCTGTTTAAGCGCATAGCAAAACGAGGGGCTACATTGGCATTAGCAGGCATTAAAAGTCAGTTTCCTAACGCTTCAAAAGATACAATCAGACAACACTATATCAGAAAGCGTTTAGGAGAGAAATGGGCTAAATTTTTATCTGGTTTAACATATCAGGGAGATTTAATGATAGAAGATCCAATTTGGTTAGCACTTGAGTTAGCATCTATCTTGAATTCATTGGACATCCCTTATTATGTAGGAGGCTCAGTTGCTAGTTCTCTCCAAGGGGAAGTCAGACTTACACAGGCTTTAGATTTAGTAGTCAACATCCAAGCTAGTCAGATTCAGCCACTAATTAAGGCGATCGCAGATCAATTTTATATCAGCGATATCGCTGTAGAAGAAGCGGTGAATAGAAAGACTTCATCCTTTAATGTTATCCATTTGACTACAACCGAAAAAGCAGACATTTTTGTGATGAAAGACGATGAATTTTCCCTTTCCCAAATGTCTCGTCGTGTACTTCACTGTCCTGATGGAGATATGAGTAAATCTTTTTATCTCTGCACACCGGAAGATACAATACTGCAAAAACTTCTCTGGTTTCGGATGGCTAACAGCGAATCCCAAAAACAGTGGCGAGATATCTTGGGTGTCTTAAAATTACAAGGGGAAAACCTCGATTTTGACTATCTTCAAGAATGGGGTAAAAGATTAAATTTAACAGAACTACTTGTGCAAGCCCTAAGAGAATCTGGGGGATCATCTCATATTGGTAAGGGCGAAGCATTCGAGTAATTATCTTGTCGGGGCGTTAAAAGTATTTTAAGAGCAATATAGTGTTTTCTGGGGGGCAGCTAAATACGCTATTTATCGCAGGCTTTGTTAGCGATGGCAAGTTTGCGATTATGCGAGCAAATCAGTAAAAATTTGTGATATTCACCTGATGGGAAAGTCTCTAAGGCTTTCTTTTTTTTCTCTTGGGCAAAATCAATCTCTCATGTTAGACTAATGAATAAGTTCAACTTAAATATACTATGACCATTGCTCAGTCAGCCAAACCTTTTAGCAGTAATATTACAGTCACATTGAAACGACTCCTGGCTCTCCTAGAAGAAGATGAGACAGATGATTATGGAATTTTACAGCCAAGTCAATCAGCCTTTAAATCGGCAATGCGCTTAGTTGTAGAAGCTTATGAAATAATGGGTGATAGTTTTCCGAAAGCATCAGCTTCGACGGACGATCGAGGTGGTATTCGGCTAACATGGAGTAAACTAGAACCTGAATCTGAAGTCCGACTAATTTGCTCTGCCGACCCTAATCAATCAGTCTATTTGTACCACGAGTTAGGGGATAATTACGCTGGTGAAAATACTGTGACAACATCCATATTGGTACAGTGGTTACAATAGCTTGTGTGAAACGATATTTATTTAAATGAGAGGTAAGCATGACGATGAACTATCAAGAAATCATCACGATCGAACCCGGGAAACGAAGTGGTAAACCTTGCATTCGCGGAATGCGGATTACCGTTTATGATGTGTTGTCTTATTTAGCATCAGGAATGACTTACCAAGAAATTCTTGATGATTTTCCTTATCTGACTCAAGCAGATATTTTAGCTTGTTTGAGCTATGCAGCCGATCGCGAGAGACAAATTTTATTAGTTCAGCCATGAAACTACTATTCGATCATAATCTTTCTCCTCGATTAGTTAACCGATTGGCAGATATTCTTCCTGATTCAAATCATGTAGATAACTTAGGTTTGGCACAAGCGGATGATCGGGCAGTGTGGGTTTATGCCAAAAATAATGGTTTCGCGATCGCGACTAAAGATAGCGACTACAACGAGCTTCTGATCCTCCGTGGTTTTCCACCTAAAATAATTTGGATCAGACGCGGAAACTGCTCAACCTCAGAAATTGAAGCAATGCTGAAAACACACATTAATGAAATTCAAACATTGTTTGATGATTCATCATTGGGAATATTAACCCTATACTGAGGAATTGGGGAAATAATGTTGCATTTTTAATTGGAAACGGTATCATCTGCTTATTTTTTACGACCATGAGGTGTAGGGCGAAGCATTCCGGCAGTAAGGGCGAAGCATTCCGTAGGGGCGAAGCATTCTGGCAGTCAGATTAATATTTTCAGCAATAGGTTATCTGCCGGAATGCTTCGCCCCTACAATATTTTCAACAGTAGGGGCAATCCGATGGCGGTGGTTGCCCTTACCTGCCCTTATGCTTCGCCCCTACAAAATAATACAAATTCCCACTCTTTAGGGTTTGAGCACTAACTCAATTTCATATAAATTTGGCCAAAGTTTGCCAGTGACAAAAAGCCGATCGCCTTCTGGATCGTAAGCAATACCATTAAGGACATCATTTCCTTGCATTTTTTGCCCAGATGCGTGATGTAACCCTGATAAATCAATTACCCCGACAATTTGACCGGTTTTCGGATCGATTCGCACAATCCAATCGGTCATCCAAACATTAGCAAAAACTTCCCCATTAATATATTCTAACTCATTCAATCGGTTCACCGGCTGATTGCCATATTTTACTTTAACCTGGCCAATTTCCTCAAAAGTTTCTGGATCTAAAAAATAGAGGGTATCCGTACCATCACTCATAATTAATTTTTCCCCATCATGGGTAATCCCCCAGCCTTCTGTGGGATAATTAAACTCACTCACTTGCTCAAAAGTTTTTAAATCGTAGACAAAACCTACTTGAGAAGTCCAGGTAAGCTGAATAATTTTATCTTGCCAAATGACAATCCCTTCTCCAAAATATTGATCCGCTAAACGATGAATTTGTAAAACCTTGCCGGTTTCTAACTCAACTTTGCGTAAAGAAGATTGTCCCTCTAAACCCGTCCCCTCATAAAAAACCCCTTGATGATAAACTAATCCTTGGGTAAAAGCTTTGGGGTCATGGGGATAAGTGTTGATAATTTTATATCCTTGAACAGGGATTTTTGGACTTTGATTCTCAGGAGTTTCGTTCGGCAATTGAACCGTATTTTCGGCAGAAGTTTGCGCGATAGCCGCTGCATTTCCCGCTGGAATTTGGGAATCTTTTGGTGCTTGTTTTAGACAACTAGAACTGGTTAGGGCAATAAAAAACACAAGAATAGAGGTTAAGAGAGAGTTTGTAGCCATTTGTAGCCATTAATGGTGAATGGGTGTGATTGGTTATTGGTTATTGGTTATTTGTCAGGAGCGAAAAATTTTCCCCAGCTAACCATGTTAAACATTTACTTTAAAAGATAGTCTCATTAGGAAAAAAGTTGCGCGATGGCGCATCCGCGCCGCTTCGCGAACGCCTAGATTGACCTAAATAAATCTCTACACAATATCTCTACACAATATACTGATTTAACTCTTGTACCAGCAAATGTACCGTTGTCGAAGGATTATTATTAGTGGGATCGATAATATCATACTCCTTAAGCAATTTCTCCGCATTTTTAATCGCTGTAGCTTGGTTTTTCTGTAGCCTTTCATACATATTATCACTATTTTTTTGATAGGAATCTCCTAGCAGAGAGTCTAATTTTTTCTTATACTGTTGTCTGGATATTCCGGTATTGACAAATTGAAAATGCAGCAAATACCATAATTCAAATGCTTCATTGGAATAAGCGATCGCAAATCCTTTATTTTTGCCCAGATCGATCGCCTGCTTAAATTCTGCTGGAGTCCATGAGTCCCGGTCAAAAACACACCATACGCGATCGTAATCGCCATTTTGATTCATCGAGTCAGCCTCTTCGATAATTTGTCTAGGACTTTTGCCAATTCCTTTAATTTCAATGACTTCTTTAGGAACCCTAAAGCTGCGGAAATAATTCGGCTCAGTTTGGGTTCCTTCACAGACAATTAAAAATACTTTTCTAATTTCTCGGTTATTCACCTTTCTTTGAGCATATCCCGACCTGGATTTTGCCTTATTCTCTGGTTTACGACGTTTATTCATCAGATTTTTTCATCAAATTAAATTACCGATAAAGGGAATAGCACCATATCGACCTTTGATATAATCCTGTTCAAAGGGCGCATCATTTTTCACATTATATTCTGCTAAAGAATATAAATCAGTAGCCCCATAGCGATTTTTTTCAGTAAACCAAATTTGATCGCGCCGAAAAAGTTTAGAATCCAATAAATTGGTGTCGTGAGTCATCAAAATGATTTGGGCATTGTGGGGATTAGTTTCGGGGGAATTAAATAATTGAATAATCGCTTTACCAATGAGGGGATGAAGTCTAGCGTCAAACTCATCCACGATCGTCGTTTGTCCCTGTTTTAAAACGTCAACAATCAAACCGGACAAGGCAAAAACTTTTTGGGTGCCTTCGGATTCTTGCTCAATTAAATCAAATTTTTCCTGACCAATGATATTTCCCCCTGCATCAAATTTATCATGTAAAGTTTGCACAAAAACCATTTGATTACCACTATCCTTGAATAAGTAATCTTTGAAAAAATCAGGAATTCCATCGGGAAAATTAATATCTTTTTGTTCAAAAGTCTTAAGTTGTATATTGCTGATATTGAAATCGAGAGTTTTAATCAAATTTACAATTGCTTGTCGATTGATGTCAGACAAAAGACATTCAACGGTATATGCGGATAGGTTGCCATCGTTTAAGCCAGAGATGATATGTACATTTTCGTCAAAACCCTGAAGAATTTTCTCGGCGATCGCCACATTAAATTGAGCGGCAACCGATAAAAACAGAGAATTATGTCGGGTTCTCTTATCGATGCCCTCGGCTTTGAGATTTTTTTTCATCATAATTTTATCTTTAACCCGGTTAAATAGTTCAGTTTCTTGCTTTTTGGGAACATAAAACAACCATTCTGAGATTACTTGTTCTGAAGTCACTTCAAATCCATATCGATATTGTTTTCCATCGATAATCATCACAATTTCAAAAAAAGACGGCTGGTTTTCTGTTTCAAGACTTAATCTAAAGGGTTCAACTTTGATTTTATCAGTCGTTTGGGTTGCCCTGGAAGAGTTAATCATAAACCATTGCATAAATTTCAGGGCGCGAGCGAGGTTGCTTTTGCCGCTGGCATTTGCTCCATAAATTGCCGCACTTTTCAGTAACTTGAGTTGGCTATTTACCGGGAAAACCGGATCGGGATTAGCGGGATCGTCTGTGGCATTCAAATCCGCAGCAACCATACTAAAAGTGACAGGTTCTTTAAAAGATCGATAATTACCAACTGTAAATTCAATGAGCATGATTTCGTCACCGGATAAATTTCAAAAAGTAATTTTGCCTAATCTTAATAAATTGACTGATATTGACTGATTCAGTATATAGCACTTGGCAGAGTTATGAAGTAAAAAAACTCTGTCATTCCCGCGCCCGCTAGAATCCAGAATACCTCTGTACTTCATCGGGATCATAACCGCTATATCATGTTACTGATACTAAGTAGGTGAACATAATTAATTGCACTTTTCGTTCCCCGCCGATAGTCTGTGGATTCCCGCATTCGCGGGAATGACAATGCATCTAATGGGGTCTGTGGTGAATTTATTACATCTACTTATAGGAAAAACTATGATTTCCCCTGCCGCAAAATGAGCAGAATTTGCGCTACAACCAAATAAGTTTGTAGATTTGAAGCATGATGAATCATTGGTTAATGGTTAATTGGTCAAAAATTTTGCCCTGGCTTAGTTTAGCGATCGCGCTAATTTTAATTCCTTTAGCACTCCGTGGCTATGTCTATGTGACCACCAAAAAATTTCGCTCTTGCCATCCAGAGAAAGTGCCAAAAACTCCTGTGGCGATCGTTTTTGGGGCGGGGATTTGGGCTGATGGCACCCCCACCCCTATGTTAGCCGATCGCCTGACTGGGGCAGTAGCCTTGTACCAACGGGGAAAAGTAAAAAAATTGCTAATGAGTGGCGATCGCAGCGGGCCTGATTACGATGAAGTCACAGCCATGCAGAGTTATGCCGAAAGCTTGGGCGTCCCCACCGCAGATATCATCTTAGACTACGCCGGTTTTAACACTTACGAAACTTGCCGACGGGCAAAAGAAATTTTTGGCATCACCCAAGCGGTATTCGTCACCCAAAATTTTCACTTACCCCGCGCAGTCTATATTGGTCGGGCGATGGGTATTCAGGCGAACGGCTTAGGCACCCGTGACTGGGGATGGTACGGGATCGACTCCATCAGTTATCATACATTGCGCGAGATCGTGGCCACCGCCAAGGCGCTTTGGCAAGTTCATCTCACTCGTCCTCGACCCATCGGTTTAAATCAGGGGGAAAAAAATTCTTGAGCAATGGGACTGTCATCCAAAATCCGGTTCTCCCGTAGGGACGATTCGGGAATCGCCCCTACTTGACAAGGGAATTTGCCAGTCAACCGATCGCCACTTTGGGCGCGATCGCATCACCCCATGATGAGAATAGCCAGCCAAACCCATTTGTCTCACAATAAACCCCTTGGCAGATCGATCTGGGTCAAATTTAGATAAAATATAAAAAAAAAGAAACAAAGTTACCTGAACTCATATCCTTTCCGCTTTCGTAAAAAATCTTCATAATTAGTCCTGCCACTGCGCTGTGATGAGATGAAATGCACGTGATTCCTAATCAAACCACGAATACGAAATTAGCCTTACAACTGCTGCTATTCGTTGATAGCCGTCCACATTCCGCAGAACAAATCCAAGAAATCCGCAATTACCTAAAACAGTGGAGGACAGAATTTCCCTACAATCTGGAAATCATCAATGTGGTTGAAGAACCCTATTTAGCGGAACACTATAAATTAATTGCCACCCCCACCTTGCTAAAACTTTATCCCGAACCGAGGCAGGTGCTCACCGGCAATAATATTGTCGCCCAACTAGATAAATGGTGGGTGCGCTGGCAATCTACATTAAAGGAGCATCTGAATACTCAATTGCGGGAGTCTAACTGTGTGGTTAATCACCATGAACCCACTCAGATTGCGAAAAATAGCTCGGTGGCAGACTCAGCGGAAATGATCCGCTTATCCGACGAAGTATTTCGGCTGAAACAGGAAAAAGCAGAACTCTTGGATCAACTGCGATTTAAAGACCAGATGATTGCTATGTTAGCTCACGATATTCGCAATCCTTTAACAGCGGTTTCCTTGGCTTTAGAAACTTTAACCAAAGCCACCACATCTGCGGATGGGAAAAAAACCCCGATCGCCCCCAGTTTATTCAACCGCTTAATCCAACACGCTCGCAACCAAGCCAAAGCCATTGACCGACTCATCGAAGACATCTTGCAAGCAACCGGGGGCGATCGCGACCAATTTTATCTGCATCGCCAACAACTAAGCCTGGGCTGTTTGTGCCAAGAAATATTGGAGGATTTTTCTCATCAATTAGAGAAAAAATCTTTAAACTTGCTCACAGACATTCCCAACGATCTCCCATTGGTTTATGCCGATCCAGAACGGGTGCGGCAAGTGATGATTAATCTCCTGGATAATGCCTGCAAATATAGCCCGGAAGGAGGCAACATTCGGCTATCCATTTTACACCGTACCAGCCAAAAAGTTCAAGTGAGTATTTCCGATCGAGGGCCAGGAATTCCCCTGGAGAATCAAGAGCATATTTTTAAAGATCGCTTTCGGTTACAACGCGATCGCAGCCAGAAAGGATATGGCATTGGTTTATCGGTTTGTCGGCAGTTAATCCGCAGTCACTATGGGCAGATTTGGGTAGATTCTCAGCCATTAAAAGGCAGCACTTTTCACTTTACTTTGCCAGTTTATCAGCCCTAATTTTCTGGATCTTGAGCCATAACTTGTGGCAAAAAAGGAGCTAGTTCTTTATTTAAACGACCGGAGCGAACAAACTCTGCATAGGTATCGGCTTCGATCGCTAGTAATTCTTCCCGCATTTGCTTTTCAGCAAACTGTTGTAATGTAGGTTCTTGCGATCGCAGTTGATTGATTTGTTTTTCCACATTGGTGATTTGCCCCTGTAGCAATACGGTTTGATAGCGGTAAAATTCCGGATCGACATCGGGGCGATCGCTCTGCTGCTGGAGATGGTTGAGTACGCGAATTAAAGCCGTGCGTCGGGCGATCGCCTCGGAATATTCTTGCTGTCGTGACTGTTTACCCAACAGAGAAAGTTTAGCCAGCAATGGTTGCGTCGTCAATCCTTGCACTAACAAGGTAAACAAAACCACCCCAAACACCGTGGCAATAATTTCCTCTCGTGCGTCTAAAATCATCGGCACACTTAAAGCCAAAGCAATGGAAACGGAACCTCGGAGTCCTCCCCACCAGAGTACCGTTTGTTCTGGCAAACTAATCGCAGATTTGGTCAACCAATTGCTGAATGCTCCCAGGAGATAAATCGCGATCGCCCGAGTTGCCAACATTGCCAGAATCGTAATAGCGATCGTATCCAAATTTGCCGCCAAACTTGCAAACTGAATTTGATCCCCAATCAACAAAAAAACAATTGAATTGACAAAAAACGCTAAAAACTCCCAGAATTCACTCACAATCAGTCTGGTTCTGGGATTCATGCCAATTCGGGAGCCAAAATTGCCTAAAATCAACCCAACTGTCACCACCCCAATCACTCCAGAACCGCCCAATTCTTCAGTAATTAAATAAGTGCCATAAGCAGACAACAAAGTTAAAGATTGTTCAACCAGGGGTAAATCAAACCGTTGGGTTAAATAAGAAATCCCAAAGCCAATTAAACCACCCACTCCTACGCCAATTCCCACAAATACCAAAAAACTGGCCACGGTACTTTGAATCGTAAAATTGTCTGTCCCTAAAGCCAATCCCACCAACAAACTAAAGGCAACAACTGCCACCCCATCATTAAATAGACTTTCCCCCTCCATTAAAGTAGACAACCGTCGATCTACCCCTAATTCTCGAAATAGGGCAATCACTGAAATCGGATCGGTTGCTGACAAACTCGCCCCCAGTAACAAAGCAGTCGTCAGCGGAATACCCGCCCAATAATTCAGCGCCCAGGCAATGCCTACCACAGAAATAATTACACCTATAATAGCATACAAAATCACCGGGGCTAAATCCCGTTTTAAATCTTGCCACCGCAGATTCCATGCCGCTTCAAATAGCAAAGGTGGCAAAAAAATTGAGAGGATTAACTCTGGGGATAAATTCACCAATCTCACATCCACGAAAGCTAAACCTAATCCGACAATTACCAAGAGTAAGGTATAAGGTATCTGTCGAAAAATCTTAAATATTTGCGGTAAAGTTGCCACGCTTAACGAGACCGAAAGCACTAATAAAAAGCGCTCTAAATTTTGGTTAATAGATCCTTGACCTGTGATAGTTTCTAAACTCATTTTGATTGACAAAAACAACATTTTTTTGATTTTTAATCGGAATCATTCCCGGGAGGAATTGGCCGATGGAGAGGAAAGAGGTGAACCATGACTCAAAGCCAGCCTGGAGTTGGATGTTCTGCTTTCATTGAGATATACCCGATGAAAACGCTATGAAATGATAAATTGGGGGTCAAATAGAAACTAAATTTTCTGGAATCCCATCTAAATCCAGAGTATAAGCATAAAATGAATCAAGTTTGCACAATCAAACCAAGAATGTAGATGATGATGAAACTGCTCAATAGACTGGGTGGGAACGCCGAAAGTTCTCAACCACCGCAACCAACCTCGCAACAAACCCAACCGGCGGCACCTGTTGGCCAAAAATCCGCCAGTCTGTTACTGATGACTTGTTCCTTTTTTTGGGCGATCGCCACGCCACTGTTCGCCCTAGAAGTCACGGTCAAACCTTCTAATCCGCAACTGGGGGATACCCTATCGGTAGAAATTCTGGTAAATCCGGGAGAAGCGGCACCGACTGAGGTGACAATGTTAGACAAAACTTATCCAGTCTTTCCCCTCAGAGAAAATAAATATCGGGCCTTGTTGCCGACGACTCCCTTGGATCGACCGGGAAGACGGGAAATCCGGGCGATCGGTGCGAACGAGGTGAGAAATATTGCCGTTTCCATACGCGATCGCAGCTTTCCCACCCAATCAATTTGGCTGCCTCCGGATAAAGAGGATCTGGGAACTGACTATGAATTTGATTTAGTCGATGCCTTCAAAGCATTGGTCACGCCACAAAAATTCTGGAATGGACCATTTCTCAGACCCAATGAAGGATATATCAGCACTATCTATGGTGTCCAAAGATACTATAATGGTGTTTTTGCCGACGACTATTATCATCGGGGTGTGGATTATGCTGGTGCTTATGGTTCCCCAGTATTAGCCCCCGCTGCGGGTCGAGTGGCATTGGTCGGACGGGAATCAAACGGATTTGAGATTCATGGCAACACCGTTGGCATCGATCATGGTCAGGGGGTCGTGAGCATTATGATCCACCTGAGTCAAATCTATGTCCAGGAAGGAGATATGGTCAAAGCGGGTCAGGCGATCGGTACAGTGGGAAACACTGGCGCTTCTACGGGGCCACATTTACATTGGGGTCTTTATGTGAACGGACAGTCAGTCGATCCGGTTCCTTGGCGATATGAAGGAGTTGAATAAGATTTCTCCCTCGGAAACATCATCCACATCCCCAAGAAAAAAATATTCTCTAACCTTTTTTGGTTAGAGGTTTATTTTAAAATCGATTGTCTGGCAAAATCAAAGCAAGCTGACCAATATCAAAAAGTCCCGTGAAACAGCAGAGGAATTATGAGTATCCAGAAAATTGTTGAACAAGCGCTTCAAGATGGTTATTTAACCCCAGCAATGGAAGCGGAAGTAGGGCGCATTTGTAATACCGCTTCCGAACTCTCCATTGAAGAGTACATGGCCCTCGATCGCCTGATGGGATCTCTGTTAACGGGTGAAGTGGTCGTCCTCCCCCGCAAACAGTTTATTAACGTGATGGAAGAGTTGGTGCTCTCAGCAGCGATCGCTCGTGTGGCGGAAATCGAAGCTACCAGCGATCAAACCTTAGATGTGGGTGACATTGCCGCCTACGCCCTCAACCGACTCCCACCCCTCTATGCCACCACGGAAGAAGGGGCCAATTTCCAACGCAATAAAGCCAAAGAAGAACTGGATGAGTTGATTGGCAAACAGGTGGAAGAGGGGATCGGACGCTACTTAGATAGACCGCAATTTTATCCTGAACGTCAAGTCCTCGGTAAAACATCTGGCAGCGAAACCTTGTCTCAAGTCAGCAGCCTCCTGGAAGCTTATGCCCCTCGATTTGAAACATCGGGGAATTAAGCTAAATTTGTTGTTGGTTGTTCGTTGTTGGTTGGTTGTTGGTTGTTATGGGTTATTGGTTGTTGGCTGTTGGTTATTTGTGATTTGTTATCGATAGTCAAGCAAAAGAATCCCTACCCACCAACAAACAACTAACAACCACCAACAATCAACAATCAACCACCAACAATCAACCACCAACAATCAACAATCAACCAACAACCAACAACCACCAACCAATACCTAACGTTGCCAACTGCGAGGATCTAGGGCATCCCGTAGACCATCTCCGAGCAAATTAAATGAAAGTACCGTGAGAATAATCAGCAACGCTGGAGGCCAAACTAACCAAGGTTGCAGCACTAAAATTGAGGCATTCGTGGCTAAAGACAACATATTGCCCCAAGAGGGGTCCGGTTGCTGGATGCCCAAACCAATCAAACTCAAGACTGACTCGGCAACAATAAATCCGGGGATCGCTAGGGTGGCAGAAATAATCACATAAGTGGCGGTTTGGGGCAGGACGTGACGAATAATAATGTAGAACGGTTGCGCCCCCATTGTCAGGGCTGCTTGAACATATTCTTGTTGTTTAATAGAAAGAACTTGTCCGCGAATCACCCGCGCTAGTCCAGCCCAGCTAATAAAAGAAGTAATCATCACAATTAATAAAAATCGCTGGGTACTACTGATTCCTGGGGGTAAGACAGCGGCTAATGCTACTAACAAATAAATACTAGGAATGGTCATCATTACTTCTAATAAACGCATGATGATCGTATCGGCGATGCCACCAAAATAGCCAGAAATACCGCCAACAATCATGCCCAGGGGAAAAGAAATCGCAATACCGACTAGACCAATAAATAAGCTAATTTTCGCCCCATGAATTAAGCGACTGAATTGGTCGCGGGCTTGATCGTCTGTTCCCAAGATGTTAATTGTGGCCTCTCCTGTGGTGCCAAATAAATGTAAATTAAAGGGAATCAATCCGAATATGTTATAGGTTGATCCTTTGACAAACAAACGAATCGGTGAGGGTTGGTCTTTGTTTTCAATTAGTTCGCGATCGCCTGTTTCCAAGTCAATTGCCCCCTGAGTGGTGGGGTAAACGTGAGGACCAATCCATTCCCCCGCTTCAGTTTTCCAATATATTTTGGTTGGCGGTAACAATGACCCATTCGCCTGTTGAAAATAGGGATCGTAAGGAGCCACAAAATCAGCAGCGATCGCCGCGACGTAAAAAACAATCAATAATACCGCACCAAATCGAGCTAAAGGATTTTTCTTCAGTTTTTTCCACCAATTCATTCCATACCTCCTAGCAAATTACAAAAAGCCTTTGTATAGCCTTTGTCCTTAGATCGATAGATCGATTCGTGATTAAATGTGCTAATTTTATTCTATAGCAACTGCGCTAATATTGCCATAATTACCGCAGTTCTTCTTGCAAAATTTCTGCGTATATTTCTGGTAAATATCGACTCATAGAATTAGTTTCAATGCCATAACCTAAACTCGTCCAAGTGCCGGAAAGCAACCATAAAACTTCATCGATTTTCCCTTCCCGCAAGAGTTGAGGAATATCGACTCCCCAAGCCTCTGGGTCACTTAACCAAGCATAAATCACCCGATCTTGATATTCCGGTTCAAAACTATAGGATTCCCAAAACAAAAATTTGTGCTGATTTGGGTGATAGCGTTCGGCCATTTCTTCCCAAGTAGTCGTAATAAACTGATAGCGGCCCGCAGCAGTTGAGCAATTGCCATAATTTGGGCCAACGGAAATTCGTTCGCAAATATCGGGATGGCGATCGAGTTTTTTGACATAGTTTCCCCCATAAATCACCCAATAAGGTCGAGATACATTAGATTCACTAGCGGAAATTGTCCGCATTAAAGCGCGAATATAGGGGTCGCCACCGCGCATAACTAAAGGGGCTTGATAACCCCTTTCTGACAAGTCTAAGTTGGCTGATTTTCTACTTTGGCAATGTTGCAGGAGTAATACCAAACTAATGGCGGCAGTGGCAGCAACAATCCGGTTGAATAATTTAGGTTGGGCTAATTTTGATGATGAATTCACTAATCAAATATCTCTAATTATTTGTTGGTTGTTATTTGTTGGTTGTTATTTGTTGGTTGTTATTTGTTGGTTGTTCTTTGTTGGTTGTTCTTTGTTGGTTGTTCTTTGTTGGTTGTTCTTTGTTGGTTGTTCTTTGTTGGTTGTTCTTTGTTGGTTGTTATACCAAATACGGTTATCAAAACCCTTTTATAAAGTTATCTGTCATTCCCGCGAAGCCTGCCCCCGCGAAGGCGGGGGGCGGGAATCCACAAGCGTTTTAGGTAAGGAGAGTAGTCAGTCTACGACAACCGGATTGGGTGTTATTTCTAATTGAGAGTAAATTTATCATACCCAATAACAAACAACAAAGAACAAAGAACAAATAACAAACAACAACCAACAAACAACAAAAAGGTGAGGATTTTGTCCCACCTTTGATTTTAGCTTCAAGATGCCAACGGGTGATTCCGCATCAAGGTTGTTGGTTGTTGCTTGGTTGATAGTTGATGGTTGTTGGTTAGCCAAATAACAAATAACAAATAACAACCAACCAACAACGAAGAACGAACAACCATCAACCAACAACAATTACCGAACATTGGCAAATAATTCGCTAAAAGTTTTAGCCGGTGCGTCGGGTTTGGCGATAATTTCCACAATTTTATTGTGGGATGCGGGTTCGGAGAGGGCAGCGACGCAAACTTGGGCGACCTGGGTACGGGGAAGACTGCCTTCAAATAGGGTGTCCGCATTGGACAGGATCGGGCGATCGCTACTTTCATCGTTTCTTAGACCCCCCGGACGGACTATAGTATATTTCAGCCCGCTTTTTTGCAGATATTCTTCTGCCCTTTTCTTCCAGACCAAAATCAACCAAAACAGGTTGAGTGGATGGAATAGCTGAGAGACACAAAGCGATGAGACGAAAACAAAATGCTCGATTCCTTGGCTTTTGGCCACATCGACTAGGTTTTTGGTGCCTTCGTAGTCCACTTGATAGGGACCGAAAGGATCCAAACTGGGTCGGGCGCCAGTGGCACAAAGTAAGACGGTGCAATCTGCGATCGCCTCACGAATGGTTTCTGGCTTCAGGACATCTCCGACGACCAATTCCGCCTCTGGGGGCAGAACTTCTTGACCAAGTTCCCGGTTACGCACTAGGGCTCGGACAGGAATCTGTTGGTTTAAGAGTTCTTTGACAATTCTGCGCCCGGTTTCCCCGGTTGCTCCGGCTACAAATGCTTTCATGTGTTGACGATCGACCAATATCTTTGGAACTATATTTTATTAATAGCTATTAATAGCCGGTTTTGCACAGAATTGAGTCGTGGAGGATGAACCAAACCGCCCTGAATCCCTCGCCGAATCTCAGTTAAAGGATTATTTTAAGGAAAAGCGGGTGATGCAACCACTGACGCATGAGCCAATTATGACTGCAATGCCAACTCCGACAAATGCCGATGGAATCGACGCATCCGTAACGAATGAACCGACTTGGTTTCAAACCCACTTTATTGGCTGTATGGAAATGTTCGCTGATGCCAAAACTGCCGCTGAATATTTTGACGCTCACCAAGGATGGTTTATCCGTTGTGCTCATCCGATGAAAGCCAAACCAATTGGCACAAATGGTTATGCTTTAACCATTGGCAAGTTTGGCTCCTTTGGTTATCAGGTGGAACCCAAAATTGGCCTGCATTTGTTGCCCCAAGATGAGGGAGTTTATCGGATTGAAACGATCCCCGTACCCAACTATACGCCCCCTGGGTATGAAGTGGACTTTAAAGCGGTACAAACCTTGGTAGAACTTCCGTTTGAGCCTTCAGAAGAATTAGCGGCAGATGGTTCAACTCTGCCAAGCAAAATGACTCGTGTGGAGTGGCAGTTAGACCTCAAAGTTGGCGTCTGCTTTCCCCAATTTATTAAAAAATTACCGGAAGCGGTGATTCAAAAAACCGGCGATCGCATTTTGGCTCAAATCGTCAAACTGGTTTCTAATCGTCTCACCTATAAAGTCCAGGAAGATTTTCACACCAGCCAAGGGGAAGCCACCTTGAAACTCTTTAAAAAACATTGGCAACAAACCAAAGGTCGTGGGGTTTGCGAACAAGTTAACCCCTAACTCTAAAACCGCACAAAAAAGCCACAAAACCTGCGAAAAAAGACAAAAAAAGAGGGCGATCGCTAAATATCGCCTCCTTTTTTTACCCTCGTAACCTCGTTCCCAGGCTGGAGCCTGGGAACGAGACCAATTTCCGGTAAATCCTGCCCCAGATCCTTAAGTTGGGGGGATCGATCCAGAATTAGGCAGAAAAATATTACAGACTGCTGACAAGTTTCTGGACAATTTGGACACCGCTAAAAGCTTGCCAAGCAAATAGCACCACCAAAATCATATTCAAGCCCACATGGAGCGATCGCGCCCAGTCAGCACCTTTCTGCATAAAAGGCGCCAAAGCAGCGGAAGTCGCAATCATGGCAGTCATCCCCAGACCGACCAACAAATGCGGCCCCACAAACAACTTGCCATTATTCACATAAGTAGCAGCCATCCCGCCAATCGTACCCAGCACCATCAGGGCCAAAAGGATCGAACCCACTTGATAGTGTTTCGTATTGTATTTGCCTTTAATCAGTTCTTTCTTCTCTTCCCCGGTCGCTTGTCTGGTTTTCTTGGCTTTTACCCCCAGAACCAGAGCATAGATCGTCAGGGCAAAAATCACCCACATCAAAACTGGGTGTAAGAAAGGCAGCACATAAGTTTGCAGTGGTTCGGGAAGAACTTCAATTCGCATGGTAATTCTCTATTAGTTAGCCGAAAATCTTCATAAAACTTATCATAAATTTAGGATCCAGGGATCAAATTCATTGTTTAACTTTAATCTAGAGGTAATCAAAAGCCAGACTGACCCGGCGGAAGCGATCGCAACCAGGATGAGTTTTTCTCCTTGCGGAACATAGCCCTTTAGCATTGCTAACGGCTTTTCTAGCGCAGCAACTCAGACCACTGGTTCAAGCCCATAACCAATGGGTTACTCTGATCAACATTGCCCAATTGTTTTAGGTGACAAGAGGCTCCCGTATGCCCTCTCAGCAAGATATTTTATTACTACAGGCAGTCCGAAGTGGCCAAATCACTCCAATTTCAGCATTAATTGCCCAAGGTGCTGATCTGAACAGCACGGATCCAGAAGGTACAACAGCTTTAATGTTTGCCGCGTCTCAAGGCTACACAGAAATCGTGCGAATCTTGGTTGATGCTGGTGCCAAAGTCAATGCTCGAAGAAAAAAATATGGCGTCACTGCTCTCATGTTGGCTTGTGCTAACTACCAGCTAGATGTTGTGAAATTTTTACTATCGAGAGGTGCGGATGTTAATGATGGAAACGATGATGGTAGCACCGCATTAATGGCCGCTGCCATGAAAGGCAAAGCCGTCCTAGTGCATCTATTGCTTGATGCCGGGGCTGACCCCAATGTATCGGATCGAGATGGGGATACTGCCCTGAAAATTGCCTTAAACCTCGGCTTTGCCGATGTGGTAGAGATTTTACTCCATGCCAACGCTCAACTCAGTGAACCCGAAGGAATAGCCGCATTCCTGACCGCTGTCACCAAAGCGGATTTGGCCATGATTCAAACCCTGCTGTCCTATAAGCCAGAGTTAGTCCATTGCCAAAACGAAGACAGTGAACCCCCATTGTTGTTAGCTGTTGAGCATCAAAAAACTCAGATTGTCAAAGCTTTATTAAATGCCGGTGCCAATGTCAATGCCCCAGACTTAGAAGGGGAAACCCCATTAATGGCGGCAGCGGCCAGTGGCAATGTGGAATTGGTGCATATTTTATTAGATGCTGGCGCCCAAATTAATGCCAAAGACAAGGATGATGAAACCGCATTAAATCTGGCCGTAGTAGAAGGGTACTTGGATGTAGTCCAGGTACTCCTCGATCGCGGTGCCAACTTTCAACAGCGCAACCGACTTGGTGATACACCCCTGTTAGTTGCAGCGTTGCAAGGACATCACGATATTGTGGCGTTGCTGCTACAAAGAGGAGCGGATATTAACGTGAGAAACTTTAATGAAACTCCCCTGACTCTTGCGGCGACTTATGGCCATATCAAGACCGTGAAAGTGTTACTCGATGCCGGTGCATCCCCTAATACCAAGGTCTCCGAAGGGAAAACCTCCTTAATGAGAGCCGCCGATCGAAATCATATTTTCGTGATGCAGGCGTTAATCGAGGCTGGGGCTGATGTCAACCAGCAAGATGATGCCGGGGCAACCGCCTTAATTTGGGCGGCGTCTCGCGGTCGTGAAGGGGCTGTTCAAATAATGATTTCCGCCGGGGCAGATTTGAATGTCAAGAATCAAGGCGGCTATACCGCATTGGCGATCGCTGAATTCAACCGCTATAGAAAAATAGCGCGTTTACTTCAACAAGCCGGAGCTCAAGATTAGTCAATTTTGAATCACCACAAAGACCCAGAAAACACAGAGAATATCATCTTTGTGTTAAAAGTGTCTTTGTGGTTTTCTGTTAGAACAATCCCTCGCCAAACTGGTTAAAAGTTTCTCATTAATTATGCAAAAAACCTTTGATTTTCAAATCCTCAATCAAATTCGAGGTGGTTTTTGTGTTTATATTATCTTTCATAATGTCACCGTTAATTTATATCATTTAGATATCGTGCCTTTCCCGGTAAAGGCGATCGCCTCCTTGGGTCAAGAAGTTGTAGTTGGCTTTTTCTTAATGAGTGGATTTTTAATCTTTTTCTCCTTAGAACGCAAATATTTCTCTTTTAAAAAATTTTTACTCAAAAGATTTCAGCGCATTTATATTCCTTTCCTAATATCACTCTTAGTTTCCCTGGTCATTGGATATTTTACGGGGTCTTTATCTAAGCTATTTACCTGGAAAGACTTGATCGGTAATTTACTTTTACTGCAAGATTTTGGCAGTGTAAAACCAGGGACTTGGTTCTACCCATTTCTGGGAAATTTACCGTTATGGTCTCTTTCTTATCAATGGTGGTTTTATCTGTTAGTTTACCCGCTGTATCGCTGCTTACCTAGACAGAAATACCGAATTTATTTAGTATTAATATTTTCAAGTATCGCCTATTTAATTTATGTAATTTTCCCCAATCAAATTTGTTTAATTTTAACTTATTTTATTTTGGAATGGCTGGGGATTGAGTTAGGTTCTATTTATGCAATGGAGCGGCGGTTAACCCTGAAAAATACTCAGCATTGTTTAATCGCTATTTTAGGAATGGTTGTTTTGACCGGATTGCCGATTTTTGGGATACCAGAAATTCAATTAGGTTACTATCCCTTTTTAATTTGGCGTCATTTCTCGATCGCCTTATTTTTATTGTGTTTTAGTATTTTTGCTTTTATGGTAAACTGGAATAATTGGGTAAAAAATCTGCTAATTCCTTTTAATAAAATATATCCAATATCTTATGCTTTATATGTGTTACATTATCCGATTTTGGTACAATGGGGGCTGCGGAACTTTTCCGCAATGGAGAGAATTCCTTGGGAAGATTTAGTCCTAAGTTTGCTGATTTTAATAGGCTTATCATATTTGGTAGAAATACAGATTCCGAAATTAATCAAGCATTTGTTATCGATGGAATTAATCTGAGCGAAATCAGCCCCGAAAAATCATGGTCAATTTCTGGCAGCGAATCTGGTGAAATGCCGCCCAGGAATCTTTACATAAAATCTTTAAAACGATCCATCGCTTTACTGAAAATTGATTTCGATCGCTTTTGGTTGACAAGTTTCTCTAAATATTGCACCGAGGGAAATTCGGCATTGCGGGCATAAGGGCCGGAACGGAGGGCTTTTGCCAAGGCATCATTATTTTCCCGTAAACCTTCATAGAAAAATAAGACCTCTCCGTAAATCCCACAGTAACGATTATAGGCGATCGCTTCGATTAAGTCTGATTCAGTAATCCGATAGTTGCCGATTTTGATTAAAATTCCTGGGGCTAACCGGGGGATATGTTCAGATTTATATTCTAATTTGGTGATATAGGTAATGGTGCGTTTATAGCTGGCTAAATCTCGGCGATAAACTTGGGGATGAATCAAATCGACTAAGTTACGATTTAACCAAGTTTGCGAGTCTTGTAAATATTCATCTAAACACCATTTATAGATATTGGGAGATAAAGAAACGATCGAATTTGGGTTGATTTCTTTGACATTCTGGTAAAGCCTGGATAAAAAGTTGGTTAAAAGATCCGCCCGCCATTTCAGCCAACGATAATCATAAGGATTTTCTGGGGGGTCACAGTCAAAGACTTGACGATAGGCTTGGATAGTGTTTGGATCGTAGCCCCCTTCACTGGGCAATGCAGGCATTCGATCGTCCCCTTGGATGCCATCAATAGGATAATTTTTGGCTACTTCTAAAACTAACGAACTGAGGAAATGTTGCACTTCTACGTCAAAGGCATTCATCCATTCAAAGCCATTTTTGCTTAAAAGATTTCCGGCGCGATCGCGGGCTGCCCAATGGGGTTTTGCCGCCAGAATTTTGCCCCCTTTTTGCCGGTAGGAACAAGCAAAGCCATATTCAAACCAAGGAATCACCGCTAATCCCACTTTTTTGGCGGCTTCGCAGACTTCCCCTAGGGGGTCGCGTCCGGGAAATTTCGGCAAGATTTGATGGCCAAAAGTTTCCTGCATAATTTGGGAAGGATAGAGGGTGTATCCTTGGCTCCAAACCACGGGAAATACCACATTAAATCCGGTTGCCGCAAGGAATTCCATTGCTTCGGTGATTTTATCTTTAGAGGTGAGAACTTGGCTGTCCGTATTCGTTAGCCAAATGCCGCGTATTTCCATTGTTTAATGCGCTCCTGTTGTTGTTAAGCTGACCGCTGATATAGCAATCCTAAATCAATCGTGAAATAAACCCTCACGATGGCGGACCCCTCTCCCCTCTGGGAGAGGGGAGTTCATAAATCCTGCACGGATAGCTATAGTTGGTGAAACTTCCTTGGCGATCGCCTACCTGCTAAGATAACAAGATTTAAGCACATATATGATAAAACCCTCAACCCCTTACGAGTTGAGGGTTTTATCATAATAGAACCATTATTTTTATGCTGAATTATGCCGAATTCTTTGCCTCGATCTGGTTATACCTTGCCGGTGTTTGCTTGTGCAGCGGCGATCGCTGCTGTCAAATCTTGGCGATCGCATCTATCCCCTGGGGAATCAATCGATCGGGTATCTGTGGATTTACTCGATCCTCCCCAAACCGTAGAAATTCCCATTGAACAAGTGTCCCGGTTAAAACCAGGAACCGCTCTGGCGATCGCCCGCAGCGATCCGGGAGATAATCTAGATTTAACTCGGAATACGCCGATTTGGGCAATGGTGGAATTCGCTGAACCGACTGCTGACCCGACAACAGCACCTAGTGAGCGATCGGCGCAAAGATCGCCGCAAATTATCATCCAAGGAGGGGAAGGAATTGGCCGTCACGCCAACAATGACCAAGCCGCGATTTATGGTTATGCACGGCGATTGTTGCGCGAAAACCTCACTCCTTTATTAGCATCCACCGACAAAATTACCGTAACGATTATCTTGCCAGAAGGTCGTCAACTCGCCCAACGCACGTCTAATGAAGCCTTTGGCGTTGTCCAAGGCTTATCCCTGTTGGGAACTACGGGGATTTCTGAACCCCTGAGTAGTCCCGGACAGTTGGAAGCGTATCGTCAAGAGTTGGCGATTAAAGCCCGTCAGTTTGATAGTTTAGTTTTCTGTATTGGCGAAAATGGCTTAGATTTGGCGGCGAAAATGGGGATTGATTCGGGGCGGTTGGTCAAAATGGCCAACTGGATCGGGCCTTTGTTGGTAGCAGCAAGTGAGGAAAATGTCAAGTCAATTTTGCTATTTGGTTATCATGGTAAGTTAATGAAATTGGCTGGGGGGATTTTTCACACCCATCACTACTTGGCTGATGGTCGGCGCGAAATTTTGGCGGCTCATTGTGGCAATTTAGGCTTACCGACCGTGACATTACAGCAAATTTTTGCCAGTGAGACGGCAGAGGCAGCCTTGCAAGTTTTGCGGGATCTGGATATCTCGACGAACAGTGATTGGGTGGATCGGGTCTATGGCGCGATCGCCGATCGAATCGATATGCGATCGCAAGACTACATTCGCATCCACAGCAACCGAGAAGTTCAAGTCGGTTGTCTATTATTTGATCGCCGCCGTCAAATTATAATTAAAAGCAAAAGAGGCGACGCATTACTCCCAAAACTGTGCTAATCTAGGCAACATAAATTAAAAGTTAAAGTTATCAGGAATTCGATCGATCTTGACCGAAATTAGACCCGAAAAGTCCGATCGAAGCCTGAATCGATGGCCGAAAAATTTCTGCAAAGATTGTTGGCGCCAGAAATGCTTAGGATTGCTCTTAGCATCTGAGGCAAATTCCTGAATTGCCGTTCAGATATGCTGCTCAACTATTCCCCTAGTCAATAGAGACAGAAAAAACCGCCGTAAAATTGCCCACTCGATCGATCGCCAATCGTTCAACAAATGTTTAGCGCCGAATAATTTGGCTAAAATTTAGCGATCGACCATATCCACATCAGTCTTTTTAAAGGATTTCGCCGTGATTGCACAAACATCTACTCAACCAACTCCTCAGCAGGAATCAAGCATCAACGAGTCCGAGATGGAATCACTCAGTCGCCAGATGCTAGTGATTTTAGACTTTGGCTCTCAATACTCCGAATTAATTGCCCGACGAATTCGGGAAACGCAGGTGTATTCGGAAGTTTTATCCTACCGAACCACGATTGCACAAATCAAACAACTCAATCCCCAAGGGATTATTCTGTCTGGCGGGCCAAATTCCGTTTACGATGCGAACGCACCTCAGTGCGATCCGGGGATTTGGGACTTGGGGATTCCGATTCTGGGAGTCTGCTACGGGATGCAGTTGATGGTTCAACAATTAGGGGGCAGCGTAGAACGGGCCGAACGGGGTGAGTATGGTAAGGCATCCTTGGTAATCGACGATCCCACGGATTTACTCACGAATGTAGAAGATGGGACAACGATGTGGATGAGTCATGGGGACTCCGTGAAGCAGTTGCCCGAAGGTTTTGAGGTCTTAGCCCATACAGAAAATACCCCTTGTGCCGCGATCGCCAATCACGAGAAACAACTCTATGGGGTTCAATTCCATCCCGAAGTGGTGCATTCTATCGGCGGTCAAGCCCTAATCCGCAACTTTGTCTATCATATTTGTGAATGTGAGCCCACTTGGACAATGGCCGCATTTGTCGAGCAAGCGACTCGGGAAATTCGCGCCAAAGTGGGAGACAAGCGGGTGTTATTAGCCCTGTCTGGAGGGGTTGATTCCAGTACCTTGGCCTTTTTGCTGCATAAGGCGATCGGGGATCGGCTAACTTGTATGTTTATTGACCAAGGGTTTATGCGGAAAAATGAACCCGAACGGTTAGTCAAACTATTTCACGAACAATTCCATATCCCCGTGGTTCATGTCAAAGCCCGCGATCGCTTCTTAGTCAAAATTGCCGGAATCACCGATCCCGAAGAAAAACGCAAGCGCATTGGCCATGAGTTTATCCGCGTCTTTGAAGAAGAATCCAAACGCCTTGGCCCCTTTGACTATCTCGCCCAAGGAACCCTCTATCCTGATGTGATTGAATCTGCCGATACCAACGTCGATCCCAAAACTGGCGAACGAGTGGCGGTAAAAATTAAAAGCCATCATAATGTCGGCGGTTTACCCAAAGATTTGCGCTTCAAATTGATTGAACCCTTACGCAAACTATTTAAAGATGAAGTGCGGAAAGTGGGCAAATCCATCGGTTTACCGGAAGAAATTATCAACCGTCATCCTTTCCCCGGCCCCGGATTGGCCATTCGGATTCTCGGTGAAGTCACCGAAGAACGGCTGGAAATTCTCCGGGATGCGGATCACATTGTCCGGCAAGAAATTAACCGACAAGGAGTGTATAGCAAATTTTGGCAAGCCTTCGCGGTTTTGCTGCCGATCCGCAGCGTTGGGGTGATGGGAGATCAGCGCACTTATGCTTATCCGATTGTGCTGCGTTTTGTTTCCAGTGAAGATGGCATGACCGCTGACTGGTCTCGCGTTCCTTATGATTTCTTGGAAACTATTTCTAACCGAATTGTGAATGAAGTTCCAGGGGTAAACCGGGTGGTTTATGATGTCACCTCTAAGCCACCGGGAACGATTGAATGGGAATAATTCTCTATTAGGGACAAAAGGACAAAGAAACCGGGGCAGGGGCGATCGCTTTCAACCCATCATCGACCGAGGGGAAAGCAACCAGGATCATCTAACTTTTTTAGGCGATCGCTTTCCCCTGGTTGGGGATTTTCATCATAGCTTTGTGGAAATTTGTGGAAAACTGACCAAAATCTGTGGAAAATTCACCCCATCTGTGGAAAACTGCGATCGGATTTTTCAGACAATACCCATCCATGCTTAACTGGCAAAATGACCCGCAACCGATCGACCAGTGATTTCTCGGCGAAATCAATTGCCTCGATCTGAATACAGCGATCGCTAAATGGGGAATTACTTTAAACCTATATATCTGGTAGAGGCAAGGCATAAATTACCCCACCAGTCTCGGTTTCAGTCACCAAATTTCAGTCACCAAATTTATGCGGCAAATTTCAGCCAAATTGTCATCCAAAAGTCGTTCATACAATATTGCTTCAATGGTAGTTCAATGAAAAATTCTTACACTCAAAGTTTCTCCTTATTAGTTGCCGGAATTATTACCGCATTAGTGATTCTAATTAGTTTGAGTTCTTTTGCGATTATTAACCCCGGTGAAGCGGGAGTAATCAGAATTTTAGGCAAAGCCCAAGACGGGGCTTTACTAGAAGGAATTCACCTTAAACCGCCGTTTATTTCCACCGTCGATATCTATGATGTCACCGTACAAAAATTTGAAGTTCCCGCCCAAAGTTCTACCAAAGACCTGCAAGAACTAACCGCCAGATTTGCCATTAACTTCCGGCTCGATCCAGACCAAGTGGTGACAATTAAAAGAACTCAAGGGAGTTTAGAGAATATTGTCGCCAAAATTATTGCCCCCCAAACCCAGGAATCTTTTAAAATTGCTGCCGCATTACGCACCGCCGAAGAATCGATTACCCAACGCAACCAACTGAAACAAGATTTTGATAATGCCTTGGAGCAACGGTTAAAAAAATATGGCATTCTTGTACTCGATACCAGTGTGATTGATTTGAATTTTTCCAAAGACTTTGCTCGCGCTGTGGAAGAAAAACAAATTGCCGAGCAACAAGCCCAACGAGCGGTTTATACTGCTCAAGAGGCGGAACAAGAAGCCCAAGCAGATATTAATCGCGCCAAAGGAAAAGCGGAAGCTCAAAAACTGTTAGCCGAAACTTTGAAAGCCCAAGGGGGGCAATTGGTACTCCAGAAAGAAGCCATTCAAGCTTGGCGGGAAGGGGGTGCTCAAATGCCCAAAGTTTTGATTATGGGAGATAAATCTGCCAGTGTGCCATTTATCTTTAATCTCAACGAACTGGAAAAATAATGTTATTTGTTGTTTGTTGTTGGTTGTTGGTTGTTGGTTGATTGTTGATTGTTGATTGTTGATTGTTGATTGTTGGCAAGTTGGCAAGTTGGCAAGTTGGCAAGTTGTTGGGAGGGAATGACGAATCACGAATGACAAAAATCGCGCTACCGACTGGTAGCGCGATCGCCAACAATTCCGTTAAAATGCCCGGTACTCCAGGACTCAGGACTTACGCTTCCCCTTCTACTTGTTCTCTATACTCACTAGCGGTTAAGGCATCTTGCAATTCATCTTCATTCGTAATCCGAACTTTGAGTAACCAACCTTCTCCATAAGGATCTTCCCCAAGAATCTCCGGCCCATCCATCACTGTTTGGTTGCGTTCGATCACCGTCCCAGAGACGGGGGCATACATCTCTTCTACTGCTTTCACCGACTCAATGCTGCCAAAGGGTTCACCTTTTTCTACGGCATCACCATCTTCCGGCAACTCCACAAACACAATGTCACCGAGTTGGTCAATGGCATAGGCACTGATACCAATGGTGGCAATTTCGCCATCAAGTCGGACATATTCATGGGAGTCTAGATATTTCAAGTCATCTGGATATTCCAACACCATGTTTTTTCCTCTGTATAATGATTAATTGGGGATTAGTCAGATTCAGGCGATCGCATCTAAAACCAGATCCAGATCGACAAAGACTATCTCAACACAGACTACCCAAAAGTCGGGTGAATTGGTTGAGATGTTCGCCTGTTACTTAACTGTTGTCATCCGGGATGGTTTTCCTTGGTCGTCATCTCGAAACAATTGCCTAGATATCCCCGTACAGATTATTGCCTAAACTATCGAGTTTAAGTTGCCCAGAGATGAACAAAAAAAAATTACGCCAGTTGCTCATCGGAGAATTTTCCTGGCAACGATTAGTTCGTTCCATCATCTTTGTTTATGTGGCCATTGGGGTTTGGGGTTATTTTTTCTCAAATTCCTTAATTTTTCAACCTCAACCTGCGACTTATTCTGACAACTCAGAAATTCTCAAACTGAAATCCGCCAACGGGATGCTGATTTCAGGGGTATATTTGCCCAACGAGCAGGCCAAATATACGATCCTCTACAGCCACGGCAATGCAGAAGACTTGGGCGATATTCGGCCTGCGCTCCAAGAAATTCAAGCAATGGGGTTTGCCGTATTTTCCTATGACTATCAAGGATATGGCACTTCGGGGGGTCAGCCCACGGTAGAGAGAAGTTATCAAGATATTGATGCGGCATATCATTATTTGACTCAGACTTTAGGCATTCCCCCAAATCAAATTATTATCTATGGCCGTTCCGTGGGGGGCGGGCCTTCGGTGGATCTAGCCGCCCGTCAGCCGGTAGCTGGTTTGATTTTAGAGAGCACTTTTGTCAGTGCCTTCCGCGCTTTAACTAAAGTCCCTCTTTATCCCTTTGATAAGTTTGAAAATTTGGCCAAAATTAAACAAGTGAATTGCCCCGTTTTGGTGATGCACGGTACGGAAGACGAGGTGGTGCGCTTTTGGCACGGACAGGCATTGTTTGCCGCTGCCCCAGAACCTAAGCGTTCTTTGTGGGTCGAAGGGGCTGGACATAATGATGTGATGTGGGTCGCAGGCGATCGCTATTCTGCCGCTTTACAAGAATTTGTAGAATTACTGCCCTAATGGGGAACTTCCGGGGTGTAGGGTGTAGGGTGTAGGGTGTAGGGGCAGAGAAAATAATTAATAATTGTTAATTGTTAATTGTTAATTGATAATTGATAATTGATAATTGATAATTGATAATTTTATTTAATTGTCAATTGTCAATTATCAATTGTTAATTATTCCCCCGATGGCGGCCCCCGTTCTACGGCGACGCTGGCTTTTCTGGAGCCGGTGGAGTTGCGGGAGGAGTTGCGGGAGGAGTTGCCGGTGGAGTTGCGGGAGGAGTTGCGGGAGGGGCAGCGGGAACGGGCGGTTGAGCCGCTAATTGTTTAATTTGATCGCGATATTGTGCGGGAGACAAGTCTCCGGCAACCTTAAACAGTTGACTGGCTTCTTCCGTTTTGCCTTGGCGTTTCAGGACGAGAGCTTTGCCGAGGATCGGGCGAAAATCTTTTTGATCCACTTTCATGGCTTCATCGTAAACCGCGATCGCCTCAGCGTAGCGTTCTTGCTGGGCGTAAACCTGACCCAAGATCGTTTGCACGGAAACCACATCGATGGTATTCGGCGCAATCTGATTCGCTTGAGGAGCGGTTTTCAAGGTTTCTTGTAACAAGCCGATCGCCGCCTCTGGACGATTTTCGGCAATCAACAATTTCACCATGCCATCCAGGGCATTGGCATTACCAGGTTGAGCGGTGAGGATTTGACGATAAACTTGGGCTGCTGCCTCGCGATCGCCGGTTTGTTCCTTGGCTTGAGCCAATAACACCGCATAATTGGTTTGCTCTGGCTTCAGCCGGACTAATTTCTCTAAGACATCAATCGATCCTGGTAAATCTTGCAACTGAAGTTTAACTTCCAATAATCCTTGCAGGGCGGTTTCATTATCCGGTTCTCGCTGCAAAACCAGTTCATATCCTCGTGCCTGTGCTTCTAATTCTTCTCGTGGAAAAGCATTAGCAGTTTGAGTTTGAGCCGGTGTTGTCTGATTGGCGGTCCGATCCGAACCAATCAGCCCTTGAATAAAGGGAGCCATTCCTAGCCCAAGAAAAGAGATTAGCCCGATGCTCATTACGAGCACCGTTACCCAACGATTGCGGTTTTCTGACACGGAATTACATTGAACTCGATTAATATTATCCTGACATTCTTGCTCGGTAACGGCAAGAGCGATTCGCCCAAGGGGGATCCGCTCAAAGCGGAATCACTCCCCACCGCAACGGAATCAGGCATGACTCCGAGGTGGCGGCTTGGTTCGCCCCATAATTTCCCATAATTTCGGCGATCGTTTCTGGAATTTAATCAACCAGTTAGTGAAAAATTTTCATCTAACGGGCTGCGCTGGAAAATTGCCAATTGAACAGCCTTCAACTCTTCTGATTCCACTTGGCAAATATCAGACTGTTTCTGATAGATAAATTCGCCAACAATGTACGGTGAAATCAATGGTAAAAAACCATCAGTATCTAGAAAATTAATGATTTTATCATCCACAATGCCACAAAAACTACTTATGCCATAAGTTATAACATTTACAAAAATTCATCCAACCGCCCCTAACATTCTTCGGGTGGGCAGGCATATTTTACTCACCCTACCATATATGATGGTGAATTTTTGCCCACCCTACAATATAAATACTTGTGCCATAAGTTAAAATGTAAGATGTAATGGTTAGAAGGAGAAAAATCTGTGAATAATGTATCCGGTTTCGGGCATAGCACTAGGGAAATCTCTGGAAAATCAGGACTAGAAGATGTCAACAGCTAAACCATAATTGAGAGAACAAAGAAAAAAAATGGTCAGTCAAAAAACGCGATTCCCTCTCACTCAGAAAGCCGAACGGGTGGAACCACTAGATTTTGGTAGAAACCGAAGATTTTTTTGCCAGTCAAAGTAGAAATAATACGGATTTTGGTATAGCATCCTTGGATTGAGTAAAATAAGCAGGCTGATGTTCAAGAGTCACAGACTCCAATCAAAGACAGAGAAAACCGAAATATCTGTGTATCCTATATCATCAGTTATATTGATCTGTTGTTTGGTTCGGTTTCTCCCCAAGAAACAGCGCCATTCAGAGAAAATGAGAGGCAAAGAAGTCCCAATCGATTTTTTTTGCTCTCCCTATCCAAGTCGATCGCTCAAGTCCCTGTACCGATCGGGGTGAAGATCGCAACGTATCGTTTAAATAATTACCCATATAGGGATGTGTCTCCGCTGAATCTGGAGGTTTTATGAATTCCTCTCCGAATGAGTTTACCAAGTCAACTAAATCCGCAAGTTCAATACGCTCTTTGGCCGCAGAACCAAAGTCAACTCAAGTCCCTGAAGCACAGAAACCGTCGTCGGTTGCCAGTGCTCCTGAGTCCCCAAACCATGAAGAAATACCAACATCATTACCTGTGAGTGCTCTAACTAATCCTGAAACCAACCACGAAATTGTCGGCAGCGATCGCGACGATGCTTCAGAAATCGAATCCATTGGGCGGCAACATCCCATTCCCCCGCCATCAGAACCCAAGCAGTATCGGGCGATTGGGTTAGTTCATGGCCATTACCGGGCATCAGACGACCAATTTACCAAAGGTGCCCTCATCACCCCCGATGGCACGGAAATTGATGCCGTTCTCTTGGGACGGGTAATGAGTTTAGTAAAAAATCATATTGACCTAAAAGAAAATCATCTTTGGGTGGTTTATCCTCGCACTAGACAAAAAAATGGTGAATTGCACTTACAAATTGTGGGAATTTGGGAACCCGAACAACTCAGTCCTAAGTATAAAGCCATTGAAGATAGCGACCTGAGTGCAGAGGCTACCCCAGACCAAGGCTCGCCATCAGATGCCAAAACCGTTGAAACCTCGGAATATCCACCCCTGGACGATGGGTATTTTTCCATTCGCGGTGAAGTGGTTTATCAATCAGAACCATCTGAAGACCAGGAGCCACCATATATCATTATCAAAATTAAGCAGCATCCCCGCCAACCCTCTGATGAACCGAAGTTTTTCAAGTTAAAACTGCAAGGCAGTCTCGAAGGAAAAGCGGTGGGTCGTTTTTGGGACTTACATTTGCAACGGGAAGGCCAAAACCTGAGCATTAAACAGGGGAATGATTTGGGTCTGGTCGGGCCGACCAAGGCGAAGAAAGGCAGCAAGCCCGCTGGTGGGCGACCGGGTGGAGGCACCGCCCCTCGTTACCAGAAAAGCTTTCAGCGTCCCGATCGCAAGCCCGCTCAGTTCTCACCGCCAACTCGGTCTAGCGCCGTTCCCAAACCCGCGATTAAAAAGCGTCAGAAACCCGAAAGTGAAACCTAATGTCAAATCTGCGCTAAACCTGGCGATCGGATATTAGATATATGTAGGGTGGGCATGATTGCCCACCCTACGCATATATTACGCATATATATAAGGTGGGCAATCATGCCCACCCTACGCCTAATCTAAAGTCATTTGAGATCCCCAAAGATTTTGGGGCAGAAAAGATCGATTCATGTCCAGGGGGGCGACGGGTTCAGTGAGGGTGAATTCCCCTTGAGCAATCCATTGTTTGAGTTCTAAGGCGACTTGACGAGATAAGTAGATACTGGCTAAAGGGGCAACCCGCACGGGTTTGCCCTCTATTTTTAGTCGTCCGGTTTTGAGTTGAGCGTAGCTAACTAAACCAAAGGTAGGCCGAACTCGGCGGGGGATGGAGAAATCTACTACCGGGGCGACAATTTCTTTGTCAGAGACGGCACAGCATTGAACCACCGCTTCGTTTAAGACTGGGAAGGCAACACCAACTCCGAGCATGATGGAAGGGCCATAGTTTTTGAAGTAGCAGCCCCGTACCCATTTGGGATTCATTTGTTTGGCATCCCCAATCAGGGCTAAGGTGGCCGCAGGGCCGATGGGTGTCTGGTTGGGGAGGCGCTTTTGCAGGGGAAAATGTTGGGTGCCTTCCCAGGCGACATAGCCAATGCCACCGCCCAGGAAAATGCGGCTACCAATGCCGATCAGTTTGAGTTCTGGGTCGTTGAGGAGGGGAGATAAGGCCCCAATGTTAGAGTAAACGGCGTTACCGAGACGGGGTTGTAAGGGGCCAAGGTAAGTATAAAGAAGGCGATCGCCTCCATTCACCCCAACAATAAAATTTTGGTAAAGATTACGAGGATTATATAAATAAAACTGATTAATGGTATCGCGGGAGATGGTAGTTTCAAAAGATGCCCGGGGATAACAGTCAGTCGCCTGACCGATCGCACGCAAATGCACGGGTTTGCCCGCAATTAGATTAGCAATCACATGACCGCCACCAATTTCTTTGTGTTCGTCCGTATCTTCACTAATTTCTGTGGCGCCTAAATACAAATCTACCGCCCCAAAACCAGAATAAGCTAATACTCCATCTAACCAACAGCGGCTAATTTTGATGGGCGGATCCGTATGCCCTAAATTAATAATTGCTCCCGATGACTCCATTGGCTCAAAAGTGCCCGTCGTCACCACATCCACTTCTTTAGCCACTTGAGCCACGCTGGTTTCCGCGACCCGGGCTTTTAATTCTTCTACTGTTAAAACAACTGCACGTTTTTCTTTAATTTTTTGGTTAATTTCCGCAAGAGATCGCATTTTAAATCCTTAATCAATAAAGGCATAAATTAAAAATGATCGAAAACTAGCTTAAGCCTGGGGTAAGTTTTCGGGAGATTCGGGTAAATCTGCTTGATTCGGTTGAGTCGATGGATTTTCCGGCGCGGTTTCTATGGTTTCTGACTGGTCAGTAATTTCTACCAGCCCCGATTTTGTCGGTGCTGAATTGGTGGGTTTTGAAATCGGTTCTGGCTGAGTCGATGATATTAAAGAATTCACTGGTTCATCGCCTAAACTATCATTAACTTGCTCAAATTTACGAGTTTTTTCTATGTCGGCGTTTTCCCAATGGTCTAAAACATCTTTCACTAATACTTCTTGTAACCAGACTTGAGCCACTACGGTCAAAGGCAAAGCGAGAAATAAACCGAAAAAGCCAAAAAATGTGGCAAAAAATAGTTGAGCTAATAAGGTGACAGCAGGCAAAAGAGAAACCTGTTGAGCCATGACAAATGGGGTGAGAAAATTACTCTCGGCTTGTTGAATTAAAATGTAGAGAATTAACACGGCGAGAGATTTCCAAGGGTCATCTAAAAAAGCAATGACCATTGGTGGCAGGACACTCAGCCCCGGCCCAATATTGGGAATAAAGGTTAGTAAACCAGCTAAAACCGCATGAGCGAGGGATAAACGCACACCCAAAATTGATAAACCAACCCAGCTTAATACCGTAATGGCGGTCATGTTCAGCAAGATCCCCACCAGCCATCCCCCCAAGGCTACATCACAGCGATCTAAAATATATTCGACTCGGCGCCGATAAAATGAGGGAAATAAGCGGACAAATGCTTTGCGGTAGGCCAAGGGTTCCGCTAAAATCATAATGGATAAAATCACCACCAGCAAAAAGCTGAGGAATACTCCGACGGTGCCGCCGACAAACCCCACGGTTCCACCCAGAAATGCCCCAATTCCTTCGGCAATTTGATTGATGAGATTTTGGACTTGTCTGATTAAGTCTTCGATTTTGAATAAATCCAGAACTCGTTGGGCGAGTTCTCCAGAAAAACGATATTCAAGCTGATTTACCCAATCATTTAAGGTTTGAATGCCTTTATTAATCCCTTGGGGAAATCTGTTGGTAAGCTGTTGGAATTCGACGACAAATGGTGGTACAATGATCAGTACCACAATGGTGCAAATTAGTACCAAAAAACTAATTGATAAAAATACCGCCCAGGATCGCTTAAGCTTTTTCCACTTTTGTAAAAATCTGGCGAATCGGTTTAAGGCGGTGGCTAAAATTACGGCGGCAAAGACCAGTAATAATATCTGGCGAATTTGCCAGAGAATATAAAACGATAGGATAAAAACTAATAGACCAATCCATTGACCTAGGTTCATGGCGATCGCTCCTGATTATTTGCTAATTACAACGGCAATGATTGATTTTGAGGCAACCGGCATCGGCGGTGATGCCGGTTTTAAGCCGATGGTTTGCTGGTGGGACGGAAAACTCGCCAACTTAAGAGTCCACCGAGGAAGAAAGGGGGCAGTAAGACGGCAATCAGGGCGATCGCGGAATTGGTCGGAATGCCTAATAATGGCCCAATATACTTAATTCCTAGGGAAATTAGGGCAGAAGCGACCATGACTTTTAGCAAAAATTTAACTGCGTTATTATCCATTATTCAGTATGTCTGTCTTGAGTTTGGCGATCGAGAGTATTGTAAGGCATATTGATGCCAATAATCAGGCACAGCCAAAATTTTTCCGTGATTTTTCCGCTAAAAAATGCCGCCAAATTAGTTGGGTTCCATCGGTGGCTACCCCATAGTTTTCTCACCGGGCAAGGTAAAGTAAAAGCTAGTGCCTTGGTTTTCTTCGGATTCAACCCAGATCCGTCCCCCGTGGTTATCCACAATTTTTTGACAGACCGCTAACCCAATGCCGGTGCCTGAGTATTCTTCTGAATGTTCTAACCGCTGAAAGACTTGGAAGATCCGCTGAAAATCCTCAGCGCAGATGCCGATGCCATTGTCATGGATGCCAATCAAGTATTCAAAGTTAATTCTTTGTTCCACAGTGATTTTAATTTGGGGTTTGACATGATGATGGCGATACTTGATCGCGTTGCCAATGAGGTTTTGAAATAGTTGTCCGATTTGTACTTCATTGCCGTGCAAGATTGGCAGGCGATCGCGCAGAATCACCGCGCTACTTTGTTCTATTTCTGCTTGTAAGGATTCTAACACTTGATCGAGAATACCATTACCATCTACGGGCTTAAATTCTAAATTTTTGTTGCCGATCCGGGAATATTCTAACAGGGCAGTAATCAGTTTGTTCATCCGATAAGCCCCGGTGATAACGCGGTCTAGATAATGTTTGCCTTTGTCGTCGATGGCTTCATGGTATTTTTGCTTTAAAATTTGGGTAAAGCCCAGAATGGTTTGCAAGGGCGATCGCAAATCATGGGAGGCAATATAAGCAAATTGTTCTAGGTCTTGGTTTGATTGTTCTAACTTAGTGTTTAATTTGACTAATTCAGCATTTAACTCCTCTAAGCGGAGGTTTTGGACTTTGAGTTGTTGATTTTGCTGTGCGATCGCCCGTCGTTGTTTTTGGATGGTTAATTGGTTTTCAATGCGAGCGATCGTTTCTTTAATGTGAAAAGGCTTGGTAATGTAGTCAATTCCGCCCACTTCAAAGGCTCTTAATTTATCCAACTCATCATCTAGTGCCGTCAAAAAAATTACGGGGATACTCGCCGTACTTTTCTGAGATTTTAACTGGCGGCAAACTTCATAACCATCCATTTCTGGCATGAGAATATCTAATAAAATAATATCTGGCGGTTCAGACATGGCGACATTCAAAGCTTGCTGACCATTGATCGTGCGTCGGACTTCGTAACCATAGTCAGTCAACATAGAAAACAATATTTGTAAATTTTCTAAATGATCGTCAACAATCAAAATATCACCAGCATACGCAAATGTGGGAACGTTATTCATAATAGGGTTGGGTTAAGTCAACTATCCGATCGAAAAGAAGATTTTTTACTAGACTGGTTAGACCTGAAGCTAACCATCGATCCTCTTCAGGGATCTGCTCAATTAATTTATAAATCCGTTGTTCTCGAGCCGCCAGCGCCGTTTGACGCAGTTCCATAATCCATTCATTCGGCATGACACTCAAACTTTCTGAGGTAATCGCTTCAGGGGTTTTCGTTTGCGGGAATCGATCGCTGAATGACAATGAATCATTCCGGCTTTCATAAATATACTGCACTTGCAAATGATGGGCGATTTTTTCTAAGAGTAAATTTTCCTCAAAGGGTTTAGAGATAAAGTCATCACAACCCACGTCTAAGACTACCGATCGATTGGATTCAAAGGCACTAGCAGTTAAGGCAATAATCACGGTACGATCCACCGGGTCTTGGGGATTAACCGATGATGCGGGCGTCAAGTTATCCCCAGCAAAAATGCTGGCTTGACGGGTGAATTTGGCTTGGCGCCGCTGTTGTTCTTTAATCCTAATTTGTTGAGTGGCTTGATAACCATCCATGATGGGCATTCTCAGATCCATGAAAATTAAGTGGGGTTGCCAACGCTGCCAAATTTCCAATCCTTCTAAACCATTTTGGGCTTCACAGACGGCAAACCCCACAGGTTCCAGGATACTGGTAAGCAGTTTTAGGTTAGTCCATTGATCTTCGATCACCAGAATTCGATAGGTGGGTTGGTTGGGGGCAAGGGCGATCGCTCTTTGAGAGACCTCTGGGACAAGTAACTTTCTTTCAGTTCCTTCACTACAAAGAATATCAAATTTAAAAATCGATCCCATCTCTACTTTAGAGGTGACGGTAATTTCTCCACCCATCAATCGCACAAACCTTTGGCTAATGGCTAAACCTAAACCGGTGCCTTCCGCCGATTTTTCCCCGGTTTTGGTTTGAATAAATGGTTGAAATAAAGTGTCCATTTCTGCCAAAGCAATCCCCGGTCCAGTATCTTCAATTTCAAAATGCAGTTTTAACTTTTGGGGGTTAAGGCTGAAGCCGCTGAACTCCGCTGGGGGAAAATATCCATAGTCCGCCAAACTGACTCGTAAGACAATACTGCCATATTCGGTAAATTTAATCGCATTGCCGATTAAGTTAATTAAAGTTGAGCGTAATTTTTTCTCATCGGTTTCTAGATATTGGGGAACGTCTGAAGCACATTCAATCCTAAAGTCTAAATTTTTAGCCTCCGCTTTAACTTGTAACATTTCTTTGAGTGTAGCCAGCATCAGATAAAAGTCAAAATTATGGAAGTCCAGGTAAATTCGACCTAGCTCGATTTTCGATAGGTCTAATATATCATTAATTAAGGAGAGTAAATGTTCCCCTGACCGATGCACAATGGATAATTGTTCTCGGTGGGTTTCTGATAAATTCATGTCCCGTTGCATCAGTTGGGTAAATCCGAGAATTGCATTCAAGGGAGTTCGCAGTTCATGGCTCATATTGGCCAAAAATTCACTTTTGGCTCGGTTGGCGGCTTCGGCGGCCATTTTCGCCTGTTCTAGTTCGGTTTGAAATTGTTTTTCTTCGGTAATATCTCGTGAACTACCCTGTAATTTGACAATTTGGCCAGATTCATCTTTGATGGGTAAAAGAATCGTGCGTAAGATTCGGGTTTGATCGGGAAATTCTACCGCTTCTTCATAGCTAATAGCTTCGGCTTGTTTGAGATAGTTATGAAACTTTAGCCGAAAATTTCGAGCTAATTTTTTGGGCAATATTTCCTCTAAGTATTTCCCAAACACTGCTCGATCTGTCAATTTAAAAGTTTTTTGATAGCTAGGGTTAATGGTTTCATAGATAAACCGAGCGTCCGGAGTCAGCTTTAACAAAAAAATGCTTTCGGCAGAATGTTGAAAGATGCCGGAGTAAAGTTCTTCTGAGTTCCGGAGTTTTTCGCGATCGCGCTGATTCGTCCAATAACTAGAAAGCATCTCTCCCACAATTCTTAATAACTGGGCATCTTGGTCCGACCAATCTTTGAAGTTATCTCCCTGGGTAATAAAGCCAATTTCTGCCCAAAGTTGTCCCGATGGGCTGTGAATTGGCACCGCAATCATGGAGCAGATATTCAAAGCTTGGAGAATATTTTGCTCAATTTCTGCGGCGGGGGGCAAATTTTTGCGATGGGAAATTATCAGGTTTTGTTTCTGCTTTAATTGTTCGCTCCACCAAGGTAATAATGCGCGATTGATTTTGAAGAATCGATCCAGATTTTCGGGACGGTCGAAATCAGACCAATCATAGACTTCCTTGAGTTGGGTACTCTCTAACTCAAAGACAATTAAGTAAGCGTGGTTAGCTTGCACCGCCTGACCTAGCATTTGCAAGACGCGAGATAAATTCGCTATTTGTTGACTGGCTAACTCGCGAGAAACTTCCGCCAAGGCAGTTTCTAAGCGCAGGCGATCGCGCAACAGAGTTTCCGCTTGTTTTCGTTCGCAAATATCCTCAACCACCCCTAAACAGTAAATCGGATCCCCTGAAGGCGATCGCACATAAGAAAAGCTTAAATGTCCCCATTTAACTTCACCGTTTTTACACAAATAGCGCTTTTCCAGGGTGAAGCTATTAATTTCACCTTTGAAGAACTGCCGCACCAGATTGGTGGATTTGAGTATATCCTCGGAATAGGTAATTTTTTCCCATGACAGCTTTAATAACTCTGACTCGGAATAACCTAAAAATTCACAAAAGTTTTGATTCACCTGAAGCCACTGCCCCGTGCGATCGGTTAACACCATCCCCACGGCACTCTGTTCAAACATCGCCCGAAACCGTTGTTCGCTATCGCGCAAGGCAATTTCCGTCTCTTTCCGCTGGATAATTTCTTCTTGCAGCCGTTGGATCGCCCCGGCTAAATCTTTCGTGCGTTCTTCTACAGCAATTCCTAGGGAAGCATTGGCTTTTTTTAACGCTTCTTCTGCCCGCTTTTGCGAGGAAAGATCGTAAGAAATCCCCACAACCCCAATCAGTTCACCGGCTTGGTTTCTAAAAGGAGCATTGTTCACCATCACGGGAAATGTCCGGCCATTTCTATGCTGCACTAAGAATTCCCCAGCCCAAGTTTGTCCTTCCCGGAGTTGTTCAAAGACTTTCCAGCCTTCTTCGCGGCTTTGCTGAATCGACATTACATCGATAATATTCTGGCCTAATGCTTCTTTCGCCGACCAACCATACAGGGTTTCTGCATATCGATTCCAATAAATAATCACCCCGGATAAATCCGTGGCAATAATCGCATGATTCACCACATCTAATAACCGGGCTTGAAAATGAATTTCTGATTGCGCTTGCTGCCGTTGGCTGACTTCGGTTTTTAGTTGGCTGGTGCGTTCTCTCACCAGTTCTACTAGACGATGACGGTATTTTTCTAGTTGTTCTTGTTGCCATTTGCGCTCGGTAATATCCTCAGCAATTCCGGCAATTCGCGCGATCGCCCCCTCTTCATTAATAATCGGAAAAGTTCTCGCCCCAATCCAACGGATTGCCCCATCCGGTCGGATAATTCGATACTCCATCGTGGTCAACTCTGCGGGTTGGGTTTGGCAAATTTTACCGAGAATATTTTCGCGATCCTCTGGCATCATCGCCGCCATCCAACTATTCGGATCTGCGTAGAAAGATTGGCAACTGCGTCCCCAGATTTTTTCATAGGCGGGACTGACATAAAGAATGTCTTGGGTCTGAGCATCAATTAACCAAAACATCGCTTCAATGTTGTCGGTTAATTGCCGAAATCGTTCTTCACTTTCTCGGAGGGCGATTTCGGCTTTGCGTCGTTGTTGGATATCGCGCAAACAAACCACATAAACTGATTCGCCGTCCCATTCGGTTTCCGCTACAGTCATTTCCCCAAAACTGACTTCTCCCGTGGGTAAAATAATCCCTAATTCGGCAGTATCTCCCACTACCACAGGCCATCCCAAATCGTGATTTTGCAGTTCTTGAAGGGAACGACCAAATATTTTACTGGCTGCGGGGTTGGCAAATCTGACTTTGCCGTGGCGATCGACAATTAAAATCCCATCAGAAATACTGTTGATAATCGTGTTTAAGCGAGTTTCACTTTCTTTCAGTTGCATCTGAATCCGCTTTTCTTGAGTAATCTCAATGGCGGTGCCAATAATTTGTTGTGGGTTCCCCTCAGCATCACGAGTAAATACCACAGACCGAGAACGGAACCAATGCCAAGAACCATCGGCGTGTTGTTGCCGATATTCCTTCTCATAGACTTCTCCCGGTTGCAGATTTGAGAAAATTTTATAGGCTTCGTGGGTATATTTTTGATCTTCGGGATGAACGGTTTCTCGGAAAAATTGAAACCCCTGTTTTAGCACTTTTTCCGGTTTATATCCCAAGATTTGATAAATTCGATGATTTACATAGATGTTTTCCTTGGTGGAGAGATCGTAAACATATAAAATATCTGGGGAAGCATCGGCGATCGCTTCAATAAATAGTTTGCTTTGACGCAATTCTTCCTCCATGCGTTGACGTTCGGTAATATCAAAAATTGTGGCGAATATCTTCGTCACCTGCCCCGCTGAATTCACAATGGGGTTGCCTTTGCTGACTAAATGCCGCAAACAACCATCCGGGCGAAAAATGCGTAATTCCACCTCATAAGATTTTTGGTCGGCGATCGCCTGTTTTTGCACCCATTGCCAATACGCCAAATCATCGGGATGAATTAGGGATAAAATGGTTTCATAAGCCGGTTCTGGTTGTTGGGCATCAAAACCAAAAATTCTAAACGTCTCTTCTGACCAAGTAAGTTTGTGGGTTGGCATATCTAATTCCCAATTGCCTAAATGAGCAATTTTTTGGGCTTCTGCCAGATTTGCTTTCTGTTTGGCCAATTCTTTTTGATTTGCCTGACGTTCGGTAATATCTCGATAGGCACTGAGAAAACAAGGTTCTTCCCCCAGTTGCAGTAAATTACTGGAAACCAGTAAAGTTTTCCGGCTGCCATCTTTGGCGATAATTGTGGTTTCAATATTATAAGTTTGGCCTTTTTGCAATAACTCCGACAAATGTTCTCTCGCTTTACACTCTTCCTCTTTTTCTCGATAAAGTAACCCTAGAAAATCATGGCTATTATTCGCTTCTGCGGGACTATAGCCCGTAATTTCCTGCATTTTTTGATTAAAAATAATAAAGTTTCCAGAGCGATCGCTCAGGGTAATTCCTTCTCCCACCGTATCAATCACCGTGAATAATCGCTCCGCTAATTTTTGAATTTGCATTTGGGTTTCTTGGCGGTCGGTAATATCTTCTACCACCTGAATCAAATATTTTGTGTTGCCCATCCCATCCCGTAAAGATGTGGTGGTAATCTGAACCCAAACCACCTGACCATCCTGACGAATAAACCGTTGTGCTAAACAGACGCGATCGATTGTACCCGCTAATAATTCAGCGAAATAATTAAGGGAATTTTCCACATCCTCTGGTGGCGTAATCTCCTGCCAATTTTTGGCTAAGAGTTCTTCTTGGCGATAGCCAACAATCTGGCAAAACTTATCATTCACTTGCAACCATTGTCCCGTGGTTGATAAATGACATAGACCAATTCCCACCTCTTCAAAGGTAATCCGAAACCGCTCTTCACTTTCCCGCAAAGCATCTTCTAAATCTCGCAGTGCTTGAATGCCTTGAGTCAATTCTTGCCCAGAATTCCCCTGAGATTTACTGGTCAGGTCGATCTCAGATCCTTCCGGTGGGGTTCCCTTGATTTCATGGCAGGTATAAAGAATACTCTGCCCAACAGCGGCTTCTGGCGGAGCAAAAATTAACTTAACCGTGACGAATAAATGATGAATTTGGTGAAATTTATCGACGAGTTTTACTTCAATATTTCTGATTTCTTTTTGTTTCTCTAAATCTCTGATATTAAATATATTTTTACCTAACAGTTTGGCAATATTTCCTAATGCATGAATTTCGCCAGAAGTATAGCCAAAAAGTCCGCTATCCCCAGGACAAACAAACTGGAAAAAACCCTCAATATCTGTAATAAACATCGGGTCTCCAGCAACCTTGTTTCTTAACCAAGCTATTGGTAAGAAGCATAAATTGTCGCAAAAACCCGGTTTATTCTCGATCTGGGGTAAGTCAATCAGCGCGGATTTTGGGCTTGTTTCTAGGTTATTTTGATAGCAAGTTTTGTACGCACTCAGTTGCGCTTTTGACCGCGCCAATTCCACGGTTAAGCGCAAAGAATGTTCTAAGACAGGAGTGCTTAATTGACTGCGAATCAAATAGTCCGTTGCACCAGCTTTTAACGCAGCAATTCCCTCCTCCAGGCTATCAACCAGCCATAAGACTGGGGCGCTGCTTTGGGGGGTAAATACTTTTGTGAAGAATTGATGACTATTAGCGATCGCCAATTTAGCATCTACCAAATAGGCATCATAAAGTTGGGCCGCGATCGAGGCGATCGCGCCACTCGCGCTGGTTTGCCAGTCTAGGGAACTGGTGAATAAGTCAATTTCACTGAGTAACTGTTTAATCCGTGAAAAAGACTCTTCTTGCCTATCAACCAGCAGGAGACGCAACGAGTGAACTATCATAAAATCACCTCTGGCCTAAGTATCTCTGACTTAAATCTAAAAATTACCCCCGGCAGGCCGTTTGTTTTGAAGCCCTTGGTTAATGTTCATTTTCAGGCATGGGCTTCAGCCACGAGCGATTATTTCTACTTTAGCTTAAGCCCTGGCGATCGTCCCTACTTTTCGGGCAAATTTCTAACCATTGGCTCTACGGCTTCGATCTGCCAGTTATGTTACCTAGATTGTTCCTTGTTGTCACCTATAGGGTTTTTTTCTCTTGAGAGTATTTTAGGCAATCAACACCGATCGATGATGGAGTTATCAAAGGATCGCGATCGCTTCTTCGATCGGAAACCCCCCAATCACCGGATTATTTTGAGGGATATTATTTCGATCGACCCGATGATTCAAAGGGAATCAGTGAATCAAAAACAGAAAATTGCCCCTGGGGAATGCGTTCGAGAATTCCGTCCCCAAACACGCGATCGAGGTGTAAATAGTCCAAGTGAACATAACCAATATGACAGTGACAAGTTGCATTAGAACAAGGGCGATCGCATAAAGCCTCGGCAAAATTGCGATCGTAAATATTACCAATTGGTTCTTTAATAAAATGACAACGACGCATCGTCCCATCCCCATCCACAGAAATCACCGAACTTCCTGCCCGACAAAACTTACCCAATGAAGGATAATCGCGAGTATTCAAAGGATAAAGGGGATCGATCTGCTCAAAAAAGCGGCGATCGGCCAGAGAAAGTGTGGCTAAATCTCGCTTCACCGCATTAATCCACAGATAAATATGTGGCGGTAATTCCTGACGCAATGCCGCAATCTCTGCTTTAAATTTAGCAAAACCAACCACCCCCACACTAAACTTAAATTGGCAGTCATTTAAAATTTGACATTGGCGCAAAAAATCTGGTCTAGAAACCCATTCGGGGTGAAAAGTTGCCCAAAATGCCAGAGTTTGAGGATTCGCCCCTTTCACCCAGTCCAAATCAGCGGATAAATTAGTCTGAATCGCCACTTTTTTTACATTGGGCAAATGACTCAATTGGCTTAAAGCTGTTTGATACCAATCATAAATCAATGCCTCTCCCCAAGGGGTGAATAAAATCGCCAACTTATCGTTAGTTTGCGCCGCAATCCAACGGGTAAACCGTTCTAAAGCTACTCGATCTTCCGCTAATTGGGAAACATTGGCGGATTGTTTGGCAAAAGGGCAGTATTCACAGCCATAATTACAACTATTTAATGGTCCGCGATAAAGAATGGTTAGAGGCATAAGGTTGACTATTTACTGTTAACGGTTGTCGAGGCGAATGCTGAATCAATTGTACTTTTCGTTCCCCGACGTAAATCCTTGGATTCCCGCTTTCGCGGGAATGACAGCTTTTTATCTCATGGGGTCTAGGGACTAAAATCAACTATTCCGGCTATGTTCTGCCCAAGGAGTCAACTCTTGAGAAAGCAGTTTAAACCCATAATCTAATAAAAGTCCGATCGCCCCAATCGCGATAATACTCACCAAAACGCGATCGGTTTGAACATAACGCTGGGCTTTAACAATTCTAAATCCCAATCCTCGATCGGCGGCAATCAATTCAGAAATGACTAAAAAATTCCAAGCCCCGGCCACATTCACCCGTAAAGTATCGAGAATACTGGGAAATGACGCCGGTAAAATTACCTTAAATAAAATATCTTTACGATTCGCCCCTAGAGTATAAGCGGCGTTCAATAACTCATTGGGAATAAACTTAACCGCATCGGCAATCATTATGGCATTGTAGAAAACAATTCCCAAAAAAATAATCACCACTTTTGCTATTTCTCCCAAGCCAAACCAGAGGATAACTAAGGGAATAAACGCGGCAACGGGCATATAACGGACTGTTCCCACCAGCGGGCTAAATAAACTTTCCATACTATAAAAAGTTCCCATCGCAATTCCTAGAGGAATTCCGACAATTGCCGCTGCCCCAAATCCCCCTAAAACCCGGCCAAAACTGGCCAGAATATCTGCCCAAAGATTCTCGCGAAAAAACATTTCTATGGCAGCGTTTAATACTGCCGTTGGGGTGGGCAGTAAGATCGGGGCAACTAAGCCACTATAAGTGAGAATTGTCCACAATAATAGTGGTACGCCGAACGCCGTCACCGTTAAAATAATTTTCAGACTGGGGGGAAACCCTTGGCGAATACTCCAAAAAACCGAGGGCGATAAATATTTTTTTGGGTGTTTTGGGGGTTTTGGGTGTTTTGGCGAACTTTTGGGCAGATGTTCGGGCGATCGCTTCATCAAATTTGACATCAGATCAACAACCTTGTTTTTTCGCAATACCGGACGCAACTAGAAATCAGCCTAGTTCCGAGTTTTTACATAAATTTATTACTTAATTATGACTTAATTAACACTTAATCTGCGATCGGGATTTTTCGGCCTTGCTTCACCAAGCTTATTGTTTCCGTAAAAATACGGAAGTGTTTGCGTATTTTTACGGACATAACGTGGTATGGTATCCGGTAGTGCGGCAAAGTAAATATTTTTACGGTTAAAATGGATATTAAATGATGCAGGAAAAATTATGGGCAAAAAATATTTTCTCGAATCCGCAGTAAGTCTAGCAAGTTTCGGCAAAGTTTTAATATTTGTAAATTTGGCGACTCAGACTTTTCGGAAAGAAAAAAGTAACGGAAAAAATAACTGCACGAATCATTGCTCAGGAGTCAGAGAGAATTTACCGATCCTTCAGATCGGTTCCCTTGAAATCATCTCGCAACTGAGATATTGAATTCCCTAAAATCCGCTGAATGACTCAATAATTAACAAATTTAAAATTACCACCCAGGAGGAATGATGTCTGGTCAATTTCAACCAGGTTTATCAGAAACCAAAAAATTTAACATCAACTCTGCTTCAACTTCGATTAAAGAACCTCAAAAAGTTTTCCACAGTCGTCCCGTGAAAAAAATATTATTGTTTTTCCAACAAAAATTTATTAATCGCTGGGGAATTACCGAGAAATTTGCTTATAGTTATACCTTAGCGATTGGCATTGCCATCTGTGGCACAACAGGCGGTTTACTTCTCGGTGACTATTACCAAGAAGCGGCTGAACAACGGTTAAAATTTATCAGCGAACAGCAAATTATCCTAAATCATTTAGATAAAGTCGTGACCCAACTCCGATTACATCCACAAGCCCTTGTCCCCACTCTGGGTAATTCTATTTGGTTTCAATATGAAAAAGATAAATTTTACGATCGCATTAGCCAAGTTGATGTCCGCTTGAAAACAATTAAACTGGCTAACCGGCAAAATAAATCAGAATATTCCGCCACAGCAGTAGCCGCTTTAATTGATTTAGTAGAGGATTACGAGGCGACTATTTTATCTTATCGTCAGTTGGTTGAGTCAGTCTGGGAAGCAGTCGATCCGGCTAAATTAGACTCTGAAGATATTCCGGCATCTCAGCAATATGTTTTATCGGTGATGACTCAGAAAAATGCCAATGACATTTCCGTGCAATTTGAGCGAATTTCCGAACATTTAACCCAATTAAATGCTCTCGCAGAAGCAGAAAAACAAACCGCTTATGGTCAAGCAATTCACGCTAAGTATTTGCGAATTAAAATTATTGCAGCCAGTATGTTGCTTTCGGCTGCGATCGCTGCTGCTTTGGCTTTTTACACCAGTCGTGCCATTGTTTTGCCTCTGAAGAAAGTTACTCAAGTCGCCCAACAAGTCACCGGATCTCGGACATTTGACCAGCAAGCCCCCGTGCTCACAGAAGATGAAGTGGGACTATTAGCTCATTCTCTGAATCAATTAATCAAATGGGCGGCAGAATATACCCAAGAATTAGAAAATGCTTTTGCCGATTTGCGGCAAACTCAAGCCCAACTAATTCAAAATGAAAAAATGTCCTCTTTGGGACAAATGGTGGCTGGGGTTGCCCATGAAATTAATAACCCAGTCAGTTTTATTTATGGCAATATAGAACACGCGAAAGATTATACTCAAGATATCCTAGAGTTGGTCCAACTGTATCAGCAACATTATCCCCATCCTGTCCCAGAAATTCAAGACCATATCGAAGCGATCGATCTAGAATTTTTACTAGAAGATTTGCCCAAGGTTCTGGATTCTATGAAAATGGGGGGCGATCGCATCAAGCAAATTGTTTTATCCTTGCGTAATTTCTCCCGTCTCGATGAAGCGGAGATGAAAGAAGTCAATCTGCACGAAGGGATGGATAATACTTTACTAATTTTGAACAATCGGTTTAATAAAGCAGGCATTAAACTACATAAAACCTATGGTAATTTACCTTTAATCGAATGTTATCCGGCTCAACTTAATCAAGTTTTTATGAATATCGTCGCTAATGCGATCGATGCCTTAGAAATGCGCGATCTTTCCCCAGGGGATTCCCAGCCTGCCAAGGAAATTACCATTTCTACCAGCCAAGTTGACTCTGGGCATATTTGTGTTAAAATAGCCGATAATGCCGGGGGAATTCCCGCCGACATTCAAGCCAAAATATTTGACCACTTTTTTACCACCAAAGCACCGGGCAAAGGAACTGGACTAGGTTTAGCAATTTCTTATCAAATTATTGAAAAACACCAAGGTAACATAGAACTAAATTCAGTCTTAGGCCAAGGATCGGAATTTGCAATTACTCTGCCAATTAGCTTTGCCCAAAAGTCTGATGGTTAATGTTAGTATAGGGTTGATATTCCAGCAAATATATGGGCGATCGCTCTAATTAAAAGACTGATGGTATATCTTAGACAAATTTAGAAATAATTTAGAAATAATTTAAAAAATCCTATGAAACGTCGTCAGTTTATCTGGTTTACTTTTTTATTTGCGACTAGCTGCGCGGCATCGAATCTGACCGCTGATTCAAATGTCAGAAAACCAGAAAAAATTCGGTTGGCAGTCACCGATGTTTTAGAAGTAGAAAAATTATCGCAAAATTACGGCAAGTTCCGGGAAGCATTGGAAACAGTTTTAGAGACAAAAGTTGAGTTTTTTCCGGTACAAAGCTTTACTTCTGCTGCGGTGGCTTTACAGTCGGGAGATGTAGACCTGGTACTCACTGGCCCGTCGGAATATGTGATTATTCACGCCCGAACAAATGCAATTCCCCTGATGGGAATTACTCGCCCTAATTACCACTCATTAATTGTGGTGCCAGTGAATAGTCCGATTCAATCGGTGGCTGACTTAAGTGGTAAAACCATCGCCCTATCAGATATTGGTTCAACCAGTGGTCATCTTGGCCCAATTAAGATGATCGTCGATGCGGGTTTAAATCCCAAGTCTGATGTGAAAACTATCATGTTAGGAGATGAAGGCAGTGTAGCAGCTTTAAACAGTGGTCAAGTGGATGCTTGGGGCGGCTCGGCGATCGACTACGAACAACTAATTAATCAGCCAAAAAACTCTGAAAGTGGATATCGGATATTGGCCACCGGGCTGCCACTTCCCAATGATATTTTTGTCGCCAGTTCCCAGTTAGATCCGAGATTAATTGCTGACTATAAACAGCGAATGCTCGATCGCCAAGAAACATTGATTCAAGCACTGGTTCGCGGGGAAAAAACTCATAAGTATCAAGGCTCAAAGTTAGTCCCCGCATCGGATAGTGATTACCTGATGATTCGTCAGGTTTATCAAGAGATGGGCGAAAGCAAGTTAATCGAGTAAATAAGTAGGTGAAAATAATTAATGGCACTTTTCGTTCCCCACCGATAGGCTTTGGATTCCCGCATTCGCGGGAATGACAGTTTTTTTTTCTGATATGGTCTGTGGTGCATTTATTTCTGCCCGTAAACTTACCGAGTAAATGCGGAGAATTATGGTATGACATGAGATGTCCTCGAGCGGATCCGCCAAAATTTTGGCGATGACTTGATGACAAAGCGGTCAGCGATCCCTTTGCGACCAGAGAATTGTTGCTAGAATTTAAACATCTGCATAAGTCAATTGACCCATCCGTCAGCACCCTTATTTCACCATGACTGGACTTCAAACATTAATTTCTCAGGCTGCCAAAAATATTCATCAGATTACCCTGGAAACCTTGAATCAGGGAGAAAGTAAATTTTTAGGCATTTTTGAGAAACGTCTGGGCAAAAAAACTGAACAAGCGATCGCGGCTGCATCTACTCTTTATGTCGAACAATATTTAGAAAAATACGGCCAAATCAATCTCTTTGGCTTTGATGCTTCAGTGCCATTGGACGAACTTTATACCGAGATGTATTGCTGGCTGTCTCCTCAGCCAGAATTACTCAACTCCCTAGAAAATCCTCGACCAGAAAATAGCCTACCTATTCGGTCAGGGGAGTTTGCCAACGATCCCTGGATCGATAAACAATTAGCCCTCGATATGGTGCATGAACACCAATATTTAGTCGTCTTTGGGGTAGCCGGTGCGGGTAAGTCTACTTTTTTGCGGAAAATTGGCCTCGATACCCTTCAAGGCAAAAAGCTGGGCAAATTTTTGCCTCGGACTTATTTTCCGGTTTTGATTTCCTGTAAAACCCTGAAACTCCCAGAACTAAATCTAGAAAAATGCTTGGTGGATCTGTTTCGCAGTGCCGGTTTTCCCTTGGCAGAAAAACTGACTAAAAAAGCCTTGGAACAAGGAAAACTATTAATTTTGCTGGATGGGGTGAATGAATTAGACAGCGAACAACGGCCAAAAACGATCGCCCAAATTGAACGGTTTATCGAGCAATACCCCAACAACTATTTTATTGCCAGCGATCGCATTGGTCATCCTAACCCGTGGCAAAAGTTTATCCCCGTAGCCCTGAGCCATTTTTCGCTTCAGCAAATTGCCGAAGCGATTCATCATTGGTTTACCGTGGTAGGTGACAGGGAAAACAATCTCTTGTCTCCACCCCAGACGCCAAAAGCTAATATTAAAGCTAATATTTTAGCCAAATCTTTTATTGAAGCATTGGAACAGCCAGAATATCAACGCCACAAAATATTTGCCCAGGTGCCGCTATTACTAAATTTGTTGTGTTTTCTCTATTTTAACGACCACAATCTGCCAGAAAACCGGATTTTACTTTATGAGCAAGCCTTACAAATTGTCCTGGGAAAAATTACCCTAAAACTGAATCAAAGTTTGGTCAAATCTTGGCTTTCCCAGATTGCTTATCAAGGGTTAGTCGCGGAAAAATTTTGCTTTTCCCGCTCCGATTTAATCAGTCAAATGCCGGGGCAAATCTGCGATGCCGAAACGAAAGAAAATCCCGAAGATATTTTCAACGCGATCGCCATAAAAACCGGGATATTATTGCCGATTTCTGCCGATTTATTAACCTTTGCTCATCCCACTTTACAAGAGGTTTTTGCCGCCGAATATATCATAGATCGTCGGTTAATTGCCAATATTGTTACAGAATCTCTCACGGTTTGGCGCTGGCAAGAAGTATTGCTATTTTTTTCCGGGTTAAAAAATCCTAATGCTGATAAATTGCTATTATTAATAGAAGCAAGTACCCAAGAATATCTTAACCCGGAAAGGGATACTCAAAACGATAGCAAACTGGAACTAAAAAAAGATGCTAACAAACTGCGATCGCTCTTAAATTGGGCCGAGCAAGCCACCACCAGCACCAGTGCCAACAATTCAGAAACCATCATTCCGGCAGCCAAAAGAACCGCCGCCCTATTTACCGCATTTGCCCTCCAGCAAACTTTTCAGCAGGAAAACCCATTAATTAATGAATTAGATTTAACCCTGAACAACGATCTGCTGTTAATTAACAGCTTAAAACTAAGTAACATCTTAGGTTTGAATCTGACTGATATCATCCACAACACTCGTGGACTCACCAATGATTTTCGGCAAAATCTCACATTTGCCTTATCGCACCCGTTAGATATTGATAAATTATCCCGAAATTTAACCCGAAGTCTAGCCCGAAAACTCGCCCAAGATCGAGCGCGTTATCTCTCATTAAGTTTCGATCGAGTCTTAGCCAATCAACCGGAAATATCTTTAGATCGAGCCAGGGATTTAGCATTTGTGGGAATTGTCGCCCAACAATTACAAACAATGTCTGTTTTTGGGGATATTTCACCCCTGATGGGGGCATTGGATGAGCTACAAGCACAAATTCCCGGTAACAATGACTCGTCTGAAGTTCATTGCCAATTTCGCCAATTGCTCTGGGAAACTTGGTTGAATAGTTTTCAACTCGATCCCCAACTGTTAGATTTAACCCCAGGGGAAAAACAAACCCTGACTGATTATTTTTCCGCCTGTTATTTGCTGGTTAAGTGTCGTGATGTGGCGAGAAATATTACCCCAGGTACTTGGGAAGCTATTTCTGGTCGCATGGTACAAGCAATATAAGGGAGCGGGGGTGCGGGGGTGCGAAATCCCCCCTGCTCCTCTGCTCCTCTGCCGATGGCAGCCGATGGCGGCCGATGGCGGCCGATGGCGGCCCCACACCCGAATAACCAATAACCAATAACCAATAACTATAGATTCCCCTTCCCTTGTATGATTTTCAAAGGCCCAAGAAGCAATGAAAAACTCATGGAAATTAATGAAATCTTGACGCGATATGCCAGTGGAGAACGGGTTTTTACCAAACAAAACTTTAGCCAACTTCATATCAGTGGGGTCAATCTCACCGGCGCAATTCTCCGGGATAGCAACTTCACCGCCACAAATTTGAGTGTTGCCTACCTCAGAAGAGTAGATTTTCGCGGCGCCGATCTCAAAGGGGCTGACCTGCGGGGTTCCTACCTCAAAGGGGCCGACCTACGCGGCGCCGACCTACGATGGGCGGATCTGGGCGGCACAGATATTTCCCAGTCTCTGTACAATATGCAGACCCAATTTCCTGAAGGCTTCGATCCCAAGGTGATGAGAGCTTATTTCATTAGCCCCGACAGCGATTTGAGCAACGCATTTCTCATGGGAGTTGATTTTCGCTGGACAAAACTTACATACTGTCACCTGAGTGAATCTTACCTAGCCCACGCTGATTTAAGAAGTGCCGATCTGAGTCAGTGTAATTTAACCGATGCGGATCTCACGGCAGCCCTTTGGGATTCACAGACCCAGTTTCCCGAAGGATTCGATCCAAATTCGGCGGGCGCTTACGCCATTTGTCCGGGGGTGAACCTAACCTCAGCTAACCTCAGTCGGGCAAATCTCAGTGGGATTAATTTAAATCAAGTGGATCTGACGGGTGCGAATCTCAGTTGGGCGGATTTAAGTCGGACTACCCTGCGAGAAGCCAACCTGACAGACGCTAATTTAAAACAAGCAAATCTAGTCGGGGCGGACTTGCGGGGCGCCAACTTAACCCGGACTTGTTTGGATGGAGCCGACCTGAGAGGTGCGATTCTGCCTGATTATCGAACCGAGTAACTCAGCATCAAGGTGATTTTTTCCGCATTAAGTAGGTGAGCAGAAATAAATGCACCAGAGACCATATCAGAAGAAAAACTGTCATTCCCGCTTCGGGCGGGAATCCACAGTCTATCGGCGGGGAACGAAAAGTGCAATTAATTATGTTCACCATGAGTGAGCCAGATTCCTGGTGGGCAATATATCTGGATGGCACATTCATATCTCGGTCATATAACACTGCATCGAATCTGATAAAATATATAAGAAATTGCGGATTATGTGCAGATTAATCAACAGTTCATCAGGTTCGTTGACGGAAAAATCAAGGGTTCGGGATGTAACAGAAATATGTATGATGACGATCTAAACACAGAGATGAATGCTTCTGAAATTGAAAGTCCTCTGGATCTGATTGACCCGTCAGCGGAGGTTAAGCCAGATCCAGAGGTCATGTTGCCATTGTTAACATCACCAGATCCCCAACAACGCACGATCGCCGCACGAGCATTCTGTGAAATTCAAGATGAACGAGCGATTCCCCATTTAATTAATCTCTTAAAAGAACCTTGCCCCTTAATTCGGGTGAGTGCTGCTTATGCCTTGGGTCGAAATCCCAGTGCTGATGCGGTGGAATCTTTAATTGAACGGCTGAATCAAGATTGGAATGGCTATGTGCGGAAAGGAGTGGTTTGGGCTTTGGGTAACTGTCGCGATCGCCGCGCCCTCAATCCCCTTTTGGATGCCTTAAAAACTGATATTTCCGCCGTTCGGCTTTGGGCTGCCAGTTCCCTGGGACAACTTGGCTCCCTGGGCTATGATGCGGTGGTTTCTGCCATTCCTCCCTTAATTCAAGCATTACTCAGAGACCCCATTGCCGCCGTGCGAAGTAACTGTGCTTGGGCGATCGGACAGCTTTGTCGGGAACTCCCCTCAAATGTGGTCTATGCGGGTGCCATTGATTCTCTGATTGAAGCCTTGGAAGAAGATACCGATATGGGAGTCCGCGAAGATGCCAAGTCTTCCTTGTTGCGGGTAGGAGATCCCCGTGGCTTACAAGTGATTGAAGAGTTAGAAATGGACGGATTGTTGTAATCATCAATGATTAGCCACCCAGGAAATGAGGTTATGGGTTATTGGTTATTAGTTATTTGTTATTGGTTATTGGGAGGGAATAACCAATAACCGATAACCAGTAACCAATTTGCTTTAAATTCGCAGACTGGTTAATTCGGGAATACTGGTAATGGTCTTCAGTGCTAAGTCAGCAATCAGATTATGTCCAGAGTTGGTCGGATGTACGTCATCCCAGAATAAAAATTGATTGGCATTGGTGGCATCGGATTGTAAGAAACTGTTGGTGACATTGGTGAAACCGAATTGGCTGGGATTGGCGATCGCGTTATCTACCAGAGTTCTCACATCGAGGGGAATAATATTAATATTGAGATTTTGCTCCAGATTAGCGATCGCCCCGGTCAAGGCAGTGTTATGACCATTAGAAAGTAGCGTTAATCCTTGCTGCGCTTCCGCAGTCCGTTCTCTCGCTCCGGGAGTATTTCCCAGGTCGGGCAAATTAGGCACCATAAAGTTTCTCGCCCCAACTGCCGCCAAATTATTGACTGCCGTCGCCAAATTATTCACCACCACCTCTGGATTGGTTTCCACCTGAGCAAAATAATCATTAGCTCCAGCCCAGACCACATATAATCCGTTAGCGTCCGCCGATGGATTAGCCGCCACAAAATCATTCACCGGTCCTTGCAATCCGGGCAAAGTCGGTAATTGGGGAAACGCTAAATTTTGAGTATTTAGGGTTCCAGATAAAGCTCCAACGAAGGCCCGATTATTACTCGGATTGTCCACTAACCCTAAAGCCGGTGCCAGGGTTTCCACCCAAACTGGCCCATTGCTGGCTCGTCCATTAACGTAAGGAGGACTGGGGGGAATAAGTCCACCTGTAGCGGTAAAAGTATTCCCATTGTCAGACAAACTATCCCCAAACACATACATTTGATTAAACAGAATCCGGGGAATCCGCCCCTCAGTCTGACCGAATTGAATGAAATGCGCGATCGCCGATAACTGTCGGTTTTGCACCGCCGCTGCCACATCGGGATTGCGACCCAAATAAAATGCTGTATCAAAGAAGGGACTGGGGTTCCGACCCTCAAATTGCCCAGCTTCGGTAAAATGTTTAAAGGCGGTGGTGATGCCTTGATTCACCGCATTCCTAACATCGGGGTTGGTATTTAAATAAAAATTCGCGTCCAGTAAAGGATGAGAGTTCCGTCCCTCAAATTGACCAAAGCCGACAAAATGTTCAAAACCAGTGACAATTCCTTGGTTAACGGCATTGGCAACATCGCCGTAGGTCTTGAGATAATAGTTGGTATCCAGGAATAAATTGGGACTGCGGCCTTCACTGGCACCGGATTTAACAAAATGTTCAAATTCTCCGGTGATGAAGTCTCGATCTACGGCATTGGCAACATCGGGGTTGTTCTGCCGATAAAAGTTACGGTCAAAGAACGGTGTGGTGACTCGACCTTGGAATTGACCAAACTCAATGAAATGCTCGATCGCCGTGAAGTCAAAACTCGCCACTGACGCTGCCGCATCAGGATTTTGGGCTAAATAATACTGGCTGTCGAAAAAAGCGCTGGGGTTGCGACCTTCCACCGAACCAAATATCTCAAAGTGGCTAAATCCAGAGGCGATCGCGCCATTGGCAACTCCTGCCGCCACATCTGGGTTTCTCCCTAAATAATAGGATTCATCAAATAAATCATTGAGGGTTAGCATCGTCTTCTCCCTGGGTACTGCGGGTAATGGTTTCGAGTTTAGCTTGCTGCAAATATTTTTGGCATCCGCCCCACCCAACACGGGATTTTCCCTGATGATGCTAATGATAGAGAAACCCGGTTTCTTAAAGGAACCGGGTTTCTGCAACGTCAAGATTTTATGACATAATGGCCATCGCTTCGGCTATAACCGTCAATGGCAGGGGATCTAAAACCATCATGTCGGCAAAATGGGTTTCCTGGTCAAGTTGATTGTGAAGTAGATCACAACCAACTTGAGAACGCGATCGCTCAAACTTATGCTAAATTTCACCAACCTTGCCCAACCTTCATCACTGCTATTTCCCGCCAACCGGGGGACAATTAATCTAGAGAGGAAAGAAACAAAGCAATTTATTGTTAACTATGATTCGCAAGGTTGTCCAACAGGCTTTTCAGAGTGACTATTTATCTGCCGAGGCAGAATTAAACATTCGCCAACTGTACCAGAGTTGTCAGTTAGACGACATCGATGCGCTGATTGATTTGCAGCAGGCATTAAATTACGGTTATTTACCACAAGAGTCGAAAAATTATCTGCTGGAAAATCAGCACTATTTAGTCAGTAGCTATTAATTAATTTATCAGTCATTTTTCAGAAAAAATATTTAAAATCCACGGCGATCGCCTGTGGATTTTTTTTGCTTCATTTCGTTGATAATTAAAATTATCAACGAAACAATATAAAATAATATTAAAAATTTATTAAAAATAATATGAAGGCTAATTTAATCGTTAAATCGATCGATATGAAGGCACTAAAGTTTGTAAACGCCAGAAATCTTTTTGCACTTCCGATAAGAGAGAACGATTCAAAGGATCGGTGCGGATAGCTTTTTTGAGATAAATTTGTGCTTTCTCAAAGTCACCGATATCGATTAAATATCTGCCCATACGTTGATAAGTAATCGCCTGCCATTGCCGCACTTCCGTATCTTGAGGAATGCGTTGGACTAAGCCTTCAACCAAGGCGATCGCCCGGGCAAACCGTTGATATTTTAATAATTGTTGTAATTGCACATAAGCCCGTTGCTTGAGCAATTTGTCAAATTCCGACAAATTCGGATGATGTTGAAATTGTAGGGGCGATTCGTGAATCGCCCCTACTTCGGGGGTAGGATTTGAAGCCGCCGGTTGAGCCGATTTTTGGCGGGGTTCTGTTGGGGAATTTTCCGCCGACGGTGGGGCAGGAATCCCCGCAATTTGCTGACTATTTTGCGCCAACCAGTGCATTAGATTCTGATAGGCTTGATTAATCTGAATAAACTGTTCTTGCGATCGGGAATTTCCCGGATTCACATCAGGATGATACTGCCTTGCCAATCGACGGTAAGAATTCTTTACCTCGGCGATCGTGGCATTTGAGCTTAATCCTAAAATTTGATAACAATCTCCAATATTCATTGTTTGCTCAAAAAAAAAGCCGCCTGTTATCACAAATGCTGCGGAGAAATAGGGGCCCGCCATCGGCAGGGGAGCGGGGGAGCGGGGGAGCGGGGGAAAAAAATTAACAATTAACAATTGACAATTGACAATTGACAATTAAACATAATTATCAATTATCAATTATCAATTATCAATTATTCACTCTGCTCCTCTGCTCCTCTGCTCCTCTGCTCCCCACACCCCCCGGAGGTTAGGGATTAATCAGCACGTTCTTCAATGACGCGATCGATCAACCCATATTCTTTGGCTTCTGCCGCAGACATGAAAAAGTCGCGATCCATATCTTTCTCAATCTTTTGCAGAGGCTGACCCGTGCGATCCGCATAAATTTGATTGAGTTGCTGACGAATCCGAATAATTTCTCTGGCTTCAATCTCAATATCCGTCGCTTGTCCTCGGGTGCCACCAGAAGGTTGGTGAATCATAATCCGAGAATTGGGTAAAGCTAAACGCTTGCCTTTTGCACCCGCTGCCAGCAGGAAGGATCCCATTGAAGCCGCCAAGCCCACACAAATCGTCACCACATCGGATTTAATGTGCTGCATGGTGTCATAAATCGCCATGCCAGAGGTGACAGAACCCCCTGGGGAGTTGATATAGAGAATAATATCTTTGCCCGCATCTTCAGAATCAAGATACAGCAAGATAGCGATGACTTCATTGGCCAATTCATCATCAATTTGTTCGCCAATGAAAATGATTCGCTCTCTAGCGAGGCGACTGTAAATAGAAATCCAATCAGTATAAGTAGACCCGGGCATCCGGTAAGGAACTTTAGGGACACCAATTGGCATAAATTAATTCTCCGTTTTCAATTCTTTTGAGGGCAGCAATCAGCAATATCTCTCAGGAAAGAGAGTTTTGGGTTCTCAAATTGGTCTAAGTAGGGGCTTTCCAGCCGTTCGCCCCTACTTGACACCGGCTGGAATTGGGTGGGGTAATTCTTTTTTGCTCTCAAAGACGCGATCGATCAGTCCATATTCGACCGCCATTTGTGGGGTCAAATAAAACATCCGATCCATATCTTTGATAATTTTTTCCGGCGGCTGACCTGTATTCCGACTGAGAATAGAAATCATGGTTTGTTTATTCGCCAGAACTTCTTTCGCCCGAATTTGGATGTCAGTGGCTTGACCTCTGGTGTAGCTTCTGGGCTGGTGCAGGACAATGGTGGCATTGGGCAAACTAGCACGGCAGCCTTTGGTTCCCGCAGAGAGCAGCATTGCCGCCATTCCCATTGCCGAACCAATGCAGATGGTGTGAACCGGAGGTTTGATGTATCTCATGGTGTCACAAATGGCAAAGGCTTCCGTTTCAAAGCCAACGGGTTCGCCACTATAGCTGGAGGTGCCAGTGGAGTTGATGTAGATGTTGATCGGTTTTTCCGGATCTTCGTACTGCAAGTAGAGCAGTTCCGCGATAATCAGTTGCGTAACGGCAGGCACTAAGGGCAAACCCAGATAGACAATCCGCTCTTTTAATAAAAGGGAGGGTAGGTCTGGGGGGGGTGTCCGATAGTAAGCGTCTCCTCGATAGGGAGCTTGAACTGCCTGAATGGGTGAGTTCATATCCTGTTGTGCTGGGAAATCATGGCGATATTCTTATTTATAGTAGCGTGTTAATCAGCGTTAATCAGCGTTAATTAGTCGATCGCCTCTGTTTTTGGGGCGATCGATACAATGGAACCATGACCCTTGTGATTTTTTTTACTCCAAGAGGCTATTTAGATGAAAGTTGATTTACAGTCTGCGTTAAATGATGCGAACCTTGATGCTGGTCAAATTAATAACCAGCGTCAACTGGGTACTTCTATTGCCGCTATTTCTTCGATCGCCCATGCTGGATCCAGTTCGGTGCCCATAAATCTCTGTTTAATTCTTGACCACAGTGGTTCGATGACCGGAAGACCCCTGGAAACGGTGAAAGCAGCAGCAGAACGCTTGATGCATCGCCTCAAACCGGGCGATCGCATTTCCGTCGTGGCTTTCGATCATCGAGCCAAAGTGATTGTCCCCAATCAAGCGATCGATAATCTTGAGTCTGTGAAAAAACGGATTCAAGCCCTGAAAGCGGATGGGGGCACCGCGATTGATGAAGGCATAAAACTGGGCATAGAGGAACTACGCAAAGGGGCAAAAGATACGGTATCCCAGGCTTTTGTCTTGACTGATGGGGAAAATGAACATGGTAGTAACGATCGCTGTGTGAAATTGGCTGTGTCCGCTGCTGACCATAACTTTACCCTCAATGCCCTGGGTTTTGGCGATCATTGGAACCAAGATGTGATGGAAAAAATTGCCGATGCTGCCGGTGGGACTCTGAGCTATATTGAGCGTCCCGATCGAGCGATCGAGGTGTTTGATGAGATTTTTACTCGGATTCAGTCGGTGACATTGACCAATGCCTATCTGTTATTTAAGTTAATGCCAAAAGTTCGTTTAGCGGAACTGAAACCCATTGCCCAAGTTGCCCCAGAAACCATTGAACTGCCGATTAACCCAGAAAAAGATGGGGAATTTTCTGTCCGTTTAGGGGATTTAATGACCGAACGTCAACGGGTGATTTTAACTAATTTATATATTGGTCAATTGCCCGAAGGCAGACAGGCGATCGCGCAATTGCGAGTTCGTTATGATAACCCGGCAACCGGAGAAAAAGGTTTATTATCCGATCCGGTTTTAGTGGATGCTAATGTGCTGGCAAGTTATCAACCAAATCCGAACGAGGAAGTCCAACAACATATTTTAGCTTTGGCTAAATATCGCCAAACGCAAATTGCCGAACAAAAATTACAACAAGGCGATCGCCTGGGGGCTGCCACGATGTTACAAACTGCGGCCAAAACTGCTCTGCAAATGGGCGATCGCGGGGCAGCAACAGTCTTACAAGGCAGTGCCACTCAGTTACAAGAAGGCAAAGAACTTTCCGAAGGCGATCGCAAGAAAACCCGCATAGTTTCTAAAACTGTTTTACAGTAAAATGCTGCCAATTAATCGGTAAATGCGGCAAAAAAATTGTTGATTTTAAATTCAAAAAATTATGTTTTTTGTTGATTAAAGCTAGGTAATTATTTCAATTTACCTAGCTTTTTTATTGAAAAAAATAATTTTTTTGTATTTAATATTTGGATTAATTACAGCGGTGTTTTGTTGAATATAGTAATTTCACATAAAAGTGATACAGCTATTGGAGATCGCTATATGTGAAAAAAACCGATTTATTACCTGTAAGGATTCTAATGTTGGGTTTCGTTCCTCAACCCAACCTACAGAATAATGTATTATTCTTATTTGAAAATACTATATAGCGCAGATATTTTGCGTAGGGGCGAAGCATGACCGCATTAAATCTCTGTTTTTAACCACAAATATCTGCCGGAATGCTTCGTCCCTATCGATCTAATAATCCCCAATTTTCTAGTTATTATTTTCTCTACCCTAATCACTATTTCCTATTTCCTATTTCCTCTCTCCTATTTCATTAGCATCCTTTTCCCCGCCTAAAACACTCCTAACTGCTGGTTCAACTCGCGAATTGCCGCACTGGTATTACGCTGATAGGCAATTGCTAAATACCGAGTAACGAGATCGGGAAGGCTCACCTCTGGGAAATATTGGCTTTGGAAGTTGACCCCATATTCATCGCCTTGAAGCTGGTAAATCAACAGTTGTTGCTGACGAAATAACCAAACTTCCGGGACTCGATAAGGGAGATAATCCCGCACATCTGAATAGCTGGTGACATCGATTTCCAATACCAAATCTGGCGGTGGATCGTTGCGCCAATCAATCCGTTCTTTACCCGAAACCGCTTGCCAATAGTTAATGTAAAAACAATAGTCCGGCTCGATGCCGCTTTCTTCTGGCAGTTGCATCGTTACTGGCGTAAAGGCATCGTATTCCCGTTCCTGGCTATCCAGCAATGTCGTAATGATGGCAGCAATTAAATGGGCATCGCGTCCGTGTTTTGCCAAGGGAGACATCAGCAAAACTTCTCCAGAACGATATTTAATTCGGGGAATGGAACCGTCCCCTCGGCGATCGCACAATATCTGATACTCCTGCCAGGTTCCCGGTAGCCGTACCACACTGCCCGCTGGCAATTTAATTTCTTCGGGGGAAATCACCGCATACATGGCTAGTTTCCTCAATAAAATGGGCAGATTCTCACCAACAATCTTAAATCTTTGAGATGTTTAATTAAACCTCCCCGGTTTCTCGGTACAGATGCGATCGCCGTCTCTGGATCCGCTCGAAGCGGCATCGCGCTCTGATTGACAATATGTGGTTTATTGTTTAAATGTAAAGTAATATAAAGTAAAAAGCGAACTAAGTCCCTATTCTAAGAATTTCTTTATGATTTCGATAAAGCAACTTGTAACGATCGAGCGCATCTGCCTAATTGGTCATATCGCTGCGATGGCCTTTGGATTAGCGGGACTCATCCTGGTGATTCCCAATGCAGAATTTATTTTGAGCTTGTCAAAATTTGGCCAAGAAGTTTTCCAAGTAAGCATGGCTAATGGCGGAGTCGGATACATTATCTTAGGAGCCGCCGCCGTTGCCATCTATGCTTATCGCGTATTAGGGGTGCGGCAGTGGTTGGGTTTTATGTTGCCTGCGGTTGTCTTGTCCTTAAGCAGTGAACTTTTAGGCACCAGTACAGGTTTTCCCTTTGGTCATTACCAATATTTAAGTGGCCTGGGCTATAAAATTGCCGGTTTAGTCCCATTTACCATTCCCCTGTCCTGGTTTTATCTCGGTTTTTCCGCTTACCTCCTAGCCCGCGCTGGGTTGGAAAATACTAGAATAGCCCCTTGGATTCAGCAGGTTGTCGCGATCGCCCTCGGTTCAATCTTACTCACCGCCTGGGATTTGGTACTCGACCCCGCTATGACTCAGACCGCCGTTCCCTTTTGGCAATTCCAAGAAGTAGGAGAATTTTTTGGGATGCCCTATCGTAACCTCAGCGGCTGGATCGGCACTGGTGTCGTATTTATGACCGTTGCTGCCGCGATCTGGGAGAAAAAACCCTTAAATGTGCAGCGATCGCAGCTACTGGTTCCCCTCATCGTTTATCTGGTTAACTTCGCCTTCGGTGCCGTAATTACCGTTACTTGCTTAGACTCTCGCTTTTTAATTCCCACTGCCCTGGGGGTACTGGTGGGTGTCGTACCCGCGATCGTCCTCTGGTGGATGGCCGCACCAACTTCTAACTCGGAAGCAATTGCCAGCAGTAATGCGATCGCACCGGACAACGCAGAAAATTTGGTGGTAAACCCGGTAAAAATGTTGGCAAAATAACCATCATCCCATCAGCATGGATTTGACCATTGATGGCAATACTCATATAGATAAAGGCACTCTCAGGGACTCTTACGAGAGTGCTTTTTATTGATTTCTTGGATCTACGGATACCCACGGATGCCCATCAAAAGGCCCATCAGAACTCTTTGCCCAGATCAAAACCGATATTTCCAGGCAGGAAACCATCCCGGAAACCACTATGATATGCAACGTCTTGCTTAATTAAAGGTTTTCTTGTGAGCATTTACTTTTTCTTTTTATTTGCCCAAACACCGATTTTCGCCGATTGGTCAATCAGCGCTTGGGTTGTGCCACTGCTACTGCTGCAAATCCCGGCAGTGATTTTGTTACTTTCTCGCTTGATCAAAGGTCCCTTTAGGATGCCGCCAATTGAACCCCAGTCCGCCACTCTGGAACAATTGGGCCGGGTGACGGTGGTGGTGCCCACCTTGAATGAGGCGCAACGGATTCAGCCTTGTTTGGATGGTTTGACCCGCCAAAGCTATGAACTCCGGGAAGTGATTGTGGTGGATAGTTATTCCACCGATCGCACTCCCGAATTGGTTCAGGCGATCGCCCACAAAGACCCGCGTTTTCGGTTAATTAATGACGATCCATTACCAAAAGATTGGGTGGGACGCCCGTGGGCATTGCATACAGGTTTTTTACAAAGTTCTCCAGCCAGCGAGTGGATTTTAGGCATTGATGCGGATACCCAACCCCACCCAGGGTTAATCGCTGGTTTACTCAAAGTCGCCGAAGCGGGGGGTTATGATTTGGTTTCCCTTTCCCCGCAATTTATCCTAGAAACCCCCGGGGAAATGTGGTTACAACCAGCGTTGTTGATGACTTTGGTTTACCGCTTTGGCCCGACGGGGACTCACAGTGGTGGTGAGCAACGGGTGATGGCTAATGGGCAATGTTTTCTCTGTCGGCGATCGGTGTTAACTCAACTTGATGGCTATACAAGTGCTCGGAAATCTTTTTGTGATGATGTCACCTTGGCCAGAAATGCCGCCAAACAAGGGTTTAAAGTCGGCTTTTTGGATGGGGCAAAGGTGCTCAAGGTGCGAATGTATGAGGGGATGAAAGAAACTTGGCAAGAATGGGGCCGCAGTCTCGATCTCAAAGATGCTTCATCTAAACTTCAGACTTGGGGCGATGTATTGCTGCTATTCGCGGTTCAAGGTTTACCGTTGCCAGTAGTTTTGACGGCATTGTTCTCCAGTGTTTTCTCGTTGGGTTTCGTTCCTCAAGCCAACCTACTATTCCTACTATTGCTGAGGTTAAATATATTTTTGCTGGTGATTAGATTTGCTTTGAATTTTGCGATCGCCCCTTCTTACGATCGCAGTCGGGCAACGCCATTCGCCAAGCTAATGTTTTGGTTTTCCCCTCTCGCGGATCCCTTAGCCTGTCTGCGGATTTTTATTTCCGCCATAAACCGACCAACTCAATGGCGTGGTCGTAATTATCAATGATTTTAGTTAGTTTAGTGGTTAGTTGTTAGTTGTTAGCTGTTAGTTATTCGTTATTCGTTGTTAGTTGTTTGTTGTTGGTTATTTGTTATAAAAAACAACCAACAAACAACAACCAACAAACAACAAACAACAAACAACTAACAACTAACAGCTAACAATTAGCTTTCTGCTCCTTCTTCACTAACCAAATCGACTCTTTCTAATTGCCAGAGAATTTGGTTTCCTTCGCGCCGCACTCTTGACACAATCCAATTACGCCATACCCAATTATCACCACGACTGGTGACGGCACTGGCATTAACATCCATCAAGTCGGCGAGTTCGGAACTGGTAATTAAATACCCTTTCGTGGAAATTTCATCAGCAATTTGCAGAGTCTCGATCAAGTTTCTCAGTTGGTTTACCCTAACCTCACGAGGTAAGGAATCGATGGATTCAGAAGATGCGTTAAGATTAATGTCCATATTTAAATCAGATGGGTTATGGTCAGAGTTCCCCGAACATTGTAACGTCTCTATCGGACTCTGGGATTTAGGTTGATACTCTTGAAGTTTAACTTTGTTACCAAATGCATATCCTTTGGCGATCGCATCACATCGTTCATTGTATCGATCGCCACTATGACCGCGCACATGTTGCCATAAGATCGTCGAAGAGTTCAGATCGTCTAACTGTTCCCACAAGTCTTGATTCAGCACAGGTTTACCGCTGGCAGTTTTCCAGCCTTTCTTTTTCCAACCGTGAATCCATTGGGTAATTCCTTTGATTAAATATTCGCTATCCGTATGCAAAGTCATCGGTTCCATTTGTCCGGATTTCTTGAAAAATTCCAAAGCTGCGATCGCCCCTTGCATTTCCATCCGGTTATTGGTGGTACTGGGATCCCCTCCCCCCATTTCATGGATCTGCCCATCCTGATAACAAACGATCGCCGCCCAGCCACCACGCCCGGGGTTGCCGTTACAAGATCCATCGGTATAAATGCTTTTAATTTTCATGGGAGAAACTCCATATTGTTTTCTCTATGTAATACATTAGAATCACTTTGGCTCGCTGATTTTAACATTACTAAGGCAAGAAACTGCATAAATATCAAAGCGGAAAATTTTGATAGCTAACTGATATCTAACTAAGGTAAAATAAAGATAAAATAAAATTTCCTCCAGGAGCCAATATGCCCAAATTCCAAATCTACAGTATTGCTCTGTTATTGATCGGAACGTTAGCGATCTTGCATCCGCAACGGGAAGCGAACGCCCCGAAATCAGTTTTAGCCAATGAAGCGATTGCCAACGAGGTACAAGCTTCCCCGACAGAAGATCCATCTCAGATCCATTCACCAGAAACTATTTTAAAAGAACTGGCTAAGGCCAATGTAATTTACTTAGGAGAAACCCATGATAATCCAGCGGATCATGCCGCCAAATTAGAGATTATTCAGCTTATGGCGAAAAACCAAAAAATTGCGATCGCCATGGAAATGTTCCAGCGGCCTTATCAAAGTGTTTTAGACGAATACCTCCGAGGCAATATCACTGAAGCGGAACTCATTGAACAAACAGAATATCAGACCCGGTGGGGATTTCCTTGGGAATTTTATGCCCCCGTCTTACGGTTTGCTCAAGAAAATCAAATTCCCGTATTAGCCGTAAATGTTCCCAATGAAATTACCCGACAAGTTGCCCGCCAAGGGTTAGAAAGTTTAAGCGAAGAACAGAAAAAATTTATTCCGCCATTTTCAGAAATTCGCACCGACAACAGTGAATATCGTCAGTTAATTCGCGAAGTTTATGACGCAATTCACCAAAATCATGGCAGCAGTGATAACTTTGAAAATTTCTTTTTAGCCCAAGTTCTTTGGGACGAAACAATGGCCGAAGCTATTGCCAATTTTCACCAAGCAAATCCCGATTATCAAATTATTGTGTTAGCTGGAAAAGGTCATGTTGTTTACGGTTATGGCATCCCCAGTCGAGTCCTCAGAAGAGTCACCGAGTCAAACACCGAAACAAACACCGAATCAAACAACAGAAACCCTTTTCGGCACCGTTCGGTACTCTTAAGTCCCATCCCGGAATTGGAATGGGACACCAGCAAACCGATCGCTGATTTTGTTTGGCCAAAATCAGCAGAAATATCCGGGGCTGAGTAAATAATAGAAATTTGGGTTTTCTATTATTTACTATTATTTATTAGGCGATTTTCCTACTCTCTTTCTTAGACTACTGGAAGTGCGATCGCCCCGAACGCCGTTGAGAGAAATGTCGGAACCCTCGGTTTCAAATGGTTCAAAAGAGTCATGGGTAGGTGGATATTCTGGTAAAAATTCACTGAAATTATCGGCCAAATTTACCGGAATATCTGCCCCATTAATAATCCCACCTAATATTGTGGTTTCCTCTTGTTCAATTAACGGCTCAAGATATTCCGCCAGCAAACTGCTTTGAGTGTAACCCGGTCGAGCCACGATCGCCATTCCATCCGTTAATGGTTCTAACAGAAACGCATCATTACAAACACTCAAAGGAGGAGCATCCAAAATCACCATATCAAACCGATGAGCCGCTTCTTCGATCGAGCGGCGCATTTCATTAGATTCAAGAATAGCCGCGCTATTTGGTAATGGCCCAACACTAGGAATAATATAAAGTTCTTCCACTTCTGGAGCCAAACGAATGCAATGACTCAAATCCCCATAGTAGCGCAGAGGTTCTAAACTGGCTGAAGTATCTGGGGTTAATTTTAAGGAACGACAAGCAGAAGCCGATCGCAAATCAGTTTCAATAATTAGAGTCCGTTTGCCCGCTCTCGCTGAAGCGATCGCCAAATTATACGCACAAAAACTTTTACCTTCATCCAGACCCACACTGGTAATTAACAACATTTTGATCGGCTTTTCTCCCAAACGCCGTAAGTTACTACGGAGTTGTTCGCAAAAAGTCAAATAGGGAGAACGAGAGTCTAAAATTAGTGGCATTAATTTACTCTCTGGATCGGAGGAAATCACCTTGGGCAAAATCCCCAAAATTCGCAGATCGAATTCCTGTAAACCCGCTTTAACTTCCTCCATTGTGTAATATTTGCCTTCCAGTAAAGACAGCACAAAAATCACCCCGCCACCGAGCACAGTGCCAATCACCCCAGCCATCACCAGGGTCAACATGGCGTTGAATGGCGGGGGAGTTTTGGGACTGGCATAAATTTGCTGTAGTACCAAACTGCTGACGGTTTCCGCCTCAGCCGCTAGAGCATCAGACAAAGCGGTTTGCATCCGATCGTACCGTTGTTTATGCAACGCTACCTGTTGGGCTAACCGTTGTTGTTCCAACTGCAAATTAGGCAGGGTCGCATATTCCCTTCTTAACTCCTCTTCCCGGTTTTCCATTGCCCTAAGCTGACCTTCTAAGCTTTCTTTCTGGGTCGATAAACCAATCAGCATTTGGGCTAACCTCTGCCGTTCCGGATCTAAACTACTATCTTTTCTAATTTGCGTCCCACTCAACAAAGGCGCCGTAATTCCATCTCCCCCAATCACCTCAGCGGCACGATTTTCTAACAGTTGGTTATACGCTTCTTGCTGTTTGCGTAACTCAACCATCTGAGGATGGGCAGGCCGAAAATTCTTACTCGACAGTGAAATCTGAGTTTCAATCTGATGTAACGAGGCTCGCAGATCCGCAATAATCGGATCCGCGCTCAAAGCTTGGGACACATAAGCTTGATCCACCGTTAATCCCAATCTTGCCTCTAAATCGATCATTTGCCCTTGCACCCCTTCAATTTGCATTCGGAGTTGAGCTTGTTGCGCTTGATTCGTAACAATTTCACTGGCCAAACTGCCAGAACGGGCGGCCAAAATTGCCACTCCTTGTTGCCGTTCATACTGTTCTAATTTGCGTTCGGCTTCATCAAGATTCTGTTCCACCTCTGGTAATCGTTGATTAATTGTGGTAATCAAAGTCCGCAATCTTTCCGTATTAATCAAACGACTCTGCGAAATCATTGCATCCAATAAGGCTTGCATAATTTCCAGCCCTCTTTTTTCACTGGGCGCACCGTCATAGTAAACCATAATCACCGGGGGGGTCTCTGGCTTCGGCAAGCGAACAGTAAACGTTTTTCTAATCCTTTTCGGATCTTCCTGAACTTTAGTAGCAGCAGTATTCAGCACAAAATCAGATTTTAGAATTTCCTCCGTCAGTGCTTTTCCTTGTTCTTGAATCAGTCCTCCCGTGTCGGAAAAAGTCACGGGCGGACGATAATAGCTCAGGACACCTCTAGCATCATAAGTGGTTTCCGGCGTTTCCTTCGTCATCACGACGGCACCCGCACCGGCCAAACAGAGTACCACTACGGCGAATCCGAACCATTTGTATTTAGCAAAAGCTATTTGATAACGCTTAACAATTGAAGAAGCCATAAGTCAAAAATAGGGAGCAGGGGAGCAGGGGAGCAGGGGCGCTGGGGGGGGCAGGGGCGCGGGGGGGCAGGGGCGCTGGGGCGCAAGAGACAAAGAACCAACAACAAAGAACAAAGAACCAATAACAAAGAACCAACAACAAAGAACAAAGAACCAACAACAAAGAACCAACAACAAAGAACCAACAACAAAGAACTTGATTAATTAGAACCGGGTCCAAAGAGAGCATCAGCGCTATCCCGTAACTGATCGAAGAATAGCAAAAAGCCCAGAACATCTCGAAAAGGCTGAGTGAACGTACTCAGTGAATAGGTCAACTTGGCCAGGAGATTTCGCCCAATCACCACCACATCATTATTTTGCAGGGGGATATTCTGGGAGTTATCACCTTCAAGTAATTTTTTGACATCCACCTTTCTGGTGACAGCACGTCCTTGTTCTGGGTCAAAGCGAATCACGGCAATATCTCTTAAATCTGCTTGACTGAGAGGAATGGTGTTGAGAATATCGGAAAAGGTACTGCCATTGCGTAGGGTAATTAAACTAGCCCCTTGTCCAGGATAACTTAAAATTCTGACAGTCATTTCCGGATTGGCCAAGGTGGAACGAGCGATTAGTAAGCGGTCATAATCCCGATCGGTGCCTGGTTCAATTTTGGGGACATAAACTACATCCCCATTTCCTAGGCGCAAAGAAGGTAATTCTGCCCCGGTTTGTAAAGGCGTAAATAGGTCTACAATTTCTTCACTAACGGTGCCATTGTCAATTAGTCGGCGCACCCGAACGGCTCGCAAGTCCGCTTCACTGGTGGTGCCGCCAGCAATCAGTAAAGCATTGGGCAGGGGGCGGGGGGCCGGAGTCAGAAGATGAAATCCCGGTTGAGCTACTTCTCCGAGTACCGTAATTTGCACGGGTTGCTGGGCTGCTAAGTTGGATTGACCGACGATATTAGGATCGTAATCGCGATCGTCCCCTAATGGTCGTTTGGGGACAAATACTACATCCCCATTACTCAAGGGAATGGAAGGAAGTTCTGCCCCATTCTTTAAAGGAGTGAATAAATCAACGATTTCTTGACTGATGGTGCCATCTTCGAGTAAGCGACGCACTTGGATATTTTTTAAGTCTGCGGTGGGACTGGCTCCCCCAGCGATCAATAAGGCATCTGGCAAGGGGCGAAGGGATGCAGGCAGAATATGATACCCCGGTTGGGTGACTTCGCCAACAATGGTAATTTGTACAGGTTGTTGGGCGGAAATATTAGAGCGACGAGCCAAATTATTGTCATAATCGGGATCCGCTAATGGCAGTTTGGGGATAATCACTATATCCCCATTATTTAAGGGAAAGTCTGGCAAGGTTTGGCCGTTGGTTTGTAAGGCATTATAGATGTCCAAGAAAATTGGTTCGGTTAAAGTGCCATCATCTTGTAACCGACGCACGATGACGCAGCGGAGGTCTGCGGCAGGAGAGGCTCCTCCGGCAATCAGCAGGGCGTCGGCTAAGGGACGAATGGAAGGAGGCAGGATATAGAATCCCGGTTGTGCGACTTCTCCCAGTACGGTAATTTCTACGGCTGATGGGGGGGCTACTAGGTTGGAGCGATCGATCGGGCTGCGGTTATACTGTCGGTCTTCTAGGGATTCCCGTTTGGGGACAACGATCGCATCTCCATCTTCTAAAGGAATATCGGGAATCGGTTGTCCTTGGGTTAAAGGGGTTAACAAGTTAATTTCTTGTTCTCTGAGGATGCCATCGTTTTCTGTCCAACGTAAACGCACCTGCCGTAAGTCAGCATTGGCGGTGGTGCCTCCGGCAGTGGCTAATAGGGTGGCGAGGGTGACTCCGGTTGAGGGGACGGGGTAGAATCCTGGTCGAGCAACTTCTCCAGTGATGGTGACATTAATTGGTCGTGGCACCAGCAGTTGCAGGCTGACGATGGGGTTGACGAGATATTGATTTAATTCAGCTTGAATTTTTTGTTGGGCTTGCGCGGGAGTGAGTTTTTCTACAGAAATTGCCCCGATCAGAGGCAGTACGATACTCCCTTCTGGGCTGATTGCGGTTTGCTGGCTAAGTTCGTTAAATGGCTGTACTTCTATGTAGATTTGATCCCCTGGACCGAGGCGATAACGTCCTAGTCGGTTGGCGCGATCGCGTAGCGTCTGCCGTGGTACTTCGGCGGGGGGTGTAGGGGGTGGCGAAGTGTTTGGTAAGTCAGGTTCGGCAACAGGAGAGACGGGGATGCGGCTACCCGGAGGATTTAGGCTGGGATTTAGGCTGGGATTTAGGCTGGGATTTAGGCTGGGAATATTTCCGCCATTGGCTGTCCCGTTGGCTGCGCTTTGGACTGGGTTCGATGAAATACTCGGCTGATTCGGCAGTTGGCAGGTATTCGTGGCGGCCAAAACTTGGGCGGGTCTGGGGAATATAGAAAATGGCCACTGAATGACGCCTAAACAAACCAAAAGCAGGATGTTGACTGTTGAGTGTTGACTGTTCATGGTTCATGGTTGGCGGTTGACGCTTGACGGCTAGGGGCTTTCGCATTCGCGCAGATATTGTTGTTTTTACCGAAAGATCAAGGCGCGAATGCGAAAGCCCCTACTAACGGTTATTGGTTATTGGCTATTGGTGATACAAGTCTAACAAGAAAGAACAAAGAACAAACAACTTGCCAACAAACAACAAACAACTTGCCAACAAACAACAAACAACGAATAAATAGGTCAACCTATTTAAACGCTTCTGCCATTAAGGTCGCTTGAACGGTTTTGGCGAGAGATTCGATGAGGGGTCGGCTTTGCTCAATGTCCCCTAATGGTTCAATGGGCATGATGATACATACGGCTACCCAAGGTTCCCGTTTGCCAGAGATTTGGTAAAGGCGATCGCGCCAAAACCAACGGCTGGCTTTGGGATGTCCTCCATCAGGAAAAGCATACCATTGCATGATGGCGTAGGTTTGTTGCCTGGTGACTCCCCGAAAATAGCGGGCTTCCATAAGAGCTAATTGTGGTTTTAGATCCCCGGTTTCTGCTTTTATATCCCCGGTTTCTTCAAGAAACCGGGGATCTGCGGCAGGTATTTCCACGGTAAATTTAGTCCTGATTTCAGAGTCAGATTTCCACCGCCAATAGCCATTAATATCCATCCATTCAACTTGGGGTTGTTCCGTCGATCCTCGCTGGGCTCGCAGGAGCAATAATGCCACTTGATTATCTTGCCGCAGTTCATGGAGCAACCATTTCCGCCCTCCGGCTTCGATTGTCACTTGGTTGACGGTTTCCCATCCAGAAACTTTGATGCCATTTCCTTGTAATGCTTGCAGTTTTTTCAGTTCTGGAACTGGGGGAGGTTCTTTCCAGGGCTTTATACCTTGGAGATAGCTGGGGACGTTTGCTCCTCCTAATAGTAATAGCAAGAGCAAAAGTAATAATATTCTCAGTAATGAAGATTGCTTTAACACTTTCAATAGACTTTAAATAGAAACAATAAAAATAAGACTTAATCTAATCCAGGATTACCCGCGATTTAAACCAACCCGGATTCTTGTTTTGTGGCAAATATTTAAACCGAAAAAAACCGTTTTTTATGTCAATTTTGGACTTCGGCAAATATTTGTTTGGGCAAGCAACCGGGTTTCCTGGAAAAAGCCCGGTTTATGACTCGTGAGGCGGCACCGCTAAATGTTCGGCGATGTTTTCTATGGCAATCAGCAGGGGAATTAACAAGGCTAACATACAGGCTGAGTAGAAATCGCCCCCCCAACTTTCATGTAACCAATGAAAAAGTTGCTCCCTGCCTGTGCCATAAAAAAATGTCAGCAGGGTATTTCTAATAATATTTCCCACTACACTTACAATGACTGTACTGAATAAAAATAGATTAATTTTGAATCGGGAGGATAAGTCATCTCTCCAGTATAGTAACATTAACGCTACATATAAACTGGTTAATAACATTTTTAATCCCGAACAATGGGGGGCTACTTCGACTACGGCATCATTGACATATAAATAAATATTTTCCACTCTAACATTTATGCCAAATTGAAGTAAAATAAACCCAGCAGTAGCGGCAATAAATGCTTGCAGGGGAATAATATACGGGGAGATTAAGTAGGGAATTTGGTTAGGGGTGGCGAGGCAAACCAGCAATAAGGGAAATCCTTGAAATTTTAATCCGTTTATTCCTTTTAACCATAAACAAATTCCCGCTAATATCAGCGGCAAGGATAAATTTACTAAGTCCGGTAAGCTGCTGAGATAAAACCCTGCGGCTAAACCAAGTAAAACTCCACCGAGGGGATGACTTTGTTCTGGCAATTTGAGCCATTTTTGGCGATCGCCCCAAGCAATGTAGGCAGCAAACGGCAGACCAATTAAGCCGTGGCTGAAATATTCGTGTTCGATACTAATACTTTTATTTAACCATCCGTCATACCAATACATGATTAAGGGCGCGTAAATTATCGTTAATAATCCGATGGCAATCCAGCCGGAATATTGGATAATTAAACTGAATTTGTTCTCCCGAATTTGCATGGCTATAATTTGCTTAATTTGCTTAATTTGCTTAATTTGCTTAATTTGCTTAATTAATCAAAGCTGATTCAATGGCGGTGACAACTTGCTGAATTTGGCTTTCGCTGATGCCCGGATACATCGGCAATGATAAAATTTGTTCGCAGAGCATTTCTGCGTGGGGAAAGTCACCCTGATGATAACCTAAATTTTGATAGCCCGGTTGTAGATGACAGGGAATGGGATAATGAATTCCCGTTTGAATCCCTTGATGATTAAGTATGTTTTGTAAAGTATCACGGTCAATGGGACAATCTTCGGTGACTTGGATCACATAGAGGTGATACACATGGCCGGTATTGCTTTGATTTTGGATTGGTCGAATGCCTTGGCTTTCTAAGGGTGCTAAGGCGGCGTCATATTGTTTACCGGCATGGTTACGCCATTGGTTCCATTGGGCAAGATGGGGCAGTTTTGTTTTGAGAATGGCGGCTTGTAAGGTGTCTAGACGGCTGTTGGTGCCTACTTCGGTATGTAAGTATTTTTTGGGGGCGCCATAATTTCGCAGGGTTCGCATTTTTTGGGCGACTTCGGGGTCGGAGGTGACGACGATGCCCCCATCTCCGAATGCGCCGAGGTTTTTGCTGGGGTAGAAGCTGAAAGCGGCTGCCATACCAATGGAACCTGCCCGATCGCCTTCTTTTTCCGCTAGGTGGGCTTGGGCAGAGTCTTCGAGGATAATCAGGTGATATTTTTCCGCCAGATATCTGAGTTTTTGCGGCGAAACCATTTGACCGTATAAATGGACGGGAACGATCGCGCGGGTTTTCGGGGTAATGGCTTTTTCCGCTGCTGCCAGGTCGATTAAAGCCGTCCAGCGATCGCAGTCTACCAACACCGGAATTGCCCCAGCCCTTTCCACCCCAATTAAGGTAGCAATGAAGGTATTCGCCGGTAAAATTACTTCATCCCCTGGTTGGATGCCACAAGCTTTTAGTCCCAGGGCGATCGCGTCGGTGCCACAGGCGACACCAATGCCATAATTTACTCCACAAGCGGCGGCAAAATCAGACTCAAATTCTGTAACCGCCTGCCCCAAAATGAAATCTCCTTGGTGCAGTACAGAGGCGATCGCTTGTTCTAAGTCTGTTTGAATGGGCTGATGAATAATTTGCAGGTCAACGAAGGGGACTTTAACGGTTGGGCTAGACATAAGTGGTGATTTAAAACAATTTTTGCCATTGATATTACTGTTATGCACGATTTTTCCGCCGATCCGCCACTGTTACAAATAATTAACAATTAACAATTAATAATTGACAATTGACAATTAATAGCAGATAAAATTAATTATTAATTATCAATTATCAATTATCAATTATCAATTTGCAGGAATCAAAGCTTATAGCCGATTTGTCGCAGAAAATCTTTGCGGTGCTTCACGTCTTCTGGGGTTTCTACCCCTTTGGGAGAAAAGCCATCGATGACGCCGAGAATTCCTCGTCCTTGGGCGGTTTCCGCCAAAATCACTTCTACGGGGTTGGCGGTGGCGCAGTAAATTGTACAGACTTCTTGACATTGTTTGATGGCATTCAAGAAGTTGACCGGAAATGCTTGCTGCATGAGAATGACGAAGCTGTGACCAGCGGCGATCGCTTGGGCATTTTTGGTGGCGATCGCTTGCAGGCGATCGTCATTTCCTGTAACTCTAATTAAGCAAGGGCCAGAAGCCTCGCAAAAAGCTAACCCAAATTTGACTGACCCAGAAATTCCTACCAGAATTTCATGTAAATCTTCCACGGTCTTAATAAAGTGGGAGTGACCAATGATGACATTGGCGCCTTCGGGAATTTCTACAGCTACGGATTTGAGTTCCATCGTTTTTACCTCAATTTCTTGTAAATTACTTTTCGCCATTAAAATTGCGATACAATAACAGCTTAGTCAAATTTGCCATCAAAAATTAGATTGGTGGATTAGCCGGAGTGTTGCCCTGTGGTGTCCCCTACTTTGCCGAAAATCAAGTTTCTCAAGCAACCAACTTTGAACGAGTGGGTCGAACAAGCATTATCTAATCTCGATACAATTTTATTAGATCATTCTCACTGCGAACGCAAAGCGGCTGGAGTTGCCTTAAATTTAATGTTTCGTTATCCGTCGAATACGAAGCTAGTCCGACAACTGACCGCGATCGCCCAAGAAGAACTAGAACACTTTGAACAAGTTAATCAAATATTAGAACAACGGGGCATTCCCTTGGGGCCACTTTCTGCCCCTCCTTATGCGGCTGGACTCAAAGCGGCAATTCGGCGTGATGAACCCAAAAGATTATTAGATTCTCTGCTGATTTCCGCATTAATTGAAGCCCGCAGTCACGAACGTTTAGGATTACTTGGCACCCATTGTCCTGATGCAGATTTGGCGAAATTTTATCGCGGATTAATGGCATCAGAAGCCCGACATTATGGCATTTATTGGGTATTAGCTAATACTTATTTTGAACCCACAGAAGTCACCGAAAGGTTAGAAGAATTATCGACCGTTGAAAGTGATTTATTAGCCACATTACATCCCGAACCTCGGATACATAGTTAATCAAGAAACCGGGTTTCTGCGACAATTTTGGCTATGTTGCAGAAATTGACTGAAGAAACCCGGTTTCTAACCTCTCCCGGTTTCTGGAATTATCCTAAAACTTCGATCGCTTTTGCCAAAATTTCATCGGGGTCAAAAGGTTTGGTCATGTACAGGTCTGCCCCGGATTCATTGCCTTTTTGTTTATCAAATTCTTGGCCTTTGGCGGTGAGCATAACAATGTAAATATCTGGCATATTTAACTCACTTTTAACTTTTTGACAAACTTCAAAACCGTTCAGTTTCGGCATCATCACATCCAGAAATACCAAATTTGGCTTTTCCTCTTGGATGATTTCTAATGCTTCTTCTCCATTGGTGGCCATTAGTAACTCTACTCCTTCATCTTCCAGTTCTTCCAGGGTTTGCGAAATCAAAATTCTGATATGGGGTTCGTCATCGACAATTAATATAGTCTTGGCCATGAAAATTTCCTATGTTTTAGATTACTTTTGTTAAGAAACCGGGTTTCTATATCAACCTTTGACTTCGGCAAAGATTTGGGAGAGAAACCCGGCTTCTGGAGTTAAGATAGCAAATTTTCCTAGGGTTGGTCAGCCAATAAAAGAAATAAAACGTTTTCCAGCCCTTTTTCAAAGCGCAAAGTTTTGACCAAATCATGCTGCTGTGACAGTACAGAATCCACAATAATCATATCAGGTTTTTCCTGCAAAGCTTTCCGAATACATTCTGAACCCGACAAGGCTTCTACCACACTATATCCTTTGGCTTGTAATACCTCAGTTAGTGTCTTAATGGCGGACACATCTTGATCCACTACCATGACTTTCTTGGGGGAACTGCCGCGAGAAATTAGCACCTCAATATTATTCAGCAGGTTTTCACTGTCAATGGGTTTGGTGAGGTAGCGATCGATGCCCAGTTTCCAGCCCCGTTGTTTATCTTCGACGATCGATAAGATAATAATCGGGATATCCATTGTGGTGGGATTATTTTTCAGTACCGCCGCCACATCAAAGCCGTTGATTGCTGGCATCATTACGTCCAAAATAATCAAATCCGGGGGCATAAGTTTGACTTGGGATATGGCCTCCATACCATCAGCCGCTTCTACGACTAAATACCCTTGTTCTTCCAGTTGTTGTCGCAGCAGAGAGCGAATAGACGGTTCATCATCGACGACTAGAATGGTTTTTTGTGCATCAGTGGAATCAGACGGTTGAGAAACAATACTTTGCTTCAACTGCCGCACGAGGGTATCAATGTTGAGAGGTTCTACCTCGCCATCGAGAGGCGACTCTACCGGCAGGGCAAAGGAGAAATTACTGCCCACCCCAGGCTCACTCTCCACCCAAATGCGGCCTTGATGATGTTCGATAATTTGCTGGCAAATCGGCAGTCCGAGTCCCGTTCCTTTGGGCTTGTCGGTCATCACCTCACCCACTTGCTTGAATTTTTCAAACACTTTTTCACAGTCAGCAGGGGCAATGCCAACTCCGGTATCGATGACGCTGACGATGACTTGCTGATTTTGCTGAGAGACTTTTAAGGTAATTGAACCAGATGGAGTGAATTTGACGGCATTGGAAATTAAATTAATCACCACTTGCAACAACCGGGTCGCATCACCGTTGACCTCTGGCAGTTGAGGGGGCAGTTCCTCGATCAGCTTAAGTCCAGAACTTTGCCACAGGGAAGAAGTGCTATTAACGGCGCGATCGATGATTTCGCCCAGGTTGACTGGTTCCATATTCCACTCAATTTTGCCCGCTTCCATTTTGGCAATATCGAGGACATCATTAATTAGGTTGGTCAGCCGTTCCCCTTCGCAGATGATGATATTAATATTGTCGCCAATTTGTCGCACGGCCCGAACGGTTTTTTTATCGGCTCCTGCCAAGGCGGGATTGACTTGTTCGGTGAGTTTTTTATGGATAATTTTGGCAAATCCCACCACCGAGGTTAAGGGGGTGCGTAGTTCATGGGATACGGTGGAGATAAAGTCGGTTTTCATGCGATCGATTTCTTTTTCGGCGGTGATATCCCGGATGATGGTGACGCAACCAATGATTTCATCGTCCTCATCAGTAGTAATGGCGGTGGCCACTGCCCCACCAATGCGTCCAGGGGTTAGATTAATTTCTGCACTCAAGACTTCTTTTGGATTGCTCAAGCTTTGAGTGACGATCGCCCCAATTTCGCTACTTAAGGCTTCAGTACAATGTTGGCCGGTCAATTCTGATGCCGGTAGGCCAAACAAATTAGATAAAGCCGGGTTAAACTGGGTAATTCGTCCGGCGGAATCTGTCACCAGCATCCCATCGGCAATGTTGTTAATGATGGTTTTCAGATAAGCGAGGGTATTGGTGACTTGGTTGACGGAACGGGCGAGTTCTAGGGAAATAGCCGCTTGTCCCGATAGCAGTTGTAAGACTTTCAGGCGATCGCGGGTAAATGCCCCAGTGGTGAGGTTATTTTCTAAATAAATAATCCCCACTAATTTTGAGCCCTTAATAATCGGCGCACATAACAAGGATTTAACTTGATTTGCGGTGATATAAGGGTCATTGGTAAAAAAGCCTTGGGTTCGGGCATCCGCCAGCATTACATGGGAACCCGTCCGTTGCACATAGTTGATTACCCCCAGGGGCAAATCTGTATCCGGGGGTGTAGGGACCGGGGCCAGCCGTGTCCCTACGGCGGATTGATAGACGATCGCCTCTTGGTTGACTTGGGTACTGGCTGCAAGTTCTAGTCCGGCTTTTTCTTTTAAGAATAAAAATGCTTTTTCGGCACCGGCATTTTCTAGGAGAATGTTGATTAATTGAGTCAGTAATTTATCCAGGACAATTTCACTGGAGATGGCTAGGGAGGCTTTCATTACCGTGCCTAAGTCCAGGGCGCCGCTGTTGCCTAGGGTGGTTTTAACTATGGTGGTTTGCATTGATTCCTCAGCATCCGTCTTGGGGAGGGACTCTTGTTTGAGTTGCTTTAACAGTTGCGGATATTGGGTTTCTAAGTCTTGGACTTTTGCCACTGCGCCCCACTTGGCATAGCCGTAGTAGGCATCGGTCATATAAGTGCGGGCGACTTTTTCTCGTCCTAAAGATAGATAAAATTCGGCGGCTAATTCGTTGGCTAATGCTTCTTCTTGGATATATTCGTTTTCTTTCGCCCCGGCTATAGCGCGATCGTACAGTTCCATTGCTTCTAACTTTTGCCCCAAGACTCGCGCTTTTTCGGCGGCTACCAAGTCGGATTTATGCTGAAAATTCATCGGGCAATGATTCGCCCATAGCTGTAAGTTTTCTTGGTTCGCTTCCACTCGATCTAGATACTCTATTTGTTGGGCAGTTTCCGCTCTTAGATACAACGCCAGCAGGGTGAGAGAATAGTACATTTTGTGGGTCGCCACATGGAAAAAACCTACTACCGATACGGTATATAATTCGGCTTTTTCAGCGTTGACTAATGCTTCCGGGTAATCTTTAAACAGGTATGGCAGCATCCCTTTAATTAAATAGACGGTAAACAGCGACCAACCATCATGCCCTTCGTGTAATTCCGGCAGGATAGCTTCTTCATCAAAGCTATCGCCCACCAACCGCTCCTTGTCTGGGTTTAAGCCTTGTAAATTTTTCACAAATTGGTGCCAAGCCTTGGTGCTGTAAAGTGAGAGATTATTTTTTAATTTAATCAATAACTCAATGTAGGGAGCTTGTTTCCGCTTGATAGTTTCCAGGTTAGATTCTGTGGAAAATAAATATCCGCAATAATTTAAAGCGCAATAGCTCGAATACATTAAGTCGCCAAATTCTAGTCCAGTGGGAATTGCTTCCTGTAACGGTTCTAGGGATTCGCGGATATGCTTTTTCCAGGGTCGAACAAAAGCGTACACCAGATTATACACACAGCCTTTAAGAGAGTTCGCATTAAAACGATCTAACAACTTGATGGCTACCTGACCGGCATAGTATCCTTTTTCAATATCTCCCAGGGATCCACATAGCAGCATTCCATACCAACTATAAGACAGGGCAGCGTTGGCCGCATGACCATATTCGAGACAAAGATTAATTTGGGTTAAGATAATTTGCAGCAATATCTCCGGTTTAGCCAACAAAACCGGCGCCAATAAATTCATTAAAATTCTCAAGGCCGCTAGTTTGTAGATATCGATCATTTCCGGCATATGGTCTACTGACTCAAGCGAGGGCACTTTGAGGCGATCGCTATCTTCAACGCTAACGGATTCTAAAGAAATTCCCAGCATTTCCAAGGCTTGTAACCCGGTTTCGATCGCTTTCACATTCTGGTTTTGAGAGGTAAAAATTTGCATATTTAGTTCGTAAACTTTCACGCGATCGATTAAACTGGTTGCTTGGTCTAAGATAATCTGACCCAGACTTTGCGCTCCCCCGAAGTTAGTATTAAAGTATTCCGCTTCCATTGCCTCAGTAAACAGAGCCAATGTCAAGTTATATTGACTTTTCCAGCTATCCGCACCGACCAGTTCCATCCCCAGATTTAAATACTTAGCTGCTGCCTCATAAGCGGTCGCTTCTTTGGCTTTTTTTCCCGCCATCAAATTCAGAAAAGCTAGTTCATCTTTTTCCGGATGACTCTTCAGTAAATCAATCCCATAATTCAGTTGGTTGACTAGGGCAAAGATATTCTCTTCTCGTTCCGCTTCACTGGTATTTCGGAGCAGCAATTGACCAATTTTTAAATGGGTGGCTTTTTTCTCTGTATCGGGAATCAGAGAATAAGCCGCTTGCTGCACGCGGTCGTGTAAAAACTTGTAGTTAACCTTAACATCCGATAACTGCTGCCCAGTTTCCTCATCCCCGCTAAACACCAAGGGAGTTTTATAGTCTTTACTCAGGGGTAAAATCAACCCGGTTTGCAACGCTGACCATAAATCGGTGGCGGTTTTAGTCTGAGATTGTTCCGAAACAATTGCCAGTACGTCTAAATTAAATTGGTGGCCAATACAGGCGGCTATTTTTAACAATTCCTGAGTGGCTTCGGGTAATTTTTGCAGATTCCGTGCCATCAGTTCCACCACATTATAATCGGTAATCCCTACGGCTTGAATTGACTCAATATTCCACTGCCATGACCCCGGTGAAAAGTCATAGACTAACAAGGATTCTACATATAACGTTTTCAGCAGTTGAGTTAAGAAAAATGGATTTCCCTGAGTTTTGTTGCATAACAAATCTGCCAAGACTGCCGTTTCCGAACTGTTGCTGAGAGTATCGGCAATTAAGGCACGAACATGGTCTAATTCCAACGACCATAGGACGATATTACTGACCGGGGTTCCCGTAGCCGCAATTTTTTCGATCGCCTGGATCGTGGGATGAGTGGCACTGACTTCATTATCTCGATAGGCGCCGATAAATAGCAGATATTTGCTGTCAGGATTAGTCAGCAATAGCTGGATTAATTTTAATGAAGCACTATCAGCCCATTGCAGGTCATCCAGGAAAATGACTAGGGGATGTTCTTGGGCTGTAAACACGCCCATAAATTGTTGAAAAACCCGATTAAAACGGTTTTGGGATTCCGTAGGTCCGAGGGATGACACTTCTGGCTGTTCGCCAATAATTAATTCTACTTCGGGAATCACATCACAGATAACTTGACCATTGCTTCCCAGGGCTTGTAAGAGTTTTTCTTTCCAACTTTCAATGGAATATTCTGATTCTGTCAGCAGTTGGCGAATGAGTTCGGAAAATGCTTGAATCAGAGAAGCATAAGGAATATTGCGTTTATATTGGTCAAATTTTCCACTAATAAAATAGCCCCGACTTTTAACGATGGGTTTATGCACTTCTGAGACTAAGGCGGTTTTGCCAATGCCGGAATAACCGGACACTAGGATCATTTCTGTGGTGCCTTCTGCTACGCGATCGAAGGTTTCTATAAGTTGGGCGACTTCCGCAGCGCGACCATAGAGTTTTTGGGGGATGAGTAGTTGTCCTGCCCGATCTCTCTTTCCAGGCGTAAAGTTGCTAATTTCTCCGGTGGTTTGTAACTGTTGCCAACAAGTTTCTAAGTCATAAATCAGTCCCTTGGCACTGCGATAACGGTCTTCGGCGGCTTTGGCCATTAATTTAAGGACTAACCCTTCTATGGCTTCAGGAATTTCTGGATTAATTTGGCGTAGTTTTCGCGGGTTTTTGGCAATATGACAATGAATTAATTCTAGGGGATCTTCCGATTCAAAGGGCAGGCTGCCCGCGAGTAGTTCATAAAAGGTGACTCCCAGAGAATAATAGTCACTGCGATAATCTAATGTGCGATTCATCCGTCCCGTTTGTTCCGGGGACATATAGGCCAAGGTTCCTTCTAATTGGTCGGGATTATTCAGGGTTGTGACTTCTGATCTCAGACGAGAGGCAATGCTAAAATCTGTAATTTTTACTTCCTTGGTTTCCGGGTTAATAATAATGTTTTGAGGTTTGATATCTTTGTGGACAATTTGCCGTTGGTGTAGTTCCCCCAGGGTGGTGGCAAGTTGAAGGGCGATCGGCAGAAATTCTCTTAAACTTAAGCCAGAACACGGACGGGAATCTCCTGATTTTTCTGACAGATATTGTTTCAGAGAAATGCCCCCCATATCTGTCAAAGTTAGAACCAGTCCGTTCCGGTAATGTAATAATTCGATGACTTGGACAATTCCCGGGATATCTTTGAGAGTTTTACTTAAGTCGTATTCATTTCTAAATCGGGTAAGTTCTTCGAGGGTAGGGTACTCTGACCCTAGAAGTTTCAGAATCACTGGGGTGCCAGATAAAAGTCGGATTCCCCGATAAATTTCTGTACTGATTCCTTGGTGAAGTTTTTCGCTAATCTCATATCCGTTAAGGGTGATATTCATGGATTTAACTCCTGATTTGATTAGTTAAGTAACAGCCAACAACTAGACGATCATAAATGCCCAAGTTAGACGATCCGTAGGGGAGATAGCCCATCTCCCCTACGGATCGTCTAGCGGAAAAAATTCTCGTCGGGTTGGTCAGCCAATAAAAGAAATAAAACGTTAAAGATTCTCCTCGGGTTGGTCAGCCAATAAAAGAAATAAAACGTTTTCCAGCCCTTTTTCAAAGCGCAAAGTTTTGACCAAATCATGCTGCTGTGACAGTACAGAATCCACAATAATCATATCAGGTTTTTCTTGCAAGGCTTTCCGGATACATTCTGAACCCGACAAGGCTTCTACCACACTATATCCTTTGGCTTGTAATACCTCAGTTAGGGTCTTAATGGCGGACACATCTTGATCCACTACCATGACTTTCTTAGGCGAACTACCGCGAGAAATTAGCACTTCAATATTATTTAGCAATTTTTCACTATCAATGGGTTTGGTGAGGTAGCGATCGATGCCCAGTTTCCAGCCCCGTTGTTTATCTTCGACGATAGATAAGATAATAATCGGGATATCCATTGTGGTGGGATTATTTTTCAGTACCGCCGCCACATCAAAGCCGTTGATTGCTGGCATCATTACATCCAAAATAATTAAATCCGGGGGCATAAGTTTGACTTGGGATATGGCCTCCATGCCATCGGCAGCTTCTTTGATAAGATACCCTTGGTCTTCTAATTGTTGTCGCAGGAGCGAGCGAATGGATGGTTCGTCATCTACTACTAAAATGGTTTTTTGTTCTTCCGTAGATTCCGAGGATTTGGGGACAATGCTTTGTTTTAATTGTCGCACTAAGGTATCGAGGTTAAGATTTTCTGGTGCTTGAATGGTAGAAGAAATCAGGGGTAAGGCAAAGGAGAAATTACTGCCAACTCCTAACTCGCTTTCGACCCAAATGCGCCCTTGATGGTGTTCGATAATTTGCTGACAAATGGGCAGTCCCAGACCGGTTCCCTGGGGTTTGTCGGTCATTACTTCACCGACTTGTTTGAATTTTTCAAACACTTTTTCCGTGTTATTCGGGGCAATGCCAATTCCCGTATCAATCACACTGACAATGACTTCCGACCCTCCCTCTGGTGACAAATGCGGTGCTGCGGTGATGGTAATTGAACCTTTTTCGGTAAATTTGACCGCGTTGGAAATTAAATTAATTAGGACTTGGAGTAAGCGACCTGGATCGCCTTTGACCGTTGGCAGTTCCGGGGGGATTTGTTTAGTTAGTTCTAGTCCAGAAGTTTGCCATAGAGAAGAGGTGGCATTGACGGCGCGATCGATCGTTTCGCCAATATTCACTGGTTGCATCACCCATTCAATTTTACCGGCTTCCATTTTGGCAATATCGAGGACATCATTAATTAGGTTGGTGAGCCGTTCCCCTTCGGAAATGATGATGTTAATATTGTCGCCAATTTGTCGCACGGATCGCACCGTTTTTTTGTCCGCTGAAACTAAGGCAGGAGTGATTTGTTCGGTGAGTTTTTTATGGATAATTTTGGCAAATCCCACTACGGAGGTTAATGGGGTGCGTAGTTCATGGGAGACGGTGGAGATAAAGTCGGTTTTCATGCGATCGATTTCTTTTTCTGCCGTGATATCCCGGATGATGATGGCACAACCAATGACTTCAGCGGATTTGTCTGTGGTAATGGCGGTGGCAACTGCCCCACCAATTCGTCCCGGAGTGAGGTTAATTTCTGCACTCAAAACTTCCTTTGGGTTGCTTAAGGTTTGCGTCACCAAAGTGCCAATTTCTACGGTTAATGCTTCGTGGCAATGTTGGCCTCCCAGGGAAGCGGATGCAGCTAAACCAAATAGATGGCATAGGGCGGGATTATATTGAGTGATGCGACCGGTTCGATCGGTGACTAATAAGCCATCGGCAATGTTGTTGATGATGCTTTTGAGGTAGGCTAAGGTGTTTTGCACTTCGTTGACAGAACGGGCAAGTTCTAAGGAGATAGCCGCTTGTCCCGATAGTAGTTGTAAGATTTTCAGGCGATCGCTCGTAAATGCCCCAGTGGTGAGGTTATTTTCTAAATAAATAATCCCCACTAATTTTGAGCCCTTAATAATCGGCGCACATAACAAGGATTTAACTTGATTTGCGGTGATATAAGGGTCATTGGTAAAAAAGCCTTGGGTTCGGGCATCCGCCAGCATTACATGGGAACCCGTCCGTTGCACATAGTTGATTACCCCCAGGGGCAAATCTGTATCCGGGGGTGTAGGGACCGGGGCCAGCCGTGTCCCTACGGCGGATTGATAGACGATCGCCTCTTGGTTGACTTGGGTACTGGCTGCAAGTTCTAGTCCGGCTTTTTCTTTTAAGAATAAAAATGCTTTTTCGGCACCGGCATTTTCTAGGAGAATGTTGATTAATTGAGTCAGTAATTTATCCAGGACAATTTCACTGGAGATGGCTAGGGAGGCTTTCATTACCGTGCCTAAGTCCAGGGCGCCGCTGTTGCCTAGGGTGGTTTTAACTATGGTGGTTTGCATTGATTCCTCCAGAATGGTCTTGCCCCCTGCCTGTTGTTTAATTTGCTCTAATAATTGAGGATAGGCGATTTCTAAGTCTTCGACTTTGGCCACGGCACCCCATTTGGCATAACCGTAGTAGGCATCGGTCATGTAAGCTTTGGCGATTTTTTCTCGTCCTAAAGATAGATAAAATTCGGCGGCTCGTTCGTTGCCTAGGGCTGCTTCTTGGATATATTCGTTTTCTTTCGCTCCGGCTATGGCGCGATCGTACAGTTCCATTGCCGCTAAAGTTTGCCCCAAGACTCGCGCTTTTTCGGCGGCTACCAGGTCATATTTATGCTGAAAATTCATCGGGGCATGGTGAGCCCATAGCTGTAATTTTTCTTGGTTCGCTTCGACTTGCTTCAGATATTCTAGTTGTTGGTGAGTTTCAGCTTGAGGATACAAAGCCAGCAGGATGAGGGAATAGTACATTTTGTGGGTCGCCACATGGACAAAACCTACTACCGATCCGGTGTATTCTTGGGCTTTGGCCGCGTTGACCAATGCTCTTTCATAGTCTCCAAATAGATATGGGAGAATTCCTTTAATTAAATAGACGTTAAAAAGCGACCAACCATCATGCCCTTCGTGTAATTCCGGCAGAATGCGTTCTTCATCAAAGCTATCGCCAATTAACTGAAATTTGTCTGGACTCAAGCCTTGTAAATTTTTGAGCATTTGGTGCCAAGCGGTGGTGCTGTAAAGGGCGAGATTATTTTTTAATTGAACCAGTAACTCAATGTATGGAGTTTGTTTCCGCTTGATAGTTTCGATGTTAGCTTCTGTTGCCACTAAATAACCGCAATAATTTAGAGCGCAATAGCTCGCATAAATTAAATCTCCAAATTCCATACCCGCTTGAACTCCTTCGAGTAAAGGAGTTAGAGATTCCCGAATATGTTCTTTCCAGGGTTTAATAAAAACATAAATCATGTTATACACACGGCATTTTAGTGAACGATCATTAAATCGATCTAACACCTTGAGGGCTAACTGACCAGCGTGGTATCCTTTTTCAATATCTCCGAGGTCTCCACATAAGATCATTCCATACCAGCTATAAGAAAGGGCAGCACTCGGCGAATAACCAGATTCTATATAAAGATTTACCTGGGTTAAAACCACTTGTAGCAACATTTCCGGTTTAGCCTGCAAAACCGGCGGCAATAAATTCATTAAAATACCCCCGGCTGCCAATCGATATGGATCGGTCATTTCCGATAATTTTTCTACTTCCTCAAGAGAAGGCAAGTTTACATTTTTATGAGTTCGATCCGAAATATCTAATAGAGAAATACCCATCATTCCCAAAGCCTGTAATCCGGTATCAATAGATTTCACAATGTAGTGTTGAGCCAGATACATCTCCATATGAATTTCATAGACTTTGATGCGATCGAGCAAAAACTTGGCTTTTTCTAAAATAACTTGCCCTATTACTTCGGTGCGGTCAAAGTTGGTAGATAAATATTCCGCTTCCATTGCTTCGGTGTATAAAGCTAATGTCAAGTCATAGTTAATGACCCAACTAGCTTCGCTTAACAAATCGAGTCCCAAACCTAAATACTTAACTGCCGCTTCATAAGCGGTGGCTTCTTTGGCTTTTTTCCCGGCTAAAAGATTTAACGACGCGAGTTTATGTTTTTGGGAGTTATGCTTGAGTAAATCAGTGCCATAATTCAGTTGGTTAACTAGGGCAAAGATATTTTCTTCTCGTTCTGCGGCACTGGTATTTTTTAGCAGCAATTGGCCAATTTTTAGATGGGTGGCTTTTTTCTCTGGTTCGGGAATCAGAGAATAAGCCGCTTGCTGTACGCGGTCGTGCAAAAACTTGTAGTTGACCTTAAGGTCCGATAACCGCTGCCCGGTTTCCTCATCATCGCCAAAAACCAGGGGAATTTTATAATCTTTACTCAGGGGTAAAACTAACCCGGTTTGTAATGCTGACCATAAATATGCTGCGGTTTCTGTCTGAGATTTTTCTGCCACAATTCCCAGGACTTCTAAATTAAATTGGTGGCCAATACAGGCGGCTAGTTTTAAGACTTTCTGGGTGGATTTGGGCAGTTTTTGCAGATTTCGGGCGATCAGTTCCACCACATTATAATCGGTGATGCCTACGGCTTGAATTTGCGCTAAATTCCACTGCCATGACCCTTGACTATAGTCATAGACTAACAAGGATTCTGCATATAAAGTTTTCAGCAGTTGGGTTAAGAAAAATGGGTTTCCCTGGGTTTTGTGAGTCAGTAATTCTGCTAATTTTTCGGTTTTTTTACTGTTGGTTAGGGTATCGGCAAGTAAGGCGCAAACATGACGGATTTCCAATGACCCTAAGACGATATGATTTACCGGAGTTCCGGCAGCAGCAATTTTTTCGATCGCCTGGATCGTGGGATGAGTTGGACTGACTTCATTATCTCGATAGGCGCCGATAAATAGCAGATATTTGCTGTCAGGATTAGTCAGCAATAGGTGGATTAATTTTAATGAGGCACTGTCTGCCCATTGTAAGTCGTCGAGGAAAATTACCAGGGGATGTTCTGGGGTGGTAAACACGCCCATAAATTGCAGAAATACCCGATTGAAACGGTTTTGAGATTCCGTTGGCCCCAGGGATGGCACTTCTGGCTGTTCGCCAATAATTAGGGCTACTTCGGGAATCACATCACAAATCACTTGACCGTTGTTTTCCAGGGCATTTAATAGTTGTTTTTTCCAAGTTTGAATCCCTGTTTCTGGTTCGGTTAGCAGTTGGCGAATTAGTTCGGCAAAGGCTTGAATTAGAGAACTATAAGGAATATTTCGTTTATATTGGTCGAATTTGCCACTGATAAAATAGCCCCGACTTTTAACGATGGGTTTATGCACTTCTGAGACTAAGGCGGTTTTGCCAATTCCCGAATAACCAGAAACGAGGATCATTTCTGCCCTTGCTCGTCCCGGTTCGGGGGGGTTGGCGACGCGATCGAAGGTTTCCATCAGTTGAGCAACTTCCGCATCTCGACCATAAAGTTTTTGGGCAATTAATAATTGACCGGCGCGATCGCTTTCTCCGGGGATGAATTCAATATTGCCGCTAGTTTCTAACTGTTGGCAGCAGGTTTCTAAGTCATGGATTAGCCCGTTGGCACTCCGATAACGGTCTTCCGCTGCTTTGGCCATTAGTTTCAGGACTAAGCCTTCTATGGCTGGGGGAATTTCTGGATTGAACTGGCTTAATTTTGGCGGGTTTTTGGCAATATGACAGTGAATTAATTCTAGGGGGTCGTCCGATTCAAAAGGCAGGCAGCCAGCCAGCATCTCATAAAAAGTAACTCCCAGGGAATAATAGTCACTGCGATAATCTAAAGTGCGATTCATTCTGCCGGTTTGTTCCGGGGACATATAGGCGAGGGTTCCTTCTAATTGGTCGGGATTACTCACCGTGGCAATTTCTTCGCTGAGGCGAGAAGCGATGCTAAAATCGGTGATTTTGACTAGCCCAGTTTCCGGGTTAATAATAATGTTGTGAGGTTTGATATCTTTGTGGACAATTTGCCGTTGGTGTAGTTCCCCCAGGGTGGTGGCAAGTTGAAGGGCGATCGACATAAATTCTTTTAAGGTTAAGCCAGAATAGCTTAAGCCAGAATTTTTGCGAGATTGTGCTGATTTTTGTTCCAGGTACTGTTTCAGGGAAATACCCCCCATATCATTTAATATTAGCGCCAGTCCATTTTGGTAATTTAATAATTCTATCGGGGTGACAATGCCGGGAACTTCTTGGAGATTTTTACTCAGTTCATATTCGTTTCTAAATTGGGTTAGTTCTTCCAGGGTGGGATAATCAGCTACCAGGATTTTCAGAATCACTGGGGTTTGATCTGACAGTCGAACTCCCCGATAAATTTCGGTATTGATTCCCTGGTGAATTGTTTGGTTAATTTGATATCCGTTAAGCGTCAGAGTCATGGTTTGATCTCCTGATTTGTTCGTAACATTCTGAGGAGAGAGGTTCGGAGGAGAGAGGTTCGGAGGAGAGAGAATAAACATCACCATTCTAGGCATCTCTTTACTCTTCCCTCTTTACTCTTTCCTCTTTCCTCTTCCCTCTTTCCTCTTTACTCTTTCCTCTTTCCTCTTCCCTCTTCCCTCTTCCCCTACACCCTACATACCCCCTACACCCTACACCCTACACCCTACACCCTACACCCTACACCCTACACAACCATGAGTTGTGTGTCTGCTAAAAAGAAAATGTAGGTGGCTGTTATTTACTTTGTCGCAGGGGCAAGGAAATGACAAACTCGGTGCCGTCACCGGGAGTGGAAAGACAATCTAATGTGCCACTATGTTTGTTTATCACAATCTGATAACTAATTGAGAGCCCTAAGCCAGTGCCTTTGCCCACAGGTTTGGTGGTGAAAAACGGGTCAAATAACCGCCGTTGTATTGGATCCGGAATGCCGGATCCGTTGTCAATAATCCGAATCATTGCCCGATCGCTACTCGGTACGATGACTCTACTGCTATATTGCTCCTGAGCATTGACAGAAATATCCTGGTTGACGGTGCCTCTTTTGACTTCCGTGCGAATCCAAATTGTGGGCGATCGCTGGGCAATTACTCCGGTTTCTATGGCATTTTCTAGGGCATCAATGGCATTAGCTAACAGATTCATAAAGACTTGATTCAGTTGACCAGGATAGCATTCAACTTCGGGTAAATCACCATATTCTTTGATGACGGAAATCGTCGGATGTCCGGGTTTGGCCCTGAGGCGATCGCGCAAAATCAGCAGAGTCGAATCGATGCCACTGTGAATATCCACGGATTTCATGTGTGCTTCATCCAATCGAGAGAAATTTCTCAAAGTCTGGACAATTTCCCGAATTCTTTCCGTGCCAATTCTCATGGAATTGAGAATTTGGGGTAAATCTTCGGCTAAAAACTCTAAATCAATCTCCTCGATCGCCTCTTGAAGGGCTAATGATGGGCTGGGATATTCCTGCTGATACATTTTCACCAACTCCAGCAAATCTTTGACATAATCTTGCAGATAATTTAAGTTTCCGTGGATGAAATTAACGGGGTTATTAATTTCATGGGCAACCCCGGCCACCATTTGACCCAGGCTGGACATTTTTTCACTTTGAATTAGCTGGACTTCCGCTTTTTTCAGGTCTTCGAGGGCTTGGTGTAACTCTTCGGCTTTGGCTTGGGCTATTTCCTTAGCGGTCTGACTTTGTTGGTAAAGTTCGGCTTGATCCAGAGCGATCGCTAACTGAATGGCTACGGATTGTAGCAGTTCCGCTTCATCATCACTCCACGGACGTAAACTTTGACAGTTGCTACAACTAATTACCCCAATTTTTCCCGCTCGCGTCTCCAGAGGTACGGCCAAAAGTGAAACCAAACCTTGGGCGTTAAAAAAATCCCGCATTGCCTCATCTTCTAGACGATTCATGTCATCGACCCGGAGAATTTTCAGGCGCAACAGTTGTTCCGTCCAGCGGGTGATTTCACCGCTCGTTGACTCGGCGTAATAGTGATTAATCAGTCTTGGTAAATTCGGTTTACTCGCTTCATTGACCACCTGCCACACGCCAAAAATTTCAGAATTTTCTTCCGTTGGCTCCCTTGTGGGATCTGAAGGAAACTTCGCCGGTCTATACCACATAAATAGACAGCGATCGATTTGTAGCAACCGGCGAATTTCTTTCAGGGCGATGGTTAAAATACAATCCGAGTCAAAACACAACCGAATTTGACTGGCTAACCGAAATAACAGGGCTTCTCGGCGACTTTCTTTCAGCTTATTTTCGTGCAGCAAAGCATTAATCGCACTGGCTGCCTGGGAAGCCAAAGTGGTCATAAGTTTTAGGTCTTCTGCGGTATATGTCACCGGATTTTTGCTCCCCAGAGCGATCGCGCCAATTATTTTATCTTTGGTCTTCAAAGGGACGCAAATCATCGAATTCACCAGCAATTGACTATCAACCAACCGAGGATCTGATGATACATCATTGACAATTTCTCCCCGACCAGAGGTAGCCACCTCATACACAAAATCCTCACTTTTCCAGGGACGATCCATCCGGTATTCGGTTAAATATTCTGGGTCTGAATCAAATGCCGCGATGGTCTCTAGCTTGTCGTTACTGTCATCGAATAACATCACTATGCCATTGGTGGCCTTGATAAATTTACGGGCTTCTTCAAATACTAAGTTTGCCACCTTTTCCGGATCCACAATTCCTAATATTTTGTCAGAAATATTATAGAATAGTGTCAGTTCACGATATTTATCTAATACTTCTTGGGCTAGGGCTTTTTTCTCTAGTTCTTTGCTGGCTAATAACTCCAATAACCGGGCGATCGCTTGCGATTTTTCATCCCCTTCTACCCAACCAATAATTTCTCCATCTAAGGCGATCTGGTATTTACTTTTTTGCGAAACATCCGGGGAACCATCGGATTTATTGCCGCGATCGATAATGAGTTTCCCATCTAACTCTTTCAAAGTCACTGGGACTCCTATAGTTTGGATTAACTCATCAACTACCTCCATAATTTCTTTCTTGGCACACAATTTTTTAAGACTAATTTGAGACATACCAGAAGCTCCCTCGATTCCATCAATTCTTTCATCATAACCATTCCATGCTCTGAATAAAGTAAATAAAACAGTAAATATTTAACCTAGGGTGGGCGTCATACCAAATCCGCTTTTCATTATTACCGGCGATTCCCGAATCGCTCCTACGATATAAGCGGATTTGGTATCACCCATTCTACTCTGGATATCACTAAATTAATTTCCTTAATCAAAAATAACCTTTAGGAGTCCATTCAAATTACCACTGGAAAAATTTTCTTTGTAAATGCGGGTAAATCTCCAGCCGAAATTTTTCTTCGGGAATGGTCGTTAATCTTCAACGAAAAATCTGGTTTTTTTGAGCTTCACCATTTCGATCGATCCATTACTTAATATAGCTCAATTAGCGGCCATTCCACTGCCTAGATGCTGTTTCTTTACAAAAATTAACAAGTTGAATCTGGTAAAAACTGTTAACAATTAACAGGAAGATTGCCAAAGCAAATTGTTGACTCTAGGTGATGATTCAAAATTTGGTCAGAACAATTTTTGGTAAAATAACAAGAATTTACCTCCGATTTAGTCGATAGCTTTAGGGGAATTTGAATCAAAAACTCTGTGCCTAAACCAGGTCGAGATAAACATTTAATTGTTCCTGCGTGTTTTTCTACGACAATTTTGTAACTGATTGATAAACCTAAGCCGGTGCCTTTCCCTACAGGTTTAGTGGTAAAAAATGGATCGAATAATCGCGAGGAAATTTCTTCAGGAATACCGAAGCCATTATCGCGAATTTTAATTAGTACGCTTTCGTTGCCATCATGGGACATGGGTTCTCCGGTTGTGGCCAAAAGCCTGGGTTTATGGGGCATCAACTCAGTAGTAATCACAATTTCTCCCGGTTTTTGTTGTTCTTCTAAGGCATCGATCGCATTACTCAGAATATTCATAAATACTTGATTCATCAGCCCCGCATGACATTCCACCAGGGGCAGATCGCCGTAGTTTTTAATCACTTGAATATTCGGGCGTCCGGGCTGGGGTTTTAACCGATGGTGTAAAATCATTAAGGTACTATCAATTCCCGAATGCAAATCCACGGGTTTAGTTTGGGCCTCATCCAACCGAGAAAAGTTGCGTAGGGATAAGACGATTTCTCTAATGCGATCGGTTCCCAATTTCATGCTATAAATCAGTTTGGGAAAGTCTTCCGATAAAAATTCTAAGTCTATTTCCGCGATCGCTGCTTCCAGGGCGGGGGTCAAATTGGGGAATTCTTGCTGATAGATTTGCAGAATTTTTAGCAATTCTTCAGTATATTGTTGGGCGTGACAAAGATTCCCCGCAATAAAATTAACTGGGTTGTTAATTTCATGGGCAACTCCTGCCACTAACTGACCCAAACTAGACATTTTTTCACTCTGAATTAGTTGGCTTTGGGTTTCTTGCAATTCTCGCAACGCTTGCTGTAATTTTTCCGCTTGCAATTGGGCTGTAGTTGCGGCGATACAACTTTCTTGATAGAGTTGGGCATTGTCGATCGCCGCTGCTGCTTGGGAGGCAAGGGTATTCATCCGTTTGAGATCCGCTGCGGTATAGGTGACGGGTGAAGCATTGCCCAGGGCGATCGCGCCGATCGGACGACCTTTGCTGACCAAAGGTATGCAAATTAAAGCACTCATCGTCGCCTCAAAACCCATACATCGCGGGTCATTGGCAACATCATTAACAATTTCTCCCAGGCCATTTTTCACCACCACACCGACAATATCTTCAGCCAAGGGAATGGTCGGGCGATCGCGATGCCATTCCCGACCAAAAGCCGAGACTACCTTCAGTTTCTCAGCGTTGTCTGTGTTTGACAATAACATCACTGCCCCACTGGTGGCTTTAATTAACTCTTTAGCTTCGGCTAATAATAAATTAACCAATTCATCAATATCTAAACTGGCAGTTAGCTTTTCGGACAGATCGTAGAGAAAAGTAATTTCCCGGTAGTTATCCAGGACTTCGTGGGCTAAAGTCTTTTTCTCTGATTCTTTTTGGGCGAAACAAGAGATAATTGAGGCAATAGGGGCGACTTTTGCCTCCCCGATCGCCCATCCGATGACCTCACCATCGATTTCTATGGGCAATTGACTGCCAGCTTTTTTACTCTCATCACCGAAAACTACCCGTCCTTTAGTATCCTGTATGACAATGGATGTATCCAGGGACTTGACTAAATCGGCGATCGCGTCTAAGAATAGAGGAGAGTCGCATAATTTCTTTAAATTAATTGCCATAATTTTTCTACTACTTTACTCTGGTTTTGATTATCTGATTATCTATTTAAGTATATTATCTGATTGATTAGTAATTCAGTCATCGGTGAAAATCCTGAGATTTTTTTCCGTAAATTTACTGAAGGATTAGTCGTAAAAATACTGATTTGTTTTGTTGTTGGTTGTTTGTTGTTGGTTGTTTGTTGTTTGTGATGGATTATCGGGCAAAGACCGCTTTGAGGAATTACTTCATCCGTGGGCTAAAATGGTGCGTTACGTCGCGGAGATGAGTTTTTTGTGGATTGTCAAATATTCATGGCCGCGACTAACACACCCTACAAGTCTATCAGTTGTAAAATCAATTGGGCAAATTTTTGGGCTGCCCCGGTTTCCCCCCGCAAACTCCGCAAGCGCGATCGCATTTCTGCTAACTTCTCTGGATTAGCCAATAAATCTAAAGCAATATTGGCCACAAATTCTGGAGTTAATTGCCCCACTAATTCGGGAATAACTTCCTCTTTTGCCCAGATATTTGGCCACGCATATAACTGTTTTTTTCTCAATACCCACCAGTTAATTAACTTGGCAAAATAAGCCCCAAATCCCGGTAAATTGGCTAAGATTCCGGGAATGCCATCCCAGGCCCGCATGGCATCTAATTGTTGGGTGGGCAATAAAACAATTGCTGGCACCGCTAAAGCCCCCAATTCAGCAGTATTTGCCCCCACAGTAGTTAAACATAAAGCACATTGGGAAAGCAGATGATAGGCTGGAGTTTCTGTATATAAATCTACCCGCAAACCCGTAGAAGTTTCTAAATAATAATTCGCTATTTTTGCTTGACTTTCTATATTTAAATCTGCTATATTTAGATTATCTGTTTTTAATTGAGCAGCCGCCAAACCCCAGGAAGAAATCACGGGATTTTGCTCTGGGTCGGCATATTTTGCCAGAGTGATTAAATCTAAAGTTGGGGCTACGGGAATAATAAACCGAGTTTGCGGTCTTGAAGCATGAATTTTTTCCGCGATCGCTAAAGTCAAAGGCACTCCCTGGGAAAGTTTAGCCGCTTTCGATCCGGGCATTAAAGCAATTATTTCATCGTGGCGATCGGGATTGATTAATAACTCGTGGTTAGTGCGATCGATCTGTCTGGGCAAATCAGCAATTAAATCGCCCACAACCGTAAATTTATCCGCATATTTAGGGTTAACTCGTTCGCGAATTGACTCATTCATTACCCCAAAGCGATCGATCCAACCTTGCCACCGGGCTTCCCATTCCGCATAAACCACCGTCCGATAACCCAAGCGTTTACCAACGATCGCGGTAAAAAATTGGTCGCCCCCCAAGAACACCACGACCCCTTGGGGATACCAGTCCCAATTTTCCGCCGTTTTGCCCCACAACAGAAATGGCCAAAAATCTACCGCCTCTTGGACGCGATCGACTTCTGGGTATTTGCGGGCGATCGCCGCTTCTTGTCCCGTCGCATGGGTACAAGGGGACAAAACCACAGAAATTCGCACCGTCGAACCATTTTCCCCAAGCTGTTGCCGCAGTTGTTGCCGCAGTTCTTTAACCACGGGTCTAACCCAAGTGACTAACTCCCCAGGGCCATTAGACAGAATTAAAATATCAACGGGTTGCACAAGCCAAAACCTCAAAAACCGAGCTTATTTGTAATATATAAAATATTAAGCTATCTGTAGGGTGTGTTAGCGCAAAGCGTAACGCACCAATAACTCACATATAGAGTCGTTGCGTAAGTCCTATAATATATAAAATATTAAGTAAAATATTAAAGCTTTAAGGAGAACAGAAAATGACAAACCCGATCGATGCCGTAAAAAATGGCAACTTATCCGAAGTAAAAGACTTGTTAAACAGCGGAGTTGATGTCAATGAAACCGACGAAGAAGGCACCACAGCCATCATTGTAGCGGCTGAAACCGAAAACCCCGAAATTGTCGCCGCACTGATTGCCGCAGGAGCCCAAGTTAATGCTCAAGATCGAGATGGTTGGACAGCCTTAATGGGTGCAGCCGCAGCGGGTTCTACGGACATCGTGAAACTATTACTAGATGCAGGGGCTGATATTAATGCAAAAGCGGAATTTGGTATCACCGCTTTAATGAGTGCTGCCGGTCGCGGTCAAAAAGAAGTGGTACAAATTTTAATTGATTATGGTGCCGATATTCGCGCCAAAGATAACAATACTTGGACGGCGTTAATTTGGGCGTCTCAAGATGGTCATAAAGAAGTGGTGGAATTATTGAAAAAAGCCAGAGATGTCTAATGAATTTAAAAGCGGAGTTTCTGGGGCTGCGATCGGGATCAGAGGATAACCATCTGTAAGGGCGAAGCATTCCCGCAGAAATATTTCGGTTTAAAAAAACAATCTGTCTCCGGGAATGCTTCGCCCTTACCAACCAACAGTTAAACAGTAACAAATAACAAATAACCAACAAAAATACCATAGAATAATTATGTTATAATATAATTTTTTTATTAATAGCAACTAAGAGGTGATTAAGCAATGGAAAAATTGCCAAAATACCGAGAATTAGTGGAACGCTTAATTCAAGAATATGGTCAATATAAACCCAGATACGGGGATATTGAAGTTCAGACTATCTGCGTTCGCGAAGCGTCCCGGAGGGAATCGCGAACAAGATCATTACCAACTGCTAAATGTGGGATGGCATGGCAACCGCAGAGTCCGGGGATGCGTGCTACAAATAGATATTAAAAATGAGAAAATTTGGATTCAACATGATGGCACAGAAATTGGGGTAGCCAATGAGTTAGTAGAATGGGGCGTTCCCAAGGAAGATATTATCTTAGCTTATCATGCCCCTTATAAGCGACCATATACCGGATTTGGGGTGGAATAAAGATAGAATCAAAAACCGGGTTTCTTTAGCAAATCTCTGATTTCATGCAAAAATTGTCGCTTGAGTATCGGTTGCTTGGTTCATGCCTTGTTCCTACAAGTATAATGTAGGGACAAGGCATTGCCCTGTCCTGCTAAGTTTACGGGCAGAAATAAATGCACTAGATACCATATCAGAAGAAAAACTGTCATTCCCGCCCCACGCATTCGCGGGGGTAAACTCCGACGGGAATCCACAGCCTATCGGCGGGGAACGAAAAGTGCAATTAATTATCTTCACCTACTTATCTGAGGTACTATAATTTTATTGAAGGACTTAATATCATGTCACCTAATGTCCAAAATTACCGGGATATTCAAACGTTACTGAAACAAAAACGAAGAGAAATAATGGAGATAGCCGCCAAGCATGGTGCTAAAAATGTGAGGATTTTTGGTTCAGTGGCACGGGGAGAAGCAACCGCAGAAAGTGATATAGATTTTTTGGTTGATTATGATTTAGAAAAAATTACCCCTTGGTTTCCTGTTGGCTTAAAATTAGAATGGGAAACTTTGTTAGGAAAGCAGGTAGATGTGGCAACGATCGCCATGTTAAAACCTCGATTGCGCGATCGCATTTTACAAGAAGCCGTAAATTTATGAGGCGAACCGATGAACGGTTACGCGATATTATTGACGCGATCGCGGCAATTGACCGTTATGCTATGCGAGGGCAGGGAGTTTTTGAAGAAGATGAGTTAATTCAAGTCTGGATTGCCCATCATTTGCTTTCTTATTGGTGAAGCAGTTAATGCTTTACCGACTGATTTATTAGAACGGTATTCAGAAATTCCTTGGACAAGGATTGTCGGATTTAGAAATATTGTAGTCCATGAGTATTTTCGGTTAGATTTAAATGTAGTGTGGGCGATCGTTCAACATAGTTTACCTCCCTTGCGAGAGGTCGTTAATCGAATGTTAACCGAGTTAAGCGAATAACTTTCATCCGGTCTCTTGCTGGGAATGGCGATCCGGTTCCCCCTTTTTTAAGGGGGGAACCGGATCGCTCTTTCGGGGCTATCAGAAACCGAATCGTTTCATTAGGGAACTATACTTGACAATACTTTTGAGTCTCAGCATAAATTCGTAATGCAGCCGCCATGTGATTCTGGGCTTTTTCACCCTGGCTTTGAAACCATTCTAAAGTTTCAGAATCGATCGTCACTGCAACAGTTGCTTCTGATGATATCGGCATACGTAATTTGGCCTTTGAGAAAAACTCATCGGATAGAGGAGGAATATCAGAAGTATCAATATCCTCGTCAGTCATAGCATCGATTCTAGACCAATCGGTTCTTGATGTGTTGCTCATAGCGTTTTCGTTCATAAGAAAGTGCTTTTCGGATTGAGATTATCCGAATCATATCCTCGCTGGGTTCGGTAAAGACAACTACCACGACCCGTCCATCGAGTAAACCAATCCCAATTCATCGATCTTCATTATAGGCTTCGCGATCGTCAAGTTCAACAATCATCGGCAACTGGAAGATTCGTGAAGCATCATTGAAGTCAAACCCATGTTTGGCAAGATTGATCTCGTTTTTGCGATCGTCCCACTCAAAATTCATAGATGATAAATCTATCATAGATATATCAATGAATTATAGCGGTTGACAGATACACCACTTATCCGATCGCAACAAGAGCGATCGCTCATTTGGGGATATCGCTTGATTAATTAACAACCGGAGATGAGCAACCGGGTTTAGGCATCCAAATCTCATATTTCAATGCCAAAATTGTCGGAGAAACCCGGTTTATTCTCCCTATTCCCTGCCCAGAGAAAATTACAAAATTGTCACAAATCAACCCAATCCTCAATATTTCAGCCATCATAAAATAAAAAAATCCCTGGGCAACCACCATGAAACTGCACCATCAGCTATTGGGCACCACGATCGCCACCGCAATATTACTCATCTCCCCTGGGATGGCACTCATCCCCAAACAGCCCATCGTCCAAGCCCAAACCACCGAAGAACTCAACGCAGCAGCAGAAAGACTATTAGAACAAGGAGACGAATATCTAGAAGCCGGTCAATATCAAGCAGCCTTGCAAGCCTATCAACAGGCATTGCTCATTTATAACCATACTTCCAATCCTCAAGGAATAGAGGCAATCATCCGCGTGGGATATGCCTATGGTTATCTAGGCGAAACAGATAAAGCTATAAATATGTTTGGAAATATTCTCAATTTTGCCCAAGAAAACAATATCCCAGAGTTAGTCCAAGCAGCGCAAGAGGGCTTACAGTTTGCCCAAAATCAAAGTCAATCTGCACCAAACCCAGACAACTCTCCACAAACACAAGCAGACCAGCTATATCAAGAGGGAAGGCAACTATTTCAGCAACAGACCGCAGAATCCTATCAACAAGCCATCCAAAAATTTGAGCAAGCCCTACAACTTGATCGGGAAAGTGGCGATCGCTCTGAAGAAGCCAGGACTCTGAGTAATCTTGGTAAGGTTTATGATGCTTTAGGAGAATTTCAGCCGGCATTAGACTATCTTCAACAGGCTTTAACCTTATTGCAGGCAGTCGGCAACAAAGCAGGAGAAGCCGCCACTCTGGGTAATATTGGTAAGGTCTATTCAAATTTGGGAGAATTTCAGCAGGCATTAGACTATTTCCAACAGGCTTTATCCTTATCCCGGGTATTGGGCAACAAAGCAGGAGAAGGCGCCATTTTGAATAATATTGGTAAGGTCTATGATGATTTGGGAGAATTTCAGCAGGCATTAGACTATTTCCAACAGGCTTTATCCTTATTGCAGGCAGTCGGCAACAAAGCAGGAGAAGCCGCCACTCTGAATAATATTGGTGGGGTGTACTCCTCTTTAAGAGAAAAGCAAACCGCCCTCGACTACTACAAGCAAGCCTTGCTGCTCATACGACAAGTGGGGAATCTTTTCGGTGAAGCCACCACCCTGAATAATATTGGCGGAGTTTACTCCGCTTTGGGAGACCAGCAAACCGCCCTGGACTACTTCAACCAAGCCTTGCCCTTACTGCGAAAAGTGGGGAATATCTCAGGAGAAGCTGGCACCCTGAATAATATTGGCCGAGTTTACGACTCTTTAGGAGACAAGCAAACCGCCCTGGACTACTTGAACCAGGCCTTGCCCTTATCACGACAAGTGGGAGATGTCTCAGTAAAAACCGCTACCCTTTTTAATCTCGCTGTGTTAAAACGTAGTCAAGGTAAGCTGACGGAAGCGAAAGCCGATATTGAAGCGGCCATCAAGATTATTGAAGACTTGCGCGGTAAAATTGCCAGTGAAAAATTACGGCAATCTTATTTTGCTCAAGTCCAAAATCAGGGGTATTACGAGTTTTATATTGACCTGCTGATGGAATTGCACCAGCAAAATCCCGACTCAGGATATGATGCCGAAGCCCTCCATATCAGCGAACGTTCCCGTGCCCGCACATTACTCGAACTCCTCACCGAAGCGATCGTGGATATCCGCGCTGGGGTTGACCCCAACTTACTAGCCGAAGAACAACGCCTGAATCAACAACTCAGCGCCCAAGAAAAACAGCGTCAAGACTTGGTAGGTCGTAACTATATTCAATCAGAATTAGACCAAATTAAAGCCGCAATTGACAAAACCCTCGCCCAACTCTCTGACCTAGAAACCAAAATCCGGCAAAATAGCCCCACTTACGCCAACTTAAAATATCCCGACCCTCTGACCCTAGCAGAAATTCAACCGATTCTTGATGAAAATACCCTGCTGCTGGAATATGCCCTGGGAAAAGATAACAGTTATCTGTTTCTGGTGGGGAAAAATAGTTTCAGCAGTTATAAATTACCGCCCCGCGCAGAAATTGAGGCTGCGGTTGAGGAATATCTGCAACTGTTAAAATCACCCCTCCAAACTGATATCACTTCTGGGCAAAAACTCAGCGATATTCTGCTTTCTCCTATTGCCGATAAACTGAATAACCAACGTTTAATTATTGTCGCTAACGGTAAACTACAACTATTACCTTTTGCAGCGTTACCGATTTCTGACGGGGTAAGCACGGGGGCATTACCCCTACCTACCTCTTCCCCCTCTTCCCCCTCTCCTTTAATTGTCAATCACGAAATTATTAGTTTGCCCTCTTTCACCAGTCTGGCAGTGCAAAAAAAAGAATGGCAAAAACGCCCAACTGCCCCCAAAACTTTGGCCGTACTTGCTGACCCAGTTTTTGGCCCAAGTGACCCCCGACTTGAAGGCATTGTCGCCTCGACAAATCAAGACCTTTCAAAAATTCCCGGTCTGGTGCGACAAGGTTGTACTAATTTAGATCGTTTATATTATACCGAAGAAGAAGCCAATAATATTCTCGCCCAAGTTCCCGATCGTCAAGAATTTAGTGCTCTGGGATTTGATGCTACTCGTGAAGCGGCGATCGCTCCCAATTTACAACAATATCAAATGGTGCATTTTGCCACTCATGGCTGTATTAACGATAACCCTTTATTGTCAGGTTTAGCGTTTTCTAGTTATGATGAACAAGGCAAAATTCAAGATAGTTTTCTGCGATTAAAGGATATTTTTAACTTGCAATTAAACGCGGAATTAGTGGTTTTAAGTGCTTGCGAAACAGGTCTGGGCGATAATGTCAGCGGTGAAGGAATTGTCGGTTTAACTCGTGGTTTTATGTATGCTGGAGCCCGTCGGGTCTTGGTCAGTCTTTGGTCAGTCAATGATACGGCAACGGCTAAATTAATGAGTAATTACTATCAGAAAATGCTGCAAGATAAGTTAACTCCCGTTGCGGCTTTGCGGGCTGCCCAGTTAGAAATGTGGCAAGGGGAAACTTGGCAGTCTCCTTATTATTGGGCTGCCTTTACCATTCAGGGGGATTGGTAATTGATAATTGATAATTTATAATTGATAATTGATAATTGATAAGTATCCACCAACACACCCTACCCACTTTAAACTCGTTCCCAGGCTCTGCCTGGGGATGCTATTCAAGAGGCTCTGCCTCAAGTGAATAAAAAGCGGACAACCTACCTTATCCCTAATATAATATAACTGGAGGCAGAGCCTCCGATTAGGTATTCCCAGGCAGATCCGGGGAACAAGGGTTAAAAGGGTTAAAAGTCATGGATGGTATCAGAAACCGGGTTTCTTTCAGACATCTCTGTCTCCCCACCAACATCCTCATAGAAACCCGGTTTCTTGGCTGGTTAACAAATATTCATTATCAAGGATAAATCAAAAAAATGGTTAAACTATCTCGTCGTTATTTCCTGCAAGCAACCGGCGCCGCATTCACCGCATGGGCAATTAATCAAAAGTTAGCCAAATATCAACAAACTTTAGCCCAACCCACTTCTAGAAAATTGGCATTATTAGTGGGAATTAATCAATATGCCGATCGCAGTAAGAACCTGGGAGGTTGTGTGAATGATGCGATTTTACAACGGCAATTATTAATCCATCGCTTTGGATTTAATCCGAAAGATATTGTGATGGTATTGAATGAAGATGCTACCAGACAAGGTATTTTAGATGCCTTTGAAGAACATTTAATTAAACAGGCAAAACCCGGAGATGTGGTGGTTTATCATTATTCCGGTCATGGGTCTTTGGTGCGCGACCCTAATCCGATTTTTATCGATCGCCGATTCAATGTTGGTGTGAATGGCACTTTTGTCCCCACCGATGCCAATTTGCCCGTGGACTATCCCGAACAAGGCGGCACCGTTGCTGATATTATGGGACATACTTTATTCTTGTTAATGTCGGCAATTCAAACAGAATATTTTACCGCTGTTTTAGATAGCTGCTTTTCCGGTGCTGCCACTCGAAAAATTACGGTGCGATCGCGCGATGGTGGCGAAAAAGTCGAAATATCTCCCCAAGAAAAAGCCTATCAAGAACAATGGTTAAGCCGCTTAGGATGGTCGCCCGATGAATTTGCCGATCGCTACAAACAAGGCATTGCCAATGGTGTGGTGTTAGCCGCCACCCAAAGAAATCAATTAGCGATTGATGAGCAGCTTAATGGGTTTATTTCTGGTGCGTTTACTTACCGATTGACTCAGCATTTATGGCAAAATGATAGTACCCCCAAAGAGGCGATCGCTGTTATAGGGTCTCAAATGCCCCGTGATTATAGTCAGCAACCTCTCTGGGAAGCAAAAGCCGATAGCGGTTTTGAAGCCAAGCCGTTATTTTTTATAGAAAATCCGGCCAATGTTGCCAATGCGATGGTATTGGAACGGGAAGGCGATAGCGCATCCGCGCCGCTTCGCGATCGGGCTAAAATATTGTTAACGGGAGTTTATCCCAACTCAATGGAACCGGGATTAGAATTTGTCACCCTAGAAACTGGGCAAATTCTGCGCTTAATCAGTCGGGAGGGCTTAGTCGGTATCGCCGAAATTTCTGGAGAAGTGCAACCCGGAGATTTGTTAAAACTTCGTTAAATTTAGGAGAAGCATAAGTCAATGAATGTAACCACTAAAATTTTCACTGGATTAATCTTTACCGGAATTTTACTCACTGTTCCGGGAGTAAATTTCATCGTTCCCCCGGCAGCGGTTGCCCAAGGGCAAAATACCGAGGAACTCAACGCCGAAGCAGAAAGACTTTTTCAGGAAGGAATACAACTATCTGAACAAGGAACTGCCGAATCATTGCAACAGGCGATGGAGAAGTGGAAACAAGCACTCCAGCTATTTAGAAGCGCTGCGGATCGACGTGGAGAAGCGAAAACTCTAGGAAATATTGGCATTCTTTATTCCAGCTTGGGAGAACAGGAAGCAGCCATTACTTATTTAAATCAAGCCCTGGAACTATCGGAAGCAGAAAACAATATTCCCAATCAAATTACTTCCCTAGTCAGGCTGGGGTTAGCCCACCACCAACTTAAGCAATTCCCGCAATCAATCTCCTATTACGATCGCGCATTAATTCTGTTGCGAACTACCGGAGAAAAAGCCAAAGAAGCTCATGTTTTAGCACAAATCGCCTCAGCCTACCACTCTCTAGGAAATTTCCCGCAAGCGATCGCCTATAATAACCAGGCTCTTAGCTTATATGAAGCAGAACAAGACTTGGCTAATGCCGCCAATATCCTTAAAGCTTTGGGTTTAATCTACCAATCATTAGGCAACAATGAGCAGGCGATCGAGCAATACGAAAAAGCCTTAGAATATTGGCAAGAAATTAACTCTCAAAGTGATGTCGCCACCACCCTAAGATTTATGGGTGATGTCACGGGTAATTTGGGGAATTATCAGCAAGCAATTGACTACTACAATCAAGCTCTTGCTCTTTGGCAAGAAATGGGACAAAAATCCGAAGCAGCTCGGGTGGCGCAAGTTATTGGTCAAATTTACGAAAAATTAGGCGATATTGAGCGCATTTTGTCCTACCAAAACCAAGCGCTTTCTCTGTGGAAAGAACTCAAGGATTTAGCCGGTCAAGCACAGATGCTTTCAGAAATTGGCCTAACATATTACGCTAAATTAGACGATTCAATCCAAGCTTTATCTTACTACGAACAAGCTGTCACCCTTTGGCAACAATTGAATCAGCCAGCGGAAGAAGCTAAAATACTCAATAATATCAGTAGTATTTATTCTGAATCGGAAAATTACCAACAAGCCCAGCAATATCTCACTCGTGCCCTGCAACTTTTACAAGGGCAAAAACTTCCTCGTTATGAAGCAGATACTCTGCTAAAAATAGCGCAGGTATATAGCTTATTAGGCGATAATAATCAAGCGTTGGCATCCCTTAACAGAGGAATGGCGATCGCGGAAAGCTTGCCGGAAACAGAATTCGGATTTAAAGCAATTGCTTTTTCCCGTGCTGGCAATATCTACTACTTATTGAACAATTACGAAGCCGCCTTAAAATACCACGATCGAGCGCTGCAAATATGGCAGACAACTAAAGATTATAGCAATGAAGCATTTGAGTGGGCGATTCTTGCAGAAATTGAACGAGATAGAGGTAATTTAAATCAATCTCTAGATAACATTGAAAGTGCCATTAAAATTGTCGAAAACCTCCGCCGTAATATTATTAATCCAGACCTACGGCAATCCTACTTTTCCACAGTTCAAGATTATTATGAACTGAAAATAGACCTGTTAATGCAGCTACACCAAAAAAACCCCAATCAAGGTTATGATGCCCTAGCTTTACAAACTAGCGAAAATTCCCGTGCCCGTGTCCTGACGGAACTCCTCACCGAAGCAAACCTGAATATCCGTGAAGGGGTTGACCCCAATTTGTTGGCAGAAGAAAAACGCCTAAATCAACAATTGAGTGCCAAAGAAAAACAACGGCAAGATTTAGTTAGTGCTAGTTATAATGAATCGGATTTAGACAAAATTAAAGCCGAAATTGACGGTATTCTCAAACAACTCTCTGAAGTAGAAACTAAAATCCGGCAAAATAGCCCCACTTACGCTAACTTAAAATATCCTCAAGCGCTTTCCTTAGCGGAAATTCAAGAATTACTCGATGAAGATACTCTGTTATTAGAATATGCCCTCGGAAAGGAACGCAGCTATCTATTTCTGGTGGGTAAAAATAGTTTCCAGGTTCACCAAATACCGGCGGCGGCTGAAATTGAATCAGCAGTTGAGGCATATTTAGAATTGCTTAAATCACCAAGCCAAACTGACCTGAATGCAGGGAAAATATTAAGCGATATGTTGCTGTCTCCCATTGCAGATAAACTAGATAAACAACGGTTAATTATCGTCGGTAATGGTAAATTACAACTGCTACCTTTTGCGGCTTTACCAATTTATCATAGCGGAGGGGTAGGCACTGGGGCGCTACCCCTACTAATCAATCACGAAATTATTAGCCTGCCATCTTTTACCAGTATCGCGGTGCAACGAGAGGAATGGCAAAAACGTCCCCCTGCCTCGAAAACTTTGGCAGTTTTGGCTGACCCGGTTTTTGATGCTAATGACACTCGCATTGACCCTAGCATTAAAGGGAGAGTTGCGTCAACTAATCAAGAACTGGCTGATATTATTCCAGGGATTCGTGGAGGTTGCAGTAGTATCAGACGTTTACTTTATAGCGGTGAAGAAGCTAATAATATCCTAGCCCAAGTTACGGATGGGAAAACCTTTAGTGCTTTGGGATTTGATGCCACCCGCGCACAAGCGATTAGCCCGAATTTACAAGACTATAATATCGTGCATTTAGCGACTCATGGCTGTATTGAAGATAATCTTTTACTCTCTAGTTTGGCTTTTTCTCGTTATGACCAATCCGGGAATAGTCAAGATAGTTTTTTGCGCTTGCAAGATATTTTTAACCTGCGATTAAATGCGGAATTAGTGGTATTAAGTGCTTGTGAAACTGGCACCGGAGATAATGTAACCGGGGAAGGAATTGTGGGTTTAACTCGTGGGTTTATGTATGCAGGAGCCCGTCGAGTGGTGGTGAGTTTGTGGGCGGTTAATGATGCCGCAACTGCTAATTTAATGGCTAATTTTTATCAGAAAATGCTCCAAGAAAACCTGAGTCCAGCGGCAGCTTTGCGGGCTGCCCAATTAGAACTGTGGCAAGGGGGAAATTGGCGATCGCCTTATTATTGGGCTGCCTTTACCATTCAGGGGGATTGGTAAGTTTGTGGTGCATAAAATAGCCGATGAACGTTCGAGCGATCGCCGTCCCAGGGGAAATACCAAACCTGGGGTGATGGTTGGCGACTAAAATGTCTGGGATGCTCGAAGGTCAATTCTGACGAATTTGGCTAATTTATCTCCAGCTTAACATATTTATGAGTCTATACTCGCATAAGTGTAAATATTTGTAAAGATTTATGGCACTTTTTTTATCAAGTTGGGGCAAATTTGGGCAAAACCACTCATAAAGTCAAGATTTTCTGGTAAAAAAAATATATGGCAATAAATCTTAAACTCAGATACATCAAAGGAGTCAAACTGAATGTTCACTCAAGTGAAGCCCACCGTTCGTCATATAGTCCCAGACGATCTCAGGGGCCGATCGCTGGTTAAGGTGGTGTATGTGGTGCTAGAAGCCCAGTATCAAAGCACCCTGTCCGAGGCGGTGCAGACGATTAACCGGGGAAACCCGAACATCGCCATTGAAATCAGCGGTTATTTAATTGAAGAACTTCGCAACCCGGAAAATGTTGAAGCTTTGAAACGGGATGTGGCTGAGGCCAATATTTTCATCGCGTCTCTGATTTTCATTGAAGACCTGGCGGAAAAGGTCGTAGCGGCAGTAGAACCGTACCGCGACTCCCTTGATGTCGCTGTGATATTTCCTTCCATGCCGCAAGTGATGCGCCTCAATAAGATGGGCAGTTTCTCCATGTCGCAATTGGGGCAATCCAAGAGCGCGATCGCGGACTTCATGCGGAAGCGGAAGGAAAAATCCGGTTCTTCATTCCAAGACGGGATGCTGAAACTGCTGCAAACCTTGCCGAAAGTCTTAAAATATCTGCCCGTAGACAAAGCCCAAGATGCTCGCAACTTCATGCTGTCGTTCCAATATTGGCTGGGGGGTTCTTCCGAGAACCTACAAAACTTCCTGCTAATGTTGGCGGCTAAGTATGTATTTAAGGATGTGCCGACGGTTAATGGTCAGTCCGTGCAGTTTGCTGACCCGGTGGTCTATCCCGATATGGGTATCTGGCACCCCCTGGCGCCGAAAATGTTTGAAGATGTTAAGGAATATCTCACCTGGTACAACAACCGGACGGATATTTCTGATGACCTGAAAGACCCGTTAGCCCCTTGCGTTGGCTTGGTGATGCAGCGCACCCACCTGGTCACTGGTGATGATGCTCACTATGTGGCCATTGTGCAGGAAATTGAGGCGATGGGCGCCCGTCCCCTGTCGGTATTTTCCGGGGGGTTAGATTTCTCCAAGCCGGTGGACACCTATTTTTGGGATTTCGGCGCGAAAGGGGTTGAACCTTTGCCTTTAGTGGATACGGTGGTTTCTCTGACTGGGTTTGCCCTGGTAGGTGGCCCTGCCCGTCAAGACCATCCCAAGGCGATCGACTCTTTGAAACGTCTAAACCGTCCTTATATGGTGGCGTTGCCCCTGGTGTTCCAAACTACGGAAGAATGGGAAAACAGCGATTTAGGCTTGCACCCGATTCAAGTGGCTTTACAAATCGCCATTCCCGAACTGGATGGGGCGATCGAACCGATTATTATGTCCGGTCGTGACGGGGCTACCGGAAAAGCGATCGCATTGCAAGACCGGGTAGAAGCCGTCGCCCAACGGGCAATCAAATGGGCAACTTTGCGCCGTAAGCCCAAATTGGACAAAAAAGTCGCTATCACCATCTTCAGCTTCCCCCCGGACAAAGGCAACGTGGGAACTGCTGCCTATCTCAACGTTTTTGGCAGCATCTATGAAGTGGTCAAAGCCCTGAAAAACAACGGCTACGACATCCCCGAATTGCCCGAATCTGCTGAGAAGCTGATGGAAGAGGTAATCCACGATGCCCAAGCCCAATATGCCACCCCGGAATTAAACGTTGCCTACCGGATGTCCGTAGAAGAGTATGAAAAACTCACTCCCTACTCCGAACGACTCCATGAAAACTGGGGCCCACCTCCGGGCAATCTGAACAGCGACGGTCAAAACCTGCTGGTCTATGGCAAATCTTTCGGCAATCTATTTATCGGCGTACAGCCCACTTTTGGCTATGAAGGCGACCCCATGCGGTTGTTATTCTCCCGTTCTGCCAGCCCCCATCATGGTTTTGCCGCTTACTATACCTATTTAGAAAAAATCTGGGGCGCTGATGCGGTGCTGCACTTTGGCACTCACGGGTCTTTGGAATTCATGCCCGGTAAGCAAATGGGGATGTCTGGGGACTGCTATCCCGATAGTTTGATTGGCAAGATTCCTAACATCTATTACTATGCGGCGAATAACCCCTCGGAAGCGACGATCGCCAAACGGCGTAGCTATGCGGAAACCATCAGCTATCTGACTCCTCCTGCGGAAAACGCCGGTCTGTACAAAGGCTTGCAAGAACTGAATGAGTTAATCGGTTCTTATCAAACTTTGAAAGACAGCGGACGGGGCGTGCAAATTGTCAACACCATCATTGAACAATCCCGGATGGTGAATTTAGACAAAGATATTGCTTTCCCAGAAAAAGACGCCTCCGAGTTATCCGCTGAAGAACGGGATAATATTGTCGGCTTGGTTTACCGCAAGCTGATGGAAATTGAATCGCGGCTGTTGCCTTGTGGGTTGCATATTATTGGTAAGCCACCGAGTGCCGAAGAAGCGATCGCCACCTTGGTAAATATTGCCAGCCTCGATCGCGAAGAAGAACAAATTCTCTCCTTACCTCGGATCGTCGCCAACAGCGTTGGTCGGGATATCAACGACGTCTACGCCAACAACGATCGCGGCATTCTCCAAGATGTCCAACTCTTGCAAGACATCACCCAAGCCACCCGTGACGCCGTTGCTGCCTTGGTCAAAGAACAGACCGACGCCGACGGACGGGTTTCCCTGGTGTCTAAGTTGAATTTCTTCAACATGGGCAAAAAAGAACCTTGGATCGAAGCCTTGCACGCTGCCGGTTTCCCCAAAGTTGACCCAGAACCGATTAAGCCCCTATTTGAATATCTGGAATTTTGCCTCAAACAAGTGTGCGCCGATAACGAACTCGGTGCCCTATTGCGGGCCTTAGAAGGGGAATATGTGCTCCCCGGTCCTGGTGGCGACCCCATCCGCAACCCGGCAGTATTGCCCACCGGCAAGAATATGCACGCCCTCAACCCGGAAACCATCCCCACTGCTGCGGCAGTCAAGTCCGCCAAAATCGTGGTCGATCGCCTGCTAGACCGGCAACGGCAAGACAACGGCGGTCAATACCCAGAAACCATTTCCTGCGTCCTCTGGGGAACGGACAATATTAAGACCTACGGCGAATCTTTGGCCCAAATTATGTGGATGGTCGGGGTGAAGCCAATGCCCGACTCCTTGGGACGGGTGAACAAGCTGGAACTCATTTCTCTGGAAGAATTAGGTCGTCCTCGCATTGACGTAGTGATCAACTGTTCCGGGGTATTCCGCGACCTATTTATTAACCAGATGACCTTGTTGGATAAAGCGGTGAAAATGGCCGCTGAAGCCGACGAACCCGTGGAAATGAACTTTATCCGCAAACACGCCATGAAGCAAGCGGCAGATTTGGGGATTAACTTACGGCAAGCGGCGACTCGCGTTTTCTCTAATGCCTCTGGTTCCTATTCTTCTAACGTCAACTTGGCGGTGGAAAATAGCACCTGGGAAAATGAAGCCGAGTTACAGGATATGTATCTGAAGCGCAAGTCTTTTGCCTTCTCTTCCGATAATCCGGGCAGCTTTAGCGAAAGCCGGGATATTTTCGAGGCTTCCTTGAAAACTGCTGATGTCACTTTCCAAAACCTGGATTCTTCGGAAATCAGCTTAACCGACGTTTCCCACTATTTCGACTCTGACCCCACCAAGTTGGTGGCCAAGTTGCGCGGTGATGGCAAGACTCCAGCGGCTTATATTGCCGATACCACCACGGCAAATGCCCAGGTGCGATCGCTCAGTGAAACCGTGCGTTTGGATGTCCGCACCAAAATGCTGAACCCCAAATGGTACGAGGGGATGCTGTCCAACGGTTATGAAGGAGTCCGGGAACTGTCCAAGCGGTTGGTGAATACCATCGGCTGGTCGGCAACTGCGGGCGCCGTGGACAACTGGGTATATGAGGAAACCAACGACACCTTTATGAAGGATGCAGAAATGCAAAAACGTTTGTTAAACCTCAACCCCCATTCTTTCCGCAAAATGGTGACAAGTTTGTTGGAAGCCAACGGACGCGGTTACTGGGAAACCAGTGAAGAGAATTTAGACCGTTTGCGTCAGTTGTACCAAGAAGTTGAAGACCGCATTGAAGGGATAGAATAAGCCGTTTAGAAGGCAATTAGAAACCGGGTTTCTTCAAGAAACCCGGTTTCTTTTTAGCTCAGAGGTAGGGTGGGTTAGGCACGCAAATATTTTGGCCACAAACAGATAACTTTAATTCGTGCCGTAGAAACCCGGTTTCTTCAAGAAACCGGGTTTCTAAGATCGCGCCATTCCCAAACCAAAAAAACTTTTGATATCTGCATGATAAAGAAACCGGGTTTCTATGATAATCTTGGAATTGAACCCAAAATACTTGCAAAGAAACCCGGTTTTTGTCTGAATGCTATGAAACAGGAGGATTAATCATGCCAGAACAATTACAGCAATCAAAGAAAATTGATGTCCGTGCAGCGGTTAATGCTGTGCAGATTTATTTCCAATCAATTCAAGATTTAATTGGCAGTGAACCTAAAAACGTCAGACTAGAAGAAGTGGAACTATCAGAAGATAAAAAATTCTGGTTGATTACTTTGGGATATAATCTAGCCAACTCGGTTAAAAATAACCCTTTAGAAAATCTGGGAATTAGCATCGGAGAAAATCGCGAGTATAAGATTTTTAAAGTTGATGCCGAAACCGGAGAAGTCGCATCAATGAAAATTCGAGAGCTATGAGCGATTATATTGGTGAATTATTTAAAAAATATAAACAGCGGGGGATTTTAATTGATACTAATATTTTAGTATTATGGTTTGTGGGGACAGTGAATAAATCCCGCATCTCTCAATTTAATCGCACTGAGCAGTTTGTCCCAGAAGACTATGATACCCTTGTGGCTGTTTTAGGCTATTTTTCCCAAATTATTACAACTCCCAACATTTTGACAGAAGTGAATAGCCTCGTCAATCAAATTGGCGAACCGGAAAGATCGCAATGTTTGCAAATGTTGGGGCAAGGAATCACCAGACTTACTGAATCTTATATTGAAAGCGCAACAGCCGCAAAAATAGATAAATTTACTAAGTTTGGCTTGACTGATTGTGGGATTATCCATGTAGCGAGAGAGCATTATTTGGTACTGACAGACGATTTGAGGTTAGCCAATTATCTGCAAAAAATTGGGATTGATACTGTCAACTTTAATCATATTCGAGTTTATGGCTGGAAGTGAAGTAATCAAGCCCGATATAGGAAAAACTGGTTCAAAAAAATGGTTTTTTTGTAATTAAATTTGGCATTGGTTGGCAACGGATAGATTGTTTGTTTAAGTGGGTTAGGGTGGGTTGGGCACGCAAATATTTTGGCCACAAACAGATAACTTTAATTCGTGCCGTAACCCACCGCATGACATTATCTATCAGTAATTATGCAGGAATGGATAGAAACTTCCAGAGAATGCGATCGCGCCATTCCCGAATAAAAAAGAAGTTCAATGATGAGGAAAAACCCGGTTTTTTTCTAAAAATTAACTCATGGTTCCTTTGTCGGCCTAGCCTAAACATTTCACACATCAAAATAAAAAATGCTATATAATAGAAAATGTCAAGTGTGATGGAGATAACTAATGGCTCACATTATTCTTTGTCATTACGACAAAGGTGGAGTAGGAAAGACTACCTTAGCGGTGCATATCGCTGGGGTTCTTAGAAAAGAACAAGTAGGGCAAATCCTTCTCGTTGATTGCGATCCGCGTCCTGATGCCTGGAGTTTCTACAAAGGTAGACGCCCAAAATATCAAGAATTTTTAAGTTCAATCGATGGCTGGTTAGATATCCTCTGGAATCCTCCCGATTTTAACCGTCAATTTAAGCAAATAAAGAAGGCAGATTTGGCGACTTATGATTATATCGTCATTGATACTGATAGCCCCCCAGAAGATATGGTGACAATGATGAGTAATAACTATCCAGATACCATTGTGATTCCAATTAATAAATCGCAAAAGCGATCGCTCAACGACTTGCCCAGCTTCTTAGATACGGCTGCGGATGTAGAAATAAGAGCCAACCGCGAACCGGGAATTAACTACTATCCGATATTTTTAGTTGTGCCTCTTGGCATTGAACAAGATCGAGTAATTTCTAAATTAGAGGAAGCAGATCCCAAACCTAAAAATTGTCAAGTTGCCCCAGCAATGGAGAATTTTCAAGATGAAATAGATAGTGCCCTAGAGCAAAATAAGTATATTTGGGATTGTCCAGGATTTGCATCTACTTATGAATATTTTTATAATCTTTGCCATGAATGTTTAATAATTTAGGAGGTGTCTATGACAGTCAGCAAGGATCAAACAACCGATGGAATCAAAGAACGAGCCTTATCAATTGGGTTACAGAAATCCGATTCCATGTTAGAACAAGATCGATTTAGATTTTGTTTTGAAACTGAAGAAAAAAGAAAAGCTGATGAACTTTGTTCTATTTGGCTGGGAGTGCCGATGAAACAAATTATTCCTCAAGCAATTAAGTACGCTTTAGCCTATGGAGAAAAAGAGCAAGATTATCTGAATAAAATTAAAAACAACAGTCAAACTAATCAACATTCTCAAAAAACATCACAAAAATCAGAAGTCACGGTTCAACTTGATACTAAGACATTGGCAAAAATAGCACAATATGATATGAAGGGAAAGGAAAATGAATGTGCCATACTTGGAATCAATCTATTGTATGAAAAATTGATTCCTCAAAAATATAAAACTGAAGCATAAAGTTAAGTAGGTGAATATAATTAATTGCATTTTTCGTTCTCCGCCGATAGGCTTTGGATTCCCGTCGGAGTTTACCCCCGCGAATGCGTGGGGCGGGAATGACAGTTTTTCTTCTGATCTGGTCTGTGGTGCATTTATTTCTGCCCACCTACTTAACAATCTTAATCTATCTAATGGATGCAACTCAAATTAGGGCATTAATTGCTGGATACTTGAATTCAGATAATCAAGCAAAACAGCGGCTGGGTCGCTGTTTTGCGGTCGAACTAGGACTGGAAGCAGGGTGTCTCGGCCCCGATGGTGGGGTTGATGGCAGTGGCTACAATGAAAATCAGCAAAAAATTTATTTTCAATGTAAGTTAAGGGGCAAGCCATTACCTCAAAGTGATGCGGATGAATTCTACCAAAAAATCACAGAAACCGAAGCTGATATTGGCATTATTTTGGCAGGAGTTGGGTATAAGAGAACCTTTATCCCACGGCGATCGCAATATCCTAAAATAGATCGGGCGATCGTTCATTATTTAACTCTTGAGGATATTTTGACTGAAAGTGATTCATTCAAATCCGCCCTAAAAGATTTACCCAGACTAAGTGATTTATCCGAAATTATCGATTTTTCTGAGAACCCGAAAAATCAAAATTTATCAATTTAATCGCACTGAGCAGTTTGTCCCAGAAGACTATGATACCCTTGTGGCTGTTTTAGGCTATTTTCCCCAAATTATTACAACTCCCAACATTCAAATTTAATCATATTCGAGTTTATGGCTGGAAGTGAAGTAATCAACCCCGATATAGCAGCTTTCGCTATTTTGAGTTACAGATAAATACCTCTTGTTCCCCCCTTAAAAAGGGGGGCTAGGGGGGATCTTTTTCTACTGTAACTCATTAAATCGCGAAGGGCTATATAGTAAAAGCTGGTTCAAAAAACTGTTTTTTTTGTAATTTTGGCATTGATTGGCAACGGATAGGTTGTTTGTTTGGGTTTTGAGAATATTGATTGGCAGCGGATGGGTTGTTTGTCTGGGTTTTGAGAATATTGATTGGCAACGGATAGGTTGTTTGTTTGGGTTTTGAGAATATTGATTGGCAGCGGATGGGTTGTTTGTCTGGTTTTGAGAATATTGATTGGCAGCGGATAGGTTATTTGTTTGGGTTTGAGAATATTGATTGGCAGCGGATGGGTTGTTTGTTTTCAGATTCAGGCAGCTTAGAATTCTATCGTTTAAGCAATACAAAACGGTATCGTCTAGAGTCTCCTAATACCATTTACAAAAATTCATTAGTAGGGGCGCGGGCGACCACCGCCATCGGATCGCCCCTACAAGCGCCCAAATTAACCCCGCAATTGTAGCAATAATTTTTGAAATAGGAATAACTAATAATATGAAATTACTGGAAAATATCCCCGATCGCGATCGCCAAACCGGGCAGCAACGGTGACGATAAAATATCCCCATTTAACTATTGCTTTTGACCAATTTTTAGGCAGAAACTGGGTACGATCGCATCTCTGTCACCGCACCAACCTTCTCATAGAAACCCGGTTTCTTTCCTGCGAGAAACCGGGTTTTGTAGGGACACGGCATTGCCGTGTCCTAGGCGGCTCAGTTGCCTAAATTGTCGCTTGGGTGCGAGAAACCGGGTTTCTTTAGTTAATTTTGGGCTCAGTTGCAAAAATTGTCGCAGAAACCCGGTTTCTGTCCTACTCCACCGCCCCCAACGCAATCAACGAGGCTTTCTCGGCTGCCGTCAACCCGGTCACTCCGGCAATCTTCGCCCCGGCATAGAGTTTATTGCTAATGGTTTTCAGACATTCCCCGGACTGCAAATCCCAAATCTTAATCGTTCCGTCAGAACTACCAGAGGCCAAGGTTTTGCCGTCAGAACTGATTGCCACCGACCATACCACGCTTCTATGCCCCCGCAAGGTTTGCAAGCAGTCGCCGCTATGGATATCCCAGAGTTTTATGGTTTGGTCATCACTGCCCGAGGCCAGGATATTCCCGTCAGGACTGATTGCCACCGACTGAATCACATTGCTATGCCCCGGCAAAGTTTGCAGGCAGTCACCGCTATGAATATCCCAGATTTTTATGGTATTGTCATAACTGCCAGAAGCCAGGGTTTTCCCGTCGGGACTGATTGCCACCGACCTTACCCAATTGCTATGCCCCTGTAAAGTTTGCAGGCAGTGGTCGCTATGGAGATCCCAGATTTTTATCGTATTGTCAGAACCGCCAGAAGCCAGAGTTTTCCCGTCGGGAGCGTAGGCCACCGAGAATACCAAATTGCGATGCTCCTGCAAGGTTTGCAGGCAGTGACCGCTATGGAGATCCCAGAGTTTGATCGTTTTGTCAGAACTGCCGGAGGCCAAAGTTTTCCCGTCGGCACTGTAAGCTACGGATATTACCCAATTGCTATGCCCCTGTAAAGTTTGCAGACAGTGGCCGCTACGGATATTCCAGAGTTTGATCGTATTGTCGTAACTGCCAGAGGCCAGGGTTTTCCCGTCGGGACTGATTGCCACCGACCATACTGAATTGCTATGCCCATGCCAAGTTTGCAGGCATTGGCCGCTATGGAGATCCCAGAGTTGTATCGTTTTGTCAGAACCGCCAGAAGCCAGGGTTTTCCCGTCGGGAGCGTAAGCCACCGAGAATACCGAATTGCTATGCCCCGGTAAAGTTTGCAGGCAGTCGCCGCTATAGATATCCCAGAGTTTGATCGTATCGTCAACACTGCCAGAGGCCAGAATATTCTCATCAGGACTAATGGCCACCGACCATACTGAATTGCTATGCCCCCGCAAAGTTTGCAAGCACTGACCGCTATAGATATCCCAGAGTTTGATCGTATTGTCATCACTGCCAGAGGCCAAAGTTTTCCCGTCGGGACTGATTGCCACCGACCATACTGAATTGCTATGCCCAGGCAAGGTTTGCAGGCAGTCGCCACTATGGAGATCCCAGAGTTTGATCGTATTGTCATTACTGCCAGAGGCCAAAATATTCCCGTCGGGACTGATGGCCACCGACCTGACCCAATGGTTATGCCCGTGTAAAGTTTGCAGGCAGTCACCGCTATGGAGATCCCAGAGTTTGATCGTATTGTCATAACTGCCAGAGGCCAGGATATTTCCGTCGGGACTGATTGCCACCGAGAATACCGAATTGCTATGCCCCTGTAAAGTTTGCAGGCAGTGGCCGCTATGGATATCCCAGAGTTTGATCGTATTGTCATTACTGCCAGAGGCCAAAATATTCCCGTCGGGACTGATGGCCACCGACTTTACCGGATTGCTATGTCCCGGCAAGGTTTGCAGGCAGTCGCCGCTATGGAGATCCCAGAGTTTTATAGTATTGTCATCACTGCCAGAGGCCAGAATATTCCCGTCGGGACCGATCGCCACCGACCTTACGGAATTGCTATGCCCGCGATAGATGGCTATTTGCTCGCCGTCCGCCACTTCCCAGAGACAAACTTCTCCATTATCGTGACCCGTGGCTAAGAATCTGCCATCGGGACTGAAGGTGAGCGAGTAAACAAAATCGAAAGCCTTGGCAAAGAGAGATTCGTTGAGATTGGCATTGGTAAAATTAACATTGCGTAAATTAGCTGTAGTAAAATCAGCGCCTAAAATTACCGTATTGCTGAAATCACAATTTTGCAGACTGGTTGGATCAACTTTTAACAATACCGTTGCCGCATTGCCACCCAGATAACCCACTTCCGCTACAGTTTTCCCTTTCGTGAAAGCAATTAAATCAAATAATCGCTGTTTAGCGATTTCCAGATTTAGCATGGGCAGCAATAAATCCAGCAGGGCTTTAGTCAGCGGGGCTTGGCCAAAGGTTTCGCGCAAGTTATCCGCAAATGAAATAGTAGCGATTTCCGCAAAGTCCGGCGCTAATATCCCCAATTGCACGGCGAATTTATAGGCAACAAAAAACTCTAATAAAGAACGATGGGCTGGGGAATAGTCACCATCAGCATTGCGAATTAATAGGGTTTGACCCATCATGTCATAATGCCAATGGTCTAAATCTTTTTGCTCCTGTACTTGTTTGCCAAAACAACGGCGAATCCGGTCGGGAAATAGGCGATAGTTGAGACTCATTTGGTCAGTAGAAAGCATTTCCCAAGCTAACTCACAAAGAAAATAAAGCTTATCCGCCATCGAGGTAAAGGTGCGATCTGTTTTAATATCCCGTTCCATTTTGCGTCGCACCGCATAGAGATAAATTCTGGCTAAATCGATGGGCTTTCCTGATTCAATCTCTGGTAATGCTTCCAAAATTAAATTGACCATTACCGGACGACGGGCTAAGTCCACTAATTCAGGATTAGCCATAATTTTCGCGATAGTTTCCGGCTTGGCTTCTCGTTTGCACAATACTTCTCGAATTTGCTCATTATTCAGTTTTTCTAACTCCAACACTTCAAACTGTGGCGGTTCTCCGCTTAAGTTAGTTGTGGATGCTTGCAGTTCCGCATTGAGTAAATCTCGCCCTTCTTTGGCTTCGGGAAAATGCTCTGTGCGACAAGTGAGAATCGCCTTGGAACCGGGCACCACCACTTTAGCCAATTCCCAAAAGTTATTAATCATTTTCTGGCGATCGACCTTGGCAGCCATTTCGTCAAACCCATCAAAAATTAACAACAATTTACCCATACGGTTGAGTTGTTCAAAGGCTTTATAATTGGGCAAACCTACATCATGTTGGCGAAAGAAAAATTCGGAAAACAGCGATTCCACTGATACTGCTTTGGCATAGTCTCGCAAAGGAATCACCAAAGGTAAACGAGGCAGTTTATTCCCTTCTGCTTTTGCTGTCCGATATTTTTGCACCGCTTGCCACGCATAATGGAAGACAAACCAAGTTTTGCCCGTGCCAAATTCCCCTAAAATCGATAAATGTTCTTTAGCAGAATCGTTTAACCAAGTATTAATGTAGCGATCTATCCAGCCATTCCGTTGGTCATAGCGACTTTTTCCCAGACTTTGCTGAGTTTTTGGGTCGAGTTCTTCTTTAGTACAAGCAAGGGGTACATATAATGTATCGATTTTTTGGCGTTTAACCTCAGTTTCTAACCAATTCAAATAACCGCTAAAGTTTACGGCTTCATCAATCAATTCATCAAAGGTATAGCAAAATAAAACGCGATCGCCCTCTACTGCATCTCTAACCGCTTGACTCACCCGACTCGGCGCCACTAACCACCCTTCATCAGTGTTATATTTTTCTACGGATTCCTCTAAAGCTTTTAAATCATTAATATTTGCTTCCCCTTCAATGCCACGAACTAAAATTCGGTCATATCTTCGCCTTGCAGGAACTTGAACGATCCATTCAAAATAGTCTGATTCCCAAACATCTTCTCTCTCGAAATCATATAAAGCCTCAAACCAATTATGTAATTGCTGGGTAAAATTGCTATTAGCAAACAGTGGGCGATCGCCTGCTGGGAGACTGAGCAAATTTTGGCTGATTTTTTCTGGTAAACTATCCAGACTCTCGAACCGTTGGTTAAGTTGATCGATCGCGCTTTTTAACTCTGCTTGTAAATTATCAAGTTTGCGATCTCGTCTCACTTCTGCGGGGTTGCGAGTGCGTTTAACAATCTCAATAAAAATATCGCTAAATTTAGCCAATTCGGGCAAAAGATTGATGCTGCGATCGCTGATATCATCTCCGAGGGCATATTCTTCAATATATTTTTCTACTTGATTTAAAAAAATTCTTGGATTGTCTCCATTGAACGCTCGTTCAAATGCTTGTTTTATTTCTTTCTGGCGAAATAGTTCCAGAACCAACCGCAAATCTTCCTGATTCAAGATTCCTAATTGACTCGCCCCATACTCGACCAAAGCATATTGATAAACCCCTGTAAAGTCGGCTGGGGGATGTTTGGGATCAAAATTAAATTTTTTCAGTATTTTAAGCACTGACTCTTGACGTTGTGCTTGTTTTACAACATTCGATAAAGCTAGGATGGCATTAATAATATCGTCAATTACAAACATAGTTAAATTTCCTTTTTTTAGACTGAGACAAAATCCCTCACGATTGGCTCATTTTTATTTTAGCACATTTATTTCCAATCGTTTAAGATTTATAGTTATTTCAATATATAGAAAACCGGATAATTTTTGTCTATGGGCAATTAAAACAGTTAATTTGTCTAGAATGAGAAGGGTTTTCCTAATTTATCAGTATAGCATTATAGCGGGTATTATCTGCATTACAGAGGTTTTATGGATTCTAGCGGGCGCGGGAATGACAGATTTTTTTGGACTTCATAACTCTGACAATTGCTATAATATTTATAACTACTACCCAGTTTATACTAGATACAATGGTGATTAAGCAATCATAAGTTCTAAAATTCTCAGACTATGAGCATTAAAAATAAAAATTTAGTTGCGGGACTGGAAGCCCTGAAAGCCAAGGATTACGAAGAAGCAATTTTTCAGTTTGAAATCGTTTGTGAAACAGAACTGGATCAAACAACCATCGAAAAAGCCCAGATCAATTTGGTGGCGGCTTATCAACAAAATAACCAAATTGAAAAAGCCCTAGAAACTTGTCAAATAGTGATGGATAGCAAAAATCCCATCCACAAAAAATGGGCGAAGGCGGAAATGCCCCATTTGGCCAAAATATATACGGCAATTTTAGAAGAACGGGCGAAAGCCAACCGCAAAACTGTTAAACAAAAAAGCATTCACTGGTTGGCTGAATTGATTAAACGCTATCCCCAAACGATTTTATACGCTTATAAAGTTAAGTCGATTTGGCAGAAAGTCCGCGATCGCTGGCAACCAATTCAGGAATTTATGGATCGGATCGGAGAGGCGATCGTTTATAAACTGATTGAATGGTTTCCTAAATTTACCCAAAAACTTAAGCAAATTACCCAAAAACAAAAATAATTTCCGATATCAGCGATCTTGTCACCGTCAGTATGGGGATTTGCACCACGATCCCAGCCAACGATCTCCCAGAGGAATTGGTGAAACAAGCGGATGTGGCTTTGTACCGCGCCAAACAACAAGGGCGCGATCGCTACATAGTTTTTTCATAACATCAGCCACGGATTTAACCCCGTGGCTTTAAAAAGCTTTAAAAAAACTTACATTAACAGCTATAATTGTGATTGACAAACAAAGTCAGAAACCGGGTTTCGCCGATGTCACCGGGTTTCTCAACCAATATCTTCGCAAAACCGAAAAACGGATGTTCTTTGTAGGTTGGGTCCGCCATCGACGAAACCCAACAAATGCGTTGGGTTTAGGTTCCCTCAAGCCAAAGATGGCGACACGGGAGCAGGCTCTACATAAAAATGGCGAAGATATTGTCAACCTGACAGACTTGCAGGACATTGCTCGGCATCAGCCCTTATGGTCTTTATTCCTCCCAATAGTCCTCAAGAACAACAAGATTTATAGCAATATATGGGCAAAAAATATTGGCTATTTGTACCCAACGGAGGTCAGGAAAATGACAGCAGCAAAAAAAATACCTCAGATTGAATTTATCCCCCTGCGTGATGCAGTTTGTTCTGATATCAGCACCACCCTGGATGTATTAATTAAAATTACTCCTCCCGAACCGGATACAGCACTGAAAAGACCACCATTAAATATTGGTCTAGTGATTGACCGTTCCGGTTCTATGCAAGGTAAAAAAATCGAATATGCGCGTCAAGCGGCTAGTTATGCGGTGGAACAATTGCTACCCAGCGATCGCATCAGTATCACCATTTATGATGACAAAATAGACACCCTTGTTCCCAGCACTTTAGCCACGAATAAAACAGAAATTATTCGGCAAATTCAACGAATTACCGCCCGAAATATGACCGACCTTCATGGTGGGTGGGTAGAAGGGGGAGTTCAAGTCAGTCAATATCTGAAACCCGAACAATTAAATCGGATTATTTTACTGTCCGATGGACTGGCAAATGTCGGGGAAACCAATCCAGATGCGATCGCTTCTGATGTGCATAGTTTAGCCAAAAAAGGAGTTAGTACCAGCACAATGGGAGTTGGGGATGATTATAATGAAAATTTGCTAGAAGGAATGGCCAACAGTGGCGATGGCAATTACTATTATATCGAATCTCCCGACCAACTCCCAGAAATTTTCGGCATGGAAATACAGGGAATTATGGCATTGTTTGGCCAAAATGTCACCTTAAGAATTGAACCTCAAGGGGATGTAGAAGTCGTTGATGTATTTAATGATTTTCACCTAACCCCCCAAGGTGAGTTTAAACTGCCAAATTTAGTCATGGGCAACCCATTTATGGTGGTAATTCGCCTGCAAATTCCGGCAATGATAGAATCCGAACCTTTATGTTATTTTCGTCTAGCTTGGGATGAAGCCGACCAACCCGATCGCCAAAAACTGCGCGTACCTTTACAGTTGCCGGTGGTTTTGGGTTCTCAATTAGAAGAGTTTCCATTGAATCCCGATGTGCAGCGAGAAGTTGCTCTGATGCTATCAGCTAGAGCGAAAAAAGCAGCGGCGCAAAAAGTAGCAGAAGGAGAATATGAAGCCGCAAGAAATTTGCTGATTGATACCAAAAATCAACTGTGTGAAGCCCCAAGTTCTTTGTTAATGGAACAAGAAGCTCAGTCTTTGGCGGAGCTAAATTTTGACTTGGAAGAAGGACGATTAGAAACCTATCAAAAACGGGCGAAGTATGAAGACCAATATACTCGCCGTTTTATGGCTCAATCATCACGCAGCGATTACTATACTACGCGGGCAAAACGAGGGGTGAGCGATCGCATTCAAGTCATCCAAGGAGATATTACCCAACAAGCAGTTGAGGCAATTGTTTGTCCTAGTAATAACTTGCTTTCCCCCGATTCTGGGGTAGCAAAAGCGGTAGAAGCTGCCGCAGGTTCAGAACATAAACAAGCCCGCGATCGACTCAATGGTTGTCCTGTCGGTGAAGCAAAAATCATCCCCGGTTATCAACTACCCGCTAAATATGTAATTTACACCGTTAGCCCTTTATGGAATGGGGGAAATTCTGGTGAAGCCCAAGAATTAGCCCAGTGTTATCGCAGTTGTTTAAAACTCGCAGAACAACAGGGAATTTCAACCATTGCCTTTCCCGGAATTAGCACCGGAAAAGCTGGCTTTCCCGTAGACATGGCCGCCAAAATTGCCGTAGAACAAGTGGTCAATCTAATCTATCGAATGCGATCGATCCAGCAAGTAACCTTTGTCTGCTTTACCGAAGCCGATTACTTAAGTTATTTAGCCGCTTTAAAGTAATCATTTGATGCTGTAGGGATGGGGTTACATCTATCCCTACAAGAAGCAAACCATTGAATAGACCACAGGTATTAATCGATTTGAACGGGGGTTTGTAGGGGGAAAGCATTCCCGCAGAAGAAACCGGGTTTCTGGGTTTATACCGGGGCGTTCGCGCAGCGTGCCGGAGGCATATCGTTTAGGAGCCTACAAGAAACCCGGTTTCTGAAAACGTGAATTTTTTACGGGAATGCTTCGTCCTTACCAATATTACACTGTCATTCCCGCGCCCCCCACTGTCATTCCCGCGCCCCCCACTGTCATTCCCGCTCCCCCCACTGTCATTCCCGCTCCCCCCACTGTCATTCCCGCGCCCCCCCCACTGTCATTCCCGCTCCCCCCACTGTCATTCCCGCGAAGGCGGGAATCCATACACGGTGATTCCCGCGTCCCCCACTGTCATTTCCGCGCCCCCCACTGTCATTCCCGCTCCCCCCACTGTCATTTCCGCGCCCCCCACTGTCATTTCCGCGCCCCC
>JAABRM010000099.1 GCA_011390955.1 Oscillatoriales cyanobacterium | reverse complement strand
GCAGTTATCGAGAAGCCAAAGATTTAAACAATGGTACATCCTTAATGCCTTTTTATGCCAAAACGGATCGGGATGGCTATACTTTAATTCAGCAGAATTATTCGGGTCGATACCAAAAAGCCCACTGGATTATTGCTCGTTCTGGTCTTTTAGGAAAAATTCCTCAATTTCCCTATCAAATGACTGTGATTCATCACAAAAATTTTAACCCTGTTGATAACAGACCAGAAAATCTGGAATTTATGGGGAATAATGAACATTCTACTTATCATCGGTTATTAGTAGAGCGAAATACTCATTGGCAATCCCCAGAATTTGAAGAAAAGCGAAAGCAAGCTTTAGCGGAGAAAGCTAACACAGCGGAGGGACACAAATACTTCGCGGAAAGAGGAACAAAAAATATTCTGCGGTACATGGAAGATCGCCGCCAGCATTTTCAAACATCTGTGGCTGACAATGGAAAACGGGGGAAAAATTATCTAATTGACTACAATACCAGCGAAAAAGGAAGAGCAAAAAGCAAGGAAATTGCTAATCGGATCTACACCTGTGAAACCTGCGGCGATGAAGTAAAAAGTCCCATCGGATTACATAACCATCGGCGAAAAGAACACGGGTACAACCACAAAGTCGTTGAGGTTGTTTCCCTAGAAGAACAACAAGACGTTTACTGTTTAACCGTTCCCGAATATCATAACTTTGCTCTAACTGCTGGAGTATTCGTTCATAACTGTGGTATGTGTGCGGTAAAAACTCCATTTTTCGCAGACAAACTCGAAGGCAAATTGAAAAAAATTCGCCAGGATATTGAAGCAGCAATTCCTCTGGGTTTTGATGAAAATAAGGACGTGGATAAACCGGCAAGTAATTGGCAAGGATGGCGGGATTTTAAAGACCTTCATGCTGGAGTCCAACGCTTAGAAGGAAAAGCCATGAAACAATTGGGTTCTTTAGGTGGTGGCAACCATTTTATTGAAGTCTGTTTAGATACAGATAATCAAGTTTGGTTGATGTTACATTCCGGTTCTCGGCACATTGGCAATATGTTGGCCCAATGTCATATAAATACCGCCAAAGAATTAGCCCGATTAGCAGGCGATCGCCTTCCTGACCCAGACCTGGCTTATTTTGTCTCCCAAACTCCCGAATTTGATGCTTATTGGCATGATTTACAATGGGCACAAAACTATGCCCGCAAAAATCGCGATGTAATGATGGATCGGTTCATGCGAATTGTGGAAAAACACCTCGTAGGAGGCAAACCAACTAAACCATTATTACAGGTAAATTGTCATCACAATTACGCCGAAAAAGAAACTCATTTTGGCGAACCAGTCTATGTGACTCGCAAAGGTGCCGTGAGAGCTAGAGAAGAAGATTATGGGATTATTCCCGGTTCAATGGGAGCCAAATCTTTTATCGTCAAAGGCAAAGGTTGTGCTGACAGTTATTGCAGTTGCAGCCACGGGGCCGGTCGTTTAATGTCTAGAAGTAAGGCCAAAAAAGAATTCACTGAAGCGGATTTAATTGAACAAACTCAAGGCATTGAATGTCGCAAAGACCGAGGAGTTTTGGATGAAATTCCTGGGGCTTATAAACCTATAGAGGAAGTGATGCAAAATCAATCAGATTTAGTGGAAATTGTGGCAACTTTGAAACAAGTGGTTTGTGTCAAAGGTTGAGGCAAATTTATCTGATTATCTGATACCAATTTCAAAAATTCATCCAACAGCCCCTAAGATTCGTAGGGTGGGCAAAAAATTTTACCCACCCTACCATATACTATTCTCTGGCAGGTATTGGGCAGGTAAATGATAAAGTGAAGGTTGATGGAGGTGAAATATGGTACTGTCAACAGTCAAGTGGAGTGTAGAAGACTACCACCTGATGATTAAAACGGGGTTACTCGACGATCGCCCCGTGGAGTTATTAGCCGGAGAAATAGTTGAAATGTCCCCCGAAGGTGAACCTCATGCTTTCTTTAGTTCAGAAGCCGGAAATTATTTGAACCGGGTTCTCGGCGATCGCGCTTTTGTTCGCCACGCCAAACCTATCACCCTGCCCAACGGGTCGGAACCGGAACCCGATCTCGCTATTGTCCAGCCCCTAGGGAGAGAGTATTTGACCCACCATCCCTACCCGGAAAATATCTTCTGGGCGATCGAATATGCTAATAGCAGTTTAGAAAAAGATGCAACGATAAAATATCGCATTTATGCAGAAGCGGGTATCCCAGAATATTGGCTGGTGAATCTACAAACTGGGGAGTTAATTATTTACCGCCAACCCTGTGGACGGGAATATGGGTCTAAAATGACCTTAAAAGATGGAAATATTTCGCCCCTGGCATTTCCTGATGCGATCGTTCCGGTTGAGGCGATAATTTCTGCTTGAATGCCGCAGAAACCCGGTTTCTTAAAGAAACTGGGTTTCTTGGTTTGTCACAATCAAGCTTTCTTGAAAAAGCGAATAATTTCCCGGACATGGTTGAGAAATTCCCCATCTTCGGTAATTTGCGCGATCGCATTTTGCGACTCTTTGGCTAACTGCTCATGCTGGGCTTGATTGGTACTTTTGAGGGATTCTAAAGCCGCTGCAAGCTGCGTTAAATTATGGCGCAGGGCGTCAAAATTTCGGCTTTGCTTCACCACTAAAGCTTGGGGATTTTCTAAGTTAAATTCTTGTTGAATAGCATTCAGATTGGCTTCCAAAGCATCGACTCTGCCGCGCAATTCCCACACATCTTCACGGGGATAACGAAACTCTTCTCTGACCATCCCCAGACGGACAGAAATATATTCATAAGCCCGGATTGCTGGACGTAATACGGTTAATAATAAAGCCGCCCCAGACCCGACATATCCTACGGCACTAATGCCGGTAATTGCGAGGGTATAAAGCGCGATCGCAGACAGGATATGTAGCAAAATTGCTAAAGGCAGCGATCGCTTGGCTAAGGTTTGCACATAGTTCAGTTTTTTCTGATCAATGGCAATATTTTTATCCTGAGATTGTTCCGCTTCTGCTAAAACTTGCTTCGCTTGAAAATAAACATTCCACGGCACCGTCACAATCACCATTAACCACCAAAATGTTGCCCCACCAATCACCCAATCTAAAAAAGTGCCCGCACTGACATCTAGCCATTGCAACAAGCCAAATGCTCCCAGCACTAACACCACCAATCCCACCGTAAAACTGGCAAAAACATTTAAATACATAGCTATTCCCGATTTTTGCTAGGTTTTTCTAAGTAAATTTTTACAGTCAATTTCATCATGGTCACTCTTTCACGGGAAAAAATAAGTTATGTGACAGTTTGATGACTGGCATAAGCCCTAAAAAAAATGGATTGTTTTTATAGATTTAACCTATTTTTTGGCTTGATTTAAAAATATCCCTTATTTTAAGTTCCCATAAAATATCACTTTAATCTGGTGTTTATTTGAGAAATAAACTAGCGCGATCGCGAATATATCCCCGGAGGTAATCGCCCCACCAAGCGCTTTAACCGCGATTTTTGTGCCGGTTTGGTGGGGGGTCTGAATCAAACAAAATTACCAACATTACACTTCAGATGACAACCAGATATAATTTAATTATACGGGCAAACTAATTAAATTAACCTGTTTGTCATTTTTTTATTGGTTTTGTGACTGATTAATTAAAGGATTAAGAGTAGTTAATTCGGCGATACTTTTTAAGATATCTCCACTGAGAAAGCTCACTAAATATATCAAGCTTAAGCCGTACATTAATATTGATAAAATCAGAGCTATTTGATTGAAATTTAACTTATGATGTTGGGAAAACTTAGATTCACTGGAGCTAAAAAATCTATTGGCTTGGTTGAATAAATTAGCAATCATGGCAACAATTTCCTGGTATTTCATTTGTTGTTTGATACCTACAGAATACCAAGAGATTTTTTTCGAGGCTGCGATCGCGTTAATCGTTTCTCGTGATAATTTGCGCGGTGATTCGTGACTAAACCATTGTCAAACTGTAACCACATCCACCAATTTGAGTGATTTCGATCGCAGATAATTGTGATTTGGCAACGGGGTGCAGGGGAAAACAATTAACAATTAACAATTAACAATTGACAATTAAATACCACGATCAATTATCAATTATCAATTATCGATCATTAATTATCAATTATCAATTATCAATTGTCAATTGTCGATTATCAATTATCAATTATCAATTATCAATTATTCCCCACACCCCTTACCAAGAGTTAAGGAATAATTTTAGATTTATACCTAGACATAAGCAGAAAAAATGTGTATAGTAAAGGAAAATGTATATTAGAATACATTCTCCTGAACTCCTGAATGTTCTATTTTTTTTAGAATCTCCCAAAACCTGCTCTAGACCTGAAATCCTTTTCGTGATTGGCACAGCCGCCTCAGTATGTGCTAACCCTATCCGTAGAAACACGGATAGGGCATCCGGGAATATACGCAAAAAAAAAGATCCGGGAATATACTGAACAAAAACTAGCAACATTACTGATGTAATTCACAGAAATAAGATGCAGTATTGATGTATGGAACAGTTCAGGAGACGGAATATGCAATTCACTAATATCCAAGATTTATTTATCCACGGTTCTATTTCTCATCAAATTAACCGAGTTGACTGGGAAAAAATCAATACCCTCTCTGGCAAAAGCCTTTCCGCAGAAGATGAACTAATGGTTAAAAGAATTCGCCATAGCGTTCGTCGCGGCTGGATTGACGTTTTCTCTTAATGAGTACCAATGCTCACGCTTCAGGATATCTGGGCCAAGCCTAGAATAATCCAATGACTAAACCGACTTGAATTAGTTTTGTGATTTCTCGCAAGAGCTTTTTCTACAGTCTTTGACAAGTTTTTGTGACAATTACAATCGATAAACCACGAGAAACAACGAGGAAAGATTATGTCTATCAAGTCATTCAGCGCCAAAATTGAGCAGATTTTTATCGATACTTCCCTGACTCAACAAATGACGGATCAAGACTGGCAGCATCTTAACCAGTTAGCACAAGTTTCTTTGCCTCAAGATGACGAGAGGATTGTTAGGAGAATTATGCATAGCGTGCGCCGAGGTTGGACTCAGGTTCTTACTGAACCTGTTCGGGACGGTGAGATGCCCATTTGACAATGGTTTGGGTTAATCCATCTATGGTGTATTCTTCGGCTTCCATGTCTACTCGACCCAGCAGTTTGATACAGGTTTGAGAGGTTTGCGGCCCGATCGAGGCAAAGTCAACGTTTGATAATAAATCGGATAACAAATTGACCAGTTTTTGGTCATTTTTAGTTTCTGGGTCGTCTAGTCGATCGCCGCGATCGCGCCGGTCTAATTCTTGGGTTAATAGTTGATAGAAATATTGCACGGTTTTAGAACTGGCAAAAGTAATTACATCTACCTGGCGTTGTAACAATAAGTTGGCAACGGCAGGGTCTATTTTTTTGGGGCAACCGGACTGATAAGCGGCTACTTCGGTGACGTTGGCCCCAGTAGCAGTAAATTCAGTCACGAGCACTTCTCGTCCCCCGGTTTCGACGCGGGGAAATAGGATATTTTTGCCAGATACCGATTCGGGAAATTCGGCGACTAAGGAGTCGGCAACAAAGTTGGGGGGAATAAAATCTGCTTGTAGCCCCCGTTGTTGAAGACTGGCGGCGGTTTTTTTGCCCACGACGGCAATTTTAATTCCGGCTAGGTGACGCGCATCTTTGCCTTGGGTCAGCAGTCGCTCAAAGAAGTAGTCTACGCCATTGGTGGAGGAGAGGATTAACCAGTGATAGCTGTCTAGGTGGGCGATCGCGCGATCTAATTCTTGCCAACTGGACGGCGGGCCAATTTCTAAGGCGGGCATTTCGGCCACGATCGCGCCGAATTTTTCTAGGCGATCGCGAAATTCATTATTCTGTCCGGCAGCACGAGTGATTAAAATAGTGGTTCTAGCAAGAGGGAGAGACCGATCGCACATAGTATCGGACATAGTATCGGACATAGTATCGGACATAGTATCGGACATAGTATCGGACATAGTAGATGTAGATATATTAGAGAGAGCAATAGGGCGATCGCATGACTGCAAATAGTCCCGCAGTCGCACCACTTCCCCGATCGCAATCACTGCCGGAGAAAGAGACAAACCGCGAGTTGTTTCTAGAATATCCCTTAATGTGCCAGTCCAAACCTGTTGTTTTGCCGTCCCCGCGCTGTGAATGATGGCGATCGGCGTATTTGGGGAGCGATCGTGCCTAAGTAATTGATGGATAATTTCCGGCAATTGCCGCGTTCCCATTAAAATTACCAAAGTTTCTAATTGAGAAAAGGTTTCCCAATCTAGATCCGCAGGTTCGTGACCAGTGAGTACGGTAAAACTGCGACTTAAAACTGGATCGGTTAAAGGAATTCCCGCTAATTCTGGGGCAGCCAAAGCGGAGGAAATACCGGGCACCACTTCAAAGCAGCAACCAGCTTGCTGTAAGGCGATAATTTCCGCAGTACAACGCCCAAAAATAAACGGATCGCCCCCTTTCAGGCGCACCACCTGCTTTCCTTGCTGACATTCTGACACTAATAATTGATTGATTTCGTCTTGTCGCCAACTCGGTTGTCCGCCGCGTTTTCCCACGTTGAAGCGTTGGCAACTTTCGGGTACGAGTTGCCAAATTTGCTCGTCTACCAGGGCATCATAAACGATCGCCTCTGCTTGTTTGAGCAATTCTTGCGCCCGTCTGGTTAGATAAGCAATATTTCCCAGTCCAGCCCCAACTAGGTAAACTTGACCATTAACTTGGTTAGCGCGATCGCGTTTCTCGTTCATCCCCTCTGCCCCCTACACCCTGATAATTGATAATTGATAATTGATAATTGATAATTGATAATTGATAATTGATAATTGATAATTGATAATTGATAATTGATAATTGATAATTGATAATTGATAATTGATAATTTGTTTAGCTATTAATTATTAATTGTTAATTTAATTGTTAATTTAATTGTTAATTTAATTGTTAATTTAATTGTCAATTGTTAATTATCAATTGTCAATTAAGCCAATACATACAATAATGTTTTTGTCAAGGGGGTAAAAAAGAAGCTGCTAAAAAACCGCTGAAAATTTGTCGGACATAAGCTCAAAAAAACACCGGAAAATCCCCTTAGTTAACCGCATAATGAGGTTTTTGGCCACTTTTTTTAGCAATTAGACGCAGAAACCGCTGGATTATCAATTTCCCAAATTTACCACAACCCGCATAAATTCGTCAAGTTTTTGCCAAAAATTTCCCCAAAAAATGTATTAAATCTTAACAAGCTTTTAAATATTAAATCGATTAACAATTATTCGATGAATAAAACTTATCAACCAACCACCACCAACCACCAACCAACCACCAACAACCAACAACCAACAACCATCAACTATTCGCAGACTGAAATAGTCCCATTAACCAGGCGCCCACTTGGGACTGGTCTTGGCTGCGGCTAAGTTGCAGCGCTTGGTCTAGGGTCGCTATCTCTAGCCCTGGGAATATCAGGGAAGTATCTATTCTCTGGCTACCGCGATCGCTCATTTGATAAGCCAACACCTCGGCGGTTTCCACTTTGACAATCCAATATTCAGCAATGCCCACCTCTTCATAGAGCACTCGCTTGACGGTGCGATCGTCTAACAGGGATGATTTCGCCACTTCCACCACCAAATCCGGGACTGGATACTCTTCCAGACTTACCACATCAGTGCCGTTGGGGATAGCAGTTGCCTTGGGGCCAACGTAACAAGCTAAATCCGGCTGAAATTCCACATAGCCGGTTTTGCGGAAAGAACAGTTGTCTAAAATAGTGAACGGAATGCCTTTCAAAATGCCATAGAGATTAACTGCCAGGGAAATCGTACTACGATCTTTGCTGTGGTCGAAGCCTATGGATAGTTGCATTTCTAACCGCATTCGCCCATTACTATAATAACCTTTGGATTTGACGTGGGCCGGGTCATCCAAAGCACTAAGGTATTCATCCCAGGTCGCTGGAACCCAGGTATCACTGGCAATTAGGGTAGAGGCTGGACTCATACGCATCATCCCGGAGAAAAAATTTACATCTATTTTAGCGAAAAAGAAACCAGGACCCCAGAAACCGGGTTTCTTGCGTCAACCTTTGCCACCCCACCCAAACTTAAATAGAAACCCGGTTTCTCACCACCCCACGGCAGAACCCCACCCAACTAAGATTTAATTAAGAAACCCGGTTTCTAGAATTAGAGGAATTTATGGTATTATCTCAGCAAAAAATATCCTTACTTTGTCCCACTCGTCAACGACCAGCCCAAGCCCTGCGGTTAATTTTAACAGTATTAGAAACGGCCCAAGTTCCCCAAAGAGTAGAAATACTTTTTTATCTTGATGCGGACGACCCCACCAGAGAAGACTATATTAAACAGTTTCAAAGTAAAGAAGCTGAGTTAAAACAGTTAAATCGTTGCTTATTTATAGTCGGTGATGCGATCGGTATTTCTAAGGCTTGGAATGAGTTAGCTAAACAATGCCAAGGGGACTTATTAATTATGGCAGCAGACGACCAAATTTATAATACTTTTGGCTGGGATACCCGCTTAGACCAAGAAGTGCAAAAATATTCAGACCGCATTTTTTGTATGTGGTTTAATGAGGGACATTGGGGGGCAAAACTTTGTACTTTTCCGATTATTAGCCGCCAATGGTATGCCACTTTGGGATATTTTACCACCGGAATGTTTGAATGTTTATATGATGACCTGTGGATTACGGATTTAGCCAAAAGAGTAGATCGCCTTCATTATATACCGGATATTTTAACGGAACATTTCCATTGGAGTTATGGCAAATCGGCGATCGATCCGACTTATCAACGGAAACAAGTTTACCCCGAAGGCAAACTCAAACCGGCAGTAAAAAGAGATATGGAGTTATTTTTAAGAACTGGTCATTATCGGGAAGCGGACGCGAAAAAATTAGCCGCAGTCATGGAGGGAGAAGTGAAACTAAATGATGGTTTACTTTTAAGAACCCCAGGGATCTAAGAAACCGGGTTTCTTTAGACCATCTTTGCCACCAACCCCAGAAACCGGGTTTCTTTAGACCATCTTTGCCACCAACAAACAAATGTCATAGAAACCCGGTTTCTTGCCACTCCACCGGGACCCCAGAAACCGGGTTTCTTTAGACCATCTTTGCCACCAACGAACAAGTCTTATAGAAACCCGGTTTCTTGCCCCGGTTTCTCGCCACCCCACCGGGACCCCAGTAAATACTGGAAACGAGAGAATAAGAGAGAAAAACCACAGAGACACAGAGGACACGAAGACTTAATTCTCGTTACTAGGCTCTGCCTAGTAATGCTAATCGGGAGGCTCTGCCTCCAGTTTTCTCGTTTATGTGGTTCTTGAGGCAGAGCCTCTATAAAGGCATTCCCAGGCAGAGCCTGGGAACGAGAGACCTAACCCAAACTTAAATAGAAACCCGGTTTCTCGCCACCCCACCAGGACCCCAGTAAAAATTGTCGCCCGGTAAGCGAAGCTATGCCGTCAGGCTTTATGCTTCGCCCCTACAATGCCAATTTCCTTCATCGCTATAATTTAAGCAGGTTATAAAAGGGTGGATGAAACCATGAAATTACGCAACTGGCTACAACGATTAATCAAATTTCTCAATCGCCCCATCTCTTTAAAATGGATATCATCCACCACCACCCAAGCCAACCCCATACCAAACTGTCATTCCAGCGAAAGCGGGAATCCATCCACATCAGACGACTATCTCCCCTTCCTCCGCCCACTCCTGCAACTCGAAATCAACAGCAACAGCGACCCCAAAGTCGTCTATCCCTTCCTAGCCCGACATACGGACAAACTCAACCTCACCTTTGCCGCAACTGCCCAACAATGGTTTCACTCCCAACTTGACCCCGATAACTCTCGGAAAAATCAAAACTTAGCGAGAAACTTTGGCAACCTTGCCAATAAATTCCAACAATTCCCATTAGGCAGTCCCTTAAATAACCTAGAAATCGCTATTACCCTTTACCAAGCGGCATTAGAAGTTTATACCCGTGAGGCTTATCCCGAACAATGGGCAGACACCCAAAATAATTTGGGAGAAGCCTTCCGTAACCGCATTTTTGGGGAGAGAAGGGAGAACCTAGAAATCGCTATTACTCTTTACCAACAGGCATTAGAAGTTAGAACTCGTGAGGCTTTTCCCGAAAAATGGGCAGACACCCAAAATAATCTGGCTGCTGCCTACTCTGGCCGCATTTGTGGGGAGAGAAGGGAGAACCTAGAAATAGCCATTGGTTGTTGCCAACAGGCATTAGAAGTTAGAACTCGTGAGGCTTTTCCCGAAAAATGGGCAGACACCCAAAATAATCTGGCTGCTGCCTACTCTGGCCGCATTTGTGGGGAGAGAAGGGAGAACCTAGAAATGGCCATTGGCTGTTACCAACAGGCATTAGAAGTTAGAACTCGTGAGGCTTTTCCCGAAAAATGGGCAGACACCCAAAATAATCTGGCTGCTGCCTACTCTGACCGCATTTGTGGGGAGAGAAGGGAGAACCTAGAAATGGCCATTGGCTGTTACCAACAGGCATTAGAAGTTAGAACTCGTGAGGCTTTTCCCGAAAAATGGGCAGACACCCAAAATAATCTGGCTGCTGCCTACTCTGACCGCATTTGTGGGGAGAGAAGGGAGAACCTAGAAATGGCCATTGGCTGTTACCAACAGGCATTAGAAGTTAGAACTCGTGAGGCTTTTCCCGAAAAATGGGCAGACACCCAAAATAATCTGGCTGCTGCCTACTCTGACCGCATTTGTGGGGAGAGAAGGGAGAACCTAGAAATGGCCATTGGCTGTTACCAACAGGCATTAGAAGTTAGAACTCGTGAGGCTTTTCCCGAAAAATGGGCAGACACCCAAAATAATCTGGCTGCTGCCTACTATAGTCGCATCTGTGGGGAGAGAAGGGAGAACCTAGAAATGGCGATCGCCTCTCACTACCAGGCATTAGAAGTTAGAACTCGTGAGGCTTTTCCCGAAAAATGGGCAGATACCCAAAATAATCTGGCTAATGCCTACTATAGTCGCATCTGTGGGGAGAGAAGGGAGAACCTAGAAATGGCCATTGGCTGTTACCAACAGGCATTAGCAGTTTATACCTGTGAGGCTTTTCCCGAAAAATGGGCAATGACCCAAAATAATCTGGCTATTGCCTACCGTAACCGGATTAAAGGGGAACGAGGGGATAACCTGGAACAAGCGATTCGCTATTTCCAAGCGGCATTAGAAGTTAGAACCCGTCAGGCTTTTCCCGAAAAATGGGCAGAGACCCAAAATAATCTGGCTGTTGCCTACTCTGACCGGATTAAAGGGGAACGAAGGGATAACCTGGAACAAGCGATTCGCTATTACCAAGCGGCATTAGAAGTTTATACCCGTGAGGCTTATCCCGAACAATGGGCAGGGACCCAAAATAATCTGGCTAATGCCTACTATAGCCGCATTAAAGGGGAACGAGGGGATAACCTGGAACAAGCGATTCGCTATTACCAAGCGGCATTAGAAGTTTATACCCGTCAGGCTTTTCCCGAACAATGGGCAATGACCCAAAATAATCTGGGATATACTTATCAAGATATCGGAGATATTGACGCCGCTATTGCTGCTTATCAACTCGCCTTAGCCGTTAGAACTCCTACAGCCTTTCCCCTTAATTGCCTGACAACCGGACGCAACCTGGGCAACCTGGGCTATGACCGGCAAAACTGGGAAATCGCGATTTGCGGGTACGATAACGCCATTCGTGCTGTAGAACAAAGCCGCAACTGGGCCACCTCTCCCCAAACCAAACGGCAAATCCTGGAAGATGCCCTAGATATTTACGGCAAAATGATTCAAGCCTGCATTCACTTGGAACGGTATGACCAAGCCCTCCTCACCGTGGAACGCAGCAAATCCCGCACCCTGATGGAAATGCTCACCAGCATCGACCTAATTCCCAAAAACGCCACCCCGGAACAGCAACAACGCTATCGCCAACTCAGCCGGGAGATTGCTGCTTTGCAACAGTCTTTCGGCGACAGTGCAGAGGAGCAGGGGAGCGGAGGGGCAGAGGAGCAGGGGAGCGGAGGGGCAGAGGAGCAGGGGAGCGGAGGAAATTCCCACGATAAATCTTCGCCCCGAATGTCTGCGCCCGAAACCGCAATGTCTGGCCCCTACGGAAATGAATTACCACAACTAAAACAACTATTACAACAACGGGATGAACTTCTAGCGGAAATCAACGACCCAGAATTTAACGCCATTCAAACTGTCGCCCCGGAACTGCCGGACTTTACGCAAATTCTCACCCCGGAAACCGCCCTCATAGAATGGTATCTGCCCCAAAACCGGGACTTAGGGGGCTATGTCTTCATTGTCACTTTAAAAGATAACCGCCATCATATCCAAGTCCACCATTACACCGCCAAACAACGGCAAGCCCTCGACCAATTTAACCAAACCTATTTTTCCGACTTCCGGGAACTCACCTGGTATGAGCAAATTGCCCCGCGACTCCAGGAACTTGCCCAACTCCTCGACCTCGACGCCCTCCTAGGCAAAATTCCCCCAACTTGCCATAGCCTGATTTTGGTGCCTCATCTTTATTTGCATCTGTTTCCCTTGCATGGGTTGGCAGGGTGTGGGAGTGCAGGGGAGCAGGGGAGCAGGGGAGCAGGGGAGAATTTTTCTCCTCTGCCCCTCTGCCCCTCTGCCCCTCTGCCTCTTCAAGACCTCTTCCCCGACGGGATCCGCTATGCCCCCAGTTGTCAAATTTTGGGCTATATCCAAAATCGCCAGCAACCGGGAACCCCCCCTAACCCCCCCTTCAAAAAGGGGGGAACCGGGCAGCAGTTTTTTGCCGTGGAAAACCCCACCGAAGACCTGCCTTATACGGAAATGGAGGTGGAGTTTATTCGCCAAAGCTTTGACCCCAGCACTTATATATTGAAGAATGCCGCCGCGACTAAAGCCGCATTAAATAGCCCAGAAACCCTGGCTAAACTGCGCGAGAGCTTTTTTGTGCATTTTTCTTGTCACGGCGGCTTTGACAGCAAAAATCCGCTGGATTCAGCGCTAATTTTGGCCGGTGGTGTACCCCCCAATTCTGAGGGGCGGCGGACTTTGACCCTGCGAGACGGTCGGAGTTTTGACACGGAATACCAAGGACTGACCCTGCGGGAAATTTACGCTAATCTGGAGTTATCTGCTTGTCGGTTAGTGATGCTTTCTGCTTGCGAAACCGGGTTATTAAGTAGTCAGTTAACCGATGAATATGTGGGGTTAGTCAGTGGTTTTTTGCACGCGGGTAGTCCCTCGGTGGTGAGTAGTTTCTGGTGTGTGGATGATGTTGCTACGGCTTTTTTGTCCATTAAATTTTATCAGGAATTCACCCCAGAAACTACCGTGGCTAAGGCGTTGAAATCCGCCCAAAATTGGGTAAAAACTCGGACAAAATCCGATTTATTAGCGTGGTGTGCTGATTGTTTAAAGATGACAGAAGATGAGATGGATGAGATGGAATATCTGTTAATGGATTATGATGATATTCCTTTTGCGGATATGCGTTATTGGTTGGCGTTTTTTGCCAGTGGTTTATAATATGTAGGTTGGGTTGAGGAACGAAACCCAACATAAGTTCGATCCCCCCCTAACCCCCCTTAAAAAAGGGGGGAATAAGAGGAAAAACCACAAAGACACAAAGGACACAAAGAGCTAATTCTCGTTACTAGGCTCTGCCTAGTAATGCCAATTGGGAGGCTCTGCCTCCAGTTTACCCGTTTATGCAATGCTTGAGGCAGAGCCTCTAGAATCGCATTCCCAGGCAGAGCCTGGGAACGAGAAATCCCCCCTAACCCCCCTTAAAAAAGGGGGGAATAAGAGGGAAAAAAACCACAGAGACACAGAGGACACAAAGAGGTTTAGCCTGGGAGAATACTAATTATGTTGAAAAGTTATGAAGCGATTTATGAGGATGGTCAGGTCAAATGGGTGACAGAAAAACCGGGGGTTAAATTTGCCCGGATTATTGTGACGGTTTTGGATGAAATCGAGTCACCTAAACAGCGAAGAATAGCGCCGGATGCTATTGCGGGTAAAGGCAAAACTTTAGGAGATTTAGTTAGTCCAATTGTCGATCTAGAGGACTGGGAATGCCTGAAATAATTGTACTGGATACTCATATTTGGTTTTGGCCGATCCCCTCTAACCACCATTAAAAAAAGAGGAATAAGAGGGGAAGGGAACCACAGAGACACAGAGGACACAGAGAGAAGCTGTTAAGTTGAGAAAGATAAACAATAAAGGAGTGATGATGATGAGTGATATTTACACCAAAAGTCCCTAAAAGATATTGAGGATTTTCTGACTTTTACAATCCAAGCTAAGGATAATTCTGAGACAGATATTCAGTTTTGGACAAATTTGTCGGGTCTGGTAGAAAA
>JAABRM010000098.1 GCA_011390955.1 Oscillatoriales cyanobacterium | reverse complement strand
TGTAACACGAACTACCTTTTTGCTTTTCATAGCGATTTACTCCAATACATATACTATAGCATAACCTTAGCAGATTTCAAGAGTATTTATTAGGATTTGTGAGTTTTAAGTTTTACAGGTATCACCCCACCATAGTATGGTAGGGTGGGCATTGCCCACCATCCTTGGCATCAAGTATGGTAGGGTGGGCATTGCCCACCATCCTTGGCATCAAGTATGGTAGGGTGGGCATTGCCCCACCATCCTTGGCATCAAGTATGGTAGGGTGGGCATTGCCCACCATCCTTGGCATCAAGCTTTGCCTGATTTCTATCAGGGTCAAAAGATTGATGGTGAAATTTTTAGGACATTGGTCAATGAATTAACCCGCTTTTTCTTTCCGGTTGTTGTTTAAGGTTTGCGCTTGACAATGTAATGTTTTCATAACATTTGGGAAAATTGAATTTTGTTAAATCTTAGGGAAATTTTAGCAGCGATCGCGGGTATTTACGAACAGGGGAGCGATCGCCTACTATGCTGACTCCATAATAATTCTCACTCCTAACCTTAAACCAGGCTTTTGGCTGAGGAATTCTTAAGAAGATATAAATCTAGAGAAATCTTGACACTGCTTTGGTAAAAATGGGTTGATAATAAAGCTTTGTTTCTTGTAGGAGTGAAAACATAATGGGTCGCGCTACTAAAGTTGTATTAGCGTATTCGGGCGGAGTCGATACCACCGTCTGTATTCCTTACCTGAAAAAAGAATGGGGCGTTGAAGAAGTGATTACCCTGGCGGCGGATCTCGGTCAGGGAGATGAACTCAAACCGATTCAGGAAAAAGCCCTCACCTATGGCGCCAGTGAATCCTTGGTGATGGATGGCAAGGAAATATTTGTCAAAGATTATGCTTTCGCGGCGATTCAAGCAAATGCCTTGTATGAAAATCGCTATCCTCTATCCACCGCTTTGGCCAGACCGCTGATTGCTAAAATGTTGGTCGAGGTAGCGGAAAAATATGGGGCTGATGCGGTGGCTCACGGTTGCACCGGCAAAGGCAATGACCAAGTAAGGTTTGATGTGGCGATCGCTGCCCTCAACCCCAACATCAAAGTCTTAGCCCCAGCCAGAGAATGGGGGATGAGCCGGGAAGAAACCATCGCTTATGGGGAAAAGTTTGGTATTCCTTCTCCCGTGAAAAAGTCTTCCCCTTACAGTATTGACCGCAATATTTTAGGACGCAGTATTGAAGCAGGGCCGTTAGAAGATCCCTGGAATGAACCCCTGGAAGAAATCTATGCCCTGACTAAGGCGATCGCAGACACCCCCGACCAACCAGGCTATGTAGAAATTGGCTTTGAACAAGGAATTCCCACCAGTCTCAACGGCCAAAATCTCGATCCCGTCAGCCTGATCGTCCAACTGAATGAAATCGTCGGTCAACATGGAATTGGTCGCATTGACATGGTGGAAAACCGCCTAGTAGGGATCAAATCGCGGGAAATCTATGAAGCCCCGGGCTTACTGGTCTTAATTCAAGCCCACCGGGATCTAGAAAGTCTTTGCTTAACCAAAGATGTAGCTCACTACAAACGTGGCATCGAAGAAACTTATGGCCATCTGATTTATAACGGTCTGTGGTATAGCCCGCTCAAATTAGCCTTAGATGCTTTCATCCAAAATACTCAAGAGCGAGTTTCTGGCACAGTACGAGTCAAACTCTTTAAAGGCAGTGCCACCATCGTCGGTCGTAAATCGACCAACTCTCTCTACAGCATGGATTTGGCAACTTATGGCGCTGAAGATCAATTCGATCATAAAGCGGCTGAAGGCTTTATTTATGTTTGGGGACTGCCCACTCGTGTTTGGTCAGAAAAAATGCGGGGTTAATAAACCAGAAACCGGGTTTCTTAGAAGAAACCCGGTTTCTTTACCGAAACTTGAGAACAAGAAACCGGGTTTCTGTGCCGAAACTTGAAGAAACCCGGTTTCTTTACCGAAAAAACCCTAAATATCTTTCGCTGCTTCGCGGATCAATGCACGGGCAACGGTTTGGATGCCGGTATGTTCATAATAATTCGTCGCTCGATCGAGAAAAGCTGCGACAAAATCTAATTTATCATCGGAAAACTCAATAAAACCTTCCAGATGAGCAAAAACATTTTGCGGGGTTAAACCAGCCGCTCCCACTAAATTAGTCATCCAGCCACTAACCGCTGCGAAACTGTTAGAAATAAAACCGACTTTATCCTCACCAGGAATTAAATTACTCACAGAGGTAAAAACTGGATTGCTGGTCAAAGCACTTTGACCCTCACTGCTCAACATATTCTGCACTTTTTGCAGAAAATTCGGGCCAAGAGGAACCAAACCATCAATACAAACTAAAGCGGCCATCCGCATCAAAGCTGCATCAGTATAATGCTGATTAATTTCCGTGGCAAATGCTTTGGGATTAATACTGGGTAAGCCATTTATTTTGGCATAAGCCAGTAATTCTACCACAATTTTCAGACATAAATCAACGGATTGGATGGTGTCAGCTTTTGGGGTTAATTTATTTAAAAAAGAGAGAAAGCCAATTTTCTCCCCAACCTTATTGGCCATTGCCGCTGCGCCCATTGCTTTGTCTGCACCATCAACGGTTTGATAAAGCCAAATTGCTTGTTGATAGCCTTTTGATTTATCATTATAAAGTTGAATTGCCCGATTGCGAATTTGCATAATTGTATTCGCATCACTGACGCCGGTGACAGCTTTAATAGTGTTGTCAAAACCGACAACATTCTGCCATTGACCCGGCACCACATAATCTAAAGCGTTGAGAACTTTTACGGTCAGGTTATTGCTGGGCAATGTATCGACTAATTGAATAATTGATTCACTCACAATAAACTCCTTATAAATTGTTTGTCTGTGGAAAAACCGGGTTTATTTTTGTCTGAGAAACCGGGTTTCGTAGAAGTTACCCGGTTTCTGTGTTTAAGAAACCGCAGCCGTAGCAGCGGCTAATATGCCCTGAAATAATTTGAGGCCATCAGTGCCACCAATAGCCTCATCAGCGGCTCTTTCTGGGTGGGGCATCATCCCGACAACATTGCCTTTTTGATTACAAATTCCGGCAATATTATTTAAGGAACCATTGGGATTTCCCAATGCCATCCGGCACGCTTCGCGAACGGAATTAATTTCACCGTTGGCAGTACAATACCGGAATAAAACTTGTTGATTGTCTTCGAGTTGTTTGAGGGTATCAGCATCGGCATAGTAGCACCCCTCTCCGTGGGCAATGGGCAGGGTAATAATTTCCCCCGGAGAATAGCCAGAAGTCCAAGGTAGGTTAGTGCGTTCGACTTTTAAGGGAGCGCGATCGCAGATAAAATGTAAATCTCGATTGCGGGTCAGGGCACCGGGTAGGAGCCCTACTTCCGTTAAAACTTGGAAACCATTACAAATGCCAATGACCCATTTCCCTTGTTCCGCGTGTTTGACGACTTCATTCATTACGGGAGAAAAACGGGCGATCGCGCCACAACGCAAATAATCCCCATAACTGAAACCCCCCGGAACCACTACCACATCAATATCGGCAATATCCCGATCCTGATGCCAAACTAAGCGGGTGGGTTGCTTCAGTAAACCTTCTGTCACCCAGACCACATCGCGATCGCAGTTGGATCCGGGAAAAACCAGCACGCCAAATTTCATGCTGCTGCCTCCTCTAGCAGACCAATTTCGGTCAACTCAACACAATAATTTTCAATCACTGGGTTGGCCAAAAGTTGATCGCAGACGATATCCAGTTGTTTTCTCGCGGCTTCCTCCGAAGAGGAGGTAATCGTCAACTGAATATATTTACCAATTCGGACACCTTCGACATTATGATATCCCATATTCTTCAGTCCCGACTCCACAGCGGTTCCCGCCGGATCCAATACTGAAGGTCTAAGAGTGACGTAGATTTGAGCGTGATATTTTTTTTGAGTCACGGTAAAGTGCTGTCAAGTATATGTTGAGTTAATGCTTACTGCTATTTTCCAACTTGTTTGTCCATTCCTAAACGGATCGGCCAATTTTATGTCAGTGTATGTTAACCAAATTTCTGAGAATTTCGCGCTTTCAACCCTTGAAAATAGCGAAGTAAATCCTCGTAATTGGCTGTAACCCCACCATAGCGATAAGATACATAAGCCGCAGAAATTCGCGCGATCGCCGCTGCATCCTCTGGGTTAAAGTGTTCCCGTAGCATCTGGGCATATTCAAACGGGGTTTGAACCGAAGATTTACGATAACCTTTAAGCGCTAACCAGTCCAGCATTTGTTGATACAACCGGGCAATTGGGGGCAATTTCCTCAAAAATATTCGGTAACGCCAACCTTGCAACCCAGTCCAACTCAGCCACAGTAACAATCCTAAACCAGTGATGGCCAGCAAAAAGGTAAACAAACCGATCCAACCTTTTGCCAGTAATCCAAATAACCAGGCAAAAGTGGTAAAGACGATCGTGGCGATCGCCCGAAACAGATATTGCAACACCCCTGTCACCGGGGATGGCAACCAACCGGCCACCCATTGCCAAAACTGGCGCAAGACCCCAAAGGTGTGGTTTTCCTCCACCGACGGGGGAATTAAATCATGGCCTGGAATGGGATCGAAGGCAAACCAACCAAAACCGGGAAAATACACCTCGGTCATGGCATAAGCATCGGTATTGCGAACAACGTAATATCCCGTAAACGGATTAAATTGACCTTGACCAAACCCAGCCACTAATCGTGCGGGAATGCCAATAGAACGCAGCATCACCGTTAAGACCGTAGAGTAGTGGTCGGGGTAGCCCCATTTCCAATCAAATAAAAAGGCTTTGACTAAATCTTGGTCTGGCAATAAAAACGGCAGGTCGGGTTGATTAGATGGAGGTGCATATCTTTGCTTCAGATATTGTGCTAAATAAAGAGTTTTTTCATAAACAGAATCTAAATTAGCCGCCTGAGATGGGTCACTGCCCGCTCTTTGGGCATTAGCTTTTAATTCTTGGCGGCGTTTTTCCAGAATTTCTTCGGTAAATTGACGAATCTCCGGCAAAATTTCCGGCGGCACTTGCAAATAATATGGTGGAATTGATTTGGGATAATTGGTCGAGGCCGAATTTAAGGCGGTGCGATCGCGATAAGGGACTTCTGAAACCACCGAATAAGTCAACCCATCGGCTAAATTCACTGGCGCTCGCAAGCTGCCTTCTGTATCTAATTCGATTGTGGGGGTGGGAAAATAAATCTCCGTGGGATCGGCCATTGCCGGAATAATATTCGGCAGGTCTGCCAAAATTACATAAGTTTGTACCACCGATTCCAACTTCGCCCGGTTTCTTCTGGGGATGAAGACAGAAAAGCGATAAGTCCAACCCGGTCGGGTGAGTTGTTCCACTTGCTCATTCCGGGAAATTTCCCAGCCTTGACCCGTGTAGAGATCGAAAGCCAAAGCCCGCCAAAAACCTGGAGACTGCGATCGCACCCGCATCACCACTTTGGGTTTCATCTCTCCCCGTAAATTTTGATTAATCCGGGTATTAAATCCATAATAAAAAGTATCATCCACCTCACCGGATTCATCGCTGCCATCACCACTGCCACTACCATTCGTCGCCCCATCTTGCCCATAACCTGGATTCCTAATACTGCCGCTTTGGAAATTGCCATCAAGCTCAATTCCTGAAGAAACTGGAAAAGTTTGAATTTGATAACTAGGAAACCGAGGTAACACCGCAAAAATCCCCAGCCCTAAACTGACAATCACCAGTAAAAAAGCCCCTAAACGTTTCGGAGATAAATCTGCGGTCAACAACTTGAGCAGATTGGGGGTTTTAACTGATTTTCCCGTTTTCGGTGCATTGGTCGAGGGCGTACCCAGGCTCAAACCGAGACGAGAACGATAATCTAATACTAAGGTCGGTAGGGCGATCGCCAAAAAGACCAGCAACAACGGCGCAAAAGCCAAAGTTTGACTCAAAGTCCCCGCTACTCCCAACAAAATCAAGCCAATCACCATTGAATAGCCTAAATCCTGACGGCGGGGTAGGTCAAAACTATGCAGTATTTGCACTTGAATCAGCAATTCCGCCAAAACCAACCGCGTATCATTTTGCTGCTGAAACAAGCGCCCAAAGAAAGCAAACAAAGCCACCAGCATTCCAATCGCCAACAGAAACTTAACCCCAATATTCCGATAGCGACGACGATACCAACTCCAAACCGCAGCGGCAATTCCCGCCGGAACTGCCCAAACACTCATCTGAGTTTCAGCCGCCACATCTGTGGCGACAATTCCCACAATCACCAAAGCCTGAACCAGCACTCGTAACCAAATTGAGTCCTCGATTACCACTGTGGATGATTCAGTCTGGCGTAACCTTTGCCGCAGACGCTGCCCCAATGAGCCAAAAACCATAGAATCAGAAGAAAAGTCAAACGTTGAATTTGTCAACCGATGGATCGAAAGATCCTCAGACCCGTCTCACCATTTCTTCAGGTTAACCCATATATTCCATGAACCGTCAACCCAATCTTCAGATTTTCATCATTGTTTCATCATTGATTTCTGAAACCGAGTTTCTGTGGTTTCTGCGCCCGGTATGACCGCACTCCATAAAAAGGCAAAATTGTCAGGCAAAATCTTCAGGCAAAATCTTGGCGGGGCATCTATCTCTGGGAGCGAAGCGTGTCGGATGGCATTAGGCAAACGGCAAACGTCAAAGCATTTTCCCAAGAATTTGGCTCTGAATTTTGCAAACGCACTTCTAATAAATAATTCCGATTAAGATCCCGATTCGCTGAGGCGACAGCTTCGCTAACGACCAACTCAACACTTAAATTTCCGGCATTCGATCTTTCTGATTTCGTTTGACTTCGATCCTGTCTCAAACTCACGGACCCACCACAGGGCAGAGTTGCCCGAACTTTAATCTGAGAAGAACCATTGCTCTTGGGGGCATAATATTCCAATTCCAGGGTCAGCAAGCCAGCAGCGGTCAACCATTCCCGTTCCACTCTGGGCTGAGTGGATGACAGTTCCAGGGTTAAATTGCCCATAATCTCTTGTGCCGCAAGTAATGACATGAGCATCTGTTGGTTTGGGGTCGCCACTTCATAACTGATGGAACCTTTGATCTCTTGCGTTTTTTCCTTCCCCAAGGGATCGATGGCGATATGCCATCCGGCACGCTTCGCGAACGAACTGCGGTGTTGTTGAGCAATGCTTAGGCGATCGGCAATTTGGTTGAGTTCCCAATGACGTCCGGGAAACAAAGTTTTTTCCACGACATCGACTAATTTTGCCCATTCCCGTAAATTCGATGTCACCGATTTCGTGCATTGTTCCAGCAGTTGTGTGAGAACCTCTTGTGGCATCGTCACTAGACCATTGATTTGTGGTGACAGGTGTACCGCCCAAAAACCAATTTGATTTCTCGGAGATTTACCATTGAATAGGTCGGGAACCTTATGGCATTGAGGAAAGTCTATACTCTCAGGTTCATAGTCCACAATTTCCGTTTCCCAAGGAAATAACGGTGGGTGATGCTCAATTTCAGTTCTCAACCGACTTTTAAGAATTGTTTGTGAACGTTCAGAAATCACAGATATGTCTCCTAGTATAAATAGTTGATCGACATCCGAGACCGAATGTCCCGCTCCATCAGAAGACTCACAATCTGTTCGCGGAGCGTGCCGGATGGCACTACCTATCTCAGAAATTGGTAAAAATTGCAGTTCTTCTGATAAAAGTGGATCTAAATCTTCCACTTCCAATAAGCTTGGGTCATCGGCAGAAGATTTCTCGAAACCAGAGGTCAGGAAGTCGTTCTCTCCTGGGACTGGCCAGGGGCGAGGATGAGTGCCACTCGATCTAGAATCTGTTTTTAACCAGTCTAGAAAGCCGCGCTCAAGGCGATTCGCTGGCCCGATAGCTTCGCTAACGCCCAACTCAAGGTTCTCAAAAGCTTCATTATCCCGGTTCATGTCTTACACCCCTATTCATCTATAGATCGGCTTTTTCCGGATGAACCATTCCGAATTTCCCAAGCTAAACTGAGCAGCTTAAACCAGCGTTTGTTTACCTGGTTGACTGTACAATCCAGCTTTTGAGCAATTTCTGTATCTGGTAATCCTTGTTGCTTTAAGCGTAACAACTCTAATCGATCCGGTTCAAGTTTTTCCTGAAATTCTTGCCACTGGGCTGGCGTCAAGCCTAAATTTCGATCTAGATCCGCTTCCAGCCATTCATGCACCAATTCCCACCGATGGGACAAAGCAAATCGCATCAGGTGATATTTAAATCGCTGTTGTAAATAGTCCCGCTGACGTGGGGTCAGACCCAGAATTGCTTCAATCTCTTGGGTGGGTAAGTCTTGTAGCCGCAGAGAAAAATAGTCGGCACAGTCCTTTTGCTGCCGTTCCTCCAGATAAGCAATTAACTCTTGAACCACGTTTTCCCGCAAAGAATCTTCGGCGTTTTCGGACTCTGGTGTAACCATTGCTTGCCGCACCTCATGGTGGATCGAGGTACTATTCTCCATCAGGTTCACATCCAGAGATGTCCCTTCAGCAGCTTGTTCTATGTCCACCAGAGTGTCTGGGGGTTGCTGTTGGGAAAAAGTTTGCGCCCGCAAAATAATTAATTGCTGAATCCGACCGCCTGATAAAGTAATTCTTCTTTTGCCATAACGTTCAGTAAAAGCCATATATTCTGCCAATTCTAAGAGGGCTTGTGGAGAAAAAGTTTCTCCGAGCTTGGCTTCCCGGCGAAAGGCATTTAAAGATTCTACATAAAATGCTTGAAGAAAATCTTCAATTAAATTCAATCGGGCTTGATAACTCGATTGAATCTGGGGCGGAGTAATATAACGATAAACAATTGCACTCAGGGTACTATGTAATTCGATTCGCCCAGAGCGAGACCCCAAGTTGTAATATTTTAGACATTGCTGTAAACGACTTTTCGCTAAATTCATCATCCATTGGTTGCTTTCTCCTGATGCTTGAATTCGCTTACTTTCTTCACAAATCCTGCGGGCTTCTGCCACCAAACGATTCGCCACTTGGACGCACTGGTGTTCAGAAGACCGAGTAGATTGCCTGAGTTCGGTCAAGATCATTTCAAAAATGTCATTCACACCCCAGTCACTTTCCACCATCTAGTCCTCCGCAAGCTTACGACCCTTTTGGGCATATAACAGGGGATGTCCCCGCGATTGATTAGTCATTTTTTCTTGACATGATTGGGGTGAAAATATAGCTGTACCTCAAGCCAGGAAAGGCAGTTAAAATCTGTATTTTTTGAGTTTTCCTGGATGTTAATCTTATGATTAACCATGATTGGTAGATGGCAAATGCCTAATTAACAAATATTTTTCATCAGGTTTTAAATAAGCGTTCCAGAGGGAATCGCTTTAAGGAAATGCTACCCATTTTTATGGTTGTTGGTCTGGGTAAATTTAGATAAAATTGGCAAATCTTATGTTAATATTTGACCGAAAATCCGTAATTAACCATAACCATTCTCTTCCCAACTCTGTTAAGAGATTCTTCGGTAAACATTTTCCCTAAATATTTGATTTTATTTTGATGAAAAATCACGGGTTTGCTTGAGTTTAACCCTAATTATCAATGACCCAAAAATGTCGAAAAAAGTGACGGTAGAATGATTTTCCCTGAATGACTTTTGCTCGAACTATCGATTAAATCAAATTTTAAATCGAGCGATATAGATTTTAATCTTGAGAATTACATGAGGCAAAAATGCTCCAGTAAATCTGATTAATTTTTTAAGAGTTTCTTGAATATAATTGTGATGACAGCGATCGCACCTTGATGGACTTTGATTGACCTTACGTTTATTAACCCTGACCGGAAAATTGCACCGATCGCTGATTTCTTCATGGTATCTGGTTGGGCAACATGATGTTCGCTCTGCCATTTAAAGATTATTTGATTGGGCTGGCCAAAGCAATCATCTAAAAGATTTTAGCATAAATTTAGCTATTATTGTTGGCATGGTTTTGAGACTTGTTTAGATGAATTTAAGTTCCACAAAGGAAATATGCGATCGGGGATTGCTCCTCCCTGGGGATCTGAATCGATCGACATGGCAGCCAAAGACGGCGGTAAAATATCCCAGTGATTCCCTTAAAAGAGCAGATTTTTCCCCGGTTACACGGAGGCCGTTCGCTTTCGCGGTGCGGATGCACCATCGCTTTTTATGGGATAACTCGATATGCCCAAAGCCTCCCCACCCTGACAATTCTTTGATTTTAAGGATAACCCTTAAATAATCAGCTATGGTTGATTCCAGTTAACAGCGATTCATCTCGAAAGATTTTGTTCAGTTCCCGAAAATATATGTGCACCCAGGCGGAATTCCAGGAAAATGTAGATGTTGTCAGTTAATGTTTACTCACAATGGATTATTTAGATCAACAACTCCAAGTGCTGATTGACAAGTCGCCTCAAGATGGACAAACTCCACAGATTGTCATGGCGATCGCCCCTGCACTGAAAATTATCGCCAGTCAGTTACTACATTCTGAGTATTATATTCTCCAAACCCCTGAAGCCGATCCGAGGCTTCGGCGTTGGGTCGTAACCACCCTCAGCCATCGGACGCAACCCAACCTGGAAAAGCAGGTGATTTATGCCTTTGCCTCCGAGGAGGATACCCAGAATGGATCTTGGGTCGCCCAGGGAACCCAGGCGATCGCACAGCCTGTCCCCGTAACCCATATTTTATTTCAGGCGATCTCGATAGACAGCGTTGATAGCTTGGTCTTCTTTGAAACTCCTGGGGATCTTTCTCAGGGGACAGAAGTCTCCCGGGAAAAGATTCAACGATGTATTCAGGCTGAATTAAAAAACACCTTGGGCAGACCGACCAACTTCAAGCTGCCTCAGATCCCGAACGATCTCGCTTAAGACCATCATCTTTAACCCGGCCAAAGTTATTTGCCTTTCTCAGGATAACTTTGGCCGGGTTAATTAACCACAGTCATAAAACCTTAGTACAGTCTCTTGAGTACATAATCAGCCAGCTTGATCAGCGCTGCCCGTTCTTCACAGGGTTGGAGAACCTGTAAATGTTCGATCGCTTGCTGTGTATGGTGAGTCGCTAATTGCCGAGCGAGATCGATTCCCTGACTGTCTTGAATTAGAGTCAAAGCTTGCTCTAAGTCCCCGTCCTGGGCAAACTCGCGGGAAATCAGCGTCTCTAAATAAGGTTTTTCTTCTAAGGCAAATAATGCCGGAGCAGTTAAATTGCCACTTTTCAGATCCGATCCCGCAGGTTTACCCAAGGCTTCGGTAGAACCTGTGAAATCAAGGATATCATCGACGATTTGAAATGCTAGACCAATATGACGTCCGTAATTATATAAGCGATCGGAAATTTCGGCGGATTTCTCACTTAAAACCCCGACAGCTTTAGAACTGTTGGCAATCAAAGACGCTGTTTTGTAGTAACTCTTTTCCAGATATGCCTCCAGGGACAAGCTGGAGTCAAATCGATTTAGTCCTTGCTGAATTTCTCCTTCAGCGAGATCCATAATCACTTGTGAGAGTAGTTTCACCACTTCCAAATTATCTAAGGAAGCTAAATACCAGGAAGATTGGGCAAATAAGAAGTCTCCCGCCAAAATCGCTACTCGGTTGCCAAATAGTTTATGAACGGTGTCTACTCCTCGCCGGACTTCTGATTCATCAATGACATCATCGTGAACCAAGCTGGCGGTGTGAATCATTTCCGTAATTTCCGCCAAACGCCGATGTCGAGGAGTAATCTCCTGTGGTCGCATGGTTGCCCGTGCTAATAAGAGGACAATCGCCGGTCTAACTCGCTTTCCCCGCGCAGAGAATAAATGTTCTGCCGCAGCATACAAAATCGGGTGACGGGTGCCGACGAGGTTTTTCAGGTTCTCTGTGAGCACCAGCAGATCGGCTTCAACCGGAGCAAAAAGGGAGGTGGTTGAGGTCATGGATAGGCGGATTCAGACGTAAATTTACGAAAGTTTACATATATTCTAAGCGAAGCCTCTCATCTGGGAAAGTTTTTCGGGAAAAATATCCGCTCCTCGCTTTACGGGACAAGGTTTTGGAATTTTTTAAGAAAAATGTCTGGTATTTTGGCTTAGGCATCGAATTCTGAAGAATCTTATGTTAATCTATAAAGTAAGGATTCAAACAATTCCATAACCTGGACGCCACCAAAGTTGCAGGTCTGATATTTCTACCTGCGATCGCGCTTTCTTGGCGTGTGAGAGTTTTAGACAGCATTTGTTCTGTCTATATTGCCACACGATCTTCAGTGATGAAGTCAGATCGTGCCTCAAACTCATACCAAAGAGCCCAAAGCCCGGCCAAAAAACTTTTTGAACCCTTTGACCGAGGATTTGGGTCTTGGGGTGTTTTTTGCTTTCATTCGCTCAACCAGATTCTTCACCGAATCGCCATCCTGCTCGCGGGTTTGTCTTTTTGATTCAAACCTTAGTTTCTGCTGTCGAAAGCTGTTATGCCGACGATTGACCGTTCACTGGACTTCTCCATCACACTTCTGGCCGTACTATGAATGACTTTACTATGCCGTTGATGATTCCCCTGCTCGCGACTGCTTATGTCCTAGTGATTAATTTAATGTTGCGCTTCGCACAGCGATATGCAGCAGCCTCACATTCAGCTTCCCAAAAAGCTCAGTAAGTCAGAGGGCTTCTCTTGTCAGTTCAGGGATCTATTGAAGGTGACAAAATCCGAAAACGGTGGTCACTCATTGGGTCTGTGGAAAACTAATGCACTCCGTATGTTGACTAATTTTAGATAGCCTGAACTCAAAGAGTTCAGGCTATCTTTGTTTTGGCTATTGCTCAGGTGGGCTTGCGAGAAAGCCCACCCTACCGATCTTTAGTCACGGGACTGCTTTGTACCGACTGATTGAGGTTGACTTTTTCCACTTGAGGGGTGAAGCCTAGCCATTGGGTGGCTTTTTGGGCAAACTCTTCGGGACAACCAGTGACACAGAATCGCGTGGGTAGGGGCGATCGCGTTTCGGTTAAGCCAAGTAGCTCTAGTTCTCGCACCGCAGCGGCAACCATAGCGGCGGCTGGATCTACAAGCTGAACCTCCGGCGGCAAAATCTTCTGGATTACCGGAGCCAAAAAAGGATAATGGGTGCAACCGTAGACCAATGTATCAATTTGCTGCTGCATCAGTGGGGCGAGATATTCTCTGGCGACTTCCCTAGTGTAAGGTTCATGGATTCGATTGCTTTCAATCAATGGGACGAATTCAGGACAGCCCACTTGCCAGACTCTGGCTTCTGGATCTATTTCCTGGATAGCGCGACGATAGGCATTACTGGCAGCGGTCGCAGGGGTGGCAATCACCCCAATTCTCCGTCCTTTGTTGAGCGCGGCACGGGCGCCGGGGTGAATTAATCCCAAAATTGGCAAGTCAAATTCTGATTGGATGGTTTCCAGGGCTAAAGCGGAACTGGTGTTACAAGCGACGATCGCCATTTTGATTCCCAGGGGTTCCATCCAGTGCAAAATTTCCCGGACAAACTGGATAATCTCCTCTGGGGAACGGCTGCCATAAGGCAGTCGGGCGGTATCGCCGAAGTAGAGGATGGATTCGTTCGGCATTTGTCGGTAAACTTCCGTTAACACCGTTAACCCGCCCAAACCACTGTCAAACACCCCAATTCTGGCTCTTTGAGACTCTTTGCCTTTGCCGGTGAAACCGGGAGGAGATCCCGCACTAGCGGTGGATTGATTTAACACAGGATCGGGATAGGGTCGTTGTGCCTCGCAATAGGCGATTCGCTTCGCGATCCGCTCTGGCGGAATCGCGTCGGCACCAAACTGAGAATGAGAAGAAGATGCTGAAAAGTTAGACACAGGTAGTTGATGTTAGAGATATTAAATAATATGTGAACAACAGTCGATGATGTGCAAGCAACTCAGAACAAATGAACCCGATCGCTATCCCAGACAAACTAGATTCGGTCTAGTTTCATCGGCATGAGCCAAAATTTCCCGGTCAATCTTGATTGATTTTTCGGGAGATGCTTGTAGGTGCTGACGAAAATCCTAGCATTGACTCGTTCTGCGTTCTGGTACTCTGGGGTCTAAATCGATTTCTGGGTCATCGCGACGAGTTAAAACCGTTTCCACCCCAAACCGTTCTAAGTTTGCGGCAACTTGCTGGGCAATGGAGAGGACTATGCTGCATCTGAAATGCGGTCATGTCTCCACTGGTTTGAATCAAAAAACCTTTTTAATCGGTTGTTTCCACTTTTTTGATTTCAATGGGATTCCGACTTGGGGAACTGTAATCAGGAGAGTCTGAAGGGTTAACGACAGAAGCCGAAAAATTACCCAATCTTACCCAAAATTACTCAAATCGTCAGAATTTTCCAAGCATTGAGTAAGATTTTTAGATTCAGGTGGTCAATCTGGTCATTAGTTGTGGTAAGATTGGATCTGGTTCAGCGCGTCGGAATTATGACTCCATGTTATTA
>JAABRM010000057.1 GCA_011390955.1 Oscillatoriales cyanobacterium | reverse complement strand
TTGGACAGATGAAAGATTAAGCCAGTTGGCTGATTTGGTCGCCTGCAATATCCAGGCTCAAGTACGTCACGATGAAAGTATTCAAAGAATCGATCGGCGAATAGAAAAAATCCTTGAGGCTCAAGAACGTCACGAGGAAAATATTCAAAGAATTGAGCGGCTGGTAGAACAAAACAACCAGGCAAGTCAACGTAATCAAGAAGATATTCAAAGACTTGAGCGGCTTGTAGAACAAAACGCTCAGGCAAGTCAACGTCACGATGAAAGTATTCAAAGAATCGATCGGCGAATAGAAAAAATCCTTGAGGCCCAAGAACGTCATCAAGAAGATATTCAACGTCATCAAGAAGATATTCAACGTCATCAAGAAGATATTCAAAGACTCGATCGCCTAGTCGAAAGTAATGCGCGGGTAGTCCAAGCTTTAGCAAATGTCTCAGTCGAAGCAAAAGAAGAACGAGATCAACTATTTAAACGGATGGATCTACAACAGGCAGAAATTGTCGGATTAAGAACCGAAACCGCCCGGTTATTGGATATTTTATTAAATCAGCGGAATCAAGAAGATAATCAAAATTAGTCAATGCCTAGTTATTTGAAAAACTTTGAAAAAATTTGCCAAAATTGGGCGCGGGTTCGATCGCATTCTTCATTTATGGCGATTCATGGCGATCGCAGAGACATTCGGGCAATAAATTATCAAAATCACCGCGATCGCTTCCTGGGGTATCAAAAAAATTAATCAAATTGTATTTTTACCAACAGTTAACACCTAAAAATGGTAACATCCTATATCTAATTCAGGATTACCATGAATCTGGGCTGTTTCTAGAGTATGCCAACGACCAGCTATATTATTTGTGGTGATGTCACTGAAGCGGAGTTGACTAATGACCACGATCGCCAATCCCAGACCCTTGCCTACATACACTAACACCCAACCCCGAATCATTGGTTTAACCGGCGGCATCAGCACCGGCAAAACGACCGTTTCTGACTATTTGGCAACCGTTCACCAATTGCCAGTATTTGATGCAGATATTTTTGCTCGCGACGCAGTGAAACTCGGTTCTCCGGTACTCAAGGCGATCGCCAACCGTTACGGCACAGGTATTCTCCTTGACGATGGTAATTTGAATCGAGGACAACTCGGCAATATTATCTTTAATAACCCAGCAGAAAGGCATTGGATTGAGCAACAGATTCATCCTTATGTGCGGCGTCGGTTGCGCGAAGGAATCCATAAAATTCTCACACCCAAGCAACCTCCAGCCAAAAATAATGGCAAAATTCAACCAATACCACAAACCCCAATTGTTTTAGTAGTTCCCTTGTTGTTTGAAGCCAAAATGACCGATTTAGTCACGGAAATTTGGGTGGTTTATGCGCCACGGGCTTTAGAAATCGAGCGGTTAATCAAACGAGATGGTCTGACGGCAGAACAAGCGATCGCCCGCATTGATAGCCAAATGTCCATTGACGAAAAAGCGTCCCTAGCTGACGTGGTACTCGACAACTCCTCCACAATGGATCATTTAGTTCAACAGATTGATGCGGCTTTGGGTAAGTCTTCTCGTTAACCCTTGTTAACCGTTGTTAACCCTTGATAGTGTTGTTTTCGTCCGCTATTCGCGAACTCATCTAGCCACGGATTCACATCCGTGGTGCATCTGTGGGGAATATTCACCCCAAGCGACTTATGCCATGAGAAAAAATCAACTACAATCGACATTGTAAACAAATGTAAAGATTGATTTCATGGCCAACAGTCAACAGAATCATCCCCCAGAGAATCATCAAAAAACCGCGATCGTGATTGGGGCAGGAATTGGTGGGTTAACCGCAGGTGTACTGTTAGCCAAACGGGGTTATCAAGTGCGAATTTATGACCAGGCGATCGCTCCTGGGGGCTGTGCTTCTACCTTCAAACGCCAAGGATTTACCTTTGATGTAGGGGCAACCCAAGTCGCAGGATTAGAACCGGGAGGCATTCATCACCGTATTTTCTCGGAGTTAGAAATTGACCTGCCCGAAGCTACCTACTGCGATCCCGCTTGTGCGGTATTTTTACCCGGAGAAACCGAACCAATTAATATTTGGCGCGACCCAAAAAAATGGCAAGCAGAACGCGATCGCCACTTTCCCGGTAGCCAACCTTTTTGGCAATTAATGGATACATTATTTCAAGCTAGTTGGCAATTTCAAGGCCGCGATCCGGTACTGCCGCCGCGCAATAGTTGGGATATATGGCAATTAGTCAAAGCCTTGCGACCAGACACATTAATTACCGTCCCTTTTACCTTAATGACGGTATTAGATGCCCTGCGATTATTTGGCTTAGAAAAGAATCACCGCTTAAAAACTTTTTTAGATTTACAACTGAAGTTATATTCTCAAGTTGATGCCAATGAAACCGCCTTATTATATGCCGCCACCGCCTTGGGAGTTTCTCAATCTCCTCAAGGACTGTTTCATCTGAAAGGCAGTATGCAAGTGTTGAGCGATCGCCTAGTTGAAGGCTTAGAAAAATATGGCGGTCAGCTATTTATGCGCCATACAGTCAAAGAAATCAACATCGATCAACATGGGGCATCAAGTGTGGTAATTAGCAACCAGAAAACTGGCAAAATTTGGACAGAAAAAGCCGATCGTATTGTCGCCAATGTGCCGGTACAAAACCTAGTCAAAATGTTAACTTCCGTTGTCCCAGAACATAAAACCAATCCGCAGCATCGCTTTTTCCAAAACCTGTATCAAAAACGAGTGGAAAACTTGCCCCCCGCTTCCGGTGCTTATGTGGTTTATTTAGGTGTTACTCAAGAAGCTATTCCCGAAAATTGTCCCCCCCATCTGCAATTTCTCTATGAATATGCAGAAGATGGAAAAATCGGCGCAAGGCAAACTATTGGGGAAAATAATTCTCTATTTGTTTCGGTCAGTAAACCTGGGGATGGTCGCGCCCCCGACGGCAAATTTACCATTACCGCCTCTTCTTTTACGGATCCAAAACTGTGGCAAAATTGCCCAGATTATGCAGCTTTAAAACAAGCTTATACGGAAAAAGCCATTCAGCGGTTAGGGCAATATTTTAAGCTCAATGCTGATACAATCATTTACCAAGAAGCGGCGACACCGCGCACTTTTGCTCACTACACCGGGCGTCTACATGGAATTGTTGGGGGAGTGGGACAACGGATTAAAACTTTTGGGCCTTTTGGCATTGCCACTCGCACCCCAATTCAGCATTTATGGTTAGTGGGAGACTCTACTCACCCAGGGGAGGGAACTGCTGGGGTGAGTTATTCCGCATTGACCGCAGTGCGACAAATTCAAGCGGAAGATGGAGGGGAAAAAGGCAAGTAATCAGGAAAGTAATTCCGACAATTACGACAATCTTTACTACTTTTAAGGGGCGCAATGTTTGCGCCCTAAAATATTCGCAAAATAAGCCAGATTTTGGTCTTTTACCACAGAGACACAGAGAACCCAGAGAAAAGAGGCAGAACCTGTAGGGACACAGATTGCTGTGTCCTGACTCAAATCATTGCCTCACTACAGCCCAAGTGTATGCTTCAATGCTGTATCAATATCTGTCATGGGTAGTGAACCAATGACGCGATCGACTGCCGAAAGCATAATGGTTGCCAAATTATCCGTCATTACAACTGAATCTGTTAGCAAACCTGACTGCTGTCCCTCTGGAGAACTGAGCAAAATTGTCACCCGACTAGGATGCCCCGATCGAAACATTTGGCTAGTAATCATCGCCACAATGATCTGAGATAACCCTGTTTGTAAGTCATCCGCTTGCACGATTAAAGCAGGTCGCGGTTTAGCAGAAGTGAGGTGAGAATTTGGGAAAAGTACCAGAGCAATATCCCCGCGTTTAACTGTTAGCTTTGGCTGCATCATAGTTGTCGTAAATACTCATTTCTGGGTTATCCCAATCTTCCGAGAAAGTAGCGAGACTTGCTCGGAGTATCTTAGCTTGTTCTATGTCAATGCCCCTAGATTCTAAGTCAATATCATAAGACTTCAAAAAGGTGACAATCACCGCAGTGCCTTCGGGGACATCATGGGGATTTTCTGTGAGTTCTACGCGACCATTGCGGTAAACTCCTTCAAGACTGGTTAGCATTGTTTACCTCCGTTTTTTCTCGTATCGATCTATTTTAGCAATATTTTTTGCTTCTGAGAAGGCTTCGATCGCGCTTTATTTTTCTGGTAGGTATGAACCGGGAAACGATGAGAAATGTCACCGATAAAATTTACCACAAAGACACAGAGGACACAAAGAGAGGTTTCCTTTGTGTTTTTTGTGTTTTTAGCGATTATTTATATTGTAGGGTGGGCAAAATTCCATATTATAGCTATTTCTGTCATTCCCGCGAAGGCGGGAATCCAAAGTATTTATATTGTAGGTTGGGCAAAATTCCATATTATAGCTATTTCTGTCATTCCCGCCGATGGCGGCCTTCGCGGGGGTAAACTCCGACGGGAATCCAAAGTATTTATATTGTCGGGTGGGCAAAATTCCACACTGAGGATGCATAGGATAGAGGATGCATAGGAAAATTCTTTTTTCTCTCTTCTATGCATCTCTCTTCCCCGATGGCGGCCCCACACCCCACACCCTACACCCTCAACCCAACCTACGAATATTATAGCTATTTCTGTCATTCCCGCGAAGGCGGGAATCCAAAGATTTACGGTGGGGAACGAAAAGTGCAATTAATTATGTTCACCTACTTAGCCTATTCTATTCCTAGGAAGAACGGGGCAACCGACTCCGAACCAGACGATACAACATCACCAACAGGAACCCAACCAGGGCAAACGGAAAAGCAAACAGCCCAACGGTAAAACAGAAAACCAGATGAAATTTACTCCTTCGGGCAAATTTAGCCAGTTTTTTCATCCAATTGGGAAGTGGGTAAGCATCCAGAGGTAAACCTAATTCTTGGTAAATTAATGTGGCTTGCTGAGATGGCGCCCATCCTTCTTTGATTCTGCCTACTTTTTGATATAAACCACTCAATACAAAGAGAGTATTAGCTTCTCCTCGTTTGTCCTTTAACTCTCGTTTAATTTCCAGAGATTGCTGGAAATAAGAGATAGCTTCTTGATAGCGTCCCAGGGAATTGTAAGCATTGCCTAAATTGCCTAAAGAAATGGCTTCTCCTTTTCTGTCCCCGATATCTCGTGAAATTTCCAGAGACTGCTGATGAAAATAGATGCCATCTTCATAGTGTCCCAGGTCAGCGGAAGCAGCGCCTAAACCGTTCAAAGAAATGGCTTCTCCTTGTCTGTTCCCGATCGCCCATCGTGAATTCTGAATTATATTTTAGAAAATCAGCGCCCGCAATGCTTGCGTTCCTAAATAATTGTATTAGTTTTCATTGAAATAACTATAAAAGCCATTCAGATGATATAGCAATCTTATTTAAGTTGTAATATGTTTTGAAATGTCACCCTGGCCGTAGGGGTAATTCATCAATTACCCCTACCAAAACCCCTAAACGGATTGCTATATTTCTAGGATTTTTCTGCCGATCCATTCGGCGATCGCGGGGACAACTGCGTTACCAAGGACTCTCCCTCGACGACCGTCCAACCTGGGGGAAACCCCATCAGCCTTTCCCACTCGGTCCAGGTCAAGTTTCTCGCCACAGAGTATTGGTCGGTCTGAATGACCTCCTTGATGTTTTCCAGTTTGGGCGCGTAACGTGGGGCAGATATTTCTTGCCAGGGTGTACCCGAAGCCGCCGCGACGTTGTACCACAAGCGGATAGTCTCTGACAGGGCTTTGACAAATGGGCGATCGAGTTTCCGTCCCGCTCGATTTTCCCGTCGGAGAATCCCCAGACAATTCGCTGCTGTCAGTAAAGATTTGATAGACACTTTTTGATCCAAAACTGGCAATAAAGAACACTCGATCTCGGTTGTGAGGTAAGCCCGTATGGAGAGCGTTACACGATAGCCATCCCCCCAAATACCCGTGCGCTTCCAGGGTGTCGATAACTGCCTCAAGAGCGGTTCCTTGCTCTGCGGAGAGTAAACCAGGCACATTTTCCATGACCAACCACGCTGGGTGAACTTCTCCAACAAGTTCCATAAATTTATAGAAGAGTCCGCTTCTTTCTCCGGCCAAGCCTTGACGGTTTGTGTTGGCGTGACTGAGGTCTTGACAAGGCCATCCGGCACACCATAATTCAGCGGTAGGGATAGTTGAAGATGTGAGGGTTCTGATGTCTTCATAAATTGGTACTTGAGGCCAGTGACGTTTTAAAATTTGTTGACAAAACCGATCTATTTCGCATTGAAAGACTACTTCCATTCCTGCTCTTTCCATGCCTAGATCAAATCCGCCAATTCCGGTAAAAAATGATGCAACGCGCATCTTTTTATGGTTCTTTACTTCTACCACTTGATTCATATTGATAGGACAGAATTTTCTGATAGACGATTTTCGTCTACAGAAAATTCTAATTTATTTTAATCTATTGTCGATCGTAGTTGCATGACCCAGGCATCCATAAAAGTACCGCTTGTCGAGGTTGTACCCTGGAGTGTAATCAATGCCCCTGGGCTTTTCCTGAATATTTTGCTCCGATTAAAATTTCGGCAAAACAAATTCAAGTTATCAAAAAAATAGCGAAAGAAAAAGGATTGACTGCCGCCGAGATGCTCGATCGCATTATCCAAGATTATTTGGATCGCTATGGATAATTATTAATCATACCAAATCCGCTTTTCATATTAGACCTCTGGCAAAATTATAAAAATAACCTCTTTTTAAGGAAGACTTTTTATAATTTTGCCAGAAGTATAGTGTATAATATAAGTAGGCTCGAAACAGCGATCGTCAACCCATTCAACTTGTGAGAGCAAGTGATTATGAAAAAAGTTTTATTTATCCTCAGTGAATTGTGTACGCGGGATATTGACTGGCTATTGGCTCACGGCGAACCCCAAGAAATCACCCAAGGCACCGTTTTAATTCACGAAGGACAGCCCCTTAATGCTTTGTACATTGTCCTCGATGGCATTTTGACTGTTTCCGTGGCTGGTTTAGGCAATCGGGAAGTGGCCAAAATTGGCTGTGGGGAAGTGTTGGGAGAAATGTCTTTTGTGGATGGTAGCCCCCCGTCCGCAACAGTGAAAGCCATTGAAGATTCTTTAGTTTTAGCCATCAATCAAAAAAAATTGAGCCAAAAATTAGAAGAAGATGTGCTGTTTGCTTTGCGCTTTTATCAGGCAATTACTAAGTTTCTCTCCTACCGATTACGCGACACTTTCCAAAGTTTTAGTATGAAGGAATCCTCAAAAGACCAAAATAACGGTTTGGATGATGCAGAGAATGTGATGGGAGGAGCAAACTTGGAAATGGCCAAGGCTAAATTTGAGCGATTGATCCAAGGAGTTAAACAAGGTTCAACCTTCGCCTAAATCTCGCTAAAAATTTCGCTAAAAATCTCGCTAAAAATCTCGCTAAACATTACGATTTCTCAGGGTGCTTTTCTTCACTTTCTACAACTTCCGTGGGTAGCCAGATGACAAAAGTGGTGCCCGGATGAATGCTGGGCAAACGGTTGGGCGGCAGCCACCGGGTCGCCGCAGGGCTAAACACTTCAATATCTGCGTGCATTTCGTTGAGTAATTCCTGCACGATCGCCAATCCCAAACCTGTGCCTGGGATATCGCCGTTGGCTTGAACGCCGCGATAATGTCGCTCAAATAAATGGTCTAAATCTTGTTCGGGAATTCCCGGCCCCGTATCACTAATCGCGATCGCCATTAATGAAGATAAGGAATTAGAATTAGGGTGATTAGAGTCAGTTTGTTGCTCTAAAAGATTCACCTGAATATAAACATCGCCACCGGGTGCTGTATATTTCACCGCATTATCAATTAAATTACTTAAAACTTCGCGCAAAGCTGGCGGATTTGCCCGAACCGATGGCAAATTTTCTGCCAATTCCAGGTGACAAGAAATGTCTTTTTCGGCGGCGATCGCCTGGGCGGAAATAAACAAAGGTTGGAGCACTTCTGCCAAAGAACAAGAGGCGATCGCGTGAGGAGGTAACAACCGCAACATCCCTGAACTACTGACTGGGGAAGCTTGAGGATTTTTCTCAATCTGTTCTGACTCACCGACCAATTCCAAAGGATAAATCAGTTCGGGATGATTCAGGTCAACCGTCCGATCCATAAGATTCAGCAATTCTTGAACCCGATCGCTTTCTCGGAGGATATTCGCGGCGATTTGGCGATTGGGATCTTCCCCTTGCAGCCGCTTCAGCAATAGCTTACCAAAAGTCCGTAAAGCGGTCAGGGGACTGCGGAGTTGATGCAGCAAGTCATCCAAGAGATCCTGTTGCTGAGACTGAATCACTTGTTTTTGCCGTAGCTGATTTTCCAGCCAACCCCCCCGTCGATCCAAAATCCGGGCGATCGCCAAAGTATCGGCAATTCGGGAAATCTGACTCACCTCGCGGGGTTGCCAAGGGCGATCGCGACGAGTCGTCACCAACAGACCAATCACCATCTCTTCATGCATTAAAGGTAAAACCAACTGCCGAGAGGAAGTTCGATCGGCAGCGCGATCGTGCCGATATGACTCATCATTAGTATCCGGGAAAGTATCGGGGAAAAACTCCTCGATAGAATCGAATGGAGGAAGCGATCGCGGCAGTTCTGGGGGTTTTCCCGCTGCCAGTAACCCGCGAATTGGTTCTTTCCGCAACAGTTGCACCGGCAACAAATCGAACTCTTGATGTTTTTGCCACACCAGATCGCTGTCAGGATAGGCCAAAATCGGAATCAGCTTGGCTTCTTCCCCTTCCACCAGTTCCCCGGTTAAATAGACTACACTCAATGCCGACCCCAAAACCTGGCTTAACAAAACCATTTGCGATCGGCAGAGTGTCATAAATTCGGAACTGGCAGGCATGAACATGAACAAAAATATCCTCCCCAATCTTTAGTATTTTACCAGACCATCTGTTATTTGTTGGTTGTTGGTGGTTGGTTATTTGTTGATTGTTGTTGGTTATTTGTTATTTGTTATTTGTTGGTTGTTCTGCTCCCCCGCTCCCCTGCTCCTCTGCTCCCCCGCCCCTACACCCTACACCCTACACCCTACACCCTCCCAGACCTCACTAGACTAAAAAGCGATCGCGAAAATCACAGATTGGACATTACCCCAGGGCTTAAGTATTTTTACTAATTACAAATTTGTAACAAATGCTGTAAATTTATGTATTTTTGTAAAAAAAATCACATTTTTTGTGGTATAGTTTGAGAAATTAAGGCCATTATCGAACCGTAGCATAGCTTCTACAGGTTTTGTATTTACAAATTAAAAACTGTTGACTTTTCTAGTTGAAAACGATATAATCTTCAAGGTTTTTGTAATTATCACTACAACCGTTGGCTGAAATAGGAGGTAACGAGATTGGCTAGGAGACGTAAGCGGAAAAGCCGTCGTCGCCAAGAGGGGCGTAGAATTCTCGAACAGGTGCCTCAATATAGTATCGAAAGTGGAGAAGATAAGCCCGTCACGGCTGCCCGTAAATATATTAAAGCAGAAGGGATTACGCCCCCCGCTTTATTGCTAGTAAAAAGAAATGAGCACACCACTGATCGATACTTCTGGGCGGAAAAAGGCTTGTTTGGGGCACAATATGTGGAAGAAAATCATTTTTTATTCCCTAGCCTTAAATCCATCGAGGTGCATACAGATAATTCTCTCACATCTGTTAACACTCGCTCGGAAATAAAAGCAAAAGCTGTATGAGAAATCCTGGCAGAGACACTCGTGCTCTGTCAAGGCTGATGAAAACTTAGGTTAGAGTTTTTTTATACTGTACTAGCCCCAGTCAACCCTAAAGGTTTGATCGGGGCTAATTTATTTGGGAATCATTCAAAAATCTAGCAGCTATTGCTTAGGTAAAAAGCGGCTGCTTTCGATCTAAGCAAATACCAGTCAGACCCGCTCAAATTGTATTTAGCGATACATTATGGCGGTTCGCGATCCGGATGAAGTACAGAGGTTTTCTGGATTCCCGCATTCGCGGGAATGACAGGTTTTTTTGTACTTCATAACTCTGACAATTGCTATATGGCGACAAAATCTCTGATTTAGAACCAGGGTTTTCATCCTATTTAATGGGATAAGGGCAACTGGAGTGTTTCCCGTAAAACAATCAGTTCATCCCGGTGAGCACTCACTCTCACCTGACAAGCTGACTCCGTATTTTCTTGGGACTCTTGCGCCACCACCGTGAGTAACACCTGTTCCCTGCGACCGGCTTTTTGCCAGTAGAACACCCCAGCCAAAGGGGACAGTAGCAGTAAACCTAAAAAGATATTGCCCGCATCAGGGAATAGCATTGATAATACCAATGCCAAGCTTAAGGTGCCCACCCCGGCTAGGAATGATAAGAAGATAGCTAGAAACCAGCTAGGGCTGACAAATCCTTCAAACTTTACTTGATGCCGATCCGCATCTACTGCCGCCACCCGATAGGCTCGCTGGGTAAAATGTTTTTCTAGCTGCTGAAGTACAGAAACTTCCGGTTGCTGGCTGATAAATTCTAGTTCTTCCGTGCGATCTTTCACTGATGCGCGAATAAAGAATACTAAGCCAACCATCATCAATAGGGTCAGCAAGAATGTAGATGAGATAATGGGCGGGTTCATAGGGGTTAACTTTTTAGCTTGTTTGAGATTATTTTACATAAGTTTACAAAGTTATGGGATCCGATGCCAGTGGTTGTGCGCCGCAGCGAGCGAGTAGGGTGGGCAAAATATTAATCTTCGACCATTGGTGTAAAAATTATGTTTATTTGCCCACCCTACAAGAGCGATAAGCCTGACGGCATAGCTCCGCTTACCGCACTACAAAAGCGATCGCCGAAAATTTTTTCATCCGCAAACGGTTATAATCATAATCATTGATGGGGTGTGGAATTGCGAGGTGGAAGTTTACCCATAACATGAGCGATCGCTCTATTCTAGGTTTAAAGTGATTATGCTCTCTTCCCAACAATTATGATCGATGCTGAAAAAGATTGAAGAGATCGAAATTCAAGAAAACGAGGACGATGAAGTATGATCTATAACTACAGCATGGTGATTCAATGGTCACAAGAAGATCAACTTTTCTTAGTTCATTTGCCTGAGTTTCCCTGGCAAGAGTTTCATACCCACGGGAGAACTTACGAGGAAGCTGCCAAAAACGGTCAGGAAGTAATCGAGGCTTATGTGGCAATGCTGCTTGAAGAGAATAAACCACTACCAGAACCGAGAATCGTGCCGACAAAGCCGTTACAAGTTGCTTGAGGGATTAATAATTATCGCCCTCCAAAAAAATTGCCGATGACTCAGAAACCGGGTTTCTTTTTTCGTTGCCACAGTAGGGGCGTTCTCGCATTCGCCCCTACATATTCCTAAAAGAAACCCGATTTCTTGGGTTAGACCGAGTAGGGTGGGCAAAATATTAATATTTGACAATTTATGCAAAAATTATGTCTATTTGCCCACCGGACAAGAGCTACAAAAGCGATCGCACTGATTTAATCTGCTGTTTGGCCAGATAATGTTCATCAAGGGCTCGTCTTAACATCATGGTAATCACCGCTTGACGACTAATTTTAAGTTCTTTTGCCATTTGATCGAGTTCATTGAGTATAGAAATCGGAATTTCCAGGTTGCCGGTTTCTAGATCCGGCTTTCTGCGGGAAGTCATCGGATAGCTTTTACCGACTCTGGTTGTGGTGGAGTCAAAATAGCGATCGATAACTTCTTCTCCGGCTTCAATTTTTTGTTCAATTGCTTCAATAGAAATATTGTTCATAAATTTCTTTCTCCCTTTTCGTGCTTTTCCAATATGTGATTAACCAGATATATTCCCCTTCATCATCATAACGAACTTCATAAATCACCGATAAAAGAGCATTATTTAAATAACCAATGGCTATAAATTGTTCGGGGTCATCATTTTTCATTCTTTCCACATAGTCACCAGCGAATATCTGAGCGACTTCTTCGAGGGAATATCCTCGGTTGCGCTCTAAAATTTGACTTTTGTGGTTATCCCAATCAAATCGCATTTTTTACTACTCTCAAATCCAGGTATTCTCTCCTATCTATTCTATTTTGGCTCTATGAGTCGGATAGATTTTCGTTTATGTTGGGTTGGTCTATTATTTCATTGCAGCCTACTGTAATATCGGTTAATATCGGCGATCGCATCTGTTGATGTAAACAATGTAAACACATATAATTATAGAATAAAATTATCTAATTTGGTTAAGGGTTTCCGATCGCCCCCCAAAAAAATTGCCTGGGACTCAGAAACCGGGTTGATTCTCTCGGTGCCACAGTTAACTCTAATATTCCCAAAAGAAACCCGGTTTCTTGTCTTCGGGTAAAAACGCGATCGCCAGAGCAAAAAAGCGATCGCCCACACATATCAATTGTAGGGTGGGCAAATTATCCAGAATTTATGCTCAAATTAATCAATTTGATTCTTTTGCCCACCTAAGTGCTACCGTTCAACAAACCGATCGCCCACAAAAAGCGATCGCCCCACAAAAAAGCGATCTCCCATACAAAAAGCGATCGCCCCCAAAACAGCGATCGCAAGAGCAAAAACGCGATCGCAAGAGCAAAAACGCGATCGCAGAAATTAGCGATCGTCTTGAAGAAGTTCTTGTAGTTTAGTTTGCTGTTCCGCCAGAGGTATATCTGTATCAAAATAGATGGCATTCGGTCGTTCACGATGGGTAAATTCCTGCCAAGCTTCTCGATCGTCTCTATGGGCTAAAACATAACGTCGGAGTTCCTGAAGGCTCATTTTGCTAAAGTTAGGCTTGGGTAATATCATATCTCCACTGTCCCTGTTCAAAGATGGTGATTTCGATGGTTCCTAGTTCTCCGGCAATAATAAATATCTCTTTTCTGTTCTCATCATAGCGAACTAATTGAATGGGTTGATAACAATTCGAGAGAATTTGACAGAGAACCAGGCACTTTAATAATTGTGACTCTGTTGGCATTATAATTGCATCAGATGGTTTTCGACAATTAACCAACCATAGCATTTCTATGCCCAGAGCGATCGCCCCCCAAAAAAGCGATCGCCAGAGCAAAAAAGCGATCGCACCCCAAAAACGCGATAAGCCTGACGGCATAGCTCCGCTTACCGCCCATTGAAATTTTGCCCAATGACAACAATCGGTTTCAATTTCGCTCTAATTTTGCTTTAAAAATTGCTTCAATTTCTGCCGCGTCCATCTCCGACGGTGGAGGATATTTAAAATTGTCTTTTTTTCGGTTCATTAATACTTCTAGCGCTTGGCTAAATGCTTCTTCATTATGACGATTTCCCGAAAGATATTGACGAATTTCGGTATCGCTCATTTCTAAAGGTGATTTTTTCATATTTGAAAATCCCAAGTTTCATTTCGATAGATTACAGTCTCTAACCCATCATTTATTCCGGCTAAAATATAAATAATTTTTAGTCTTTTGTCATAGCGAAATAAATTGATAGGCTGGTATAGATTAGAAAGTAACTGACAAATAAATATCGCTGTATCTTTTTGTGGCTCGGTTGGCAAACATTAACTCCTTATCACTTTGGTTTACACAGACAATTATAGAATAAGATGCTTAAAAATGGTGAGGTGAGATCGCGCACTCAAAACCGCTCGCCCCCCAAAAACGCGATCGCCCACAAAAAAAGCGATCGCCCACAAAAAAGCGATCGCCCACAAAAAAGCGATCGCCCATACAAAAAGCGATCGCCCCCCAAAAAAGCGATCGCGCCCCAAAAAAATTGCCTGGGACTCAGAAACCGGGTTTCTTTTTTCGGTGCCACAGTTAACTCTAATATTCCCAAAAGAAACCCGGTTTCTTGGGTTAGAGCAAGTAGGGTGGGCAACATATCAATATTTGACAATTTATGCAAAAATTATATCTATTTGCCCACCCTACAAGAGCGAGAACTTCAACCCAACCTACGGGCTACTTCTCTTCATCTGTTGTAGGTATGGGTATTTGTGGATTCAATTCACCTTGATTAAATTCACCTTCATTCCAGTTTTTCATAACACCAATCATTTCCTTTGTTGGTACACCGTCAGTTAATTTCCTTAATGGTAGAAGAGTAGCACCCGATGCATCATCAATAGTAAAACCCCATCCTACAGATCCATAATACATTCCTTTTTGTTTGCCTTGAATACAGACGGCTGTAGTTTCAAAAGTCATTTTTGATTTCTTGCTGCTATCTTTGGCAACTGCATTAGTTGCCCCAGGCAGATTAGGTTTGTCATATAACTTAGCGCTGCGCTTGTTTGTTTTTAACCCTAACATCGATTTATATCGCCAGCCAAGCTGATAATTTTGAGCAGTTCCTTTTTGTTGAGCTTTATCGCTCATATCCAATTTACCTGTAGGAGTAGCTGATAAATCTTTTCCCTGAGCTAAATTGGGAGCCCCATAAATTGGATTATTCATTCTAATGTCACGATCGATGTGACTTTGACCATCAGATCTCTGAGCTTTTCGTTTTTGCGTTGGCATTTGAAATTTCTTTGATTCGTAATCGCTGCGTGCTGAAATATCGTAATTTATACCTTTCTCTACTTTTAAAGATTTTTGGATTAAGCCAATTTTCGTTGCTTTTACATTGTCATTGGGAGCAAAATCTAGGATAATTTCTGCTCCATCAGAAACAGTTTTATAAGAATCAGTTTTCCACTTACCACCATTTGTTTCAATATCGCGCTGAATTAGCAATGCTGAATCTTCTGGCATCTTGCTAATTTGAGTTTGACTATTAATTGTGATATTTGAAGCTTCTTTAACTGCATTACGTTGGACGTTAGCTGGTATGCTTGCCGCCCCACCTTGCTGCACCACATGGGTCAACTCATGGGCAATCAACTCCTGCCCCCCGCGACTCCCTGGTTGATATTCGCCCTGCTTAAAAAATACATCCTGCCCGGTGGTAAAAGCCTTGGCTTGAATCGACTGATTTAACTCATCCGCATGACCATCCGTATGCACCCGCACCCCGGAAAAATCAGCGCCCATTGCCTGACTCATAGACCGTTGCAACCCCGCTTCCAAGGGCTGACCGCCGCCTTTTGCCCGATTAATCGCCCCTTCTAAATCCGCTGATGCCGGTTCACCACCCACTGCATGAGTTCTTTGCAGAATCGGTTTCATCTGCAATTTATCTTTCCCGGCTTCGGTTTCCCGTTGCACTTCCGTTTCCGGTGGCGCTTCAGACAGGGGAGAATGCAGCCGCTGCACCACATCTTGGGCCACGGTATCCGCTTCTTGCTCGTATTTATCGTTGGGTTCGCCGATGGTCAATTTGGCTTGGACGGCATTACTGTCGAGTAATCTTTGCAGGGGGCTGACCATGCCACCGCCTTCCGGTTGCCACTCTGGAAGTTGTCGATCGGGTTTTTTGGTGGCCTTGGGTTGAAGCACGGGCGCTGGGGTATATTTCGGCCCCATTGGTATCGATGAGGATTTCTTGGCAGAAATCCGAGTTTGTTGTGGGCTCATTTTTTATGTGGGGTGAAAATTTCTGGGATAACCAATTATTTTAAATCTTTTTTCTGCTTCGATGTATTAGACTAAAGTCTAGTATTTGTTCCTAGGTTTCTGCTTAAAATAGTTTCGTAGTTTCGTAGGTTGGGTTGAGGAACGAAACCCAACCTACTTGATCCGTTGGGTTTCGTTTATCAACCCAACCTAATGGCATAAATATTAATAGTATCCGGCTTCAGTCCGGGATGGTTTTTTATGAAGGAAAATCAGGCTTGGTATTCCAGTAATATCGACTATTTGCTCCAGTCGATCGCCTGTGTTCAAGGTTTACTGAATCGTCACATTGCGGAGTCGCGGGGTGAAGAAAGTTTAAGTTTGGACGATGATTTGGCAGAACTGGCAGATATTGCTGATGCTATGCCTTTTTCTCCCAGGTTGGAAGAAGTTTGTCAGACTTTTGATTTATCCAATTTTGAACGGATGATTTTGCTTTGTTGTGCCGCACAAGCGATCGACCCTAACTTTCCCAACCTATTTGCGATCGCCCATAATAATGCCGAATTAAATTATCCCACTTTTCAACTAGCTTGTCAGTGTTTTCCCGAAGTCCATTGGGATGCTTTCACCGAAAATCGGCCTTTGCGTCGCTGGCAATTGGTTCATTGTGCTACCAGTCCTGAATTGCCTCGGGCTTGCTTACAAATTGATGAAGCAATTTTACATTATCTCATGGGAGAACCCTACAGCGATCCAATTCTTACTGGCGCGATCGCCCGCGAATTTGATTCCTCTTCACCACCGATTTCTCTGCAACCTTCTTATCAAAAAATTGTTAACCAAATTATCGCTATTTTTCAGTCTCCCCAAACCCAGGTGCCGATTATTCAATTATGCGGCACTCTGCGAGAATCCCAACGAGAAATTGCTGCAACCGTGAGCGAACATTTAGATTTACCTTTGTATTTTATCCCCAGTGATGCTATCCCCAGCGATCGCGCCGAAATCAAATCCTTAGTCATGCGGTGGCAGCGCTGGTATCTCCTCGAACCCAGTTTATTGCTATTAGAAATTAAAGAATCCGGGGCAATGGCAGAAGGGCAAAGAATCAGCGCGACCGACAGGTTTTTAGAATCATTAAAAGTGCCGGTTTTAGTGGCCACAGACCAAAGATTGTCCCTTTCTCATCCGGTAGTCATCACTTATGATGTTGCCGGTTTGGAATATGCAGAACAACTCGATCTATGGCAAGGGGCATTACCGGATAATGAAGGGGAAATCGGCAACCAACTCGAACGATTAGCGGCACAATTTCGCTTATCCCCAGGGATGATTCAAACCGCCAGTTCTGCGGTACAATTAAATATAGAATTAGAACCATTAGAACCAAAAGAATGGGGCGATCGCTTATGGGATTTTTGTCGATTACAAGCCCGTCCGCACTTAGAAGGATTAGCCCAACGGATTAATGTTAAAACTTCCTGGGATGATTTAGTCTTGCCAGAACAAGAAAAAAAGATTTTAAAGCAAATTCTGGCTCAAATTCGCCAGCAAGCGAAAGTTTATCAAAAGTGGGGATTTGCCCGCAAAAATCAGCGAGGATTAGGATTAACTGTATTATTTGCCGGAACCAGTGGCACCGGCAAAACTACCGCCGCCGAAGTCTTAGCTTATGAACTAAATTTGGACTTATATCGCATCGATTTAAGCTCAGTAATGAGCAAATATATTGGGGAAACCGAAAAGAATTTACGCCGCATTTTTGACGCCGCAGAAACCGGCGGCGGAATCCTACTATTTGATGAAGCAGATGCCCTATTTGGCAAGCGAACTCAAGTCAAAGATAGCCACGATCGCCACGCAAATATCGAAGTCAGCTATTTATTACAACGCATGGAAGCTTATCAAGGATTGGCCATTCTCACCACTAATTTAAAAGAGGATTTAGATCAAGCTTTTTTGCGTCGGCTGCGTTTTATTGTCACCTTTCCGTTTCCCAAAGCCCCGGAACGTAGCGAAATTTGGCAGCGGGCTTTTCCCCAAGAAACTCCTACTAAAGAACTCAATTATAAACGTTTGGGGCAATTAGATATTACCGGGGGCAATATTAAATCTATTGCCCTGAATGCTGCTTTTTTAGCCGCTGATGCCAATGAACCTGTGATGATGAAACATATCCTAGAAGCTACGAAAACCGAGTATCTCAAATGGGGGCGATCGCTTTCCAGTTTGGAAACCAAAGGATGGGATATTTCTTAGCGATCGCCCAAAATATTATCTCTCTCTGTGGTTCTCTGTGTCTCTGTGGTGAAAAAACCAATGAATCAACCACAGAGACACAAAGGACACAATGCTGGCAAGTCGCACCCCAAGCAAAAAAAAACAGGATTTATGGGCGATCGCACTCAAAGCTCAAAGCATATTTTTATCCCCTATTATTAATTATTTAGCCCAATTTTCTAAACGCAAATTAGGAATCCGTGAAAATTCCTTGACATTATTTGTCACTAAAATTAGGTCTAGACTAATAGCATGGGCAGCAATCAGCATATCCATCGCGCCAATAACTAAGCCTTTTCGTTCCAGTTCCGCCCTGACAACTCCATAAATATTGGATGCTTTTTCATCAAATTTAACAATTTCCAAGCTAATGAGAAATTGATTAAGTGCCATTCGATTTTTCTCGCTTTGTTGACTTTTCACGATTCCATATTCTAACTCTGCAAGTGTAATCGATGAGATTCCTACATCAGAGGGATTTAATCTCTGAAATTTCTCCAGTACCTTAGCGGGTTTCTGTTTGATAATGTATATACAAATATTCGGATCCAATAAAAACTTCACTCAAAAAGCTCCTCTCTATTTTCCAGCTTCGGTTGTTCTCTGGTTGCCATAAAATCTTCGGAAAATAAACTTAAACTGTCAATTAAAGGCTGCCAAGGATTATCTTTAGGAATCACCACTAATGCGGTGCCAACTTTTTTAATATAGACTTCATCACCTTCGAGATGAAATTCATCGGGCAATATGAGACTCTGGGTATTGCCATCTTGGACAATTTTAGCAAGATTCATTGTTGGCTCCTTATGGAATATATAAGTTTACGAGCAGAAATAAATGCACCGCAGACCCAATTAGAAAAAAAACTGTCATTCCCGCGAATGCGGGAATCCACAGCCTATCGGCGGGTAACGAAAAGTGCAATTAATTATGTTCACCTACTTAATTAATTTAGCAAATTTATCGGGTTTGGTGGGAAAAGTTCAGCGGTCAGTATTTGCCAATATCATCTCCTCTCTGTGGTACTCCCTCCTCGCTCCCGACAATCTATCAATGTAACAAAATCGCTACAAAACTACATAAAAAAATATTTTTCCAATTTTAAAGATATTGTGAAGATAAGTATTTACCCGAATTATTTTTGTAATTGTGGTAAAATAAAGAGTATAGCAATACTATTTTAATCGTAATATTTTTGTAGGAGCAATCGATCGCGGGTGGTTGGCCCGGAGCGTCTAGAGGCAGCCACCGCCTTTAGGAATTACCCCTGCAATTACCACAATTCCTGCACGGATTGCTATATATCGCGCCCCATAATCAATCATAAGATTAATTAATTAATCAACCGGGGAACCCTCACCATGTCACATTCCACCTTAGTTTTTATTGACCCCAACGTAGCCGATTATCAAACCTTAATCGACGCCATTCCCGCTGATGCGGAAGTGATGATTCTAGATGGCACCCGCAATGGCCTTGAGCAAATCACGGAACGGTTAGAACTAGCAGAAAATATCGCCGCGATTCATATTATTTCTCATGGGGAAAAAGGCCGGTTTAAACTAGGGCAAGATACGATTGATGAGCAGCAGTTAGAAATCTATCGCCCGCAGCTACAACAGTGGCAAAACTTTCTAACTGCAAATGCCGATATCCTATTATATGGATGTGATATTGCCTCAGAACCCCCCCTAACCCCCCCTTTTGAAGGGGGGGAACCTCAAGCCTCAGAACCCCCCCTAACCCCCCCCTTTTTGAAGGGGGGGAACCTCAAGCCTCAGAACCCCCCTTATTAAGGGGGGCAGGGGGGATCCTGCAAAAACTCCAGGAACTTACCCAAGCAGATATCGCCGCAAGTGACGACACAACGGGCTTTGGGGGCGATTGGGAATTAGAAACCCAAGTGGGCAATATCGAAACCGCAGCCATTACCCCGACAAACTATGACTACATTCTCGCCAATCCTGTTGCCAATGCGGACAGCAAAGCGGTTACAGTCAGTGCCAGTCCCACCAACAGCATCATCAATGTCCTAGGCAACGACACCGGAACCGGACGACTCACCGTGGAAAGTATCGACACCACGGGCACTAACGGCACGGTTACTATTGACGATTGGATCTATGTCGGTGGCAATTTCACCAGTATCGGCGGTCAAACTCGCAACCGCATTGCCCGGTTAAACTCTGATGGCAGTGTCGATCCCACCTTTGACCCCAATGCAAGTGGTGAGGTCATCGAGATCGCCCTAGATAGCAGTTTCTAGTGTGTTTAGTAGTGCTACAGAAACTGCCAATATTACTATTAATCCCTTGCCCATTATCGCGAGTGTCACCGTCCCCACTAACGGCAACTATAAAATCGGCGATGTTCTCAACTTTACGGTTAATTTCAGCGAAGCGGTGACAATTACTGGCAGTCCTATTTTACCGATTACTTTAAATACTGGCGGTGTGGTGAATGCCACTTTCAATGGTACAGGGGCATCGGCTACTAGCCACAATTTCACCTATACAATTGCTTCTGGGAATTTAGACCCCGATGGCATTACGGTGGGCACCGCTTTGAACCTGCCCGTAGGCGCAACAATTCAAAATATCTTCGGCGGCAACGCTATTTTAAATTTAAATAGTGTCGGTTCTACCGTGAGTGTATTCGTTGATGGCGTGGTTCCAACTGTTACTTTAACTTCCTCCGCGCCTTCTCTCGTAAATGCACCATTTACTGTTACTGCTACTTTCAGCGAAGCGGTCACGGTTTTCGACGCAACGGATATTATTGTTGGTAATGGAACTGCTGGGAATTTCCAAACCACGGATAATATTAATTACACCTTTGATATTACTCCCACTGCGGATGGAAATGTCACCGTAGATATTGCGGCAAATGTGGCAGCGGATAATGCGGGAAATAATAATAGTGCTGCCACTCAGTTAACTCGGATAGCTAATATAGTTAATGATGCCCCCACCCTGACTAATATTAGTCGGACGGGGGATGAAGACACTAATATTGTCTTAACAGCAAACGACTTTATTAACGCTTTTTCTGATGTAGATGCCAACAGCCTATCCCAAATTAAAATAACTTCGCTTCCTGACCAGGGAATTTTGAAATTAAGTGACGCTGAAGTGACGGTTAATCAAGAAATTCTGGCGGCTGATTTAAATAACCTTACCTTTACCCCCGCTGATAATTTTACCGGGATAACCCGTTTTACTTGGAATGGTTATGATGGACAGACTTACGCGGTCAGTGATGCAGAAGTTAACTTGAATATTGTCCCGATTAATGATGCCCCAAGTCTGACCACCGTGAGCAAGTCTGGGACTCAAAATAGTCAGATTGCTTTTGCTATTGCTGACTTTACCTCGGCTTTTGCTGACTTAGACAATGATAGCTTATCCCAAATTAAAATAACTTCGCTTCCGGCTAACGGAATTCTCAATTTAAATGGCACAGAAGTTACGGTTAATCAAGAAATTGCCGTTGACCAATTAAGTAATCTGAATTTTACGCCTAATGCTAATTTTAATGGGAATACCAGTTTTACTTGGAATGGTTATGATGGCAAAACTTATGCCGATACTGATGCCTTTGTTCATGTATCTATTGGTAATATTAAACTGATTCAACCTTTATTTAGCACTGATGTGCAGGAAAATGGCGGATTTGATTTATATAAAGTCAAACTTGCCACTCAACCTACTGCTGATGTGACGATTAATATTACCACCGATGGTCAAATTCAGTTAAATCAATCAACAATCTTATTTACTCCATCAAGTTGGAATATTGCCCAAACCGTAATGGTTAAAGCGGTAGATGATAATGTGCAAGAAGAACTGCATAGTAGTGAGATTATTCATACTATTACCAGTAGCGATGCTCGGGATGATAATTTAACGGTTAATTTAACCGCTAATGTGAGCGATAATGATGATTTAGGAGAGGTTTTTGAGGGTGACGATCGCCCAAATTTAGCAGGAACTAATCTGACCGATCGCCTACTTGGAACTGTGGAAATAAATATTCTACATGGACGAGAAGGCAATGATTTTATTGATGGTCAAGGGGGGAGCGATCGCCTCTATGGTCTGGAGAATGATGACTATATTCTAGGAGGAGATGGCGATGATAAAATTTGGGGCGGTCAGGACGATGATTATATTGAAGGTAATGCGGGCAATGATTTAATGTTTGGTGAAAGTGGCAGCGATCGCCTGTTAGGAGGAGATGGCAGCGATATTGCATCCGCAACGCTCCGCGAACGGCTATTGGGTCATAAAGACAATGACTATTTATCGGGGGATTTAGGTGCAGATACCCTGACGGGAGGACAAGGACGGGATGTATTTGCGATCGGTTTAGGCATGGGCGGATTGACATTAGAAGCAGCAGATGTTATCACTGATTTTAATGTGGAGGAAGATGCGATCGATTTAATGGATTCTGCCACCGCAGGGGGCTTAACTTCTGAATCCTTAAATATTACCCAAGGAACGGGAAATTATGCTAACGATCTAATCATTCAGCATCAAGCAACCGGGGAATATCTAGCCATTTTACAAGGAGGTCAAGGGATTGAACCTAATTTAATTCAGTTTATTTAATATATTAACCACAGCTATTCGTAGGGTGTGAAAGCGCAAAGCGTAACGCACCAATACGCCATATATAGATTACTTGCGTAAGTCCTATTTAAGATATTAACCACAGAGACACAGAGGACACAAGAGAAGAGAAATGAAAATAAAAATTACTAATCTTGATGGGCGATCGCCCTTTTATCCCTTATTCCTTGGAGTCCTTTTCCTGACCATAGGAGTCAATAAGGGTCTAGTCTTTGCCCAAACAATTACCCCAGCAACAGACGGGACGGGAACTGTTGTCACTACTGAGGGCGATCGGATTAACATTACCGGGGGTCAAACCTCTGGAAATGGGGCAAATTTATTTCACAATTTCCAAGAATTTGGACTGAGTGATGGACAAATTGCCAACTTTTTATCCCGTCCAGAAATTGTCAATATTCTCGGCAGAATTTCTGGGGGTAATCCATCGTTAATTAATGGTTTAATTCAAGTTAATGGTGGAAATTCTCACCTCTTTTTGCTCAATCCGGCAGGCATAGTATTTGGTCCAAATGCTGCCTTAAATGTCCTCGGTGATTTTACCGCCACCACTGCCACCAGTTTAGGCTTTGATGACGGAATATTGCAAGTATTCGGTAATAATAATTATACCACATTAGTCGGGAATCCGATTTATTTTTCTTTTGACAATATTCAGCCAGGGAGTCTGATTAATTTTGCCGATTTAGCGGTGCGATCGGGACAATCTTTATCTTTAATTGGCGGCACCATACTCAGTACCGGGGCGATCGCTGCACCCCAAGGCAATCTGATTGTTACTGCGGTTCCAGGAGAAAGTATTCTGCGGATTAGTCAGCCCGGACATTTACTTAGTTTAGAAGTGAGTTTATCCAACTTAGAAACGGAGGCTTTTAATCCACTTTCTCTCCCTGAATTATTAACCGGGGGTGGCAATATTATTGATGCCAACCAGGTGACAGTCAATCAAGCGGGGCAAGTAGTTTTATCCGGTTCTGCCTTGGGGATAGGTAATGGGGATGTGGTGATTCACCCCACGAATCAATCAAATCAATCGGCAACAATTATCTCAGGAAATGCTACTTTATCCGCTGCCAATAATTTAAGTTTATTCGGGAGTAATCTTCAAGCCACAGGCGATTTAAATTTATTCGCCGGTAATCGTCTAAAAATTCGCGATTTTATGGATTCCCGCCTTCGCGGGAATGACAGTGATAGCGGGAATGACAGTGATAGCGGGAATGACAGTGATAGCGGGAATGACAGTGATAGCGGGAATGACAGTGATAGCGGCAATGACAGTGATAGCGGGAATGACAGTGATAATCTAGATTATCAGTTGCCGGGAAATAAGAGTTATCAAAACCATTTTTCCGCGATCGCAGGCGGTAATCTGAATCTAACGGGATTGCAAAAAATTGATATTTTCGCCTTAAATTCTGTCAACCAAGGCGCAACTTTTCAGGCAGGTGGTGATATTACCTTAATTAGTGGCGGAAATATTGCCACCGATGCTCATTTTGCCACGGAGGGCAATTTTTTCATTCGCAATGTAGCTGGCGATTTCGGTGATTTTATCAGTTATTATGACCCAATTATTAGTGCTGATGGTAATGTGAGTTTTGATGAATATACTGGGGTTTCCTTAAAAGTAGAAGCCACGGGAGGAATTGATGCCGGGAATATCACTATTACTAACCCAGATGTGACTTTATCCGGTTTGCCGGATCCTGATGCGGAAATCTTGGCCAACTCCCCAGCATTAATTTTAAGATCCGGCGTTTCTAGTCTGAGTAATCCGGCGAATATTCCCCCGGATTTGACCGTGATAAACACCGCGTTTCTCTCTGACTCCGACCAACTTAACCGGGATATTTCTGTGAGTCAAATTTCCACTCCAGGGGGGCCGGTGATGATTAACTCTGGCGGCCAATTAATCATTGACCGAATCGTCACCCAAGGAGGAGATATTAATCTTTTTGCCCAGGGTAATATGCAAATTTTGGGCTTGTTAAATTCTAGTGCCGATCGCGGCGGCAATGTGACGATTAATGGATTAACAAATGTTGACATATTTGCGATCGATGTTCAAGGACTCGCGAGTGATGGAACTGGCGGCAATGTTAACATTAATGCAGGCAATTTTTTCCAAGCCCGTGGCAGTTTTGTGGATCAAAATAATCGCACCGCCAGCATTTCTACTGCGGGTACAGTCAGTGGTGGGCCAATTAGCATCAGACACGCAGGAGGCAGCGAAACACCATTTATTGTCGGAAATGCCACCACCAATGGCACCGCAGCCGCATTAACCACGGGTTCGGAAACCATTTCACCCACCTTTGAAGTACCCATTGATGATGATGGGATTTACACTCAAGGCAATATCACAATTATCACAACGTCTAATCCAGTTTCAGAACCACCAGAAGAAGATATAGCAGTCCCCATTGATTCAGAAACTACAGAAGAAACTCCTACGGAGGAAAACACCGAAGAAACTCCGATAGAAGAAACTCCGATAGAAGAAACTCCGATAGAAGAAACTCCGATAGAAGAAACTCCGATAGAAGAAACTCCGATAGAAGAAACTCCGATAGAAGAAACTCCGATAGAAGAAATAACATCTCAGGCAGAAGAACCAGAAATAACCACCGTTAATGCGATCGCAGAACCATCTGTCTCAACCGTCCCAGAGAGTACAAATTCACCAACTATCGTAGAGTCAAACCCGGCGATCGAACAAAATAATTCTCAACCTGAGATTATATCAGATTCATCCAATGAAATTGCTAATGTATTGAATAAAAGTGAAAGTACAGAGAATAGCAGTCAGACGGTTTTAAACTCTAGCAGCGATACGACCGTAGGGGAAATATTGCCGGACAATTCAATCAAAGTTGGACTAAGGAATATTCCTCTAGGGAGCAAGATTGAAATCGCTACCCAAATTGATGCCGGTGAAATAACAGAAGCCGTTCCATTTATCGATCGCGTATTTACGGAAGAAGTCATCGCCGGAAGTCAGGTGGAAACCAGCCAACCTCAGTTAAACTCTTTTGAGTCAATTCAAGACGAATTAAAAAATATTTCCGTAGCGACTCAGAAAAAATTTGCTCTGGTTTATACGGTGATCCGCGACGAACAACTTGATGTAATTTTAGTACCTATTAATGGCGCTCCCATCTATCGACCAATCAGAGATGCTGGACGAAACAATATGTTGCCAGTAGCCAAAGATTTTATGGAGAAAATAGCCAGCCCTCGATACAGAAAAAACAATCGCTATCTAGCATCAGCGCAGCAACTTTATCAATGGATGATCGAACCCATTGAACCTGACCTAGAACAACTCAATATTGAGACTTTAGTATTTGTCATGGATGCTCAGTTACGCAGCATTCCTTTAGCAGCTTTACATGATGGAGAAAAGTTTTTAATTGAAAAGTATAGTCTGGGATTAATTCCTAGTGTAAATTTAACAGATACTAGCTATCAAAGTTTAGCCAATGCCAAACTTTTAGCAATGGGTTCTTCGACCTTTAAGGAACATAATCTGGCTGATTTGCCCGGAGTTCCTTTGGAAGTTTCTACTATTACCCAAGCATGGTCTGGTGACTCGTTTTTGAATGAAGCTTTTACCTGGGAAAATCTCCACCACCAAATTAGTCAACATAATTATGGAATTGTTCACTTAGCGACTCACGCGGAATTTGTCCCAGACGCACCCAGTGATTCTTATATTCAGTTATGGGACCGCAAGTTAACTTTGAGTGAACTGCGAGATTTTCTGTTAGAGAGATCGTCTCCGATTAATTTAATGATTTTGTCCGCTTGTCATTCTGCTCTGGGTAATGAAACATCAGAATTAGGATTTGCTGGTTTGGCAGTGCAAGCTAAAGTTAAATCCGCCATTGGCAGTATTTGGTATGTGGACGATATTGCTCCGCAACGTTTCACGATCGCGCTACCTTGGGCTTAATGAGTGAATTTTATCGGCAGATTCGGCTGGCATTTCAAGGCAGCGAAAACCCTGGAGAAACTGAGAAAAAATCAAAGCTAAAAGCCGAAATATTGCGCGAAGCACAACTCGCGATGCTGCGGGGAGAGGTGCGGATTGAAAATGGTCATTTAATTGCTCTAAATTCTGATGATGATATTCTTTTACCCCCGGAAATTACCGTAGATCGAGAAACTTTTCAGCATCCTTATTATTGGGCTGGATTTACCTTAGTGGGGAGTCCTTGGTAGAAAGATTGATTTTAGAAAAAACTACAATTTAAATGACTATAAGTATTTTTTACGGCAGATATAGCAATACTAAATGATTTGTAACACTTTCATCTCCCCTCTCCCAGAAGGGGAGAGGGGCAGGGGGGCCGCCGACGTCTTCTACAAGTGATTTAGGACTGCTATATGTTATTAGTTAATAACCGTAAGTTATTACCGTAATTTTTCGCAATTTTTTGCAAATAATAGGTTGGGTTGAGGTACGAAACCCAACCTACGGTGAAAGCGACTATTTTTATCAAAAAAATACTCCAAATCCAGAGAGCCAAGAGGGGAAAATTTTTGGCGGTTCTTTGTGTTTGGAGTGGACAAATAGAAATTTTTTAGGCGGCAAGGGTTAAGATGGAGGGATTATGCTGCTTTGGGAAAAAAGTGGGCATTCCGAGGCGTGACAAATACTTTTTGACCAACTTCTAAATTCAGCGGGGCAAATTGTTCTCGACTCAGGTGGGCAATCACTTCAAGGCGATCGCTTAACATTAACTCCACTTGAATTTCCCAACCTAAATGGGTAATTCGCCGGACAACGGCCATTGTGCTATTGCCATTCTCAACCCGATGAATTTCTAATTCGTGGGGGCGAATAAAAGCGTAAGTATTGGGGGTTGAATGATTGATATTTAATAAATTAGTATGACTGGGTACAACATTCACTTCTCCGACAAAACTCATCACGAACGGGGAGGCGGGATGATCGTAAATTTCGGTGGTAGTGCCCACTTGTTCAATTTTGCCTTGATTCATTACCACGATCCGATCGGCAACTTCCATTGCTTCTTCTTGGTCATGGGTGACAAAAACACTGGTGACATGAACTTCATCATGTAAGCGGCGCAACCATGCCCGTAATTCTTTCCGCACTTTGGCATCCAAGGCCCCAAAAGGTTCATCGAGGAGTAAAACTTGGGGACGAACCGCTAGAGCTCTGGCAAGGGCGACTCGTTGCCGTTGTCCACCAGAAAGTTGGTTGGGATAGCGATTTCCTAATCCTTGGAGTTGAATTAAATCTAATAGTTCTTCAGTGCGTTCTTTAATTAACTTAGCCGGAGTTTTGCGAATTTCTAACCCAAAGGCAATATTTTGCCGGACGGTGAGATGTTTAAATAGGGCGTAATGTTGGAAAACAAAACCAATATTCCTTTCTTTGACATCTAAATGAGTGGTGTCTTGACCGTCGATCCAAATGGAGCCAGTGTCAGGAGATTCTAACCCTGCGATCGCGCGTAATAAGGTAGATTTTCCCGAACCGGATGGCCCTAATAAAGCCACTAATGACCCGTCTTTAATTTCTAAATTAATATTATCCAGGGCTTGAAATTCACCAAAGCGTTTAGAGACTTGTTTAATGTTAATACTCATTTTAATTGTTCTCCAATTTATTTAGGGTGTAGGGTGTAGGGTGTAGGGGGGAGCAGAGGAGCAGAGGAGCAGAGGAGCAGAGGAGCAGAGGAGCGGAGGGGCGGGGGAGCGGAGGGGCGGGGGAGCGGAGGAGATAAATTTCAACAATCAACCATCAACAATCAACCATCAACTATTAACATTATGACCAGTTTTTCGTTCTAAAATCTCTTTTAAAACCAAAGTCACTACGGCAAGTAAAGCCAAAATTACGGCGGCACTAAAAGCGGCTTCGGTTTGATAATTTTTATAGGCTTGTTCCACGAAAAGCGGCAGGGTTGAAGTTTTACCAATAATGCTGCCGGATACCACAGAAACCGCCCCAAATTCTCCCATTGCCCGTGCATTAGTTAATAGCACTCCGTAGAGTAATCCCCAGCGGATATTCGGGAGAGTAACTCGCCAAAAAATTTGCCAATCTTTTGCCCCCAGAGTTCGGGCGGCTTCTTCTTCTTCTTCTCCCATTTCTTCCATCACGGGAATGACTTCTCTAGCGACAAAAGGTAGGGTGACAAATAGGGTAGCTAAGACCATTCCCGGTAGGGCAAAAATAATTCTGATGCCCATTGCGTCGAATACTCCGCCTAGCCAGCCGTTACGACCATATAATAGGACTAACATTAACCCGGCAACCACTGGAGATATAGAAAATGGCAGGTCAATAATACTCATTAATAAGGTACGACCGGGAAATTGATGGCGGGCGATCGCCCATGCGGTACAAAGGCCAAAAATTGTATTCAGAGGAACAGCGATCGCGGTAATAATAACTGTTAAAAAAACAGCGGATTGAAAAGCTCGACTGGCGATCGCTTCTCCCAGGGCATTAAATCCTTGGTGAAAGGCTTCATAAAACACAGTCACAGCGGGAATAAACAGAATCAGCGCTAGATAGCCTACAGCGAGGAAAATCAGGATTAATTTGGAGTTAAATTTATCAGATTGATTGGAAGGTTTAGCGGACTGCATAACGACGGCCCCACTGTTGCAAGAAATTAATCACCAATAACAGAATTAATGACACAATTAACAATACTGTACCGATCGCCGTTGCCCCGGCATAGTCGTATTGTTCTAGTCTTTGAAACACTAACACTGGCGCAATTAAATCGCGGAAAGGGATATTAGACGAGACAATTACTACTGAACCATATTCTCCCACAGCGCGGGAAAAACCTAGGGCAATTCCGGTTAAAATTGGCGGAATTAATGGGGGCAGAATCACCCGGCGAAAGGTTTGCCATTGCGAAGCCCCTAAAGACCAGGCGGCTTCTTCGATTTCCTGTTCCATTTCCTGTAATACCGGCTGTAAAGTTCTCACTACAAAGGGCAAGGAAATAAACAACATGGCGACAAAAACTCCTAAACGAGTAAAGGCGATTTTGATGCCAAAGGGGGCAAAGAGTTGTCCAATCCAACCGCGATCGCTGTACACCGTTGCTAACACTAAACCCGCTACGGAAGTGGGTAAGGCAAAGGGTAAATCAACCGCCGCATCAATGATTTTTTTGCCGGGAAAATTATAGCGGACTAATACCCAAGCCACCAGGGTGCCCATGAAGCCATTAATGATGCCTGCGGCTAATGCAGTAATAAAGGTTACTTCATAAGCAGATAAGGCGATCGGCTGGGTGGCAATGCGCCAAAATTCACCGATTCCTAATGTGAGGGATTTGGTGATTAAAGCGGCGATCGGTAGCAACAGCATCACCACTAAATAACTCAGCAGAACTACCCAAGGTAGGGAAATTTTAGATATTTGGGTTGGCATCATATTTTCTCCCATTTATAAATAGTTATGCCAAGATTTATGCATTGCAGCATTTAAGATTTGCCCGCTTGAGTTAAGATTTTATCAAAAATCGCCCCATCATCAAAAAATTGCTTTTGAATTTCTGCCCAACCGCCTAAATCTTTGACCGTAAATAACTTATCAATTTTGGGATATAGACTGGTAAATTCTGTCGCCACATTAGGATCTACGGGACGAAATCCCACTTGAGCAAATTCCCTCTGGGCTTCGGGAGTAAAGAGAAATGCCACAAACGCTTCAGCGGCTTTTCTGGTGCCATGTTTGTCAACATTTTTATCGACAACGGCTACGGGACTATCAATAGAAATATTGTAATCGGTTGGCACAAAGTAAGGTTGTTTTTCTCCTTTTTGTTGGGCTAAAATTAACTCATTTTCATAATTAATCAGGATATTTCCTTGTCCTTGTTTGTAGAAAACATCGCTGGCTTCCCGGGCATCTTTTGGTAACAGGGGCACATTTTTAAAGACTGTTTCCACAAAGGTTTCCGCTTCTTGGGCAGTTCCTCCCGCTTGGGTCACAGCCCCCCAAAGGGCGAGGAAGTTCCAGCGGGCGCCCCCAGAGGTTTTGGGGTTGGCGGTGATGACTTGGATCTCGTCACTGGCTAAATCAGACCACTGGCTGACTTTGACGTTTTCATCCCGTTTGACGATCGCCGCTACAGATTTATGCACGATCGACTCATTGGGGAATTCTTGCTCCCATCCGGGGTCAATCAGTCCGGCTTTTTCAATTTTCTGCGTATCCATCGCTAACGCAAGAGCCACCACATCGGCTTCTAAGCCATCAATGACCGCCCTAGTTTGAGAACCAGATCCGGCGTAGCTTTGATTAAACTCAACTTTCTGTCCGGTTTCCGCTTCCCACTTTTGGGCGAATTTAGGAATGATTTTTTCATAAGCACTTTGAGTCACCGCGTAGGAAACCAAGGTTAGGGTCACGGGTTTGGCGGTATTGCCGTCTTGGGTGGCTTGTTGCCCGGAGTTACTGCAAGCAGCGATCGCGCCACTGGCCAATAATCCGACCAAGACCCAACTGCTAAAGCGTAAGGATTTCTGCATGGTTGTTTCTCCGCTGACAGGTCACGGATGTTTGTCAGCGTTTTACCTTATAATTGAATTGTACATCAAGTTCAAATGTTTTGCAATACATTTTGAAAACTTTTTCAAAAAAAATGTAAGGTATCGGGCTTTATGCCATGATGGAAGGGAGATTCAGCAAGGTTGCAGGGATGGCAAAACGAGCCAAACAGCAAGAACCCAATCTGTTGGAGCATCTGATCCAGCAAAACTTTTTATTTCGAGGCTTAGATGAAGCGTGGCTGAGAGACTATCTGCCGCCGGAAAGCCTGAAAATCGAGAAATTGTTTTCCAACCGTCCGATTTACACCGCTTACTTGCCCGATGAATATCTGGATGTGTTGTACGTGATTCTGGATGAGGGGCTGGTGATTACCCGCAGCACTCCCCTTGACCGGATTATTGCCATTAGCTATCCGGGGGGATGCTTTGGCATGAGAAATTTACCGTTTAGTTATGGGATGGCGTACCGGGCTTTTCCCAGTCTGGTGGAAGCGTACAAAACCACTCAAGCGATCAAAATTCCCCTGGAGACTGTGCAGCGGATTTATCAGGAAAACGAGACTTTCCGCGATCGCTATCATCGGTTATTTGAACTGCGGACGAAATTTCAATATCATCTGCTCAACTGTAGTAGCTACCCCCCGCAAGCCGTAGCCGCCCTCCTGCGTGCCCTGATTTACCAGGAACGAGAACTGGGCAACCAACCCACCGCGAATCACACTTATACTTTCGATTTGCCGGTGGATGCGATCGCCCGCGCTTGTCAACTGAATCAGCGGACCGTGGAACAAGTATTAAAAGGGATGCAGCAGATTGGTCTATTAAACGCGATCAAAGATAGTGATGCATCCGGGGATTTAGTCGAAGTGATGGATCCAGAAGCGTTAAAAGCCGTCTATAGTGCCACGAGAGATAAAGTTTCCTGGTGGCCATTAAAATAGCCATTAAAATAATTTCTCGTATCGGCAAAAAGCTAAAATGAATCTATTAAATCTTTAACCGGAAATAACCATGACCGCAGGTGCTAGGGCGAATCAATCGGGTAATGTTTTAGAAAATACTGTCGCTGCTGTACTCGACGGTCATGGTTATGTCCCCATTTGTCCTAATCTGCCCAAAAAACAGCGATTAACTTGGTTGCTGAATAGCCATGAAAACCCCAAAAGATATGCCAAGCAGGTTTATATCGGATTGGGCATTTACCACACCGATATTTTTGTGGATTTCTATCTGATTGATGCCGAGAAATACCCGAAGGGATTGATTATTGAATGTAAGTGGCAGCAAAGTGGCGGATCGGTGGATGAAAAGCTGCCTTATGTGAATTTAAATATTGAGAAACGTTATCCCGTCCCAGCCATAGTTTTGATTGATGGAGGCGGCATGAAACCAGGGGCGATCGCCTGGTTAAAAGAACAAGTTCACTCCAACCCCAATCTCTTCGCGGTCTATGACCTGTCATCATTTATGGTTTGGGCGAATAATCATCTTTAATAGGGCCGCCATCGGTGTAGGGTGTAGGGTGTGGGGGGGGAAATTAACAATTAACAATTGATAATTGACAATTAACAAAATTATCAATTATCAATTATCAATTATCAATTTTAATAGGGTGTAGGGTGTAGGGTGTGGGGGGAAAATTAACAATTAACAATTGATAATTGACAATTAACCAAATTATCAATTATCAATTATCAATTGTCAATTTTAATAGGGTGTAGGGTGTAGGGTGTGGGGGGAAAATTAACAATTAACAATTGATAATTGACAATTAACCAAATTATCAATTATCAATTGTCAATTATCAATTATTCCCTCTTCCCTACACCCTACACCCTACACGACGACGGCTTCCCCTGCTCCCCCGCTCCCCTGCCGACGGCGGGCCTATCTCTTAAATATGCTTGTGGGGAGGAAAAACCCGGTGGGGGACTCCGTGGGCAATTAAATCAATGGGACATTGATAAGCCGCTTCGAGCATTTCCGGTTTAATTTCTCTGTCATTGTGATAGAATAAGCGCCGATTTAGACAGCCCACAGTTTTCACATAAGAAGAAATGACGCCCATATCATGGGAAATCATTAAAATCGTGATGGATTGATTTAATTTTTGGAGTAATTCATAAATATTAGAGCGGACTTGGGGGTCTACACTGGCGGTGGGTTCATCTAATAGTAATATTTGCGGTTCTGTGGCTAAGGCACGGGCAATATAAACCCGTTGTCTTTGGCCTCCAGATAAGTCCCCAATGGTGCGATCGCGCAAATGGAGCATATCTACATTTCTTAAAGCATTGGCGACAATTTCATTATCTTTAGCATTGTAAGGTTGAAAGATGCCGCGTTTGCCCAACCGCCCCATTTTTACCACATCCCAAACACTAATCGGAAAGTTGCGATCGCATTCTACGGCCTGGGGAACATAGCCAATATATCGCCGTCCTTGTTTAATCGATCGCCCCAAAATTTTCACCTCACCTTTAGTAATTGGCAGCAGTCCCAGCAACACTTTTAATAATGTGCTTTTGCCGCCACCATTGGGGCCAATTAGCCCAACAAAATCCAATTCTTTCACCGATAAATTGATATCTTCCAGGACGGAATACCCGTTATAACCCGCCCAAAGATTTTGGATCGCGATCGCTTCTAGGGCAACATTGGTTTTTTCTACAGACTCGATGGTTGTAGTCATCATAAGTTTAAGTGTTGTTAGGGTTTATGCGGCAACGGTTCTAGGGAATTATCTCAATACCAACTCATCAGAAGCAAGCAATCTTGAGTTAGCCATGATTAAGGGAATATCCAACGCACTATTTTCCCGGAGTACCCGAGCGAATTTTTGAGTTACCCGCTGCATTTCTTCTAGCCAATTGGACATTAAGGGATTAATCGCTATCACTTCACCATTAATTTCTTGGGCAATCGTTTCGGCGCTTTTAGTGCTAAACTCTGGCTGCACAAAAATCACTCTAATATTTTCTGCTTTAGCCTGACTAATTAACTGGGCAAGTTCCGCTGCACTGGGTTCTTGTCCACCCTCTTCGATGGAAATCATTTCTAGTCCATAGTCATCGGCAAAATAACCCCAGGATGGATGAAACACCATAAACTTTCGTTGCTGAATTCCGGCCAAACTTTGGCGAATTTCGGCATCAAGTTGCTCGATATCTGCTAAAAACTCGTCTAAAGCAGCCTGATATTGAGCCTGATTTTCTGGATCGAGTTCTACCAAGGTTTGATAAATTGTTTGTGCCTGAATTTTTACCCTTTGAGGAGACAGCCAAACATGAGGATCGAGATTTTCTTTTAGTTTTTCTGCCGCTTTTTCTTCACCTTTATGTCCGGTTTCATCGTGTTCGTCTTCGTGTTCGTGTCCCCCTTCTCCATGATGATGGGCAACCATTGGTAATAATTTCATTCCCTGGGTCGTATCAATAATTGGCATTTTCGGGTTAGCGGCTTTGAGTCGATCCATCCAAGCTTTTTCAAAAGAAACACCAATACTCAAATACGCTTCCGCTTCCGCAAGCGATCGCAACTGCTGCGGTTTCGGTTCATAAGTATGTGGACTATCTCCCGGTTGTACCATGACATTGACGTTCACATTTTCGCCCCCAATGCGTTCTACAAAATATTTCTGGGGCAAGATACTCACGGTAATATCCAATTTTTCCTGAGTTTTTGGGGCTGGTGGCTGACTGCAACCTTGAAATGCTGCCCCCAAACACAGGGCGATCGCCACCACAGACCAGCGATATGACTTTTTCACTTGATTGTCCATTGAGAATATCTCGATTTTCTGGGAATGATTATCATTTTTCCATGATAGGGCATAAAAATCTTTCAGATGCAATACCGTCATATTTTTTTGACTTGAAGGCCATTATTTCTTGAATTGCTTATTAATTACTGGTTATTTGTCACCAAACGGGGGGTCTGGATGCTTGAAGTAGACGATCGACTGACTTGCCGGACTATTTTTTTGCTAGACAAAAATGAGAATGATTATTATAATCGTTCTGATTCGAGGGATTCTCGACAACGCAAACAAGTCAAGGGCTGGGCGCTTAATCTGGCCACGCCATGAATCCCTTGATGTCCTGCCCAAAACCAATGGTGTAAAAAATCGAAAAATCAATGATTTTAAAAGTGTTTTGGCTATTTTGGCTTTCTCAGGCACCCCAGCCTCTATTAGTGAGTGCTGCTGCGATCCTCTGGTTCAGTCTGGGGATGCTCAGTCAGACCCGTTCGGTTCACGCTCAAGAAACACCGGCAGAACGCACTCTGATACTGGAACAAATTGAGCAATACAATCCCCTAAACCTGTCTCAGCAACAGTCTGAACCGCTGGAACGAGTCAACTTCGTCAATGATTTGAGTGATGTTCGCCCCACGGATTGGGCTTTCCAGGCGTTGCTGTCCCTGGCTGAACGATACGGATGTTTGCTTGCCTTTCCCGATGGAACTTATCGCGGCAATCGCGCCATTACCCGCTACCAGTTTGCCGCAGGTTTAAGCGAATGTCTGAAGCAGATTCAAGTCTTAATTCAAGAAGCCAGCACGGATATCGATGCAGAAGACTTAGCCGAATTGCAGCGTTTACAAGCAGAGTTTGCCGGAGAATTGACGATGCTACGCCGTGATGTTGACGCGATCGAAAGAATCACCGACTCTCTAGAGGCTAATCAGTTCTCTTCCACCACCAAACTTCAGGGGGAAGCCAGCTTTTTTCTGACCGGGCCGATCGGAGGAAAAAAGGCTGATGGAAGTGGTTCCGATATCGAGGAAAACACCGTTTTTCAATACAGAACTCGGTTAATTCTTAATACTAGCTTTACCGGGCGCGACTTGTTAAAAACCTTTTTGGTGGCTGGCAATTCTACGCCGTTGGGTGCCAATGTAACTGGAACTAATATGACTCGTTCGGCCTTCGATCTCGACACAAATGGCGACGTTAGACACGGGAAAATGTTCTATCGTTTTCCCCTGGGCGAAAATCTCCAGATTAACATTGATGCGATCGGCGGTGGTTTTAATGCCAATCTGCCCACTTTCAACGAATTCTTCACGCCAGAAATCACGGGTGCTCTTTCCCCTTTTGGACGATTTAATCCCATTTATCGGCAAGGATTGGGAGGTTCTGGGGCGACTGTCACCTATAATCTGAGCAACGCTTTTAATCTATCCCTGGGATATCTGGCGCCGAATGCCCAGCAACCAATTCCAGGAAAAGGGCTGTTCAATGGTAGCGTTGCCAGCTTGGGACAACTGACGATTAAGCCAACAGATAATCTTCGTTTTGGTCTGACTTATGTCCATTCCTATAATCCTGGAGATCGAGTTTTCCTTTCCGGGCAAACTGGCAGCAAATTGGCGAATCAGCCCTTTGGTCAAACCGCTACTTCAGCAAATCACTTTGGTTTTCAAGCTTCCTACCGCGTCGATACCAACTTGACTCTTGGGGGTTGGGCTGGGTTAACTTTAGCTCAAGCTGAAGCTGCCGGAATTGGAGTGAATAAGGGCGATGAAGCTACAATTTTTAATTGGGCTGTTACTTTAGCCGCATCCAACTTAGACTCAAGAGGCAGTCGGGCCGGAATTGTGGTAGGACAGCCGCCGAAGCTGACAAGTAGTGATAGCGGACCTGAAGATCGAGATACAGCTTGGCATTTTGAGGGTTTTTATCGCTATCAGATCAATAATAAGATCGGGATTGAACCGGGCTTTGTGGTGATTGTTAATCCCGAACACAACGCCGATAACGATTCAATTTGGATGGGAAATATCCGCACTATTTTCCTCTTCTAGAAAATTAGGGTCAATTATTGGCGGAGGGTCAGAAACCGGGTTTCTTTGTTTAATTTCGGTTTTGTTGCAGAAATGGTCGGACAAACCCGGTTTCTTTTCAGGGGTGATTTTTTTGGTTAATTAACTCCGGTTTTCACCTCTGAATCAAGAGATAAAAATGCCAGAGGACGGCTCATATTTTCGGCAAAACCGAGAATGCCGCGATCGCGATGTTCATAGAGTAAATTTCCTTGATTATCAAATAAGAAAGTGCCGCCCCTTTGGGTCATATAAGCGGCATTGGGGACATAAGTTTGCCAATTACTGAGCACTTCCGTCATGTTTCTCAGTCGCAGGGTAGCTAATTCAAAAGGACGCTGAAAACCCGTCCCTCCTGCCATGTTGAAAAACGAACCTTTAAAAGGTGGTAATGGCGCCGCTTTAATCACTTCTTCATCGCCGATTAATTGCGGGGCTTGGCGATCGCCCCGATAGCCGCGAAACACTTCGGCTAAAGTTCCCGGACTGGCAATTCCCGCACACATTAACATTAAATTAATCCAGGCATTTTGCCCTGGGGAAAGACCGGGAATTTTTAACGATAACCCCCGATAAAGTTCTAATTGTTGATGCAGTTCAGCAGTGGGATCTACAAATAGCCACTCTGGGGGAAATCCCGTATATTCACAAAATTTTAATCCCGAATTGCGATCGCCAATTCCCACGGCCCGAATCGCAATTCCTTGGGATTTTAATTGTGCCGCTTCTCGCTGCAACCACCAAGCATATTCTAAACTATCAAAATCTCCTAATTGTGACCAAATTAGTATTAAGAGACGATGGGCAGATTCACAATCGCTGAGAATCGGGACAAAGGCGCGGTTCCGCGCAGCGGATCCCTTAAGGGAATCGCTCACTCTTTCTCGTTGGGTTTGCTGCAAAATAGCGTAAGGATTCATGGCAATATGGGCAGAAAAATCGATCGTAATTATTTTACTACATTTGGAGACAAAAGTAATCACCACAGAAAAAGGGCACAGTTAAGGAGCATGGTATTTTTTCGTCTATAATTGAGACACATTGTGCTATAATAGTCATCAATACACCGACTATTTCCAAGAAAAACCGATCTATTATGCTGTCAAAAATAACCTTAGAAAATTTTTTTAGCTTCCGGGAACCCACGACCATCGAGCTTAATCCTGATGTGAATATTCTCTTAGGCATTAATGGCAGTGGCAAATCTAACTTTTTAAAGGCGATCGATTTACTCTATGAGATTATTGCCGGTAATGGATTGGAAAACATTTTCTTAAAAAAATGGAGTGGCTTTGATACGGTTGCCAATTTTAATAGCGACACAAAAGACTATATCAAACTTTCCTTTGAATTTAATAAAGATGCAATTAACAAGAATAACCGGATAAGAGGATTCCAATTTCAAACAAATCCCATCTACGATCTGACAATCTGTAAAGTAGGCGCCACTTCATATTACTTAAAAGAAAAGCTATATTCTCAAAGTCCCGATGAAGATGAAGATGATTTTATCTACATGGAAATGAATAATGCACAAGGGATTATTGCCACCAGAGAAGCTGGAAAAGTGGGTTTTCAAAGATATCCCCAAGAAAGTCAACAGGTATATTTTAAATCCACAGAACCCGTTTTAAGTCAGATTTCAGACCCGGAGAGATTTTATCCTATTTTTACCTTAAAGAGAGCTTTAGAAGAAGTAGCGGTCTATGATTATTTTGATACCACCTTTTCCAGTGTCATCAGACAACCTGCCAGTTATGGTACTGAAAGAAAATTGTCCCATGATGGACAAAATCTGATGACGATTATTAATAACATCAGAAATAACCATTCTCTCTGGTATGCTCAAATCGAAGCAGCAATCAAGAAAATTAACCCACATTTTCTAGACATCAATTTTAATTTTTTAGGTTCTAAATTATACTTGGTACTGCGTGAAAGTTATCTGGCTAAGTCAGTTTCTATTGAGCATATATCAGATGGAACGCTCCGCTATCTTCTGCTATTATCCGTATTACTTAACCCAGAACGAGGCAATCTGGTTTGCATTGAAGAGCCGGAAACAAATCTTCATCCCGACATGATTAATACCATCGCCGATGCCATCAAGCAAGCATCAAAAAATACCCAAATAATCGTGACGACTCATTCACCATTACTGCTCAATTCTTTCGATATCGAGGATGTCTTACTTTTTGAAAAAAACCAGCGCAATGAGACAGAGGTAAATATTAAGTCATCAGATGAATTTGACGACTGGATCGATAATTTTCTGGTCGGTCAAGCGTGGCTGCAAGGTCTTATCGGCGGAAAAAGATGGTAGATATTCCGTTAATATATAGCAACGATAATCACCTTTAACGATTCCAGATTGTCGCTGTCAGGAATCCACCACAAATCTATACTTCATAGAATCCGTCTAATCATCAAATTATGGGGATAAAATGATAGATATTACGATTTATATAGAAGGAGTCAAATCAGACAATCCGGCAGTAGTGACCGTTGATAATACTGCCGTTTTTCGGGAAAATTTCCATAAATTATTTTCTCAGCAGCTATCCTCTGAAACATTTAATCTGATTATCCAACCATTTGGCACCATAACCCAGTCGAGAAAAATGCTTGAACATATAGAAAAACAGGGGATTAATGGGGTGCTACTAATTGATTTGGATGCGCCCAAAGAACAAAGACTTGAAAGACTTAATCAATATGAACCCTTTGATACCAGCAAAATCTTTTTTATGATTCAGGAAATGGAAGCATGGATCCTTTCCCAAGTTGACAAGATTGAAGAATTCGCCAGAAATGAAGGCTTGATCCGCAAAAGAGTTAATGAAGATATCCAGAGTAATCCTTTAATCAAAAATATACATCCCGAAGCCATTAGCAAACCTGATGAAAAACTTGACACTATTTTTAGGCAATATTTTGATATTGTCAAAATTAGAGGGAACAAAGAAAGCCGAAAAGGTAAAAGATACTCAAAGACTAAGGATGGAGCTAAATTAATCGGATTGCTGGAGCTAAAATTTCTCATGCGGGATTTTGATGAAGCCCAACGGTTAGTTGATTATATCCAGAGAGAGAAAGCATAAAAGCATAATTTGGGACAGACAAAGAGTGAAGTAATCTATTGATTAAAATCAAGTTTAGCCAAATATCGCCGTATCCCCGATCGCCCATCAAGTAAAAAACCAGGTTTAGTTGCATAAACCCGGTTTTTTGAGCTAAAATAGTCAGAAACGTTCGCAGGAATAACAGCCATGACGAATACATTGATTAAACCGGAAGCGGTGACATCGGAAATCATGTCCTTAGAGGACTTTCTCAACTATGATGATGGAACCGATGCGTGTTATGAACTAGAGGATGGGAGATTACTATTTATGCCTAGTGAGAGCGACATAAATCAACGGATTGCCATGTTTTTGTTAGCCCACTGTCTTCAACGGGGTATTCCATTTTATCGGTTGAGAATGAAGACAGAAGTGGTAGTGATGGGGGGACGGGCAACAGTGCGGGTGCCAGATTTACTGGTATTTACTGAAGAATTGGCGCAAGTTATGACCGGGGCAACTCGTTCGATTGTTATGCTAGATATGCCGCCGCCGCAATTAGTTGTAGAAGTAGTTAGCCCCGGAAAGGAGAATGAAAATCGCGATTATCGCTACAAGAAATCGCAATATCAAGCCAGAGGAATTGGGGAATATTGGATTGTCGATCCGATCCAAGAAAAGATTACGGTGTTAACTCTTGTAGAAGGTCTTTATGAGGAGGCAGAATTTACGGGAGATGCGATAATTGCTTCGCCTTTTTTGTCAGCATTGAACCAAGAGTCATCTTTGACTGTGGCGCAAGTATTTCAGGCAGGAAAAAGTTGAAAGTTTTGTTACTTTATTACCACAAAGACACAAAGGACACGAAGAGATATCCTATTTGATATCCCCTTTGTGTCCTTTGTGTCTTTGTGGTAAAAAGAAAATTCTTAAATTACCAAATTAATCTAGATTAACCCAGATTAGATGCGACTACGGTCAAGGCTAACAATCCGCCAACCAATAGCAGGGCTAAAACTGCTTGAATGGCATAGTTGCGCTTTTGCGTGGCATTGGGTGGTTTGGCTTGGTAAACTTTGGGTTCGATCGCAAAATTATTGAGAATTCCGCCTTCTTCTTCTGTATATGGCATTGGTTTAAAGTATCTCCGTTTTTGATGACTTTTGTTTTTGTGTGGTCATAATCATTGCTGACGATTTAAGGCAAATTTATGAAAAAGCCGCTAACAGCCGTTAAAATTCATTCTTAATAGAAATCATTCACACCTGTTTTGAGTATGTGCGACTAGCGATCGCCAGAGATGATACTTATGGTTATGCTTATTGTACCAATAATTAACCCCTGGGGATCGCTAATTGATCAACTTATGAGCAAACGGGCAAATTAACTGGTAATCGTCCCAGTTAAGGGAGAACTGGCACTGGCGATCGCTTGCACGGGAATCCGACCAGCGCAATAGGCTAACCGTCCCGCTTCCACCGCTAGGGCCATTGCCCGACCCATTGCTGCCGGGTTTCGGGCCATAGCGATCGCGCTATTAATCAACACCGCATCAGCGCCCATTTCCATCGCCATTGCTGCTTCCGAAGGCACCCCAATCCCGGCATCAACCACCACCGGCACTTTCACCGTATCAATAATAATCTCAATATTCGCGGCGGTCTTAATCCCCTGACCGGAACCAATAGGGGAACCCAAGGGCATCACCGTAGCACAGCCCACCTCTTCTAACCGTTTCGCCAACAGAGGATCGGCATTAATATAAGGCAAAACCGCAAAGCCTTCTTTTACCAGTTGTTCTGCCGCTTGCAAAGTGCCAATCGGGTCAGGCAGCAAATACTTAGAATCAGGAATCACCTCTAACTTGATAAAGTTATTATCTTCTTGACCCAAGAGTTTAGCCATTTCCCGACCCAACCGGGCGACCCGAATCGCTTCATCAGCGGTTTGACAGCCTGCGGTATTGGGCAGCATCCAAATTTGGTTCCAGTCGATCGCCTCTGCTAACCCTTCATGTCCAGCAGCATTAGTTTGCACTCGTCGCACCGCCACGGTGACAATTTGACATTGACTTGCGGCAATAGTATCTTGCATCTCTTTAATACTGCGATATTTGCCCGTCCCGGTAAACAAGCGGGAGCGAAATTTTCGTCCGGCAATCACCAAAGGTTCGGGGTCTAAAGTTTCCAATAACTTAGAATTAGCGGGTTTTGCAGTGACAGCAGTCGGGGATAAATTAATCATGGAATTCATATCAGAAGAATTAGAGACTTCGGCAGAGGAATCATTGTTAGAGGAATCAGTAGATCGATCTGAAACCGTGGGATAAATTTTGGTCGCGGGCATGGGATTTGGACTAACTGGTTGTGCTGCCGTCACAAACCGTTGCCAATGGAAATGCGCCAACAAAGGATCGGCTTTTCCCTCGATCGCCCAATCCCCAATTAAAGCCGCCGTAACCGGGGCTAACAAAATCCCATTGCGATAATGACCCGTCGCTAGGGTGAGATTTTCACAGTGAGACGGCCCCAAAATGGGCAATTCATCAGGGGTTCCCGGTCGGAAACCCCACCAAAATTCTTGAATGGGATAGTCTCCCAGGGGCGGATACAAACGAGTGGCGCGAGCGAGTAATTGCTGCATCTCGTTGGCGGTGTTCCCGGCAGTAAATCCCACATTCTCGCTGGTTGCCCCAATAATAATCCGGCCATCCCGTCGCGGCACAATATAAGTACCCGGCCCATAAAGTACCCGTTGCAAGGGTAATTCATTCAGGGGCAATAGGGGTAATCGATGCCCATAATTGGCTTGATTGGTTTCATCCTCAAAAGGTGATTGGGGGACGGGCACTCTCACCGAAAACATTTGTCCTTTTTTGGGATAAACCGGGATGGGCAATAATTGGTTAGACCAAGCCCCAGTTGCCAAAATATAATGGGCCGCGCTTAAGTCTCCCGCATTCGTTCGCAGGGAAACCACCCGCCCTTGCCGTTGTTGGAAGGCTTCCACCACGATGCCATCGCGCAATTCTACCCCTAATTCTTGGGCGGCGATCCGCAAGGTGCGACTTAATGCCCGGTTATCCACTTGACCATCTTCGGGATACCAGTGACCGCCGACGATATCATCGCCAAGTCCTTGCTGATATTGATGGATAGTTGCCCGATCTAGCCAATACGCGGGGGTGTCAGGGGCGGCTGAATTAGCTGAATTGCCTTGATTTTTGGTCGTTTCCAGGGTTTCTGGGTAAACGGGGGCGAGAATGCCACAAGGCCAATAGCCGGTTTGACTGCCGGTGAGGTCTTCGAGTTTGTCGATCCAGTCGGGATATAGCGATCGCGATTTCAGGCATAAGTCCAACATTGGCCCAGGAGCGATCGCCTCTGCTTGAGGGGCTAACATTCCCGCAGCCGCATTTCCCGCACTGGCCCCAAAATCGCGACTGAGTACGGTGACATTGGCTCCCCGTAACTTCAAATCGATGGCAATACTTAAACCGATCGCGCCACCGCCTACAATCAAAATGTCATGTTTTTCGTTCATATCTCTATCTTATGGATGAGTAATTAGATACCTTGGAGATTTTATGAGAAATTCGCGCCAATTTTCCCTAACTTTTTCTTAAATTTTACCGAATTTTTACCGAAATTTTCTCCTAAATTGTGCCTGATTTAATTTTTTGTCAATAAATTGGCCAATTATTGACATTTTATTTATATATTATTAATATATAATAGAATATCGATTTTTTAAGAAAAAAAAATTAGAACAATTTGATAAAATTTGCTATAATTACTTGCTACAATTACCATGTTAAGTTGGGCGTAAAAACTTACCCTTACAGCAAATTTCTGTTGAGTAAACCACAAATACCTGTAGGGGCGAAGCATTCCGTAGGGGCGTCTTTGCGGAGCATAATCCGTCAGGCCTTATGGCCATTCGCCCCTACAATACTAAATTAAATACCGCTTGGGCTTCGCCCTAGCGTGGTTCAGTAAGAAAGAAAACCGCTGTAATGGCATTGGGGTCAGTTGATATTTTCGATCCTAAAGATTTGCTAAATAATTCCATATTCTTCTAGGTCAGCTAGTAGAATTAATCTATCATCTAAATGTCATCTAAATGTCAAAATTGAGCCGCTATTGAGCCGCCAATAGTCAGCGATCGCCCTAGGGCATCAATCCCAGGCGATCGCGATCGGCTGACCCGAAAATGTTGATGCGGGTTTGATGCGGGGTTTGACGCGGATAACTTAGCCTTCTGGCCCCCAAACAGCCGTATCTCCTTGTCCCCAAAACCCATCAAATTTAGTCACTTGGACATCCCCAAGCACTTTAGTTTGACAGGATAAGCGCAGATTTTTGGTGGCAGAATGAGGAGGGAGCGATCGCCGAGTGCGATCGCGCCAATTAGGTTCAGACACTTCCCCTGTCACCATCACAGCGCAAGTGCCACAACTGCCAATTCCTCGACAATTAATCAAATTAGCTTGACCATTATAGAGGTCAATGCCATTGCGGAGTAAAACCTGGCGCAGATTAGCCCCTGATTCACAGTCGAATGTTTTCCCTTGAGCAGTTACTTTTGGCATAATCTTAGATTGCAATTATCTGGCGTAAATTATCTAGCGTAAATATTCTGATTAAGTAGGTGGGCAGAAATAAATGCACTACAGACCATATCAGAAGAAAAACTGTCATTCCCGCCGATGGCGGCCTTCGCGGGGGTAAACTCCGACGGGAATCCAAAGCCTATCGGCGGAGAACGAAAAGTGCAATTAATTATGTTCACCTACTTATTTTAAGCTTATTTTCAGCGGAAACCTGTTTAAAATCATGGCAAATCACCGGAAAAACTCATAATGACAACCAATCAAAAAAAACACATCGTAGTTTACGACACCACCCTCCGAGATGGAGCTCAGAGCGAAGGCTTATCTTTATCCATTGAAGACAAATTAAGAATTGCCCATCGTCTAGATGAAATGGGCATTCCTTTTATTGAAGGGGGATGGCCCGGAGCAAACCCCAAGGATGGGCAATTTTTCTGGCGCTTAAAAGAAGAACCCCTCACCCATGCGGAAGTAGTCGCCTTTTGTTCCACCCGCAGACCGGGAAAATTAGCCGCTGAAGACCCAATGCTTCAAAGCATTTTATCCGCAGAAACTCACTGGGTGACAATTTTTGGCAAGTCCTGGGATTTTCATGTCACCGAAGGACTGCACACCACCCTAGAGGAAAACCTGGCGATGATCCGCGACACCATTGAATACCTTCGCAGTCAAGGGAGACGGGTGATTTATGATGCGGAACATTGGTTTGATGGCTATAAACAAAATCGAAAATATGCCTTAAAAACCCTAGAAACCGCCATGAATGCCGGGGCGGAATGGCTGGTTTTCTGCGATACCAATGGCGGCACCCTGCCCCACGAAATTACGCAAATTGTCCGAGAAGTGTTTCAGGCTTTGCCCCAAATTCAGGCAACCGGGGTGCAGTTGGGTATCCACACCCACAATGACTCGGAAACTGCCGTAGCAAATGCGATCGCCGCCGTACTGGAAGGCGCCACAATGGTACAAGGCACCATCAATGGTTATGGGGAACGTTGCGGCAACGCCAACCTTTGCTCATTAATTCCCAATTTGCAACTCAAATTAGGCTTTCATTGCATTCCCCAAAGCGAACTAGAACAACTAACAGAAACCAGCCGACTGATCAGCGAAGTAGCCAATTTAGCCCCCGACGAACACGCCCCATTTGTAGGTTTATCTGCCTTTGCCCACAAAGGCGGCATTCATGTATCGGCGGTGCAGCGAAACCCCCTCACCTACGAACATATTCAACCGGAAAAAATTGGCAACCGACGGCGCATTGTCATTTCCGATCAAGCGGGACTCAGCAATGTCTTAGAAAAAGCCCGCAGCTTTGGCATAGACTTAAATAAAGAAGACGAAACTTGCCGAAAAATTTTGCAAAAACTCAAAGACTTAGAACATCAAGGCTATCAATTTGAAGCGGCAGAGGCATCCTTTGAACTGCTCATGCGCGAAGCCTTGGGAGAAAGAGAGCAATTCTTTGAAATGCGCGGATTTCAAGTGCATTGTGACAAAGGGGCTGGGGACATAAATTCTCTGGCAACGGTGAAAGTTACCGTTAATGGCCAAGATATTTTAGCCGCCGCAGAAGGGAATGGCCCCGTATCTGCCCTTGATGCGGCCTTACGCAAAGCCTTGATGAATTTTTATCCCGAAATCTCTCAATTTCACCTCGCGGACTACAAAGTCAGAATTCTCGATGGTGGGGCAGGAACTTCCGCCAAAACTCGCGTTTTAATCGAATCCCGAAATAGTCATAAACGCTGGTCAACGGTGGGAGTTTCTACCAATATCATCGAAGCCTCTTATCAAGCGGTAGTGGAAGGCTTAGAATATGGTTTAATCCTGCACAAACAAGCCAAACTTGCGGTGACAAACGCATATTCTTAGTCGGGAGAATCTGTCATTCCCGCGAAGGCGGGAATCCATCATTGTCGGGAGAATCTGTCATTCCCGCGAAGGCGGGAATCCATCATTGTCGGGAGAATCTGTCATTCCCGCGAAGGCGGGAATCCATCATTGTCGGGAGAATCTGTCATTCCCGCGAAGGCGGGAATCCATCATTGTCGGGAGAATCTGTCATTCCCGCGAAGGCGGGAATCCATCATTGTCGGGAGAATCTGTCATTCCCGCGAAGGCGGGAATCCATCATTGTCGGGAGAATCTGTCATTCCCGCGAAGGCGGGAATCCATCATTGTCGGGAGAATCTGTCATTCCCGCGAAGGCGGGAATCCA
>JAABRM010000113.1 GCA_011390955.1 Oscillatoriales cyanobacterium | reverse complement strand
CGTGTCCAGGGGACCCCCTGGGAATGCCCTCCCGGAGGCTCTGCCTCCCGTGACTTCTCTCTAGCTCACAGACAACATAGCGCCCCCGTAGGGACACGGCATTGCCGTGTCCTGGGTTACTGCGGCAATTTCTCTTTAGAAACACAAATCCTAGAACGGTTTGAACTCCTATGGCGAATATGGATGGATAGTGGTGGCGGTTGTTGGGTTTTTCTTTTAACAGAATAAACAACCATAAAAATCCCCGATTGTTTTCATTAATCATGCTCAATAATTTTCTCACTATGGTAAAAATAGTTAGAGAATATTGACATAATGATAATTCTTGGGTAATAGATAAAAGCGGTTTTTTTTATTAAAATTAATCGCCAGTTTTACCATGTCAAAAAATACTTAAATTAGGCCAAATATCAAATAATAATGGGGTGATATAGCGGGTATTATTCGGATTAGCTGTAGGTTGGGTTGAGGAACGAAACCCAACCTACTACTAACGCGGGAATGACAAATTTTGTTTGTCATAATTCTGACCAATGCTATTAAGGGGGGTCAATGCCCTCCTATCTAAAAAAAACTCAAAAACATTTCTCACAAACCGCCTACCTCAAACGTCTAACAATATAGAAGGTTTTACCGGGTGCTTGCTCAGACCCGACTAGCCCCAAAAACCAACGATCTAAATAAAAGCTCAAATCAAACTGACGGTCTATGAGTAACTTCAACTTTGACGAAACCACCTATCTGCAACAATACGCAGATGTCGCCCAATCTGTTGCTAATGGCGTATATAATAGCGGCTTAGAACATTGGATTAAATTTGGCTTTGCTGAAGGCAGAACCCCACAAATTAACTTTAACGAACAGTTTTATCTAGACTTTAATTCTGATGTGGCGGCGGCGGTAAAAAATGGCGGGTTTTCCAGCGCTTTAGAACATTATGCTTTGTTTGGCGCCGGGGAAGGTCGAGCCGCAGTTTCGCCGATTTCAGACTTTAATGAAACTGCCTATTTGCAAGCCAACTCTGATGTAGCCCAAGCGGTTGCCAATGGGTTATTTAATAGTGGCTTTCAACATTGGATCGAGTTTGGCGTGACTGAAGGCCGAAATGCCGCAACTTCTTTCCGGGAAAACTTTTATCTTGACTTTAACCCTGATGTGGCTGCTGCCGTGCGTAACGGTAATTTTACCAGTGGATTAGAACATTATTTGATGTTTGGCGCCGCCGAAAATCGCGCTGCCAATGCCACTGCTACACGAGCCAATTCTCTGCTGCAACAAGTATTAGACCGAGGGGTTTTGCGGGTAGCAGTATATGACGATGCGGTTGGTTTTAGTCAGCAAGCAGCGGACGGTTCTTTTAGTGGCATTGGCATTGATTTCAGTCGGGCATTAGCTAATGCTTTGTTTGGCAATCCTGATGCGATCGAATATGTCGTGGTCGAAGCGGGACAAGACTTTAATGCGGTTGCCAGTGGTGCAGTGGATATCGCCGCTACTTTACCCACTCATTCGGTTCTCCGCGATGCCACTTTGGGGGTGGATTATTCCCCGACAGTGTTCTTTGATACCCAAGGGGTGATGGTACGCGGGGATAGCGGCATTAGTTCAGTGGAACAGTTGTCAGGAACCAGCATTGGAGTATTAGCTGGAACTCGCTCTCAGCAAAACTTAGAAGATGCGGCGCGACGGGCAGGAATTACTTTGAATATCCAAACTTTTGCCTCCCAAGATGCCTTATTTGCCGCTTATGATGCGGGGCAAATTGGGGCAGTTTCTATGAATCGTGGGGCGCTGAGTTCGCGGATTCCCACTTTATCTAATCCGGGAAATCAAGTGATTTTAGAGCAAAATCTGGGTAAAGAACCGTTAGCATTTATTTTCCCGGAAAATCAGTCAGAATTTGGTGATGTAGTCCGCTGGGCGGTCAACGCTCCCATTCAAGCGGAATTTTTTGGGATTAACTCCCAGAATGTGAATGAATTTCTGGATGGAAATAGCGACATCAAACGCTTTTTGGGAGTGGACGGAAATTTAGGCGAATCCCTGGGAATCTCCAATGATTTTGCCCTGAAAATTATTCAACAAATCGGCAACTACGCAGAGATTTACGATCGCAACTTCGACGAAACCGCGTTACCCCGAAATCTCAACGAATTGATGTTTGTGGAGCCAGGGGGACTGGTTTATTATCCCCCCTTTGGCGGTGGAGACAGAGTGAATGTTCCCTTGGTGGATAACGATAACCGCAACGTTTTGCAGGAAGTCTTAGACCGAGGATTCGTGCGCGTCGGGGTGAGAAATGATGCTCAAGGACTGGGTTTTGCCGATGCCAACGGCAACTTAAGCGGCTTTGATGTGGATTTTGGGCGAGCCGTAGCAGCAGCAGTGTTTGGCGACCCCAATGCCGTCGAGTTCGTGATTCAGACATCCGGTGCCCAGCGCTTTAGCGATGTTGCTAATGGCATTGTGGATGTCACCAGCCGCAACGCCACCCACAACCTGAGACGGGATGCGCTTTTGGGTGTAGATTTTGCCCCGATTAATTCTTACGACGCTCAATTTGTAGTCACTCCAACTGCCAGCGGCATTACTACTTTGGAACAACTGGCCGGGGGTCGAATTGGCGTCAGTGCCGGGACGACTTCTGAAACCCGATTGCGAGAAAAGTTGAGTGAGTTGGGCATTAATGCCGAAGTCGTGGCTTTGGATAACTTCCAGACCATTTTCCAACAGTATATCAATGGCGAACTGGATGCCATTACCGGAGATGGGGGGTTAATTATCTCCAGTCTTCTGACCTTACCTGTAGAGCAGCGAGACCAGCATCAGCCGTTTCCAGACGTTCTGGGAGAGGAGCCTTTGGCAATGGTGGTGGATGAAAACCAATCCCAGTGGAAAGATGTGGTTTCTGGCGTGACTTATGCCCTTTATGAAGGCTTAGAACTGGGTTTGACTTCAGAAAATGTGGCTGAAGCCGTCAATAGTTCAGATCCAGTTGTCCGCCGCTTTTTGGGAGGGGAAGGAAATATCGGGGCAAGTTTGGGTTTGCCGAATGATTTTGCCCTGAATGTCATTTCTGCGGTGGGGAACTACCAAGAGATGAGCGATCGCAATTTCCCTGGGATTCCTTTTGATGAAGCTGCTGCGGCTCCTTATACCGAGGGCGGTTCCTTGTTCTCTATTCCCTTTGCTTAATTTCCCTGAGTCGGGGCGATTCATCAATCACCCCGATCGCCATAAACCCCGCATACTCCCTGTCAATTAATTGAATCAGTGAAATGATGGTAATGCCAGTCCCTACAAATCAACTCCCACCCCAAACAGAAGAACAACTATTGCAACATCTTGCCGCAGGCGAAACCCGTGCTTTCTGGCGTCTCTTCCAACCGTACCGAGACTATCTGTTGCGGTGCTGTCTGAAGTGGATGAACGGCAACTTAACGGCAGCGGAAGATTTGCTGAGTCAGGCGATGCTCAAAGCCTGGGAAAAGGCGCAAAAGTACGCGGAAAAAATCACCAATTTTAAATCTTGGGTGACGACCCTGACTCGGAATTTTTGGCTGGATTTAAAACGTCGTCGAGATGTGGACTTGGTTGAAAATATAGAAGTATATGCGGAGCAAAACGAGCTAGGACTGGCTGCTGTTGACCAGACCCCAGAAAGCGCCTTAGACCGTGACGAGAAAAACCGGGTGATTCGCGCTGCTGTTGATGAGTTACCGACCAAGATGCGCGAGACTTTTATTCTGCACTATTATGAAGCACTATCTCATCAAGAAATAGCCGAAAAGCAAGGAATTTCCTACGCGAATGTTTGCAAGCGCATATCC
>JAABRM010000056.1 GCA_011390955.1 Oscillatoriales cyanobacterium | reverse complement strand
CGGGAATCCATCAGCATTTTGCGATGTAATTTAGATGTCATTCCCGCTTCGGGCGGGAATCCATCAGCATTTTGCGATGTAATTTAGATGTCATTCCCGCTTCGGGCGGGAATCCATCAGCATTTTAGGGAATTATCGTAGGGGCGATCGCGAATCGTTCCTATTTGAAAAGCGGATTTGATATCAGGGATATTTTTGTCGGATATTTTTTTGGGAGTTTGAATTAATTGCAACTCAGGGGCGATCGCCAGGGATTTATCTATATCTTAAATTGCCAGATAAAACCGCCGTTAATTTACTGGTTAAAATTCAATATTTATTGGCTTGATTTATTGGCTTGATTTATTGGCTTAATTGGCTTGATTTGTCAATAAAGGTAATCTGGGAAAGATTACGGACGGGAGTTAACGGTCTGTTTATTTAAGTGTTTCACGGCGCGAGTTAAGCGATTGAGATAGGGTTTGACAATTTCTTTATTTTGTTGTTGCAGTTGGCAAACTTGTTGCTGAAGTTCCAGGATTTGTTGCTGCAATGGTTCAATGTCTACCGTTGGGTTTGCGGTAAAATTGCCGATATTTTGCAGTTGCGTTTGTAACTCGCTAAAGCCCTGAGTGAGTTGGGCAACTTCCGTCTGAATTTCTAAGGAAGAAACTGCCTGCTTTTGGGAAATTTGCAAGGAGGCGATCGCCTGCCGGAGTCCATAAATATCATCGATCATGCTTTGTTGGACATTGCCTAAAGTGGCTTCCGTATGGTCTCGCAAGCGCATAATTCCCCGGCGTAATATCGCAAATTCTTTCTGAATGGTGATTAAATCCATTGGCCCAGTTTGGGGAGAGGTTTTCTCTAAAAACTGTTCGATATTGGCGACGGTTTCACTAATTCTAGTCACCGTTCCTTCTAAGTCTTGAAATCTATGGGCAGGGGGTAAGGAATAGACCGTATTTTGCAAAGAATCAACGATTTGATTCATCTCCGCGATCGTGGCGGTATTTTGCACTCTGGTTTGCAACTCAACCCGATGACGATTTAATACATTCAAGGTTAAGGCAAAAACGATCGGCGTGGCCGAAAATAACATTTGTCCAGATAACCCAGCGACGATAGAACCGATCGCCGATGCCCCAATTGAACCATATTCCGCTAAGTCTAGCCAATGGTGTTCTCCGAGTTCCTGGAGACGGCTAGTAAAATTGTTCAAAGATGATTCGGTATTTTGCATAATTTTAATCAGAATATCTAGATGAGCCTTTGTAGCAATCATAAACGATGCATGGTCAAACGGTGGAGGGTAAAAGGTTAAGAATGAGTTTCAGGGGTTAATTTTAGTGGGTTTAATGGGGCGATCGCCTAAACGGATCCGCCCGAAGGAAATCGCATGGTAGCATCACACCGCTAAAATAGCTAAAATATTGCTTGATACCGAGAAAGGTGGAAAAATTAGAGATGCATAGGTGGAGAATCTTTCTCTATCCTAAGAACCTCTATTCTCTTTCCTCATGTCTCGTCAGCAGTCACAAAACCACGGTTAAACCACTGTGAATCACTATTCAAAGCGGCGATCGCTTCTAAGACATTTCTCGGTCAAGGGAATTCACTATTTAAGTAGGTGGGCAGAAATAAATGCACTACAGACCATATCAGAAGAAAAACTGTCATTCCCGCCGATGGCGGCCTTCGCGGGGGTAAACTCCGGCGGGAATCCAAGGATTTACGGTGGGAAACGAAAAGTGCAATTAATTATGTTCACGTACTTAGGAATTAGCTGGCTATGCTTTTTTGCGATCGCCGGTTGTTCGCAATTTGAGGTGGCGAAAAATGCCCCCACATCCACCAGTAACCAACAAATTCAGCCCATGATTTCGCCAACCAGAGAAAATTCACCAAAACCCATCCGGGAAAATCCCGCAGATTTACATAAAATAGAACTAACTGAAGCCACAACGGGCTGGAATAAAAATCTCATGGTGGATGATGTCCCTTATGATTTATATATTCCTCCCAACTATAGCAAAAATTCTGATAGCCATCAAATTTTACCCGTGGTTTTAGTATTGCCCGGTTGGAATTATCCCCGCACTAGATGGGTAGAAGATACACCGTTGGTGGAATATGCTAATCAATATGGATATGCCTTAATTTTACCAGAAATGTTGATGACTATTTATGAAAGTGCCTATTATCCAGAAACAGAAATGAGGTGGAATTCTTTACCCGGAGGCAAGTTTATCCAAGAACGGTTTATTCCCACAATCCAACAGCGACATCACCTGTTAAAACCCGGTTCTCATAATACCTTGCTAGGATTTTCTACCGGGGGCAGAGGGGTGGCTTTAATTGCCTTAGAAAATCCCGGATTATTTGTGGCTGGTGCGAGTTTGGCTGGAGATTTTAGTCAGGAAAATCTGCCCAATGATAACTTAATGACGGCGGTTTATGGCTCATTTTATCAGTTTCCCGAACGGTGGACGGGGCGAGATAATCCTCAAAAGCGATCGCCGGAATGGATCATGCCATTATATTTGGCTCATGGCGCCGATGATGCGATCGTTCCCCCGGAACAAAGTCGTCTATTTTATGAGGCATTGGTGCAGCATCATGGGGAGAATATTACTATAGAATATCATGCGATCGCCTCAGCGGGACATGATGCGGATTTTCTCAGCCAACAATTACCCAATGTGTTTAATTTTTTCCAATATTTCCCATAGCAAGTAATAGATTAATTCACGATAGTTAATTATTATTAATGACTAACTATGACTGATTTACCAGTGCCGAACTCATGGCCAACATTTGCGCTTGTACTTGCATAAATTCTATCTCTGAATTTGACCAATAATGGGATTTTTGGCAATCATGGGCAATTAGCAAACCCCAAAGATTTTGCTGCACCAAAACCGGCACTGCTAAATTCGCTTTCACCTGAATACTGATGAGAAAATCTCGATGACATTCGTGAATTGGCTCGATGTCAACATCTGCGATCGCCCGATATCTTCCCGCTTGGTATAAGGCAGCATATCGATCGTTAAAACAATCATCGGCGCCGGTAGAGCCAAAAATAGACAATTCTGGATCGCGCAAAGATTCAGCGGTTACTTGACCTTTCCACTGGCGATAAAAATAATACAGAACAATCCGATCGGCTTGCAAAAAATCGCGAATATCATATAACGTTTTTTGCACCAGCACATCTCGCTTGAGACTATTGCCTAGACGTTCGGTAATACTGTTTAAATCTTTGTGAAACATTTAGAGATTTCTCTTATGACTGTTCAATATTTTTATTGGGGCTGTTTACTTGGCACTAAAAAAGCGGCAATTAAGGCAAAAGTTCCGCCAATCAAACCGTTCGCGCAGCGTGCCGGATGGCATTACAACAGCCACAGAGGAAAATTTTTCCCCTTACGTTTGGCCAACAAACCCGCCGCCGTACCCACCGCACAGTGAAGCACCGTTAAACAGACGATTAAAGGCAAATTATCCGTTAATAGCACGCTTAAAATTTAACCCCATTTTAGAGAATTTTAGAGAATTTGTGCGATCGCATAAGTCTAAAGCTTTATTTTATCGCCAAATCCGCTAGGAGATCAAGTAGGGTGTAGGGTGTAGGGTGTAGGGTGTAGGGGTGCAGGGGGGCAGGGGAAATCAATTATCAATTATCAATTATCAATTATCAATTATCAATTATCAATTATCAATTATTCCCTCTGCTCCCCACCAGACCGTAACAAAATATGAAAATATTGGGAGCGATTCTCATCTAGTCCACAGTCGATGCTACAATCCGAAATTAAGCTAGGGGTGCCTCGTAGTTGAGGCTGAGACAGTCCCTTAGAACCTGAGACTGGGTAATACCAGCGTAGGGAAGCTATTTATTGAGGAATTCAAATATGCGAGCAGAATGGGTTGCTAAACGACGCGGACAAAGTAATGTTTCTCAAATGCATTACGCCCGTCAGGGTTTCATTACCGAAGAAATGGCTTATGTCGCCCAGCGGGAAAATTTACCCCAGGAACTAATTAGAGAAGAAGTTGCCCGGGGCAGAATGATTATTCCCGCTAATATTAATCACACCAATTTAGAGCCAATGTGTATTGGCATTGCTTCTAAATGTAAGGTGAATGCAAATATCGGCGCTTCTCCCAACTCTTCTAATATTCAAGAAGAATTGGACAAGCTAAAGTTATCCATCAAATACGGTGCAGATACGGTGATGGATCTGTCCACTGGTGGCGGTAACTTAGACGAAATTCGCACCGCAATTATTAATGCTTCCCCGGTTCCCATTGGCACGGTTCCAGTTTATCAAGCTTTGGAAAGTGTCTATGGCAAGATGGAAAATCTGACCGCTGATGATTTCCTCCATGTAATTGAAAAACACGCCCAGCAAGGGGTGGATTACATGACCATTCACGCGGGGATTTTAATTCAACATTTGCCTTTGGTGAAAAGTCGAATTACGGGAATTGTTTCTCGCGGCGGCGGCATTTTGGCCAAGTGGATGTTGCATCACCATAAGCAAAATCCCCTCTATACTCACTACAACGATATCATCGAAATCTTTAAGACTTATGATGTTTCTTTTAGTTTAGGTGATTCCCTGCGTCCGGGTTGTACCCATGATGCTTCTGATGATGCTCAGTTAGCGGAATTAAAAACTCTCGGTGAGTTGACCCGTAAGGCTTGGGAACATGATGTGCAGGTGATGGTGGAAGGGCCGGGTCATGTGCCGATGGATCAAATAGAATTTAATGTCAAGAAGCAGATGGAAGAATGCTCGGAAGCACCTTTCTATGTGCTCGGTCCATTGGTGACAGATATTGCCCCCGGTTATGACCATATTACTTCGGCGATCGGTGCGGCAATGGCTGGTTGGTACGGGACAGCTATGTTGTGCTATGTGACCCCGAAAGAACATTTGGGTTTACCGAATGCGGAAGATGTACGCAATGGTTTAATTGCTTATAAAATTGCGGCTCATGCGGCAGATATTGCACGGCATCGTCCGGGAGCCCGCGATCGCGATGATGAGCTTTCTGTGGCTCGGTATAACTTTGATTGGAACCGTCAGTTTGAGTTAGCTCTCGACCCCGATCGCGCCCGGGAATATCACGACGAAACCTTACCTGCTGATATCTACAAAACCGCCGAATTCTGTTCCATGTGCGGCCCGAAATTCTGCCCCATGCAGACCAAGGTTGACGCTGATGCGTTAACGGAATTAGAGAAGTTTTTGGCCAAAGAATCGGTGCCGGTGAGTTAATTAGCTAGACCGCAGCAACCCGCTTGAGGCGAAGAAACCCGGTCTCTTGAAGAAACCGGGTTTCTTTTTGGCAATTTACACATCTTTACAAATTCGCCAAGCTTAGGGGTAGAATAGAAACTGCCCTGACCTGAATGACGTGATGAAGTGCCCTGTTTGCGAAACCACCAATATTAAAGAATCAGCCCAATTTTGTCCCACTTGCGGCTACGAACTTGCTCCAGATTTGTTGACTTTACCGGGAATTTCTCCAGCTTTGATGGCAAAAGAGCGACAGCGAATCGCCTGGGCAAAGAAATTATGGGCAGATGCTCAGGCTGAGATGACCCAGGCGAAAACGGCGAAAATGTCCGGTGAAAGTTCGTTGCGTCACCTGTCTAAACAAGTTGAGGATTTAATTGACATTCAATCTCAATTGTCGCTTAAGTTAATCGAGGTTGTGGGGGGAAATTTATGCACCAGGTTTTCTCGGTTGGAAGAACGATTAGAGGAAATCGCCTCGCAACAACGAGATTTATCTGCGGCGATCGCGCAAAAAATCCACAAACAGCGGCAATCTTTGCCCGAAAGAATTTCTGAACTAGAACAAAGAGTAGAAGCGATCGCCTCTCAATTACCGAATTTATCTGCGACAATTCAGCAGGAAACTATTAATAAACGCAAAGATCCTTTAATTTCGGGGATAGCTACATTAGAAGCAGAAGCACCTGTAACCTTCTTGCCTAAGACTTCTCAACCGTCATCTATAGACTTAGGATCGGACTTAAAATCGGACTTAGGATCGGACTTAGCATCAGACTTAGCATCGTCAATTTCTCATCCCCATGTCTCCGGTCTTCAAGACAGCCGAAAAACTGGTTATTTACCAACTTTTTCTTTCACTACGGTAGAAGTTAGCCATCTCGGAAAAATAATCAACCAGAAAAAACTTAAAGCCCAATATTTGTCAGAAAATATCGGCGATAGTGTCACCCTTGATATGGTTCTGATTTCTGGGGGTGTATTTGCGATCGGTTCGCCGGAAACCGAGAAACAGAGACAGGAAAACGAAGGGCCACAGCATTTAGTCACAGTGCCAGATTTTTTTATGGGCAAATATCCCGTAACTCAAGCACAATGGGAAGTAGTAATGAAAAATAATCCCTCCTCTGTGAAAGGGGCAAATCTGCCGGTGGAAAATGTTAGCTGGAATGAGGCCATAATATTTTGCCAGAAAATCTCGCAAATCACCGGCAAAAATTATCGCCTACCCTCAGAAGTCGAATGGGAATACGCTTGTCGGGCGGGAACAACCACGCCATTTTATTTTGGGGAAACTATTACCACCGATTTAGCCAATTACAATGGCAACTACACTTATGGTGACGGGTCAAAAGGACTTTATCGAGGCAAAACTAGCGAGGTTGGCACTTTTCCGCCAAATGCTTTTGGACTCTACGATATGCATGGAAATATTTGGGAATGGTGCCAAGATGTTTGGCATGATAGTTATCATAATTATGATGCTGCCCCGACGAGTGAAAGTACGGGAAAACGTCAGGAAAAAATCAGGAATGTACTACGGGGTGGTTCGTGGTTCGACTATCCGGTAAACTGTCGTTCCGCCTATCGCTGCCAAGGCAACCCCGCCCGTAAGTATGAATTCTTCGGGTTCCGGGTAGTCTGCTTGCTGCCGGAAACTGCCTAAGCGCTATTTTCTGATTGGCAGCACAATTGTAGGGGCGGTTCGCGAACAGCCCCTACATTATATTGGTGCGTTACGCTGCCGCTAACGCACCCTACAGAAGCTAATTCTACCAAATTGGTGCGTTACGCTGCCGCTAACGCACCCTACAGAAGCTACTATTTCGGTGTTCTCTGTGTCTCTGTGGTTTAAATTTTGGCTGTAAATTTTGACCGCAGAGATGCAGAATAAACAAAGACGCTTAATCAAGTTTCTCAGAATTATGCAATTTTCTTCGATTATTCGCACGATCGCGCGATCGCCTCTCACCAGTGAACTGCTGGCGAAACTGCAACGACATCACCAACTCCAGTTAAATGGAGTCGGTCGGTTGCCCAAGGGTTTGGTCGCTTCAGCCTTTGCCCAACAGCAGCAACAACATTTATTTTTAATTACCGCTACTTTGGAAGAAGCGGGACGCTGGGCAACCCAACTGGAAGCAATGGGTTGGGATACGGTGCATTTTTATCCCACTTCTGAAGCTTCTCCTTATGAGCCTTTTGAGTCCGAGGAGTTGACTTGGGGACAAATGCAAGTGTTGTCGGATTTGTTGAAAGTTAAGCATTCTCTGGATGCTAATCAGATAAAAAAAATCGCCATTGTCAGCACTGAGCGATCGCTGCAAACTCACTTGCCCCCAGTAGAAAAGTTAGCTGAATATTGCCTAACATTTCAGGTAGGCATGAGTTGGTCATCAAAAACCGTCGATGAAACTTTGGCCAAACTCGGATATGACCGGGTAACTTTAGTAGAAACCGAAGGACAATGGAGTAGACGGGGAGATATTATAGATATTTTTCCCGTGGCAGCAGAGTTGCCAATTAGATTAGAGTGGTTTGGGGATGAATTAGAAAAAATGCGGGAATTTGACCCGTCTAGTCAACGGTCTTTAGATAAAATTGACCAACTAATTTTAACCCCCACTTCTTTTAGTAGCATTATTCTAGGAAATTTACCCCCAGATTTTCCTGTCACCACCTGGGAACCAGACCAAGAAAATGTCAAAACCCTCAAAACTTTAAATCAACTTCCTCGGGGGCGTTCGCTTTTAGGATTAGCCTTTCCCCAACCCGCTTCTTTACTAGATTATCTGCCAGAAAATACCCTGGTTGCCTTGGATGAACCGGAACAATGTGCCGCCCACAGCGATCGCTGGTTAGATCATGTAGAAGAACATTGGCAAATTCAAAATCAAGCCTTAAAAAATATCGGCCAAATAACCAGCCAAATACCCAAAATTCATCGGTCTTTCAGCGAATCCCTAGCGGATACCCAACGGCAGAATATTCTCCACCTTTCAGAACTAGAAAAAGACCTAACTAACGCAGAAATTCCTGCCATCAACTTAGCCAGTCGTCCGGTGCCCGTGTTACCCCACCAATTTGCTAAACTAGCGGGAATGGTACGGGATGAAATTAGCCGGAAATTTGCCGTTTTTCTGGTTTCCGCCCAACCGTCTCGTTCCGTCTCTTTACTCCAAGAACATGATTGTCCGGGACAATTTATTCCTAATCCTTGCGATTATCGGGCGATTGAGAAATTAATCGAAACTCACCGGATTCCTGTGGGTATAAAATATAGCGGATTAGCGGAAATGGCGGGATTTGTACTGCCTACTTTTCGGCTAGTGGTGATTACCGACCGAGAATTTTATGGGCAACATAGTCTGGCCACTTCTACTTATGTGAGAAAACGCAGACAAGCCACTTCTAAGCAAGTTGATCCGAATAAACTCCGTCCGGGAGATTATGTGGTTCACCGCAATCATGGCATCGGTAAATTTCTCAAATTAGAAACCCTGGAAAACCGGGAATATTTAGTGGTAAAATATGCCGATGGTTTGTTGCGAGTTCCCGTGGATCAAATGGGATCCGTGTCTCGGTTTAGAACCACCGAAAATAAGGAACCGCAGTTAAATAAACTCACGGGTAAAGCTTGGGAAACTACCAGAAATAAAGTCCGTAAGGCGATTAAAAAACTGGCGGTTGATTTATTACAGCTTTATGCCAAAAGATCCGAGCAAAAAGGGTTTGCTTATCCCCCCGATATGCCGTGGCAAGCGGAGTTAGAGGATTCTTTTGCTTATCAACCTACCCCGGATCAGTTAAAAGCAATTCAAGATGTGAAGCGCGATTTAGAAAGCGATCGCCCAATGGATCGGCTAGTTTGTGGGGATGTAGGATTTGGCAAAACCGAGGTAGCAATTCGCGCTATTTTTAAAGCGGTGACTGCGGGTAAACAAGTGGTGATGTTAGCCCCCACGACGATTTTAACGCAACAACATTATCATACCTTAAAAGAACGATTTGCTCCCTATCCGATTAATGTAGGATTGCTCAATCGCTTTCGCAGCGATGCCGAAAAAAAAGAGATTCTCGAACGCTTAAAAACGGGTCAATTAGATGCGATCGTCGGCACCCAGCAACTTTTAAGTAAATCCGTGAAGTTTCGGGATTTAGGACTGTTAGTGATTGATGAAGAACAGCGCTTTGGGGTGAACCAAAAAGAAAAAATTAAGTCCCTAAAAACTGAAGTGGATGTGTTGACTTTAAGCGCTACTCCTATTCCCCGGACATTATATATGTCTTTATCGGGAATTCGAGAAATGAGCTTAATTATGACGCCACCTCCGTCGCGCCGACCAATTCAAACTCATTTATCTCCTTATAATTTAGAAACGGTGCGATCGGCCATTCGGCAAGAATTAGACCGAGGGGGACAGATATTTTATGTCGTCCCCAGAATTGAAGGAATTGAGGAACTGGGGGCAAAGTTACGGCTGATGGTTCCCAGTGCCAAAATTGCGATCGCGCATGGGCAAATGGAAGCAGAAGAATTAGAGTCAATTATGCTCAGTTTCAGTGCCGGAGAAGCGGATATTTTAGTCTGTACGACTATCATCGAATCGGGATTGGATATAACCCGCGTGAATACCATCTTAATTGAAGATGCCCACCGCTTTGGGCTGGCTCAATTATATCAACTTCGGGGTCGGGTGGGACGCTCTGGAATTCAAGCCCATGCCTGGATGTTTTATCCCGAATCTGGCATTGGTTCCCTCACTGAAGCCGCGACAAAACGCTTGCGGGCGATTCAAGAATTTACCCAGTTAGGGTCAGGTTATCAGTTAGCCATGCGCGATATGGAAATTCGCGGCGTCGGCAGTTTATTAGGGGGAGAACAGTCAGGGCAAGTGAATGTGATTGGCTTTGACTTATATATGGAAATGTTGGAAGAAGCGATTCGGGAAATTCGCGGTCAAGAAATTCCCCAAGTGGAAGATACGGAAATTAAATTGCCCGTGATGGCGTTTATTCCGGCGGATTATATTCAAGATTTGGAGCAAAAAATTAGCGCTTATCGGGCATTAACTTCCGCCGAATCTAAAAAACAACTGAGTTTAATTGCCGCTGAATGGAGCGATCGCTATGGCCCAATTCCCCCCAGCGCCCAGCAACTTTTTCGAGTAGTAGAACTAAAACAATTAGCCAAAAGAATTGGCTTTTCTCGGATTATTCCCGAAGGCAAACAGCACGTGGTTTTAGAAACTCCCATGCTAGAACCCGCTTGGAACTTGTTAAAAGAGAATTTACCAAAAACAGTCCACGATCGATTTGTTTATAGTTCGGGGAAAGTGACGGTGCGCGGCTTGGGCGTTTTCGCGAGCGATCGACAATTAGACTATTTGATTGATTGGTTCAGCAAAATGCAAGAAGCTTTACCAGAAAATGTCAGTTAGGGGATATATATAGTAATTTCAATTGTGTTTGAGACAAAACACCAAGGGCGCAAGCATTGCGCCCCTACAATGCGCCCCTACAATATATATTAATTATGTTGATTTACTGTAGGGGCGCAAGCATTGCGCCCCTAAATAATTGTACTAATATTAATTGAAATAGCTATAAGATTTACAAAAATTCATACAACTTCTTTGGGCGAAGCATTCCGGCAGATCGTATCCGGTGAAAATATTAACATATGTACGGTCATGCTTCGCCCCCGCGCCCAAAAGAGTTGCATTTTTAATTGGAAACGGTATAGTCTGTTGATTTGCTGTAGGGGCGCAATGCTTGCGCCCCTGATTTTTTATCGAAATCACAATTGAAATAACTACAATTGCGAATTAATCGACTTCTTTGAGCAAAGATGCGCCGGTTTGAGCCTGTTCCCAGCATTTAAACAGATATAATTCCGTGCGATCGCTCATTGCCGTGAAAAATAAACCCTCAGCCGCATGGGAATTAGAAGCAATCCAAGTCCCTTGTAAAGTGACTTCGATGTAATCTTCATCCGCAACAGACAATTCGATTTTTTCACTGTCATAACGCAGGGCCTCTGTATGAAGCACATTCAACAAAGGCAAATCTGCTGGCAGCAAAAACGATGCTTTGCTGGGTTCGACGAGCACGCTTTGGCCAACTCGCATAGCCAAAATAACTCGCCGCATCACTAACTGCTCTAGGGAGTCAGTCAGATGCTCTAGGTTAAAGCCGGTTTCTGTATATGTAATCTTTAACATTTCCGGGTAAGGATTCTTTTCCTGTGAGTGCTTAATCCCTTGGCTGAGGGTAAAAAACCGAGGTAAATTTTCTTTCCTAGGGGTTAAAAATAGGAGGAAAAAATTCGTCCTAACTCAGCCTTATAACTGCTGTTCCCGCCAAAAGTTTTCGGCAAAAGCAACAGCGGGGTGGATCGGGGCGCGTGGTTTGGTTAACAGTGGCATTGCTGCTTGTTGCGGGGTGCGATCGCCTTTGCGAGAGTTGCAAGAGTTGCAGGCAATGACGACGTTATCCCATGTATGACTACCCCCTTTAGACCGGGGAATTACGTGATCTAAAGTTAAATTTTTGTGACTGCCACAATATTGGCATTGGTGACGATCGCGCCTCAGTACCTCCCGACGGTTAACGGGTGGTACTTTCCAGATCCGTTCATTGCCGGTAAAGGTTAAACGGATTTGAGTGGGTACTTGCATCACCAGACTGGGCGATCGCACGGCAATACAGGTGTCCTCCATATCATCGGTGCGGAAATCCAGGGGTTCAGCTTTTCCGGTGATTAAAAGCGCGATCGCTCGTTTAATATTGACCCGACTGATCGGTAAATAATTTTTAGAAAAAACCACCACCGACTTATTTAAGATGTCTGTTATGCTGGTCACGACGAGAACTCCTCATTAAAATAGCCCCCACTTCAGCTTTGAAAGCGGGGGCTAGAGAATTTAAAGTCTTTTGAGCCTATGTTGGTACACCATGATTATGGCTGTACCTCCCGCTACGTCTATTCAGTTGTGGTCTATCCTCCGGATAGTCTCCGGTGGAGTCTAAATTTTCATTAATCTCTTCTACAGCATTGACTGCTGTAAATAGACACGATGCTCCCTGTGTTTGCCCACCTGCCTCAAAATGGCATATCCCCAGCATAGCGGTTGTCCAGATGCGATCGATTTCGTCTAGACCACTGCCAAAGCTACTGGCGAAACGCCGTGTGAGTGAATCGGTGGGTGAGTATTTCACAGGTATCCTCGTTGAAAGCTACTACTTGAATCCTACAAAAAACATACTACACTAATAATACAGATATGTCCACCTTTATGAGGAAAAAAGCTATGCCCGCAATTACCAAAACTCCAACCACCGAAATGGAAGTCACCAGCATCCGCTTAGAGAGAGAGCTCAAGAACCAATTGAAGGCGATCGCAGGGAATCAAGGCTATCAAGCACTGATCCGGGAAGTGCTCTGGAAGTTCGTGCAACATAAATCTGGAGACATGACATCTCACCTTTCGCCGTCAGATATTCGAGCTAGTTTTGATGCTACAGCGCAACATGAGGAGCGTTGCGCGATTACTGGCAAGATTATTCGACCAAATGAACCAATGTTACTCGGACTTACCGTGACCGGAGAAATGATACCCCTCAGTAAAGAGAGTTTGGCTGGCTAGGGTAAATCCTCCCCCGTGACGGCGAGAATGCGATCGGGGGAGTAAGTGCCACGGGTTTAAGCCCGTGGCTATCTAGGAATTTATTTAGGCTTCTGGTAAGCAGTCATGCTAAATAATAAATTAAGATTGTGCCTCAAATATTATTTCTTCATAGAACACCTCGATCGCCACACTCAAATCAATACTTTTCAACTCCACGCGATCGCCTTCTCGATAGCTAAGAATCACCCATTCACCCGCATCATTTTTATGATAGATATCCACCGCCATCTCATCAGAACTCACCAACACATAATCAACCAGATTAGGATTTTGCCGATATTTGGCAAACTTCTTGCCGCGATCGTAAGCCTCGGTACTATCTGATAAAACCTCCACAATCAAACAGGGATAAGTAATATATTGGGGGCTAGAATTATCTCGCGAATCGCAAGTAACGCTTAAATCAGGATAAGTATAGTTGCGAGTATTGAGGATATTTACGCGACAGTCAGAATTGTATGTTTTACAACCACTGCCCCGCAGATGGGGCTTGACGATCGCTAAAAAGTTTCCCGCGATATCGCTGTGATTTCTAGTGCCACCACTCATCGCATAAACCCGACCATCGATCAGTTCGTGTTTTTCTAGCTGCGTCTCTTCCCAAATAAAATACTCTTCAGGTGTAAAGTACCGCTCCTCATCTCGTGCTGCTATCATAACCATAAACTCCTTAATCCAAAAGTAATAAGTAAACGAACCTAATTAACTCAGGCATATATCGGTCTAAGTAGGTGAACATAATTAATTGCACTTTTCGTTCCCCGCCGATAGGCTTTGGATTCCCGTCGGAGTTTACCCCCGCGAAGGCCGCCATCGGCGGGAATGACAGTTTTTCTTCTGATATGGTCTTTGGTGCATTTATTTCTGCCCACCTACTTAAAACAGCGATTTTTCATTCCGGAATAGATCGTTATCCGGGGGACTAATTAATAACTCTGTCCCGCACGGCGAGCCAGAGATAAAACCCGAGGACGCGCCCTGCCTGTCAGTCCAAAATTTAACCCGTAACGGAATATTTCCGGCATATAATAATCATCTTCTTCTTGAATCAATACGCCATTATCTAATAAGGTTTTAATTTCCTCAATCGATAACTGAGCAGCTTCGCGGGTAAAAGGAATTTTCCGATTAGCCTCTGCCAAGTCCCGTAATTTAGTAAAAATATTTTTTAAGGCAGTATTTTCTATCTCAATTTCTTCGATTTTCCGCTGACTACATTCCGGTAAAGCATCCCGAATTGCTTTAGGAATAAGAATTCGATCCTGCCACCGATTATCATGCATAGATTTATCGGCGGCTATCTTTAAAAATCTGACCAAATCTCGCGATTGAATTTGACCATTGAAATCAGAAAGAGCAGCCAGGACAAATTGCACAGAACGAGCTTCTTTAGATTTTTCACCCCCCAATTTTTTCCCCCACAGTGGGACTAAAGTATCGGTGATTTCCTCCTCACTCATATCTTGCAGTTTGTCAAGATTAATGTTAAAATTAGAAATGGCTTTTTTTGTCACCCAAGCCACTAATCTAAGTGCTTCTTCCCGATTCCATTTTAAAGCATAAGGCTGATAACGAGCCATCATCTGAGCGGCATTTTGACGCACCGCCGCCAAGACAATATCTCGCCGGACAAAAATAATTATTCCCCAAGGACGACCGGGCTGTTGTCCTAACCATTCCGGTACTTCTTGAAGTAAAGCCCGTAAAGCTTTTTGTTGATTTTCGTCATTATCAAAGTTCTGAAATAAGTCTTCTAGCCCATCAATGACGACAATAAGCTGCTGTTTTTCTTGAAATAAATGGTCGGCTAATTCTCGCCCAGCCCCGGCTTGCTTAGGTTGAAAACCAACCCCCCAAGCCATGACATCTAGCCAACATTCTCGCCACTGCCCTTCATGGAGGTTTTGGGTCAGATTTTTTCTAATATCATCTCGAATATCGTTAGAGTATTGAGGCCGGTCAAAATTTAATTTTTTAGCAGTTTTTTTCTGCACATTTTCAACTATTTTTTTAGCATTATCCTCTAAATTTTTTGATGCTAACACAGGAGCTATTAAGGCATTATTTTGCACTTCTGCCCCAGTTTCCTGCACAAATTTTTCCCAATTTTCCCGGCGAACGATTTGCATAAATGTATAAGTTTTCCCTGAACCTTTAGCACCAACGACTACTGTAATAGGGAGTTGTCGTCGATGGTCGGAAGCCAATTTTTTTAAAGGAATCGTAGCTAAAAAATTATCGATTTCTGCTGTCTCGGCATAAACTAATTTTTCCGCCAATTCTTTAATCAGTTGTCGTTGGGATTTAAAACTAGAAAGACTTTCTTGGAGCGATTCACCACTTTGACTAGGCAACCAATCCAACAGGGGAATTACTGCATCCACCATCCCCGATCGCTCCAGCTTATTCATCACCTCTTCCCAAGTAGGAGGTAAAACCAGCAAACTATCAGCAAAGGGGGTAATTACTCTCAGAATATCCCCATCTTCTCCTAAAAATGGTCTGGCTGCTTCCAGCAGTTTTTGTTCAGGTTTGATGACCAAATCGGTTAATTTTTTATCTTCAGGAACTTGGCTGAAAATTAAGGCGGGTAATGGATCTTCTTCTCTGGTAGAAGGCGATCGCTCCCCAATCAGTTCTAAAACTCTCACCGTTCCGGCGATGGATTGTCCGGTTAAGGTAGTAACAAATATCCGATAAACTCGCGGATCTAAAATTAAACCTGTGGCTAATTCTGAGAGTCCAGCCCGCAGGTCTACTAGCACCACATTGACCCCTAGAGATTTTCCCAGACTGGCTAAAATATCGGTCAAGACAAACGCATTTTGAGAACCTTGGATCAGATGTTCTGGTCGAATTTCTAACGAGCTAAATCCTGAAGTAGACCGAAATGAGGGCAGGATAAATATCCCGTCAATGAATGCATCTTGCAGGCGATCGCTCACTAATTGTATGGCGGTTTCAGCATGGGGAGATGGATCGCCATGAACCAGGGCTAAAAAGTCCGCAAAAGAAACCGGGGGATTGGGCAATCTTCGCTCAAATAACCAACTAATTCCCGGTGCTTCTAAATCCCCATCAACTAACAGAACTTTTTGTTTTTTCGCGGTTAAAGCTTTTGCTAAAGCGATCGCATGAGTAGTCCGTCCCACCCCACCTTTAAAAGAATGAAATGCCACCACTGGGGGGACATCTAATGGCATAATCGCCGGAGGTTCGATATTTTCAGTGGGAGGCCAAAGCACACCCGGTCTGGATAAACTGGGAGTAAGTCTAGGAGTTGGGGGGGCTTCCTCGGTTTCCTCCAACAAAATCGACAAAATCCGTTGATTATCAGCAACACTTTCTAAAATAATATAACTATCTAGGCTGTCCGACTGAGAATTATTTCTGAAGCGAGGATCGTAAATTTCCCTCAGCCAATTTTGGGCTTCTGCTTGAGTTCCCGGACGAATTCCCATCGTTAACCCGTCCCAGTAGGTTCGCGCCCAAACCAACCAGTTTGGCCATTCATTTTGCTTTTGTTTCCGCAGTAAAACTTCTTCTACGTCAACCCAAGTATAAAGACGAATATCTGATGGAATCATCGGTTGATGTTCTCCTTAATCCAATTACAAATACTGTTTAACCACTCGACTAAAACCTTTTCATCTTCACTTTTGAGGCGAATGTTATATCGCCACGCTTGATGAGCCTTTTCTATGTTTAAACTGAAACCCCCTTTTTCCAGATGAAAATCGGGAGTTCCGCTCACTTGGCTGGCGGAAATTTTCAGTTCTTTGACCCATCTATCTAGATTATGACCATCTTTAGATAAAAGGGTTCGGTCGGGAATCTGTTCAGTGGTTTGCAACTTGTTTTGCTTCAGCCAAATACTCTTGAGGCCACATTCAACGGCATAGAATAGGAGTAAATAAGCCGAAATCTGTTTAATTTGTTCAGCAGCAGCCGATTGACTATGAGCATGAAAAGCTTGCCTTAACTCGCTCACCCCGACATGAATTTTCTTAGAACCGAAGTAGCCTTTCTGACTTCTCAGTTGGACGATCTGTTTTTGAAGTTGGGATAAGTAGGCAATCGCCTCTGGTTCTTTTACTGGATCGATTAGCGACAGACTATAAGCAAGTAGCTGTTCGATCGCCCGACTACTGGTCTGGTCAAGGTTGAGTTGCTCAAACTGTATATTAGGCAGGGGCTCTGACATTTTTCATTTGACTTTATGTTCCGCCAATTTAATTTTATCATTTTTATCACCGCTTATTTGATCGACCCTTATCTTCTGGCTAAATTCCTAAATTTAGTCACCTGGGAATCAAACAATAATTTCACCGTTCCTGTTGGCCCATTTCTATGTTTAGTAATAATCACCTCCGCAATGCCGCGATCGGGGGTATCGGGATTGTAATACTCTTCTCGATACAACATAATCACTAAATCCGCGTCTTGCTCGATGCTGTTGTGAACGATGATATTATTAGCCACAAAGTTGTGATGAATATCCACGGTTAGGTCATAAACTTCTGCTTCTCCATCTGTCTCTATGGAGATGATTTCATCCCAATAAATTTTAAAATACTGCAAGGATTCCTGGAATCGATCGATGGGAATGGCGATGCGATCGCCGATCGCCAATTCATCCAACCTTTGCCACCCAGCCATTGTGAGAAACTTGTGATTTCCTGTTGCCCGAAGCGATCGCCCATCATGGGTAGTTAGTTTAAATACGGGTTTAACTCCCGTAGCAAAAGCATGATGAACCAGGGCAGGTTCTAACATCATCGTTGCTTCATTCACTGCCCAAACTTTCAACCGAGATTTACCGATTTTGTCGATAAAGTCTCGAATCGGTAGCTGCTGATGCCGATGATTCACTAAAGGAATTAAAGTATCTCCGGTTAAACAACCAGACTCGCGCAAATCTGACATCATCGGTCGCTTATTCGTGCGGGATTCAACCCCACGACTAAGCTGAGATAAAGTAATAATCGGCACATTCAATTCCCGGGCTAAACCTTTGAGTCCGCGAGTAATTCTGGATAATTCCTGAACTCGATTATCTGGACTACTTCCCTCCATTAATTGTAAATAATCGATCAAAATTAATCCTAACTTTCCCCCTTGCTCTGACTGAAGCCGCCGACATTTGGAGCGAATTTCTGTCACCGTAGGATTGGGGCTATCGTCAATAAATATTGGCAGTTCTGATAAAGTAGCGATCGCCCGACTTAAAGGTTCCCATTCATTCTGGCTAATGCGACCCGATCGCAGCCGATTACTTTCAATTCCTGCCTCTCCTGAAAGCATCCGTTGTACTAACTGTTCTTTGGACATTTCTAAACTAAAAATTGCCACGGGCAACTGATGAATTGAGGCAATATTATAAGCAACGCCGATAGAAAATGCGGTTTTGCCCATTGAAGGACGACCGGCGACAATAATTAAATCTGAACGTTGAAAACCGCCAGTCATGGCATCTAAATCATAAAAATCACAAGGCAGTCCCGGAAGTGCTAAACCTTGCTGATAAATTTCAATAGTTTCAAAGGTTTGAATCAGGGTTTCGGAGATAGAAACTAGCCCTTGTTGGGGGCGTTCTTGGGTCAGTCCAAAGATGGTTTGTTCTGCTTTATCTAAGATTTGGGGTAATTCCGTAGCGGTATCATATCCTAGTTCGGCAATTTCGTGACCCGCATGGATTAATTTGCGGCGAATCCATTTATCAACTACTAACAAAGCATACAGGTCAATATTCACCGAGGAAACGGTGCGATCGATCAGTTGGGCTAATTTAATTTGACCGCCAATTTTTTCTAAAATCTTGCGATCGGATAACCAAGTGGTGACGGTCATCAAATCCGTAGGTTTCCCTTGAAGTTGGAGGGTTAAACAAGCTTGATAAATTTCTTGGTGGGCAGTGATAGAAAAGGCGTCTTTGGGCAGAATATCTGCCACCATACTGATAGCTTCCGGGTCGAGCAATATGGCGCCTAAAATTGATTCCTCCGCTTCGATATTTTGTGGAGGTAAGCGATTACCGCTATTGCCTTGGAACTTAACTAGGTCAACCATAATAATAGCGATCGGCTTTGAGCTTTGAACGGTTAGACTTCAGTCTAGGGGTGATTTGCGAATCACCCCAGGGGTAATTCGCGAATTACCCCTAATGATTGCTGATATAATTATTCAGCCACCACCTGAATTTCCACTTCGGCGGTGACTTCTGGGTGTAGTTTGATTTGGACTTTGTAGAAACCCAATTTGCTGATATCCGGTAGAGTAATGCCCCGGCGATCTACTTCTTGAGAAGTAATCTTGAGAATCACTTCCGCCACTTCGCGATCGGTGACGGTGCCAAAAATTGCCTCTCCTTCTCCCACGCGCTTGGCAATGGTAAAGCGACCAATAGTTTCCAGGGCAGTTTTCCGGGCTTTGGCGGCTTCTTTTTCCGCTAAAATCCGTTTCCGTTCTTCTTCTTTGCGTCTTTCGACTTGTTTTAATACTCCCGGAGTGACGCGATAAGCCATGCCTTGGGGCAATAAATAATTGCGAGCATATCCAGGGGCAACTTCCACTAAGTCACCGACTTTTCCTAGTTTTTTGACATCTTTATTTAAGATTAATGGAACTCGTTTAGACACAATAGTTTCTCCTCTATGGGTAATAATTTTAAGGGGTGATAATTTGACCGCTGCCTGTGTCAAGATTTTGGTGAAATCTCCACACAACTTGCTACAACTTCTGTTTAACGTTTGTTGAACGTTTAAAAATATGGCCTCTCCAATTCTTTGGCGGGGCGACTATTGGTGCTTTCGGTTGTGAGCAAATCGGGTATGCCGAGGCCACAATCTCTCAGCATACCCGATTTTGACCGCGATCGCAATTAGGCTTAATAACTTATTGCTAATTGACAATTGACAATGAACTGCGGGGTCTAGGTCAGCTTAAAACATCTGCTTAAAAAATATCTTTACGACCGCGCACGCGGGCAAAAGTCTGTACTGGGTCTTGGCTGTCCACCGCTGACTGTAACGCCGGTTGATCCCAGCGCAAGAAAGGGTTGGTGCGTTTTTCCAGCCCCAAAGTTGATGGAACGGTGGGTTGGGAGAGCGATCGCGCGGTTTTCACTTCGGCAAAGCGTTGTTGTAAATCTGGATTATCCCCATCGACGGTGATGGCAAATTGCAGATTACCGAGAGTGTACTCATGGGCACACCAAACTTGCGTCGAGTCCGGTAAATTGCGTAATTTGCTCAGGGAGTTGACCATTTGTGCGGGGGTGCCTTCAAATAATCGGCCACAACCTCCAGCAAATAAGGTATCGCCACAGAATAAATTGCCGGTTTCTTCTTCCTGCATGGGCGGAAAATAATAGGCAATGTGACCGCGAGTATGTCCGGGGACAAAGAAAACTTGACCCGTGCGATTCCGCGAAGCGGATCCCTTGCGGGAATCGCCAAATTCCACGGTGTCGCCTTCCTCCAGAAAGACTTGCTGACCAGGAATTCGCCCCCGATCTTCTGCCCCCCCGTACACGATCGCATTTGGGAAGCGTTCCATCAGAGATCGGTTGCCCCCCACATGATCGCTATGATGATGGGTGTTAAAAATTGCCACCAACTCAGCCCCTAGTTCTGCCAATTTTTCTAACACGGGGGGAGCCACCGCCGGATCCACCACAGCCGCGATATTTTTCTCAGGGTCGTATATTAGGAAAATATAATTATCAGACAGCGCCGGAATTCGATAAATTTGCATAGAACCATACCTCCGTGAGGGAAAATTTATCCAGTTAAATTTTAATCTGCTTCCGGGGGACAAAGGCAAATCAATCTTACAGCTTGTTCACGAGTAGGGGGGATTCGCTTGCTCCCCCCTACTTAACACATTGCCCTCACCCTAAATCGACGGCGGCCCATGCATTAGAGAGGGGTACGGGGTGAGGGCAAAGCGCGGATTATTTCTGAATAGGCTGTAAGTAGTACAATGAATACGCACCCCAAAAGTGCCTGGGTCAGATCCATCACCTGAGCATTCCCTATGGTTAGACAAAATCCAATTCCCGTAAGTTTAAACATTCATCAACTGATTGCACGAATTGTCGAATCGAATGAAATTGCTAGAAGAGAACAGTTACAACTCACCTCTGCTATGCTGAATGATAAACATATTAACGAGGAAGATCGCCGACAAATCAATCGCATCTTCGATCATATCCAAAGCGGGCGCATCAAAATTATCGATCTCTAAGTTTCGATTTCTCAGCATCGATATTTCAGAATTATTTGATTCATATTTTGGTTCATATTCAACTATTGAAACAAGAAAAGGAATTTGCCAGTGAGTAACGAAAAACCAATGATTTTAGTGACTGGGGGCGCTGGATATATTGGCTCCCATGCAGTTTTAGCCCTGAAACAAGCCGGTTACGATGTGCTGATTCTGGATAATTTGGTCTACGGTCATCAAGACATTGTTGAGGAAGTTTTGCAGGTGCCATTGGTGGTCGGGGATACCTGCGATCGCTCTTTGTTAGACCGCCTTTTTGCTACCCATAACATTGCCGCTGTGATGCATTTTGCGGCCTACGCTTATGTGGGAGAATCGGTGACAGAACCAGCCAAATATTATCATAATAATGTGGTGGGTACTCTCACTCTTTTAGAAGCGATGGTGGCGGCAAACGTGAAAAAATTTGTCTTTTCTTCTACTTGCGCTACTTATGGCATTCCCCACAGAATTCCTCTCACCGAAGACCATCCCCAAAATCCGATTAATCCTTACGGTCAGACTAAATTAATGGTGGAAAAAATTCTCCAAGATTTTGACCCCGCTTATGACTTCAAATCCGTAAGTTTTCGCTATTTTAATGCGGCTGGGGCCGACCCGAATGGCCAACTGGGAGAAGATCATAACCCAGAAACTCATCTCATTCCTTTAGTGTTACAAACTGCTTTGGGCAAACGAGACTCTATTGTAATTTTTGGCACGGATTATGAGACTGCCGATGGCACTTGTATCCGCGATTATATTCATGTCAATGATTTGGCCAGCGCCCATATTTTAGGGTTAGAATATCTGCTCAATGGAGGAAATACAGACTTTTTTAACTTAGGCAATGGCGGTGGTTTTTCCGTTAAAGAAGTGATTTGCAAAGCGGAAAACATTACCGGGAAAAAGATTAAAGTGGTAGAAAGCGATCGCCGTCCGGGAGATCCTCCGGTGCTCGTGGGTAGTAGCGAAAAAGCCAAAACAATCTTAGGTTGGTCGCCCCAATACTCAGATTTAAGTGATATTATTACTCATGCTTGGCAATGGCATCAAAAACGGCATAGTTAAGTCTAGGCAGCATTAATAGCCAGCATTAAAAGTCATTAAATTCAGTCAGGTGGTCAGATGGCTCCCCTAGTATCAATCATTATCAATTGCTATAATCAATCTCACTACCTGGAAAGGTCAGTAAAAAGTGTTTTAGCTCAAACTTTTACTGACCTAGAATGCTTGATTGTGGATGATGGTTCCACGGATAATACTCGGCAGGTGGCGGAGAATTTAATGGCTCTAGATGCGCGAGTCAGATATTGCTATAAAGAGAATGGTGGTTTACCCGCAGCCCGCAATTTTGGGGTAAAACAAGCGCAAGGAGAATGGATTCAATGTCTGGATGCAGATGATTGGATCCACGAAGATAAAACTCGATTTCAGTTAGAGCATTTAAAAGGTTGGGAAAATCAAGAGATTGTCTTTTATTGCGATTACGAGCGAGTGTTTATTGATGCGGATGAAAAGATTGTGGACAGACAGCAAAATATCATCGGCAAATTGAACCGCGACCAATTAATTCAACGGTTACTGATTCCAGATTTTTTGGCAAATTCACCCCATCCTGCCCTGCAACAATGTATGTTGATGAAACGCAGTATTTTCCAAAATTGTCAGTTTCCGGAAGAGATGAAAGCCCTGGGAGATCGATACTTTGGGATAGATATTCTGGTGAACGGTGTCACTTTTGTTTACACCCCGATGGTGGGGGCATTCTATACGAAACACCGGGGCAATCGCACGAACAGTTGGAACTATATGCAGAATTATTATCTGTTATTTTATGAAAAAGTTTATCGAGAACAGCCAAGTTTACGGCAACTTGGTAATATTGGCTTAGAGTTTCTGGTAAATGAGGCGATTCGGGATAAAGAATCAGCAACTTTTGACCGTTTAGTCAATATCATCGAAGTCCCGATCGCCCTCAAAATTTGGAATATGCGCTGGCAAATTTCCGGGTCTACTGGACTGAGGTTCGCTTATGGGTTGCGATCGCTGATTCCCAGCTTTTTACTTTATGAAAAATACCAAGGACCGCGATCGAAGCAAATATTATCATGGTTTAAAAAACCTTGAACTCACAACCAGATTTGGTTGTCTGCTGTCTGGAAAAATTAGATCGGGCTTTCTATATCTGCCTTCCATTGCGCCAACGTCGCAACAGAATCGGCAAACGAGTCACGAAAATTTTTAGGAATAAAACTATACTCTTGAAGCTACCATACTTCCGCAACAAATAAAGCAAAGCCCCTGGAGTGAGCCATATATTATTTTTCCAAAAATGTTCTGCTAGTTCAACATTTTTCCGATCTAATTTTAGACAGGGAGATAATTCAAGACTAGATGGCAGGCTATTCGGACGAAACTCGGCATCGTATCTTGCATTCACCCAAGCCGCTTCTTTTCCTCTATAGGTTTTAGATTCAGGATGTCCAAATCCGATATTGTAAACCAAGGAATTAGTCGGAATTATATGTACTTTTTGATGGTACAAAGACGCCAATGTGAATGTAATTACCCAATCGGTTTGCTGGTTTTTTTCCAACCAAAATTGATTAACCATTGTCATTTTTGTCTGTCGGTTGGCGGGAATTTTATAAAAGCTCCCAAACGGATTGTATTGTGCTGGTTGATGGGCTAAATTGAGTTCATTCCAGCGATCGCGCCAAGTCCCAAACCCCAAACTAAACACGCGGTTAGATATCATAAAATCTTTTGATAACAGTTCATCACATCCTGGAGGTAAGTTGGCATAAGCACTCACTGAACAAATTTTTTGGCAGTCACGATAGGCGGATAAAAGTCGGCACATTCGCTCATAAAAATGAGGATTGGGAACCGTATCATCTTCCAAATATACCAGAGAATCGTAAGCCGAAAAAACCTCCGTCAAACCTAAAATTACGTTGCGATCGCCGCCTAAGTTTTTTGTTCGGGCGACGATTTGAACTGGCACAGATGTGGAAAATGCTTTGAACAATTCAACACATTGCTGAATCAATGGTTCGTCATCTACTTTCCTGACCCCATCAACAAAGGCAATGATGTTTTTTGGTAGCAAAGATTGCTGACTAATTCCTGCTAAAACTTGTGACAGCAAATCTGGGCGCGTAAATGCAATTACTACGAGGGGAGGAAGCGTTTCTGGCAATGAAACCTCATCTAAAAATATCGGCAATTCTAAATTATTACTCATCATATATAGGTCTGATTACTAATTGAATTGTCAGATGATTTCCAACTGAAAAATAACCGGATCGCGATCCTGAATCGGGATAAAAAGGATTTACCGCCGATGGTCAGTATTAGGCTATAATTATCATTATATAGCGACCCTAAACCATTTTGACAATGGATTCGGCGCCCGCTCATCATAGACAAGAGCGCTTTCATCATATGTCGATCCCCCCAACCCCCTTTAACGGCTTGGGGGCTTGGGAAAGCTTTTTTGTCTATTGTAGTGCGAGCAAGATGCTCCCTTTCTCTATGGCAAAATGATTTAGACGCGGTATCCCACTCTCTAGAACAATTAGAAAGCTAGATGAATAAAAAATCAATCATTTGCTATCCAGATTAACAAATGATGGGCGATCCGGCTTAGACCCATTCATCTTTGCTAGTCGGAGCGGGATAGATAGAGCGATCGGTCGCTTGCATACAATGGCTTTATTTTAGGTATCTAAATCTGACCATTGCTTCAGGTAAATTGCCAATTATTGCCATAGGTAATTAATCAAAATCGTTTTAAACTAAATTATTAATAACTAAAAATAATTACTTAAGTTAATTAAAACTTTAATCTATCAATTGCCTTAAATATTATTAGCAAATATAATCTCGATGGAGTGATTTTTGCCTTGATGAAAGTATCTTTAGTCGTCAGCGATTTATCCGGGGGAGGAGCAATTCGGGCTTTTCTCCTGGGGCAAGTGCTAAAAAAACTGAACTATCAAGTCCAAGTAATTGGCTTTCAATTTGGTAAAGAAATTTACGCGATTCCCCCCCAGGGTTTCTCCGTGGATGAGGTGGCAGGGGAAATTTATCCCGGTTTCCTGAAAGCTGCCCAAAAGCTGCTGCAAAAAATTGATGGAGATATTATTTATGCGGTCAAACCCAAGCCCACCAGCTTTGGGTTATCTTTGCTGAAGAAACTGCAAACCCGTCGTCCTTTACTATTAGATATGGATGACTGGGAATTGAGTTGGTATGGGGGGGATGATTGGCAATATCGCCCCGGTTCTCTGAAGCAATTTTATCGCGATATTTTTAAAGAAAATGGCCAATTGCGATCGCCCGATCATCCCTTGTATGTGAAGTGGATCGAAAACTGGGTTCACCTCGCTGATGCGATCACCATTGATACGCAGTTTTTACAAGACCGTTTTGGTGGAATTTATATTCCCAATGGCAAAGACACAGATATGTTTGACCCGGAAAAGTACCATCCCGCCGCGAGTCGAGAAAAATATGGACTTTCTGGTTATCGAATTTTGATGTTTCCCGGCGCCCCGCGACCCCACAAAGGAGTAGAAGATGTTTTAATGGCTTTAGATCGATTAAATCAGCCGGATTTCCGGTTAGCCATTGTCGGCGGCAGCCCTTATGATGACTATGACGATCGCCTCATGGAAAAATGGGGACGTTGGATTGTCAAAATTCCCAAGAGTCCAGTAGAGAAGATGCCGGAAATTTTGGCCGCCGCTCATCTGGTGGTGGTGCCTCAACGAGATACTTTAACCGCCAGAGCCCAGTTTCCCCTGAAGTTGACCGATGGCATGGCGATGGCCAAACCTGTTTTATCGACAAAAGTTGGGGATATTCCCGAAATATTAGGCGAAACTGGGTATTTGGTTGAACCCAATTCCCCGGAACAAATTGCCCGGGCTATTGCCAATATTTTCCAAGACTTTGAGTTGGCTACTCAAAAAGGTATGAATGCTCGTAAAAAATGCGTTCAATTTTATAGTTTAGACGCAATGGCGGCATCTTTGGAATCGTTAATCTCTGGTTTATAATCTGAATTAAGTGAGCCAATAGAGCCAGCGATTCCCTCGCCCTCAGAAATGCGTTCCGCATTCAACGGGCAAAACCATTACGGATATTTTCCTGAAGATTTTTTGGCGGAAAACTTCCCAGAGTGGATTGAAGCAGCCTCTCTGAGAATTTGTAAAGTTCAGGCGATCGAGTGACGAAGTTCGGTAATTTTGCTAAGGTTATTGGTGAATATCCATGTTTCACCGCTCATTGGGGATTGATTAACCCATCGAAACCCTTCGCAGGCAATAATGACTCCATATAAATTTCTTCTAAAATTTGCTCGCAGACAGCCCGGTTGGATTCTCATCACGATTATCCTCGGTTGGGTAGGTGCTTTGTTCAATGGGGTGAGTACAACCCTGATTGTACCCTTGTTACTGGGGTTTTTAGGACAAGAATTAAAATTTGAACAATCCCCCCCAGCTTTTCTCTATTATACTATATCCCTATTCGATAATCTCCCGGCTGAGTATCGACTCTTCTACATGATGGGAGTGATTCTGTTAGGTATTCTGTTAAAAAATGGTGCGATATATGCCAGTACCGTGGCCTCTGCTTATGTTTCCAAACAATTGGTGAGAGATATTCGCCTTTCGGCGATCAAGTTACTATTAGATGTAGACCTAGATTTTTACTCTAAAACTAAAATTGGCGATGTAATCAACTCGATTGGCCAAGAAGTAAGCCGCGCCGCTAGTGCGATTCGCTTGGGAATTCAAGTTGTGGTTCATGGCATTACTATTTTAGTATTTATTTTTATTCTCATTTCTATTTCATGGCAGCTAACATTAGTTGCTCCATTTATTTTAGTTTGGGTTCCTGTTTTATCTCAATTTGTAATTAATCGATCGCAAAAATATGGCGAATTTTTGTCCCAAGCATCTAGAGCATTTTCGGGGAAGTTTATCGAAATATTAAATGGAATTCGTCTGGTGAAATCTACTAGCAGTGAAGCTAGAGAATATGACATTATTGTGCAAAGAATTCTGGATCGGGAAGATGCTGAATTAAAATCTGAGATGAACTATGCCCTAACTGCGCCAATTAATGAAATTACCGCCGTGAGTGCCTTGTTAGCCATGATTGCGATCGGTAGGTTTCTGTTTGCCAGTCAGATCGATTCATTATCTGCGGTTCTCTTAACTTATTTATTTGTGCTGAATCGGATGATGGTGGTGGTGGGACAATTAAATAGTACCCGTAGCCGATTTGCTAATGCCGTCCCTGGGGCTGTGATTGTGAGTGAATTTTTGCGCCTTGATGATAAGCCGATCATGCAAAATGGTTACATTCCCTACCAGGGCATTCAAAAAGAAATTCGGTTTGAGGGCGTGTCTTTTTCTTATCCGAATAGTTCAGAATTGGTGTTAGATGAGATTAATTTAACGATTCACCGAGGCACGACTTTGGCTTTAGTGGGGGGATCGGGGGCAGGAAAATCGACTTTGGCGGATTTAGTGCCCAGATTTTACGATCCCACCGCTGGAAAAATTACCATTGATGGAATTGATTTAAGAGATTATGACTTTACCACCCTGCGAAAATCAATGGGAATTGTGAGCCAGGAAACTTTTTTGTTTAATGATTCGGTGCGAAATAATATTGGTTATCCCCGTCCGACTGCCAGTGAAACGGAAATTATTCAAGCGGCAAAGCAGGCGAATGCTTATGATTTTATTATGCAGTTGCCCCAGGGGTTTGATACGGAAATTGGCGATCGCGGAGTGATGCTTTCCGGGGGACAACGACAACGGATTGCGATCGCCCGTGCCCTGTTGAGTAATCCCGATATTTTGGTCTTAGATGAAGCCACCAGCGCCCTGGATACGGTTTCCGAACATTTAGTCCAACAAGCGATCGAACGTTTAAGCAACGATCGCACCAGCATCGTCATTGCCCACCGACTCTCCACCGTCCAAAAAGCCGATCAAATAGTCGTCCTGGAAAAAGGAAAAATCATCGAAGTCGGCACTCATATAGAACTCTTAAATAAAGGTGGTCGCTATACTCATTTGTACTCCCTGCAATTTTCCAAAGACTCACAAGAACTGTTGCTCAAACGAGCTCGCAATGAAACTTTAATGAATTCTTCTTATGAAATCCGCACCCGTTTAAACCCGATGATTGGATTTCTCAGGTTACTGGTGGACAATGCTGCTGATTCCGCTGAAGAACGGCGGGAATTAACCCAAGAAGCTTATGAATCAGCCATGCGTCTGCTTGGCACGTTAGAATATCTCGAAAGTAGTGCCAAAGAGTCGATCGATCCTTAATAAACTAGATAGAAGTTAGATGTTTCTCGGCCAAATTTATGACCCTACCCAAATCAGCCAGTACGGGCAAATTTTTGCTCCGCACCACTCTTATTGCCCCGTTTCTGCTCCAAATTATCGCCACCGTTGGCTTAGTGGGATATCTTTCTTTCCGCAACGGTCAACGGGTTGTCACGGACTTAGTGGGTCAGCTACAAGGGGAAATTAGTGCTCGAGTTAGAGAGCGGGTTCAAGTCTATCTGGCTAAACCACCCCTGGTAAATCAAATCAATGAAGATGCGGCGCGGTTAGGGTTGCTAGATTTTTATGACTTAGCCATCGATAGAGACTATTTGCGGCGTTATTTTTGGAACCAGGTGCAGCGTTTTCCCACCATTGGTCATGCGGGAATAGGGAACGAGGATGGACAATATTTACGCATTGGCTGGGTCAACCGTTCGGTGGGGGACGAACAACCCCAACTGGCCGAACAATTAGAATGGGGAACCGGCGATTTAATTTATTACCAACTTGACCAGAATGGTAATCCCACTGAGGTGGCTAAAAAGACTCCGAATTATGATGTCCGTAAGCGTCCCCTTTATGAGACGGTGCGGCAAAATAATCGAGCCGCTTGGAGTGAAGTTTATATTAATTTTGGCTATGGTTCACTACAAATTAACGCCAGTTCTCCCTACTACGATGAGCAGGGAAATTTGCTGGGGATTTTCACTTGTCAAATGGGACTGGATCAAATTCAGGTTTTTTTGCAGACGTTGCAGGTGGGGCGGTCCGGTCAGGTGTTTGTGATAGAACCTTCGGGAGAACTTATTGCTAGTTCTTTGCCAGACCAACCCCTAACTGTGGGCAAAGATAGTTCCCAAAAGCGTCTGACCGCCCAAGAAAGTAGCGATCCCATTATGCGTGCGAGTATCGAGTCTCTCCGCCGCCAAATTCAGGATTTGCCCAACCTTAAAAAGGCGATTCCTTTAGCTTTTCAACTGGAAAATCAACGCTATTTTCTGAAAGTTTCTCCTCTGAGAGATGAATATGGGCTGAATTGGTTGATTGTGGTGGTTGTCCCGGAAGCGGACTTTATGGATCGCATCAATGAGAATACTCGCAATACATTTTTGTTGTGTTTGGTGGCATTGGCTGTGGCGATCGCTTTTGGGATGTTGACCGTGAGATGGATTACCGATCCCATCCAACAAATTACCACAGCTTCAAAAGCGATGGCCGATGGTGATTTGAATCAATATATTCAACCTAGTCCGATTATTGAAGTGGATCGATTGGGCAGTTCTTTTAATTGGATGACCGCACAACTAAAAGATTCCGTAGAAGCTTTACGTTTAGCGAATGAAGAATTAGAAAACCGGGTGGAACAACGCACGCGGCAATTGAGTCAAGAAAAAGAGCGATCGGAAGAACTTTTACTGAATATTTTGCCGGTGGAAATTGCCGATCGCTTAAAAAGAGATGAATCCCCCACGGAACATTTTGAAGAAGTGACCATTCTGTTTGCGGATATTGTCGGATTTACCAGTCTTTCGGCGGAGATGGAACCGATGCAATTAGTGGCCGGACTAAATCAAATTTTCTCCGCCTTTGATGGGTTGACGGAAAAGTATGGCTTAGAAAAAATTAAAACCATTGGGGATGCTTATATGGTGGTCGGGGGATTACCGATTGCCCGTGGGGATCATGCGATCGCGATCGCGGAAATGGCCTTAGAAATGCAAGCTTACATGGCCAACGTACCCAACAATTTAGGCCATAACCTGCAAATCCGCATTGGCATTAACACCGGCCCGGTAATTGCCGGGGTCATTGGCATCAAGAAATTTATTTATGACCTGTGGGGCGATGCGGTGAATGTGGCCTCTCGCATGGAATCTCACGGCAAACCGGGCTATATTCAGGTGACAGAAACAACTTATGCCCATTTAAAAAACCAATATATCTTAGAACCCAGGGGAACTATTTCGGTCAAGGGTCGGGGAGAAATGATCACTTATTGGCTAGTTGGCAAAAAATCTTTGGCTTTAGTTAGCCCTTCAACGCCTCAATAATCTTTACATTTGCTTCGGGAAAGGGAAATTGATCCAACCGATCCAAGTTGACCCAGCGAACTTCATCACATTCTAACAGTTGCGGTTCCCCCGCCAAGTGACGGCAATGATGCACCATCAGGGAAACTCGAAAATGAGAATAAGCGTGCTCTACAGTAATCAAGTGCGCCTCTACGGCGATCGCAATTCCTAACTCTTCCCGAATTTCTCGCTGAATACAAGCTTCTACCGTTTCTCCCGGTTCAATTTTGCCGCCGGGAAATTCCCATAAACCGCCGTGAAGTCCAGATGCTTTGCGGCGGTCAATTAAAATTTGTCCGCGATCGTTCCAAATCACGGCAACCCCAATAAATTTATGGGGAATCGTTGTCAGGGTTTCACTCATGGGTATTTCTGATTTTTGCTTGAGTTAGCAGGTTGAGTTAGCAGATTTCGTGAGCAGATTTCGTCAATTGACCAAAACAAAATTAGGCAGACTGTTCTGGGAGCCTGCCCCTGCCTTGCTCGCTGGTGGCGATGTTGAGAATATCAACAATGCGGGTTTACCGGACATAAATGACTGGGATCGTAGAGTCAACGGAATCACAATCCAACCGAATCAGTTTAAAACCGATCCCCGTGAGAGGATTTCGGATCGCTGACTTGGAGCGATCGCTCAAAAGACATCCGTTGTTCGGCATTCCTCAAGAAATAACCGCTCATCATCGCCGAAGCCAATAATCTGCCCAAATGTTCGCGACTGGTAGTCACCATCATCCCGAAATGTTCTGGGGGTAAATTTCCCAGCAGTCCCATAATGTTCCGCTCAATCACTTGAAATACTTCATTGGTACTGGGTTGAGATAACTGAGAAATGGTTTCTGGACTCATGGATTGGACATATTGCCAGAGCAAATTATTGCCCTCACGGTCATGGTTGGCCGATTCTGGAAATTGATTCGACGAATTATTCATGGTGCATAACCTCCGAGATCAAAGACCTGCTGACAAATTGCTAAAGGATATTCTTATCAAAGACTTTTCAGTAAGCTCATTTTTAATTTAGCAACGATCGGTTACTCCGCAGGTAGGAGTAACCGATCTCCCCTAGACGGGTTTTCTACTAATATTCTAACTTTTTATTTTAAATCTACCAGTAGGTTGAGAAAATTTTGCCCATTAATGTAGTAGGGTGGGCAAAGTTTTGCCCACCCTACAGTCTATTACCGGAAATTACCGGATTTTATGCAAGAGTTAGCTGGCGACATATTCGTTCATATCCGCTTTGCGCTTGCGTAATTTCGCCAGAGCTTCCCGCTCAATTTGCCGCACCCGTTCCCGACTAATTTTTAGCCGATCGCCGATTTTGGCCAAAGTCATGCTCTGTCCGTCTTCCAAGCCAAATCGCAAGGCGAGGACTTCTCTTTGTTGGGCAGTTAATTCCGCCATCATGTTTTCCAAGTCCGATCGCAAAGAAGCTTGAGTGGCATAATCTTCCGGAGACTGGCCGCGATCTTCCAGCAGTTCTCCCAGTTCCGTATCCTGGTTATCACCGACTCGTAAATCCAGGGACAAAGGATGTCTTGCTCGTTCCAGGTATTCCCGAATTTGCTTGCCGGTCATTTCCAGTTCCGTAGCCAACTCATCAATGGTGGCTGCCCGACCCAGTTTTTGGGAGAGTTGCCGTTGGGCTTTTTTAATTTTATTCAGTTTTTCCGTAATGTGAATTGGCAGACGAATGGTGCGACCTTTTTCGGCGATCGCCCGGGTAATGGCTTGGCGAATCCACCAGTAGGCGTAAGTGGAAAAGCGATAACCTTTACTGGGATCGAACTTTTCCACACCGCGCTGCATTCCAATGGTGCCTTCTTGAATTAAATCCAGCAAATCCACATTGCGTTTAATATATTTTTTCGCCACGGAAACCACTAAACGCAAATTCGCTTCCACCATTTTTCGCTTGGCAATTTTACCTTGGGCGATCGCTTGAGACAGGTCGGCCTCGGTAATTTCGGCAGCGATCGCCCATTCTGCATCGGTGGGTTCGCGATCTAATTTTTCCGCCAGTTCTTGTTTAATAACTTGCAGGGAAGTTAAGCGCTGCACCTGCTTACCCAAAACAATTTCTTGTTCGTGGGTCAACAAAGGAACCTTACCAATTTCTCGGAGATAGGTGCGTACTAAGTCTGTAGAAGTTTGACGGATGTTCATGGCAATAAATTAATTATGATTAACGACAATTTAGGCAAATTAGGAGGCAAATCAGGCATTTTAATCAACTGGTCTAACAACCTAACCGAATCCAGCGAAATTAACTCGATACAAGCGCGATCGCCGCTGTTGGAAAATATTAATCTATCAGGATTTTCAGGGATTGACACTATAATTTTCCTGAGCTTTTTCCTGACAACTATAAATTAAAAAGTTAAACAAGAGAATTAATGGAAAATAAAATTTTCCCGGTGAAAAAACAACGGTCACGAGTCTGTTTTAGAGGAATTTGTGCTAAGATCGGTAGATGCACAATGGATTTCAATGGAAGAGAGCAATAACTGATGTACCGCTTGGTTTCCTTTGCCTAGGGATACGTTTGGTGAGTAAAATGTCAAGGTTTGCATATATTCTCGGCAGAGGATGTCGTGATTTGTCTGAGCGATCGCTCCTTTGTTAACAATTGTAACATTTATTAAAAAATTGTCTAGTCCTCTGCGCCCTTTCCCCTCAGAAACGTCATAATTATGCTAGAGATTACCCAGGAATCAGCCAGATAAATGCATCATGGGAAACATTTTGAAGATTTTTTGTCAGTGACCCGGATCCGTCATGGCCGATCCCCCACCATCAATGAGAGGGCGATCGGCCATGATTATGCTTGCTATCTCAGGGTTTTCCGGGGGATTTCGGGAAATTTGCTAATGATGTGTATATCAAGTGAATACTCTGTTATTTTTGAGTAACTTGGCTTTTTAGAGAACTTAGAAAGATCAGTTTATGCTAATTCGGATATCTCCGCCGCAGAAAATCCGGGAAAAACTGACTAAATTCATTGGTTTTTCTGATGATTTGCGTAAGAATTACTGATTATTTGGATAAAAATCTTGTGTAGAAAAAAGTGACGAAGTAAAGGGAAAATAATTTTAGAAAAAATTAATAAACAAAAAACCCGGTTTCTTTGAAAAACCGGGTTTCTACTTTAATTCAGACCCTTAAAAAATCAACTAACCTAACCAATATATTCTTGAAGTGCTTTCACCTCTAGGGGTGCAGACTTCAAGGTGCGAATGGCGGCTACCGTCGCCTTGGCACCGGCAATGGTGGTAATAATCGGCAGTTTATAATCCAGGGCAGTGCGACGAATGCGTCGTCCTTCCGCTTGGGCATCTTCCCCAGAGGGAGTGTTGATAATAAATTGAATGTTCTCATTCTTAATCCAGTCGATCACATTCGGGCGACCTTCATAGATTTTCAACACTAAATCCACATCAGTAATGCCGTTTTCCTGTAAAACTCGCCGCGTCCCGGAGGTGGCCACTACTTTAAAGCCTAACTGGACTAACTCCTTGACCACGGGGACAACGGCATTTTTGTCGCGATCGCTCATAGAAACAAACACCGTCCCTCCGGTAGCTAGTTTCACACTTGCGGCCATCTCTGCTTTAGCAAATGCTTTGCCAAAATCCATGTCAATGCCCATTACTTCGCCGGTAGAACGCATTTCAGGGCCAAGCAGGGTATCGGCACCAGGGAATTTGTTAAAGGGCAACACCGCTTCTTTCACGGCAATATGTTCGGGGATGACTTCAGCGGTAAATCCGAGAGATTGTAGGGTTTCCCCAGTCATGATCCGAGAGGCTAGTTTCGCCAAGGGGACGCCGATCGCCTTGGAGACAAAGGGCACGGTCCGAGAAGCGCGGGGGTTGGCTTCCAGGATATAAACTTGCGGGTCATAGCCGCTAGTCCCGACAACGGCATATTGGATATTCATCAACCCCACCACTTTGAGGGCTTTGGCAATTTGATAAGTCCAAGTGCGGATCTTATTCATCACCGAGGGGGATAGGGTGATCGCCGGAATGGAACAAGCGGAGTCCCCAGAGTGAACCCCGGCTTGTTCGATATGTTCCATGATGCCGCCAATGACTACATTGCCCGTAGCATCAGCGATCGCATCCACATCCACCTCAATGGCATTTTCCAAGAAGCCATCAATTAAAATCGGATGGTCTGGTTCCACCTGTACCGCGAGGGTCATGTACCGTTCCAGTTCACTATCGGAGTAAACGATTTCCATTGCCCGTCCCCCTAACACATAAGACGGACGCACCACCACGGGATAGCCGATTTTTTGCGCGATCGCCAGGGCTTCTTCGTAGCTGCGGGCAAGACCGTTGGGGGGCTGCTTAATATTCAGTTCTCGGAGAATTTTTTCAAAGCGCTCCCGGTCTTCGGCAATATCAATCGAGTCAGGAGAAGTACCCCAAATTTTCGTATCGAGTCCGGGGGTTAAGCCGTAGGTTTCTGGATCGTTCAGGGCCTTCTCAATGGGCACCGCCAATTTCAACGGGGTTTGACCGCCAAACTGAATAATAATCCCTTGAGGATTTTCCGCTTCAATAATATTCAGCACATCCTCTTTGGTCAGGGGTTCAAAGTAAAGCCGGTCTGAGGTGTCGTAGTCCGTGGATACGGTTTCCGGGTTGGAGTTGACCATGATGGTTTCATAGCCATTAGCCCGCAGAGCATAAGAAGCATGACAGCAGCAGTAGTCAAATTCAATCCCTTGACCAATGCGGTTAGGACCACCACCGAGAATCATCACCTTGGGTTTGTCGGAGCTTCTGACTTCTGATTCCGCTTCGTAGGTGGAGTAATAATAGGGCGTGTAAGCTTCAAATTCAGCGGCACAGGTGTCTACCAGTTTGTACACGGGGGTGACGCCGATTTGTTTCCGGTAAACCCGCACTTGGTCCTCGGTGGTCTTGGTGGCATAAGCAATTTGCCGATCGCTATATCCCTGACGCTTAATCTCAAACATAAGCTCTTGGGTGAGATTTTTCAGGGGAGTGCGTTTGAGGAATTTTTCGGTTTCCAGTAAATCGCTCATTTTATCTAAGAACCACGGGTCAATGCCGGTGATTTCATAGATTTCTTGATTACTCATGCCCATGAGCATCGCATGACGCACGGTGAAAATGCGGTCTGGGTTGGGGGTACGCAACCCGGCGCTAATTTGTCCCAAGCTGGGGAGCACTTCGTCGCGATCGCACCCCCAACCAAAGCGACCAATTTCCAAACTCCTTAAGGCTTTTTGTAACGATTCTTGGAACGTCCGCCCGATCGCCATTGCTTCGCCCACGGACTTCATCTGGGTAGTTAACACGGGCTTGCTTCCGGGGAATTTCTCGAAGGCAAACCGAGGAATTTTTGTCACCACATAGTCAATGGTGGGTTCAAAGCTGGCTGGGGTTTTTTGGGTAATATCGTTAGAAATTTCCGGCAAAGTGTAGCCCACCGCTAATTTAGCCGCAAATTTGGCGATCGGGAATCCCGTAGCTTTGGAGGCTAATGCCGAAGACCGAGACACCCGTGGGTTCATCTCAATCACCATCACATCCCCATTCACCGGATTGACCCCAAACTGAATATTTGAGCCCCCAGTTTCTACGCCAATTTCCCGAATAATCGCGATCGAAGCATCCCGCAACCGCTGATATTCTTTATCCGTCAGAGTTTGGGCTGGGGCAACCGTAATCGAATCCCCCGTATGCACCCCCATCGGATCGAAGTTTTCAATGGAGCAAATAATCACCACATTGTCCGCCAGATCCCGCATCACCTCAAGCTCAAACTCTTTCCAACCCAGCAGAGATTGCTCAATCAAAATCTCGGAAACCGGGGAAGCATCGATCCCCGCTTGAGCCATTTCTTCAAATTCTTCTTGGTTATAGGCAATGCCCCCACCAGTCCCCCCTAGGGTAAAAGCCGGACGGATAATTAGCGGATAACTGCCAATTTGTTGCGCCACCGCCTTGGCATCATCAATATTATGGGCAATTCCTGACGGGCAACTTTGCAGACCGATTTTGTCCATTGCTTCTTTAAAAAGCTGTCGGTCTTCGGCTTTTTCGATCGCGGGTAGCTTTGCCCCAATCAGTTCAACGCCATACTTGTCTAATACGCCATTTTTAGACAGGTCAACCGCTATGTTCAAAGCGGTTTGACCCCCCATTGTGGGTAGCATGGCATCGGGACGTTCTTTAGCGATCACCTTTTCCACCATCTCTGGGGTCAGGGGCTCCACATAAGTCCGGTCGGCAGTTTCCGGATCGGTCATAATGGTGGCTGGGTTGGAGTTGACCAGCACCACCTCGTATCCTTCTTCTCTCAAGGCTTTGCACGCTTGGGTGCCGCTGTAGTCAAACTCGCAAGCTTGACCAATAATAATCGGGCCCGAACCAATGAGGAGAATTTTTTTGATGTCGTCGCGACGAGGCATAAGTATATACTCCCACGGAATATTTTTGACTAAGTAGAATTATTTGCTCTTCAGGACTTACGCAAATCTTTTGTTAGCTATCAGTTATTAGGGAACGGGGAACGGGGAACGGGGAACGGGAAGGAAGAAGGAATATTGCCTGTTGCCTGTTGCCTGTTGCCTGTTGCCTGTTGCCTGTTGCCTGTTGCCTGTTGCCTGTTAGCTGTTAGCTGTTGGTGGTTGGTTGCTTCCTCGATCCAGATTTGGTAAAAATGCTGTAGATTCTAAGATTCTATTTGTTTAATTTCGTCAATGCCGAGCCGTCCTATCTAGACCTGTATTGGCGGAAAGTGCCGTAAAGGTCGATAGTGATTTAAAATCGACATTTGACAGTGACTCTTTAAATCCACCACATTTTAAGGGATTTTGTCTAGATCGTTTCTAGTCTTTTCCGCCATTTTTCCAAGGTTTGATGACTTAACTTTATTTGTTGTTGGTTATTAGTTATTAGTTATTTGTTGTTGGTTGATTGTTGATTGTTGGTTGTTGGTTATTTGTTATTTGTTGGGTAGGGATTCTTTGGTTGTTGGTTATTTGTTATTTGTTGGTTGCTAAGAGGGTGTGGAGTGTAGGGAGCTTCTGGTGCAGAGGAGCTTCTGGTGCAGAGGAGCTTCTGGTGCAGAGGAGCAATCAACAAGCAGCAATCAACAATCAACAATCAACAATCAACAATCAACAAGCAACAAACAACAAACAACAAACAACAAAGAACAAAGAACAACCAACAACCAACAATCAACAACCAACAAACAACAACCAACAAATAACAATTATGCTTAAAATTGCTAATTACCATCTCAGAGAGATTATTTATCAAAGTAGTAACTCGGAAGTTTATCGGGGGACGCGGATATCTGATGAACGACCGATTATGCTGAAATTGTTGAGCGATCGCTACCCAGTCCCGGAAAAAATTGCTCAGTTTCAGCGGGCTTATGAAATCACCAAAAGCTTACACCTCCCTGGGGTGATTAAAGTTTATGAATTTGGTCGCTTTGAAAGCCAAAAATCTGGGGTTTTCAGCGATCGCTATGGGATGATTTTAGAAGATTTTGGCGGCACGGATTTAACCCAGTTGGGCATCCTGGGGAAATTATCTTTAGACAAGTTTCTCTCATTAGCGATCGCGATCGCGCAAATCATTGAATCAGTTCATAGTCAAAAAATCATCCACAAAGATATTAACCCCAGTAACTTGGTACTCAACCCCAACACCCAAGAAATTAAACTGATTGATTTTGGGTTAGCCACCCTTTTGTCACAGGAAAGAGCCAGTTTTCAACATCCGAATCGCTTAAAAGGCACCCTGCCATATCTGGCCCCGGAACAAACCGGACGCATGAATCGAGATATCGACTATCGGACTGATTTTTATTCATTAGGGGTCACATTTTATCACCTGTTAACCGGACAACTGCCATTTCCCAGTGAAGATGCTTTAGAAATCATCCATAGTCATATAGCCAAAGAACCAATTCCCCCTCAACAAATTGCCCCGCAAGTTCCTCCAGTGGTTTCCGAGATTATTCTCAAATTGATGCAAAAAAATGCGGAAGACCGCTATCAATCGGTTCAGGCAATTCAAGCCGATTTAGGCGAATGTTTACGGCAATATCAAAGTCAAGGCTGCATTACATCCTTTATTTTATGCCAGCCAGATTTTTATGAAAAATTTCAAATACCCCAAAAATTATACGGCAGAGAAAAAGAAGTAGCCGTTATCCTGAATACTTTCGAGCGGATCGATTCTACCCCCGAATCTCAAGTCGAATTATGCTTAGTTGCGGGCTATTCTGGCGTTGGAAAATCTGCTTTAGTCAGAGAAATCCAAAAACCAATTACGGCTCGTCAAAGTTATTTTATTGCGGGCAAATTTGACCAATATCAGCGGCATACGCCATATCTGGCTTTTACCGAAGCTTTTTACGAACTTTGCGAGCAAATCCTCGCCGAAAAAACGGAAATTTTTAACCAATGGCAACAGCGATTACAGAAAGCGGTGGGCAAAAATGGTCAAGTGTTAATTGATGTGATTCCTGATTTGGCATTAATCATCGGTAAACAACCCCCCGTAGATCATTTAGGCACTCAAGAAGCGCAAAATCGGTTTGAATTAGTCTTTAACGATTTTATCCAGACATTATGTCAGCCCGATCGCCCGTTAGTTTTATTTATTGATGATTTACAATGGTCAGATCGAGCCTCATTAAGGCTGCTAGAGATGATTGTCACCAATCAGCGTTTGCATCATTTAATGGTGATTGGGGCTTATCGGGATAATGAAGTTAATGCTACTCATCCTTTGATGCTGACTTTAGACAATATTCAGAAAAACGGCGGTCAAATCTCGGTGATTACTTTAGAGAATTTACGCCCGGATGACGTTAAGGCATTGATCCGCGATTCATTGCATCGTCAAAACCAGAAAAATATAGAAAGTTTAACTGATTTAGTTTATCAAAAAACCCAAGGCAATGCTTTTTTTACCAGGCAGTTTTTGCAAGCCTTGATTGCAGAGAATCTAGTAACTTTTTCCCAAGCTAAGAGTGAGTGGATTTGGGATATATCCCAAATTCAGAAGAAGAATTTTTCTGATAATGTGGTAGAATTAATGGCCGCAAAAATCAGTAAATTAACGGCTAAAACTCAGCAAATTTTGCAATGGGCAGCTTGTATTGGCAATAGTTTTGATTTGGAAACTTTAGCGATCGTGGCAGAAAGCCTACCTGTTCAAGTTTTCGCTGACTTGTCACCGGCTTTGGATATGGGTTTAATTTGCCCAGAGAGCGATAGCTATCAATTAATCACTGCGGGAAACTCAGGGGATAGCCTCCACGAAACCGCCCGCGAAATCAGACTTGATTTTATCCACGACCGAGTACAACAAGCTGCCTATTCACTGATTGATGAGCAGCAAAAACAAGCCACTCACTTAAAAATTGGTCGATTACTTTTAGCCAACACCCCAGCAGCAAGTTTAGACTCGGTAATATTTGATGTGGTTTATCAGTTTAATCAAGGTTTAAATTTAATTGATAATTTTTCGGAAAAATTAGAGTTAATCCAATTAAATTTAGCGGCGGGGAAAAAGGCGAAAGCCGCCAATGCTTACAACTCCGCTGTGCAGTATCTCAATATTGCTTTGAACCTGTTACCGGAAGATAGCTGGCAGACGCAATATGAGTTAACTTTAGAAGTCTATACAGAATTAGCCGAAACCGAATATTTACTCGGTAACTATGCCCAAATAGATAAATTAGCGGAACTTGTCAAAATCGAAGCGAATTCTGCTTTGGATAAAGTGAGAAGTTATTTAATCAAGATTTTATCTTACAGTGCCCAAAATCAAATGAATAAAGCCTTAGAGACTGGGATATTTTTCTTGACCAATGTGTTACAGATATCTTTAAAAAAAGAACCTCCCGTAGGTTTGCAGGTTGAACCGCTTTATCACCTGCCACTAATGACGGATGCTTATAGCCAAGCGGGAATGCGGGTTTTAATGATGTTGTTTGGGCCGATCTATGTCACGGAACCTAGTTTATTACCTTCATTGGCTTATACAATGGTGGATTTATGTGTCACTTATGGCAACGATCCCCTGGCGGCTTATGCTTATGGATTGTATGGGCTATTATTATGTGGGGTGTTAGGAGAAATTGAATTAGGCTATCAATTTGGCAAGTTAGCCCTAAAAGTTTTGGATAAATTTTGCGCCCGCGAAATTTATTGTCGAGTTACGAATAAATTTTACTCCTTTATTATCCATTGGAAAGAACACGCTAGTTTAGCCCTGGAACCGTTACGGCAGAAAACTATCCCGGTGGGATTAGAAACTGGAGAAATAGAATTTACTTGTTATGCAGCGGTTAACTATTGTCACAATGTGGCTTTACTGGAAGAAAATTTAGCGATCGCCTCTGATAAAATTACTCCTTATTTACAATTAATCGAAAGTCTGCAACAAAATTTCCAACTTTATTATACTCAAATTTGGCTGCAATATCTGTGCAACTTGCGGGGGCAATCTAAGGATCCGAAAAACCTAGACGGTGCAGTTTTCGATCGCGAGCAAACTTTGCCCCGGTTGATCGAAATCCAAAATCTGTCTTCTGTTTATTGTTTTTATCTCACCTCAACGATGTTGAATTATTTATTCAAAGATTATGAAGCTGCGATCGCGTATGCGGATTTAGCCGCGCAAAATGCTAAAGGAATTGTGGGATTATTTCCATTTACTTACTACCAATTTTATCAGTCTTTGGCTCTATTAGCGGTTTATCCGAGTCGGTCAGCAGCGGCACAGTTAGAAATTTTAGCTATTGTGAATCAGAATCAAGCTGATTTAAAAAATTGGGCTGACCATGCGCCAATGAATTATTTACATAAGTGGCAGTTAGTCGAGGCAGAAAAATCACAAGCGATCGGTAAATCTTGGCAAGCAGCCGAACTATATGAAGCGGCAATTAAAGGAGCAATTCAACACAAATATATCCAAGAACAAGCTTTGGGATTCGAGTTAGCCGGTGAGTTTTATTTGGCGCGGGGAATGGATAATTTTGCTAGAAATTATTTACAGGAAGCCCGCTATACTTATCAGCGGTGGGGGGCAGAGGCGAAGGTGGCAGATTTAGATCGGCGGTATGCTCGATTTTGGCCGGAAATTTTTCTGAAAAAAGGAACTAATCAGGATGTTTTGGTTAAAGAAAATTCACTGTTATCTAGTCAAAGTTTAAGTAGCCAAATTGATTTAACCAGTATTATTAAAGCTTCTCAAGCTTTGGCTGGAGAAATTATCTTGCCAAATTTGGTAAAAAATCTGCTGAATATTTTAATGGAAAATGCTGGAGCCACTCAAGGTTATTTACTTTTAGAACAAAATGGCGAATGGGTAGTTTCTGCTGCTGTCAGTTTTTCGGCCAAACATGGAGATATTTTGCCGTCAAATCCTCTAGATTTAGTAGAACAAATTAGTTTTCCGGCAAATATTTCTCAAGCCATTGTCAACTATGCAATCCGCAGTCAAGAAACGGTAGTTTTAGATGATGCGCTGAATCAGGGAAATTTTACCGGCGATCCCGATCTTATTAAACGGCAGTCTAAATCGATTTTGTGTTTGCCTTTGCTGAATCAAGGGAAGTTAGTGGCGATTCTTTATTTGGAGAACGATCTGACTACGGGGGCATTTACCAAAGAAAGATTGACGGTGTTAAATTTATTGGCATCTCAAGCGGCAATTTCCCTAGAAAATGCTAAACTTTATACAGAGGTACAAGGGAGTGAAGCGAAGTTAAATCAAATTTTAGAGTCTCTGCCGGTAGGGGTGTCAGTCCATGACATGACCGGACGAGTGATTTATTTGAATGAAACGGGCAAAAAACTCATGGGTCAAGAGGCTAAACCGGAAGTTTCTCCCGCCGAAATTGCTGAGGTTTATCAGATTTATGTGGCTGGAACTGATGAGCCTTATCCAGAAGCTAAGAATCCGGCTTTACGATCGCTTAAAGGGGAAATAGTCCTGATTGATGATATGGAAGTTCGTGGTTCATCGGGCGATTCCCGATTTTTAGAAGTGCGATCGCATCCCATATTTGATCCTCGAGGAAATGTTACTTATGCGGTGACTTCTTTTACAGATATTACCGAACGAAAACAAGCGGAAAAACTTCTGGCAGATTACAACCGGATCCTGGAAAATCAAGTGCAAAAACGCACGGAAGATTTAGCCAAAGCCACAGAATTGGCCGAAAAAGCCAATCAAGCCAAAAGTACATTTTTAGCGAACATGAGTCACGAGTTACGCACGCCATTGAATGCAATTTTAGGCTTCACGCAATTGATGACTCATAGTGCTAATTTGGCGAGAAATGACCTAGAAAATTTACAGATTATTCAACGCAGTGGAGAACATCTGCTGCAACTGATTAACGATGTTTTGGATTTGGCCAAAATTGAAGCAGGCCGCGAAACTTTAAATTTCCAAGATTTTGATTTACATCAATTGCTTAAAGATACGGAAAATCTATTTTATCTTAAGGCGAAACAGAAAGGTTTGATTTTAACTTTGGCGATGAGTCCAGACCTACCGCAATATGTGCAGGCAGATTCGATGAAGTTACAGCAAGTTTTGATCAATTTGTTGAATAATGCGATCAAATTTACCGAAACCGGCGGCATATCTGTCAGAGGAGGAATCCAGGATAATTCAAATAATTCTCAGTTTTGTCTGTTCGATCCGTTCTGCCGAATTTTCTTTGAAGTGGAAGATACTGGACCAGGAATTAATCCGGAAGAATGCGATCGCCTGTTTCAAGCGTTTGTCCAAACTGAAACGGGCAAAAAAGCTCAAGAAGGGACGGGGTTAGGGTTAGCTATTAGCCAAAAATTTGTGCAAATGATGGGGGGTGAGATTACCGTCTCCTCTCAAGTAGATCGGGGCAGTTGTTTTCGCTTTGAAATTGATGTCAAACTGGTAGATTCAGTTACAGGGGAAACCAAACCCAGGGATCGCCGTGTAGTAGCTTTAACCCCCAACCAACCCACTTATCGGATCTTATTAGTAGACGATCGCGCTGATAATCGACAATTGCTAATCAAATTACTCAGTCCCCTGGGGTTTGCACTCCGAGAAGCAAGTAATGGTCAAGAAGCGATCGCGATTTGGCAACAGTGGGAACCTCATTTAATTTTTATGGATTTGCGAATGCCGATAATGAACGGTTACAAAGCCACCAAAGAAATCAAATCTACAATTAAAGGACAAGCCACAGCGATCGTTGCCCTAACTGCTAGTGTTTTTGACCAAGACCGGATCCTGGTTTTAGCCGCAGGATGCGATGATTTTATTCGCAAACCCTTCCGCGAAATCGATATTTTTACCGTTTTGGCACAACATCTGGGGGTAAATTTTATTTGGGATCGAGGAACACCTGTCACCGTTGCGGAAGTCCCAGATTCTAGCAATACCCTAGGGGCTCTCGGTATGCAGCCGACGGAATTACTAGATCGATTGGCTTCAGCGGTGCAAGAATGTGACATGGAAAACATTGCGGCGACTCTGGCAGAAATTCGCCACCATAATCCCACCCTAGCGGAAACTCTCGCAGATTTAGCCAATAATTTTGCTTATGTGGAAATTTTCCAATTAATTCAAGATGCCCAAAAAAAGACATAAGATCCCGTCAAGACTAATTCCCAGAAGGGGGGACTTACACTTTCTCATTGGGGTTTTTCTCCGATCTGACTTCATCAATTGCCCCTACATAGTTAAATCACAACATTTTTCTAAGTCCTGCCTGGTAATTCAGCTATAATTTTATTAACCTTAGTCAAACGGCGATCGCATTTCTGATATTAGAGAACGGAAAGCCACTTCATCACAGTAGCGGTTAATGATTGCCATCAGTCCGAAATCATTAACCCTCGCTCATTAGCCAAATAACTAATAACCAATCACTAATAACTAACTGGTTGATTATTTGTAATCCCTGATTTAAGCAAATCAAAAATTAATTAAAAATGACTATTAATCTCACAGAATCTAACCCCCAAACTAATATTCTATTGGTAGACGATAATCCTGAGAATTTACGTTTGTTGGTGCAAATGTTAAGTCAACAAGGGTATAAAGTTCGGCCTGCCACCCAAAGCAGTTTAGCCATTGCTGTGGCGAAAAATACCGGGCCAGATTTGATTTTGCTCGACATTATGATGCCGGAAATCAACGGCTATGAAGTTTGCCAGCAGTTAAAATCAGATCCCAAAACTGAAGAAATTCCCATTATATTTCTCAGTGCCCTCGACGAACCGATTGATAAAATCAAAGCCTTTACGGTGGGTGGGGCTGATTATATTACTAAACCTTTTCAAATTGAAGAGGCGATCGTGCGAATTAAGCATCAACTCAGCCTAAAATATCTCAAACAAAAACTTCAGGAAGAAAAAACTCAGTTAGAAGGTGAAATTAAACAGCGAGAACAAAGTGAACGGCTGTTTAGAAATATCTTTGAAAGTGCTGCTGTGGGGATGTGCTTAGTGGATCTCTCCGGGCAGTTCTTAAAAGTCAATGCTTCTCTAAAGCAAATGTTGGGGTATTCTGCCTCGGAATTTTTGCCATTAAACGTCAAAGACATTACCCACCCAGAGGATGTAAATTTAGATGAGTTAGAATTAGCCGATCTCTGTTCGGGGAAGATTTCTAATTATGACATGGAAAGGCGATTAATCCATAAGAATCAATCAGTCATTTGGGTTTGGTTGAGTATATCTTTGATGCGAAATGCGGAGGGTCAACCTCTTTATTTAATCTGGCAGATTCAGAATATTACTCAGCGCAAGGAAATGGAAGATGATCTCAAACAAGCCAAGATCGCGGCAGATGAGGCGAACCGGGCGAAAAGTGAATTTTTGGCGAATATGAGTCACGAAATTCGCACGCCGCTGAATGCTATTTTGGGATTTAGTGAACTGCTCCAAAGTTTTATTGAAGACAAAAAGGCTCAGTCTTATTTGCAGGGAATTACTTCTAGTGGCAAAAATTTACAACGGTTAATCGAGGATATTCTAGATTTATCTAAAATTGAATCCGGTAGACTGGAATTAACCTACCAAGCTTTCAATCTGGTTAATTTTATGAATGAGATCGGAAGTATGTTTATTCAGTCCGCTGAAGCCAAAGGATTATCTTTAGTATTTGCGCTGGATCGGTCTGTCCCTTCAGGAATTATCTTTGATGAGTTTAGACTGCAACAAATTTTGGTAAATCTGATTGGCAATGCGATAAAATTTACCGAAAAAGGGTCGGTGAAGGTGCAAGTTTTTAGTTCAGCGATCGGGGTTGCTAAAGCGGGCTTAGAGAAGAGTGAGGCGTCTAAAGTTTGTGACTTAACTGTGATTGTTGAAGATACGGGAATTGGGATTAGTCCGAGTCAACAAACGGAGATTTTTCAAGAATTTCGCCAAAGTAAAGGGCAAAATGTGCGGAAGTACGGCGGGACGGGTTTAGGGTTAACTATTACTCAGCGGTTAACTGAATTACTCGGTGGCACGATTTCTATCAGTAGTGACCTGGGTAAAGGTTCTAAGTTTACTTTAAATTTTCCTGAAGTGGCGGGAATTGAATTATTTAATCCAGCGATCGCCCCTGGGGAAGAAAATTTCGATCTGAATAGTTTTCCGCCCCTGAATATTTTGGTGGTGGATGATGTTTTGTCCAATAGACTCTTGATTCAGGGATATTTTGATAATACAATTCATCACGTTTGGTTGGCCGAAGATGGGGTTCAAGCCTTAGAAATGGTGCAGGCATCTTGTCCAGATTTAATTTTTTTGGATTTGCGGATGCCCAATGCGGATGGAGAAGAAGTGGCGCGATCGCTTAAATCTAATTCAGCGACCCAAGAGATTCCGATTATTTTTCTCAGTGCGGCCATATTTGAAATTCAACAAAAGCATCTGAACTCTTTATGTAATGGGTTTGTTTCTAAACCCGTGAGTCGGAGTCAATTAATTATGGCCATGAACAAAATCTTTCCGATCGCCCCGAAAACTACTAGGAGTAAGCCCGATTCACCAGTCAGCAATTCTCCGGAACCAAGCGACAGTGAAAGTTCTATGCTTCATACCAGTAGCAACGAGATCAATTTATTCTTATCCATTGATGAAGATAAAGACTTCAGTCCCTTAGAGAATCCAGAAAGATTATCAGAATTGCTGAGTAAACTTAGGCAACAGGAGGAAGAAGTTTGGCCGACTTTGCACAAAACGATGATTTGGCAAGAAATTCATCAATTTATTGCGGACTTGCAAACATTGGCCGTAGAATATCGCTCCCAGAATTTATTAAATTATGCCAAAAAATTAGCGGTGTTTTACAACGACTTTGAAATCGAGCGATTGGAACAAAGTATTAATCTGTTCCCAGAAGTGCTCCAGGGGATCTCCCACCAGGAATCATCTCACCCAAATTCACCATAAATCCTGGGGCTGAAGGGCTGAGGTGAAATTTTAAGATTTCCTAAAAGATCGCCACGGCGCTGCCCGCTAAATTTACACTGGAAACAATGATTAAAGTAATTCAGAATGAGGGATTTCTTATGGTGACTCGTGATTTTTCTGATGAACTGGAATGGACGACAGAGGCAAAAACCAAGTTAAAAAATATTCCTTATTTTGTGCGATCGCAAGCCCGTCAACGCATTGAACAAATGGCTAGAGAGGAAGAGTTACAGGTGGTGACACCAGACCTGGTAGAAAAAGCCCGTTTAGAATTTGGTCAATAATTAAATTTATTTATTGCTGATTAAGCCCTCGTTCCCAGGCTCCAGCCTGGGAATACCATTTGCAAAAATTTATGCAACAGTAGGGGGCGCTTTTCCGTAGCGCCCCTACAATATCTGATGATTTATCTGCAGGGGCGCGGGGCGACCACTGGGGGATCGCCCCTACAAGCGCCCAAATTAACCTCGAAATCGTAGCAATAATTTTTGTAAATGGTAGAACAATATCGTTACAGATTAAATTAACAACAAGCAACAAGCAGCAAGCAACAAGCAATAAGCAACAAGCAACAAACAACAAGCAATAAATTTACTCCGGCTGCACAATCGCATTTAACTCTAAAGCCGCATGGCTTAATTTTTGAATGCCGATTTTAATTTGATTCATCCCTTG